>DJIF01000014.1:55829-75316 GCA_002433485.1 Deltaproteobacteria bacterium UBA6601
CCCGGCAGCCGTGCTGCAGTGGTGGCAGCACTGGTTGCCGGCCTCTCAGCGGTGTTGATGAACCTGCTGACCTGGTTCGCTATTGGTGGGTTGACCGCTTCCCTGTTCTTTATGCTGCCGCATCGCCGCAGAGTGTTGCTCGTGTTTTCCGTGCTGATCATTGGCCTGTTTATGTCGACCACCTACCCGGGGCTGTACGAAGCGCTCGCGTTTGAGCGGGATCCCTCGCGGGGCATGGCGGAGATGGGTGGACTTAGCCTGGGCTGGACTAATTTCGTGTTGCTGGGCCCCGCAGGACTGTGGTTGATGCCAGCCCTTCGGCGTCACGATCCCATGGCAGCTGGGCTGGGTTTTGCCGCCCTCGCCTTTACCTTTGCGGTGCTTTTGATGCAGCACTACCAGCTCGCGGATGGGCAGGCTTATCCCGACAGCTATCACTACTTTGTGATCATCGATCCGGTGCTGGTCTTTGCTGCGGTTCTGGCGCTGAGTTCGTGCTGGCAGCTGAGTGAAGGTTTTATCAATCGCGGTCTGGTCGGTGGGCTCGTGGTGGTTACGCTGCTAAGCCAGCTGTTCTTCTATCTGCGGGGCCAGGATCAAATCTGGCTTAACCCCCACTGGTTCTGGATTCTGGGGCTCCCTTCGTGAGCAACAAGGCCTCCTTTTTTGAGATTCCCCTGGTGGTGGTGACTGGGGTCAGCGCCATGGTCTTGTCCCGTACCCACGGTACAGGCCTGCAGCCCTATGGTGCAGACTCGGCCCAGTACATAGAGCACCTGACGCGGATGGAGACCTTGGAGTTCTGGCGCGATCCAGGCTTGAGCACGCTGCAGTTCCTGGCGCTGGCCGACGGTGCATTTCCGCCCCTGCTGCACCTGTTGACCCTGATGTTGGGGCCGCTCATCGGGTCCAGCGCCCAGGAGGTTCTGTGGACGGGCCTGCTGTGGTTGTTGCTGCTGGCTATTTCAGTGGCGGTCGTGGTCTCCAGTGTGGCTGCTTCGCGGCAGGCGGGCGTGGCGGCATTTTGCGGAGTGATGTTGATTCCAGCCTTGCACGGCGCAGCCTGCCGCTACTACTACGATCTGCCAATGACTGCGTTGTTGTGGGCTGCGACCGCTGTGGCCTGCTTTGGCCTGACCCGACGCCCTCTGCGTTATGGAGTTTTAGCTGGTCTGTTTCTGTTTGCTGCCAACCTGGTCAAGTGGACCGCGCTCCCCTTCGGCCTCATCATGATCGCTGCGGTTTCACTGGGCCAACTGGTTGAGGGGAGCAGCCATCAGAGTCGAGGCTGGCGTAACAGTTTGCTCGGTGCGCTGGTGGCGGTCTCGGTAATGTCCTGCGGCTCTTTACTGTTCATCAAGGCGATGGGCCCTAACGATTCGTTTACCGCCATGCTCGGCGAGATCGGTACCACTGCAGCGCATGGTGGGCCGGCTGGGGTGGATTCGGCCAGCGCGCAGGGAGTACTGGCCGGGGTCTTCGCTCGCTTTGAGGCGCCCACTGCCGCGCGGCTGGCTTTCTATCCGAGCCGCCTGTTGGCGTCCATCTACTCACCCCTGTTGCTGGCTCCCGTGTTGTTGTTGTTGGGCGTGTGGTGGCGTAGCGGCCGGCGGGGTTGGACCCTGGTTGCGGCGGTCCTGTTGGGACAGTGGCTGTTCTTGTTGGTCCGAGTGCCGCCGTTGGATGATCGCTTTCTGCTCACCGCAGCCCCGGCGCTGGTGATCCCGGCGGCCATAGGCTGGGTATCCCTGCAGGCGCGGTTGCGCATGGTTACGGCTGCCTTGGTGCTGGTGGCCGGCTTTGCCGTTGGCTTGGACTTCCACTTTCGCGACAGTCCGGCGCTGCGTAGCGTGGCGCCAACCTTGGATCGTCCGGAGCGACTCGGAGAGATCCTTCGCTGGGGTCTTGCTGATTCGGTCGACCAGCGAGGCTGGGCGCGGCGAAGCAGCCAGGCGGATGATCGGGCGCCATTGCGCGAGGCGCTGTGGGCTCAGTTGAGACACTGTCGGGCGCAGCACTTTCGGCTCGCCGCCGATGACCCGCTGGTCGGGGATGCAGGCGACGTCTATTGGCTGCGCTATCGGACCCTGTACGCTCACCTCAAGGAGGGCGAGGTGAAGCGCACCGTTCCGCCAATCTGTAATGAGGTGCCGGCTGGCGACACTCAGCTGGCCCTGTCCGGTTATCCGCGTGGGGCTAAGCCGGTGCGGCCTCGCTGCATTGCTGCGGAGCAGGGTTGGGGCTTGGAGAGGAGCATTGAGCTGCCGGGCCTTAAGCGAGGGGTGGCAGTATGGTCCCTGAATGGTGGCCAGGTGTGCGCTGCTCTGGCGACTGAGTTGGATGCCGCGGAGTCATCATTGGACTCCCCACAGCAATGACTGACAGGCGTCCAGGGACTCTGCGCAGCGCCGTCTTTTCGGTGACGGTGACCGTGGTCGTCTTGGTTGGACTGAATGCACTTGTCGAACTGCTCGAAGATGAGGGTGTGGTCCAGACTCACCGGGTTGAGGATCGCATGCTGTACCAGGAAGAGGCGATCTTTGAGAAAGTTGGCGACCGCTTTCGGTCCACCCCCTATGCGCGCGACCACATGGTCAACAGCAGCTTTGCCGCGGACAAGGGGTCGCGCTGGCGGATGTTCCTGCTGGGAGCCTCTTTTGCCCAGGGCACCCCTTACGACTGTTGTGAGTCCGACGGTCGGGAGAGTTTTGGTGGGATTTCGACCTGGCTTCGTGCCCAGTACGGTGCGCTCTTTCCGTCCCGGGAAGTGGAGGTAATCAACGTCGCGGCCGGGGGAACCAGCAGTCACCGGGTGGTCGAGGTCGCCCGTTCTGTGTTGCCCTATCAGCCTGATGTACTGGTGGTGGCCAGCTGCAACAATGAGGGTGTGCTCAGTCCGGGGACCGTGGCGGAGCAGCTGCACAAGCTCGGTGGCTATCGTTTCCTGGCCAAGCACCTGGCTCCAGCGCCAGACCCTGCTGAGCGGCGCTACTTCACTCCGCAGCACCCGGACGCGGAAGCGGTTCGCAAGCAGTTTCAGCACAACCTCGAGCAGGTCATAGAGCTGACTCGCGAAGCGGGTGTGCCGCTGCTGCTGGCAACCCTGCCGGTGAACCTTCGCTACCGGGGCTTTGAGCCCGGCCCGGTCATTGATGACCAGCGCTATGCTTCCGCTTCGGGGAACTGTGCGGAAGCCGTTGAGGCGTTCCACAGCGGCAAGCTAGAACTGGGCTTGGCGCGGCTGGAGGGCTGCGAAGGCCTGCCGGACATCCAGAGCTGGAAGGGGATCGCCCGCTTGCGGATGGGACAGTTTGAGCAGGGCCGGTCAGAGCTGGAGCAGTTGTGGGGACCGTGCATAGCTCAGGGTGTCACCCATTATTTTGGTGGGCGCTTTGCTGAGGCCGTCGAGGCCCTGGAGAGCTGTGGAGATGCTGCCGAGGCTTTGCGCTGGTCGGGCCTGGCACGCTTTGAGTTGGGTGAGGCAGAGCGGGCTCGAGTCGAACTTGAGCAGGCTGCTGAGCTAAATCCCAGAAACCGCTGCCGGCCGTCCTACAATGCGTTGATTCGGGAGCTGGCGGCGGGCGCCGAGCATGTTCACCTGCTGGATCTTGAGGCGGCTGCAGAACGTGCCAGCCCCCTGGGCCTGCCTGGTCCAGAGCTGTTTGTCGACTATTGTCATATGAACTGGCGCGGCTATGGACTTATGGCCGAGGAGTTGAGAGCTGCTCTTCAGCTGGCCGGCAGCGCTCCAGGCTGGCCAGTAGAGGGCGCTTCACTGCCCCTCGATGTTGTCGCTGAGCGGCAGCGGCTGCACCCGCTCCCCGCGCCGCCTGGCAGCCCAGGGCCACAGACTCAGTAAGCTCACTATCCCCAGCACCGAGACCAGCAGTCCCGCCATTAGGCGGGGAGGTTGCCAGCGACAGGTGGTCGTGCCTTGCCCTTGCGGCGCGCGAAAGGCCAGTACGCCCAGCTCCTTGAGGGACTCGCCGTGGAGTGGACGGTCTCCGCAGCTCCATCCCGGCCAGTGGTTTTGATTGACGACCACGATGCTTTCTTTATCGAGCTGGTGCGAAACCTCGATGATGTGGCCCCGGTAGGCCAACAGCTTGACGCTGCTTGTGCTTGATGGCTGGCTGTCTGCTGTCCGTACCCAGACTTCGCCCCGGTAGCTTGCTTCGGTCTCGAAGTCTCCTCGCGCTCCCAGCCAGCGTGCCGGCAGAGCGCCGATCTTGATGGGGATGTCCTCGGGCGTATAGATGGTGGGCACATCTCGCAGTACGTTGCTGTAGACCCGCAAGTTGAGCAAATCCTGGCCAGAGTACTCCACCCTCAGCCCTTCGCTCTCGATCTGCTCCAGTGGCGGCAGTTGTTCCGCTGAGTAGATGAAGGAGCTTCGATACAGCCCCCTCACCTGGCTTGCAGCTGGCAGGCAGAGCAGCCCGCAGAGGACCAACAGCACAAGTGCTGTGGCCTGGCGCCGCCTGGGGCCCTGGCCGGATGCAGCGTCCAGCACCCGATCAAGCTGGCCCGTAGTGAGCTGCCAGAGCCCGTCGAAGCCGATAGCAGCGAGGACACAAAGGGTGAGCAGCATGGGGTAGTTGAAGTAGCGAAGGGGACCGCGCATGGAGGAGAACAGCGGCAATTGTCGCAGCAGCTGGAAGCCGTCTACGGGGGCATAGGGCCCAAAACTCAGCCAGCTGAAGACACCGCCCACCAGCAGCCAGGGGATGGCCCTACCCTTTTGCTTGAGGCTCAGGGGAAGGCCGCAGGCGGCCAGCAGCAGCAGACCCACTCCGGGCATCAGGGTGATGTATTCCTGCACTCGCGGGTTGCCATCGCTGTCGACGACGCGCAGCTCTGGAACATGATGAAACAGTGCGTACCACAGCTGTTCTAAGCTGAAGTACCAGGCGTCCGGGTGCCGCGGGTAGCTGGCCGTCTGACGGAAGTCAGTGGCTTCGAGCAGATGTAGCATCGGCAGGAACTTGACCCCTCCCAGCAGACCGGCGATACCGAGCAGCAGGACCGCTCCTAGCGCTTCGGTACGGGGTAGGTCGGCCTGGCTGAGCCGCGCCTGTAGCGCTTTGGCAGCGAGTAGCAGGGCCATCAGCAGTACCAGTACCGGCAGGGCGAGCTGCAGCTGGATGGCCAGCGCCCACAGCAGCAGGGCCCCCAGGCACCATCGCTGGCGGCGCTCCCGGTGGTCGCCAGGGCAGAGCCACAGGTAGAGGAGTGCCGGCCAGGCAACCACGAGACAGGACTCGTAGAAGCCGACTGCTACCCGCGCCGGCAGCCAGCCCGCCCAGCAGTAACCGAGCGCCGCGATCAAGGCGGCTGAGCTGGATACGGCGAGGCAGCGTCGAAGCAGGCAAAACAGGCCAAGCGTTCCGATCCAGGCCACAAGGGCAAGGTTCACCTTCATTCCCAGCACATGACCAAACAGCAGCGGAGCGAGGATCAAGGGCCCCATGCTGCCGTCGCTGGGATGCGAAAATTGCGGCATTCCTCCTGCCAACAGTGGATTCCACAGTGGCAACTGACCCCACTCCAGCAGCGACTTGCGTGCGTAGTAATCGAATTTGGTGACCTCAAGCCAGTCGTGGCTGCGATAGTTGTCGCTGCCGATGACTGCTTCTGCGGCAAAGGGTGCGGCAAACAGCGGTGCCATATGCCAGGCAACGGCGGCGCTGAGCAGCGCCATGGCCAGCCATTCAGTGCTTCTGGCCGAAGCTCCTTTGTTCATGGCTTACGTCTCATGATGGTGGTGCCTGGCAGGGTGTCGAAATGGTGATAGTGAGCCTCGATGTAAGCGTGAATTTGGGGAAGCAGTTGCTCCTCCTGAATCCCATCGATTACGAAGCCGATTTGGTTGCGCACGAGCCATTGCGGTCGGCTCTCTTCGAGCTCCTTGATCGCACGTTGTTGGAGTGCATTGTCTGGACCGTCGATGGCCCACAGGAAGGAGCTGGGTAGCGGTCGGTCGCTGAGGTAGTAGAGCATCGCCTCAGAGGGGTAGAACCACAGTCCCTGGTCTGCTGGGAGCTGCTCGACAAAGTTCAGGATTGCCTCAATCTGCGCCACGCTCTCTCGTCCTGCTCTAATGCCGCCGCTGCGAGGGTGATTTAGCTCTATGGCTGCTTGCTGCAGCTCATCTCCCTGGACCTGGACCTCTGCCATGGGGTTGCAGTAAAGGATGCCTGCGAGTGTTATGCCGGCTAGTGTCGGACTCAGTCCCCGTAGTCTTCGCGGTAGGCCGGCCCAGCTGCCGGCCGCCAGCAGGACAAGCAGAAGAATGCTTGGGGCCGCTCCGTAGAACCACAGGTGATAGAGATCGCTGCGCCCAAAGGCGGCGTGCAGTAGGGTCAGGCTGGCGATGCTCACCCCCAGTAAGGACAAGGTACTGCCTCTGGGTCCGGGCCTTAGCTTTTGGGAGGCGCCCAAGCCAAGCGCCAGCCAGCACAGCAGCGGGGGAAGCGTGCTCCAGACCAGCTGCGCGGCTGTAAGGCCTTGCTGCGGCCAGCCTCCGCGCCGCCCGTCGCTGTCAATGAAGATCTTCAGTGCATCGGGGTAAGGGATCGCCTGATAGCCGAGGGCGCTCAGTTTCAGGGTCTGCAGATTCTGTTCCCAGAGTGCTATCAGAGAGCCGTCAGGCACGAGCGGCAGGAGGCCGATCGCTAAGACCGCTGCGCTGCCCACTGCAGTCTCGGTGATGGCCGGTATGCCTGGACGAGAGAGCAGCAGAATGGTGGTCATGGATGCGATTGCGGCCGCCCCTACATCCACTGAGCACAGCAGGGCCAATGCGGTGAGGCAACCGGCCAGATGGAACGGGCTCAAAGCGCGTCGGGGCACTGCTGCAGCGCGTTTTTGCCAGCGCAGTGCAGCGAGTAACACGGCGACCGGCAGGAAGCCGAGCATCGGTCGCAGCAGCACCGAGTTCAGGTTGGGCAGTGAGCTGGGTGCCAGCAGGGCCAGGGCCAGAGCTGCGCCCGCTGCACTCCACAAGGCGCTGGTTGTTCTGCCCAGCAGGGCCCTGACGCATAGCGCCATCGTCAGTACTCCGAGTCCGTGGAGGCACATAACGTAGGCCCGTGCCGATGCGATGTGGTCGCCAAACAGAGCAAGCCAGGCCCGCAGTGGCTGGAGCAGCAGGGGGCCGTACGGAAAGTGCAGCTCAGCGTAGAGCTTGCGCCCTTCCCGTAGGGCTTGGATAGCGCCCAGGTAGACGCCTTCTTCGGCCAGTAGGCCAAAGTTCCCCCAGGGGCTGACACCAAACACTGCGTTGGGGCGCAGGGCAGTGGCCAGGGAGGTCAGCAGGATCAGGCTCCAGGCCAGGCGACCGTGAAGTCGATGGGCCTGTTCAGAATGTTTTGTAGTGATGCCTTCCAGTCCTGTCGTGGGTCGAGGGCCGATGGGCTGGCGGAGCGCCAGCCAGCGGCCCAGTAACATGCCGAGGGAAGTCAGCAGGCAGCCCAGCCACAGCAGTTTTAATTCTTGACCCTTGTCATAGCCTGCGCGGAGGGTCAGAGAGTTGAGCCCTAACTCAGCTGCTGACGCTGCGGTATCGACCGGGTTGGCCCAGGTCAGCGTGCGCGCTATCAGTAGCCACAGCCCCAGACCCAGGACAAAGCCCGATCCGGTGAAGATCCAATCTCGCAGCCGGTGCTGCTGGATCATGGTGATTCCGCTGCCGAAGGTGGCACAGCTGATTTGGGCTGGTGGGGGCGGTGACTGCGCAGCTCCCAGATGCCGACCGCCAGTCCTGCGATGGTGACCGGGATCATTAAGATCGCGTGGGCACTCAGAGCGAGGGCCAGCGCTGCGCTGGGGTCCAGACCTGCGAGGGTCTCAAGAATTCCCGATTGGACACCTTCGTACATGCCAAGCGCGCCCGGCACGTTGGGGACCATGTAGGCAACCGAGTTGCCGATGGACATGATCAGCGGGACCTCGCCACCACAGCTGACGGAGAATACGTGCAGCATCCACAGGTAGAAAAGCAGTGTCGCGATCCACTCTCCAGCGGTTCCCAGCATGACCAGCAGCACTGAGCGACCATGGGGCAGGCTCTTCAGACCTTTCGCCACAGAACTGAGTCCGCGGCTTAGCCAGGCGGTTCTGGTGCCGCCGCTGGCGGTGAGCCACTGGCGGAGTCGTGCCTCTCCGCGTACCAAGCTGATCGAGCCGAGCAGGGCCAGCAGGAGGACCGCTCCCAAGCCCCAGGCGGCGGTGACCATCCAGTCGGGCAGGTCCAGCAGCAGTGCAGCACCAACCAGAATCGTGCCGGCTACCGCAAGCTCGACGATGCGGTCCAGGGCGACCGTTCCGAGCACGGTCCCTGGCGCGATGTCCTCGCGGCGAGCCAGCACTGCGGCGCGTAGGACTTCATCCAGGCGCAGCGGCAGCAGATGGGTTGAGGCCGCGCCGACCAGTACTGCGCTAAGGGCGCTGCTGTAGCGAACCTTTGCTACTCGGTGGAGGATAGCCTGCCACTTCAGGGCCTTGCTCAGCTGGACACAGAGCTCGCAGAGCAGCGCCGGTACTGCTGCGCTCAGGGTCAAGGAGGCGAAGCTGCGGATCAGGCGGGTGGGCTCGGCGCGGTTGAGGAAGAAGCTGAGCAGGGCCAGTGCCAGAACCACTCCGAGCAGTGCCTGGAGGAGGTGCTTTCTGCTCAGCTTGGGGAGGACTGCGTCCGACATGCTGCTGTGACCGGCGCGGATGGCGCCGGGCTCTCCTTACCGGACACTCTAGACCATTGGGGTGGTAGCTCGAACCGGGACCCTTGTTGCTGGTCTCAGTAAAGCCTTCATGGCGGCAGCGCCTGCGCCCGTCTATGATGGATTCGAAAGGGTAGCTGTGAGCAAGCCAGACGTCCTCTTTATTGAGCCGGGTTACATCCCCGACAGTCTCATCGAGCGCATCGCGACCTCAACGATGCCACCGCTTGGCTTGTTGCAGGTCGCGGCGATGCTGGAGTTGGATGGCTACCCGGTGCATGCCCTGGACTTCTCGGTCATGCCTATGGATGGCCGCTTACAACGTGCGGTCCACCGCTATGATCCCGCGTTCATCGGCTTCTCCTGTACAGCGCCCTGTCTGCCGAACGTGCAGCAGATGGTTCGTGAGATCCGCGACATGGGCTGTGATGCGGTGCTGCTGTGTGGTGGCTATGACGCAACCGCACGGCCCGAGGTCTATCTGCGACGTGGACTTGCCGATGTGGTGGTTCTGGGTGAGGGGGAGTTTTCTACTGGTGAGGTGCTTGCCGCCTGGCCGAACATCGAGGATGTCCCTGGAATAGCCTTCCTGCGGGATGGTGAGGTGGTCTCCAACCCCCAGCGGCAGCGCAATAAGAGCCTTGACGAGCTGCCCTATCCAGCGCGTCACCTGTTGCCCATGGATCTCTACCGGCTGGCGCCGGGCTATCGGCAGAGTCCCAAGTCCACCTCAGTGTTCTTTCACCGTGGCTGTCCTCACCAGTGCACATTCTGCGATCGCACGATCTTCGGCCAGAAGATGAGCTTTCGTTCGGCCGACTCGATCATTGCTGAGCTGAAGTTTCTGAGTGAAACCTATGGAACCACCGAGTTTCGCTTCCACGACGACCGCTTTCTGGTGCATCCACGCCGGGCTGAAGAGCTGCTTGACAAGATGATCGAGCAGGATCTGGGCTTTACCTGGCTGTGTGCTGAGCGGGTCGATCGCCTGGATCCGCGCCTGCTTGCCAAGATGAAGCGTGCTGGCTGCTATCGCATCGAGTCGGGGGTCGAGGCGGGCTCGCAGCGGGTGCTCGACTTGATCCGTAAGGGGATCAAGAAAGAGCAGGCGATCGAGGCCTTTCATCGGGCGCAGGATGCTGGCATCAGCCTGCTGAGCAATTTCATCCTTGGCTTCCCCACCGAGACCCGGGCCGAGATGGAGGAGACCATCGACTTTGCCATTGAGATGCGCCCTGATTACGCGGCCTTCTTTATGTTTCAGCCTTATCCCGGCAGCAACATCGCGACCGAGTTCGATCTGCCCTGGGATGACGATCACCGTCGCTTTTCTCGCCTACCCCATGAGAGCTACACCTTGAGCAATGCGGAGATGGAGGGCGTGATCGATTTGGCTTATCGCAAGTTCTATCTGCATCCCATGCGGGCCTGGCGTCTCGCCCGCCAGGTGGACCACCCCGAGGACATTCTGACCATGGGCATGGCGGCGGTGTCCATGATGAGGGGCGGGTTCGCTGGGGGTACTGGCGCCCCCGCTGCGTGATAGGCTCGCGCCGCCTCGGGAGGGTGTCATGAGCAGCAGATCAGGTTCCAGTGAAAAGGCTTCTGAGCAGCTAATCGGGCGGATCAGCAGCTCGATCATTGGCTCCGATCGGGTCATTGATGGTCCCTACGGGCCACGTCGGGTCACCTACGCTGACTATACGGCCTCGGGGCGCTCCATCTCCTTCATTGAGGACTTCCTGCGCGAGGAGGTGATGCCTTTATATGCGAACACCCACACTGAAAGTTCGGGCACCGGCCTGCAGACCACCCGTTTTCGGGAGGACGCGCGGCGGATCATTCATGAGGCGGTCGGCGGTGGTCCCGATGATGTGGTCATCTTTGCCGGCTCGGGGGCGACTGGTGCGATCAACAAGATGGTCGACATCCTCAACTTGAGGCTGCCGGCCAACCTCGATTCGGAGTATGGCTTTACTGCCCAGATCCCCCCTGAGAAGCGGCCGGTGGTCTTCATCGGACCCTACGAGCATCACAGTAACGAGCTGCCCTGGCGGGAGTCCATCGCTGATGTAGTGACCATCGATGAGGATGCCGATGGGCGGGTGGACCTGGGGCACCTTGAGCGGGAGCTTGAGCGCTACGCCGACCGCCCGCTCAAGATCGGCAGCTTCTCGGCGGCCTCTAATGTCACCGGAATAGGCTCCGACACCTGTGGGATTTCGGTGTTGTTACATCGCTATGGAGCGCTGTCGTTCTGGGATTTCGCTGCGGCCGGACCTTACGTCGAGATCGAGATGAACATGAGCGATTTCTGCGGCGGTACTGAGCTTGCTTACAAGGACGCCATCTTTCTGTCACCGCATAAGTTCATCGGTGGGCCTGGGACCCCCGGCCTGCTTATCGCCAAGCGGCACCTCTTTCGCAACCTGGTTCCAGCCAGCCCCGGTGGAGGTACGGTGAGCTATGTCAATGAGGTTGAGCACCGCTATCTCGATGATCCCATCCATCGCGAGGAGGGCGGCACCCCTGCCATTCTTGAGTCCATTCGAGCTGGGCTGGTATTTCAGCTGAAAGACGCGGTTGGTCACGAAGCGATTCGAGGCCGAGAGGCATCCTTCATTCGTCAGGCGATCGACAGTTGGAGCTCCAGCGACAATATTCGCATCCTTGGTAACCACGACGCCTGGCGCCTCTCTATTGTGTCCTTCATGGTGCGCTACGAGGACAGCTACTTGCATCACAATTTTGTGGTTGCCCTGCTCAATGACCTTTTTGGCATCCAAGCGCGCGGTGGTTGCTCCTGTGCGGGTCCCTATGGACATCGACTGCTTGGCATTGATCTGACCACCTCACGTGAATTTGAGCGGGAGGTGTTGTGCGGCAGTGAGGGGGTCAAGCCGGGTTGGGCCAGGGTCAACTTCAACTACTTCCTCAGCGATGAAGTGGTGGACTTCATCCTCTCTGCAGTGCACTTCGTCGCAGAGCATGGTTGGAAGCTGCTGCCTCATTATGAGTTCTTTCCCCGCACCGGTCAGTGGCGCCATCGCTCCGGCGCAGCGCAGGCCCCCTTGCGGCTGACTGACATCAGCTATCGGCGTGGGCGCCTTGAGTACAGCAGCAGTCATCGCACTGCGCCTGAGTGGACCTTGCCTTCCTATCTTGATCAGGCCTTGCAGATCGTCGAAGCGGCCCAGCGAGACTACGCTTCTACTCAGGTACAGGAGCCCGAGCTTTCCGCCGACTTCGAGCACCTGCGGTGGTTCCCGATGCCATCTGAGGTGCTGGCTCGCTACCGGGGCGGAGAGCGCAGCGTTTCGGACCATCCACTTCAGCGTTCCTACTGAGGTTTTGGTTGATCTTTGCTCGACCGGCACTCTGGAGGCGCTAAGCTGAGGTCACAGGTTTCGGATCCATTGGCCTGTTGAGTCGTGCTTGAGGGGGCCCAGCGATGTTGACCTTTCGTTACCTGTTCACGGCCCTGGTCATTTGCATGTTGGTGCCGCTGAGTGCTTGCGAGGTGCTGCAGAATCTCTCACTGGACGATGACGACTCCAGCGCCGCCGACGATGACGACTCCAGCGCCGCCGACGATGACGACTCCAGCGCCGCCGACGATGACGACTCCAGCGCCGTCGACGATGACGATTCGGCCCAGGACTCAGCTATTGACGGGGACGGTGATGGAGTGCCCCACGAGCTGGACTGTAACGATGCTGATCCGCTGGTTTACCCCGGTGCTGAGGAGCGCTGTGATCACTATGACAATGATTGTGACGGGGCTGTGGATGAAGACGACGCAGTCGACGCTCCGAACTGGTACGCCGATACCGATGGCGATGGTTACGGGGTGGCGGGGAGCAGCAGGCGAGCATGTGACGCGCCGCACGGACATTCGGCCCATGCCGGCGACTGCGACGATGACGATGCGGCTTTTCACCCCGGTGCAACCGAGGCTGACTGCACGGATCCCGCCGACTACAACTGTGATGGGGCGGTAGCCTGGGCCGATGCTGACAGCGACGGTCACGCCGCCTGCGTGGACTGTGACGACGAGGATCCGGGTATTGCTCCGTCTGCGGCAGAGCAGTGCAATGGGGTCGACGATGACTGCGATGGCCAGACCGATGAGTCAGGTGCCCTGGGTGAGAGCCAGTTCTTTGCCGATCTGGATGGGGATGGAGCCGGCAACCCGGCCCTTTCGGTGAGCTCATGCTCTGCTCCACCAGGCCACGTCGCCGACTCCGGGGACTGCGATGATCTCGATGCCAGCGCCGCCCCAGGTCTTGCCGAGAGTTGCGATGGGGCTGACAACAACTGTGACGGCGTTGTGGATGAGGGCGTGCAGATCCCTTTTTATCTCGACTCGGACGGGGACAGTTACGGTGCTCCTGGGTTTTCGGTTGCTGCATGCGCGCTGCCGCCGGGCCATAGCGTCAATGACTTTGACTGCAATGACGGTCTGGCCACCGTCAATCCAGGGATACCTGAGCAGTGTGACGGCGTCGACAACAACTGTGATGGCGCCACCGATGAAGGAGTCACCTCAACGTTCTATCTGGACTTTGATGGCGACGGGCTAGGTGACCCCGGTTCGCCTGTTAACGCCTGCCTTGCCCCGCCGGGTACCGTTGCTAATGACGCCGATTGTAACGATGGTTCTGCTGCGGCCTATTCGGGGGCACTGGAGGTCTGTGACGGTATTGATAACGACTGTAATGGCGCGGTGGATGAGGCCGATGCCGGCTTTGATCCGGCCAGCCTGATCAGCTGGTACCTGGATTCCGATGGCGATGGCTATGGGACCTCTGCCTCCTCCCAGTTGGCCTGCCAGCCGCCTGCCGATCATGTTGACAATGCTGACGATTGCGATGACTCCTCGGCGCAAGTCAATCCAGCCACGCCCTGGTATCCGGATCTGGACGGTGATGACTATGGTGACCCGATCGGAGCGGTTCTTTCTTGCCTGGCGGTAGCGGGAATGATCGCCGACAGCAGCGATTGTGATGACAGCGATCCGGCCTTGAATCCGGAGACCTTGTGGTTTGAGGACTTCGATGGCGATGGCCTGGGTAATGGGGGCAACAGCCAACAGTCCTGCATAGCGCCATCGGGCTACGTAGGTAACGCCGACGATTGCGATGACATGGCTTTTGGAGTTGGGTCCTGCCCCTTCACCGCCATCCAATTCACCAACTGTGGCGCAACAGGCCCCAGTGGGCCGGTCCAAGGGGACTGCGACGCTGCCTATGTCGGGACCGATCTGGCTGGTGCGGTCACCGTCACTTCAGGCATTCAGCGCTGGACTGTTCCCCATACTCGCAACTACGTCATCGAGGCGATTGGGGCTCAGGGTGGTCAGAATACCGGGCACGGTTATTCGGGGGGGCGCGGCGCCTCGATGCGTGGAACCTTCTTGCTGACGGCTGGAACTGAACTGGACATCGTAGTGGGGCAGGCTGGCCTGGCCGCCAACGACAGTGCCGGTGGTGGGGGCGGTAGCTTTGTTGTCGATGCCGCTTCGACAACAGCTCTGATCGTTGCTGGCGGTGGCGGTGGCGGAGCGGAGAATGATGATGATGGCGCCAATATGAGCCTGTACAAGGATGCTGTTGTGGGCGAATGCGGTCAGGCAGCGCCGGCCCATAGCAGCTCCACGCCCAATCCAGGCGGCTGCGCTGGTAACGGCGGGACCAACGATCCAAACCAGTATGGCCAGGGAGCTGGAGGTGGGCTGCTCAGTGATGGTAGCGGTGCCGGCAACTACAACAACGGCCGCGCTTTTGTGAATGGCGCCGAGGGTGGGCCCAGCAATGGCGGCTTTGGCGGCGGTGGCAATGGCGGCGGCGATGGTGGTGGCGGCGGCGGCGGCTATTCGGGTGGCGCAGGCGGCTCAGGCGGCGGCAGTCCCGATGGTCCTGGTGGCGGTGGAGGCTCCTTTAACAGCGATAGCAATGGAATCAACGCGGGCGGTGTGAACGCCGGCCATGGCAGTGTCACCATCAGTCCCGGCTGAGCTGCGTTCCTCAGCTTTGCTTGAGTTGCTTGCCCAGGGGCAGCTGGCGATAGCGCACTCCGGTTGCCGAGAACAGCGCATTGCCCAGGGCCGCAGCCAGTGGCGGTAAGGCGACCTCGCCGATGCCGCCGGGGTCTTCTTCAGATGGGACAATGTAGCTATCGACCTGCGGTGCTTCGGCCATGCCAAGCAGCTTGTACTGGTGGAAGTTGCTCTGCACAGCGCGGCCATCTTCGAAGCTCATCTCTTCGTAAAGGGCGGCGGAGAGTCCCATTAAGGATGCACCCATAAGCTGAGCGTGGACGGTGTCGGGATGGACCACGCGACCGCAGTCCACCGCACAGACGATTCGGTGCACTTTGGGCCAGCCGTCCCGCATGCTGAGGTCAAGTACGGTCGCAACGATGGAACCGTAGCTCTTGAACAGCGCTACCCCCCGGTGTTGCCCGGCGGGCAGCGGAGGACTCTTCGCAAGGGCCAGCTCAAAGCACTGCAGGTGGCGAGGGGAATTGCGGAGCAGCCGGCGGCGGTATTGGATAGGGTCGTGTCCGCCGCGGTGGGCCAACTCGTCGATGAAGGACTCTCGATAGAAGCCGTTGTGACTGGCATGAACTGAGCGCCACCAGCCGATGGGGATGGGCAGCTGGATGCGCTGGTAGCGAACCGCCTCCCGCTGGATGGCGTAGGGGGTGTCGAGGCCTTCGTGCACCGTAGCGGTGATGAACTTGAGCTCCAGCAGGAAGTCGGGCACCCGGCCGTCAAAAATATTCTGACTGGCGATGCGGGCTTCGTAGTCGGTAGGGAAGCCGTCTGGGCCCAGGGTGGCGCTCAAGCGGCACGCCGTGGCGGGTCGGTACTGTCCTCGAGCGAAGCATTCTTCACGCGACCAGAGCATCTTGACCGGTCTGTTGACGCGCATGGCGATTTGAATGGCCGCCCCGGTGAAGTCGACCAGGGTTCGGCGCCCAAAGCCGCCACCGAGGTAGGTGGGGTGGACGAAGCAGCGCTCTCTGGGAATGCCGGTGAGCCTGCTCGCCTGTTTTTGGACTTCCGCCTGGACCTGGGTCGGTGCCCAGACTTCGACCTGTTCAGGCTGAACGTGGACGGTAGCGTTGAGTGGCTCGATGGGGGCGTGCTCGAGGTGTGGGCTGTAGTAGTTGACACTCAGCTCAAGGTCTCTTGGTGCCGTGCCGCGGCGGTGAACGACGCGAGCCTCCTCAAGGGCCCCCTCCAGCTTGCCGCGAATGGCAGCATTGTCCAGGCCCTTGCCGCGTCCCTCGTTCCAGGTGATGTTCAGCAGTTTCGCCGCTTTGCTGGCTTGCCAGTAGTAGTCAGCGACTACCGCCACAGCGTGGTCGATCGCGAAGATGTCGCGGACTCCAGATACTTTGAGTGCTTCACTGGGATCGAAGGAGACCAGCTCGCCCCCATGGTGAGGGCAGGCCCTGAGGGTGGCATTGACCATCCCTTCGCGTTGCACATCGATGCCGAATACCGCCGCTCCACAGACCTTTTCAGGGAGGTCGATTCGCTGGGGCGAGCTGCCTAGCAGGGTAAAGGCTTCAGGCTCTTTGAGTCGGACCCGGTGCGGTGGGTGCAGCTCAGCTGCGCTCTCCGCCAGCTCGCCATAGCTTGCGCGGCGCTCTCTGCAATGGACGCTTCCTCCTTGAGCGTGGCAGTTCCTGGCGGCCACCTTCCAGCGTTTTGCCGCCGCAGAGATGAGCATCTGCCGAGCTTCTGCGCCGGCCTGGCGGAGCTGTAGCCAGTGGCCTCGAACCGACTCGCTTCCGCCTGTCATCAGCACCGGAATGGGCAGGGTAGGCGAGGGTCGGTAGTAGGCTTTATCTGTCGGGCTGGCCTCAACACGGACCTGTTCAAAGGGCAGCTCCAGCTCCTCGGCGAGCAGCATCGGTAAGGATGTGTAGACCCCCTGGCCCATCTCTACTGCGCCGATTCGGACCGTTGCCTGGCCATCGGGGCTGATGCGGAGCCACGCATTGAGAGGGTGGCTGCTGCCCCGTCCTGTGAGTTCCGTTGCTACAGCGAACTCATCCAACTCAGGAAGAGGACCGAAGCCGCTCAGGTGCAGTCCGAGCACGAGCCCGCTGCCGGCCTTTAGGAAGCCGCGTCGGCTCAGATTGCAGGTGACCGAACTCATTGCTGGTCGGTGGCGCTGGGCGCGGCCATGTCGGTGCCGGTTGTTGATTGCTGTTGATCTTCAGGGCTCTGCGCGGCGGTAATGAGGGCTCTCGCAGCGCGTTGAATGCCCTGGCGGATGCGTGGGTAGGTGGCGCAGCGGCAGAGGTTGGTCATGCTTTGGTCAATGTCCTGATCGGTGGGCTCAGGCTTGGCGCGAAGTAGAGCTGCGGCGGCCATTAGTTGGCCGCTCTGACAGTAGCCGCACTGCGGCACCTGTTCCGCTATCCAGGCTTCCTGAAGCGGGTGGGACAGGCCCTCGATGGTGGTGACTTCAGCGGCGGCGGCGGCGGCGACCGGCAGAATGCAGCTGCGCACAGCGGTTCCGTAGAGATGCACCGTACAGGCGCCGCAGGCGCCGATCCCGCAGCCGAACTTGGTGCCGGTCAGGCCTAATTGTTCCCGCAGCACCCACAGCAAAGGTGTGTCGGGCTCAACCTCAAGCTTATGAACAGCCCCGTTTACCTTCAGGTCAATCTGCATCTGGTTGCTGCTCGCCCGGGCTAGCCGGCCAGCCTACGGAACTTAATCCGACGCGGTCGCTCGGCTGCGTCGCCAAGACGAGCCTTGCGGTCCGCCTCGTACTCGCTGTAGTTGCCTGGGAACCACTGCACCGCACTGTCCCCTTCGAAGGCCAGAATGTGGGTGGCTATGCGGTCCAGGAACCAGCGGTCGTGGCTGATGACGATGGCCGATCCGGCAAAGTTGAGCAGAGCATCTTCCAGCGCGCGCAGAGTCTCGACATCCAGATCGTTGCTTGGCTCATCGAGCAGTAGCAGGTTGCCGCCAGACTTGAGCAGCTTTGCCATGTGCACTCGATTGCGCTCTCCACCCGACATCTGGCCAAGTTTTTGCTGCTGGGCGGTTCCCTTGAAGTTGAACCAGCTGACATAGGCTCGCGAGTTGATCTCTCGCTTGCCTAACTGAACCTGCTCGTAGCCACCAGAGATCTCTTCCCAGACCGTCTTATCAGGATCCAGCGCGTCACGGCTCTGATCCACGTAGGCCACCTCCACCGTTTCACCCAGTCGTAGCGCCCCAGCGTCGGGCTGCTCGGCGCCGGTGATCATGCGGAACAGGGTGGTCTTGCCTGCTCCATTTGCGCCGATGACACCGACGATGGCTCCACGGGGCATCACAAAATCCAGCCCGTCGATCAGCAGTCGATCTTCGTAGCCTTTCTGCAGCTCCTTCGCTTCCAGGACGATCTCGCCGAGGCGAGGGCCGGGAGGAATGAATATGGTGCCCCGCTCGATGGTGCCGCGTCCGTCCTGAGCGAGCAATTCTTCGTAGCGGTTGAGGCGTGCCTTGCCCTTGCTCTGACGGGCCTTCTGGCTGGAGTTGACCCACTCCAACTCGCGGGTCAGGACCTTGCGCCGGTTGTCATCTTCGCGCTTCTCTTGAGCCAGGCGGCGTTCTTTCTGTACCAGCCAGCCGGAGTAGTTACCTTCGTAGGGGTAGGCCTTGCCTCGATCCAACTCGAGGATCCAGCCGGCAACGTTGTCGAGGAAGTAGCGATCGTGGGTTACTGCGACGACTGTTCCCGGGTATTGCTCGAGGAAGGTCTCTAGCCAGGCCACGCTCTCTGCATCCAGGTGGTTGGTGGGTTCATCGAGGAGCAGCATCTCCGGCCGTTCCAGGACCAGCCGGCAAAGGGCGACTCGTCGTCGCTCACCACCGCTCAGCTTGCTGACGTCCGCATCACCGTCGGGAACGCGCAGGGCGTCCATCGCGGTCTCCACGTGGCGGTCCAGCTCCCAGGCATCGGCTGCTTCGATCTTGTCCTGCAGTTCCCCCTGTTCGGCGAGGAGCTTGTTCATCTCGTCGTCGCTGAGGGGCTCGGCAAAGCGCATGGAGCAGGCTTCGAATGCAGCCAACAGCGCGCGGGTCTCGGCGACTCCGTCCTCGATGTTCTCGCGCACATTCTTATTGGGATCGAGCTCGGGCTCTTGCGGGAGATAGCCGATCTTCAGCCCTTTCATCGGCACGGCTTCACCCAAATAGTCGGTATCCACACCAGCCAGGATCCGCAACAGGGTGCTCTTTCCCGAGCCATTGTGGCCGAGTACTCCGATCTTGGCACCGGGTAGAAACGACAGCCAGGTCTCCTGGAGGATCTCTTTGCCGCGGGGGGTGACCTTGCGCAGGCCCTGGAGGGTGTAGACGAACTCAGCCATGATGAGGCTCCAATGGGCGGCCAGTCAGGTCCAACCGCAACGACGATGGCGGGCATTTACACCAAGCAGGCCATGCTGATCCAGTCCTGAGCGTCAGCAGTCCTTGCCGAGGGTCTCTTCGTGGAGTAGGTTTCCAGCGCTCTCGCCCCCGGGAGCCTCATTGTTGGAGTCTGCCGTGAAGTCATTTCCGACCTTCGTGCTCTGTGTTTTTTCGTTGAGTGCATTGCTCGTTCTTCCTGCCGCAGTTGATGGTAAGTCCCGTGTCAAGGAGACCGTCTCGCTGGCCGCTGGTGAGCCTTTGCTGTTGTCTGTTGGAGATCTGAGTGCCTGCGCTCAGTGGAACTGCTGGATCAAGCTGTCGCCTTATTCCGGCCGCGGCGA
>DJIF01000122.1:0-3618 GCA_002433485.1 Deltaproteobacteria bacterium UBA6601
TGCTCTCAGCGTCGCTGGGCTCAGTGCTGGGTGGGGCAGCATCTCCCTGCTCCTCAGCAAGGTCTTCAGCGTAGACCGGTGCCACAGCAAGCAACAGTCCAGCGAGCAGTCCTGGCAAGCCTCTACACATGTGCATCAAGTCCTCCTTCACCACCAACAAGATTCGCCACGTGGACGAAAATTATCACGGAAGGAAGGCACTGAGCACTGTGCCCAGGCAATCGCCCGGCTCGAACAGATCGATAACTGCGGGGCAGTCGGCATCAGCGACCACATAGCTGGCATCTGTAACGTCGTCTCGAGTAATGATGGCAGCCGCATCCTGGAACCAGAGCAGGCCAAGGCCGAAGCCGAGCCATTGCAGGGTCATCTTGCACTGCGCCATCCGCTGCTTCGCTTCCTTGCGTTCATCTGAACACAACATAGTCTGCTCATTCTGAGCGACCTGCCAAAATCCAGGCACTACTTCGAGACCGCTCCTAGAGCGCTGCCCTACGGCGCAAGCCGACGGCGCCTGTTAAGCAGCGCCAGGCCGACCAGGAACAAGCCAAAAACGGAGCTGCGATCAGGCCTCTCGGCAGTGGAGCAGGTGCTGCAAGCTCGTCCCTCTGCGCCGACCTCACCACCGCCCGCAGGCCCGTCTTCCTGCGCGTCGCCATCGTCATCGGCCGGCGGCTCATCATCGCCACCTGAGCTGGCGTCGTCGTCATCTGACGGCGACGGATCGACCTGCAGCCGCAGCGCCAAATCATCGAAGTAGCTGTCATTGTCGCTACCGGCCTTGCGGGTCCCATAGAGCAGAACATCGGCAGCACGGGTCCCGCTGGGGAGCGCCAACACATCACTGAACTCAGTCCAGGTGGTGGTGGCTCCAGTCTGCCGTTGCGAGCGCGCCAGCGCACCCCCGTCCGAGTCCAACGCGACCAGCTCAAACTCTGGCCGGTCGGAGCCCCCGTAGTTGCGCATCCAGCCGGACAAAAAGGCGGTCACCCGGTGCCCGTCGATAGGCTCAGACCAAGCCGCCAGATCAACCCGCTGAAAAGCCTCCCCGTAGTCGCTCTCACCATCACAGATGCCGCCGACCGCAAACAGGCGGCTGCCGCGGTGCGGAGCCACCGAGTCACATTCACTGTCAGCGAGCGACTCCAGCGGCCCCTCGTTGGCGGTCCAATGATCGATGCCGTCCTCAGCGCCGGGATTACGCAGCAGGTTCTCGCCCAGCGCGCTCGCGCCGGTACGGAACGAGCGCGGCTCAGACCAGGGGCTCCAACGCAGACCCTGATCGCGATACCGAACCTGCCAGCAATACTGGCTGTCAGCCTCCAGTCCAGCGACCAGTTGATCGCTCAGATCGTCATCGGCCTGGAGGTCCACCCCCAGGTACTCGTTGCGGTGCTGCACCCAACGGTCGACAACGGGGCTAGAGAAGTCGTCACAAGAACTCGCGACCTGCCAGTGGCTGGCCCCATGGCCATCGCCATCGGGATCGCTATATAGGGAGGCAACCAGCAGCAACTCATCGGGGGAGGCGCCAGGGCCGCTCGGCGCAAGACCCTCGGGTTGCTCTGGCGGCTGGTTATTGATCCGAATCGTCAGGTCGTCTCGGACCTGGTTATCGAGTGGCTGCGCAGCGTTGCCGCGACTTACTCGGCGCAGCCGAAAAGCCGGCTCCTGCCCGGCCTCGACCTCAAGGAGCACAAAGCCCCAATCATCATGAGTAGCGACGAACTCGGCGTAATCGGCCTGGGGCCACTCCCCCCAGTAATCAATGGCCCCTCCTGCCGTCGCCACATTAACCCACAGATGCTCGTGATCCCGCGATTGACCACGCGAATAGCCGTGGGTATGCCCATAGAAGTGGATGCTTGGCTTGCCGCAGGTGGTAGAGAAGTCCTCCAGCCGCGCCACCACCGAGCCGGTGTAGTCGCTTTCTCCGGGTGTCCAGAGTTCCGACTTGAAAGGGTGATGCAGCTGGGCAAACACAAAGTCGATGTCGGCGTCTTCACAGGCGTCAGCCAGCACCTCATCGAGCCAGTCGAGCTGGGTCTGAATGCGATATGCGCCATTAGAGTCCAAACCGATCACGCGAATGTTGGACTGGTCCAGGTACCACCAGTGCTCGAGGTAACCTTCGCTGCCGTTGGGCGGCAAGTTGAAGTAGTCGAAGTAGTAGGGGCTGTCATCCTCATGGTTACCGGCCACCGGGTAGACAGGAACATGGCTCCATAGCGCCTGCCCCGGAGCAAAAAAGTCATCGGCAAACTGGGAATAGGTCCAGCCATTGACCACCAGATCACCGGGAATCAAAGCCATCGCCAGCTCAGCAGGCAGATCGGCGCTGAACTGCTCACCGATAAAGGCGATCACCCCATCCTCGACCACCTCGCGAAACTTGTCGGGATTGGCGCCGCTCTTCTGCATATCGCTCATGGCGACCAGGCGCAGGCCGCTCTCTGCGGTCGCCGGCGGCGGGGTGATGAAGTCGTGAATCGCCGACTCGGCAGCACCGGTAACGGCCCGGTACCAATAGCGGGTGTCGGGCTCAAGACCGGTAAGTTGAACGCTGTGATGTTGGGACCCAACCTGACCGGCGATCGCCCCACCTGTAGACACAGAGCCCAGGGCCTGAGTCAGGCCCCACTCAACGGTGGATTCGGTGCCACCAGTGGTCTCCCAGTGAATGAACATCGAGTGCGGCTGGGCACGCTGCAGATAGGGCTGCACCTGTAGTTCATCAGCCCACCCATCGGCGGGACCAAGGCACACCCACAGCGCAGCAAGCACCAGCACCAGTCGCGAGCAATGAGAGCGAGGTTTCATGGGTCTGCCTCCAGCAGCCATCATGCCCGAGGCAGGAGCGCATCCCGAGCAAATCTCCACTGCGGGACGAGAGGCTGCGGATTCACTGCCGCTTGTGGCGCAAGCGCGTTCCTTCTTGAAGACTCATGCGGATCTCATCAGCCGAGATCTCGGCTGGGAACAGCACCCCTGAAACCCGCGCATTGTTAAGAGTCACCCCATGCAGATCATGCTCGCTCAGATCCAGCCCCCGCAGGTCGGCACCTTTTAGCCGAGCTCCGCGCAGCCGAATATTGACAATGTCGACCTTGCGCAGGTCAACCCCGCCCAGATCGCAATAGCTGAAGTCCACCGGCCCGCGGCCAGCGGTCAGCTCAGAGAAGGTCGCTGTATCCCCTTCCCGCAGGGCCTGATAGGCCGGATCGTCAATGGGCAGACGCATAGCTCCGCTGTCTACGGAATCTTCGCTATCGCTCATCTGGCCTCCGCCTGCTCCTGTTGGGTGGTGATCGGTTGGGTGTCGACCTCCGCCTGCTCCTGTTGGACTGCGGCCGTGACCGTGCCGCAGATCACGAGCACACAGGTCAGACTCAATCCAAAGACCGCCGGTCCAGGCATTGCCCAACCCTCCAAACACACAGACTAACGTAAACCAACATGTTGAGTGCGGACGAAGAATGACAGAACCAGCTACCGGCACCCAGGCCCGGTCCGCCCCCCGAGTTCGACTCCTGGGCCTCCTGAGAGGCCAGACCACCGCGCCAAGGCGTCGGCGGGCGCAGCTGTGTTCAAGTCCTCAGAACTGGCCCTATCACGCCT
>DJIF01000122.1:4007-5103 GCA_002433485.1 Deltaproteobacteria bacterium UBA6601
ATCACGCATCGCTAGTTCTGCAGAATTCACATAAGGCCTCTTATGGGACCTATACGCAGCAGCTAGACAGGACTAGAGGCGCTCGGCTGGAGGGCGAACCGAGCTCTTGCTAGGCTTGAGGCAGCAAGCTCAGCTAGACGCCGCGGACAACGACCCCTGCTTCCTGAAGCATCCCTATGGAGATGTCAAAGTCCTCCTGCCAACGCTCAGGAATTTCGCAGTCCTTGGGCACCACCACTTCTGAGACACCCGCTTGGATGAGTGACCGTGCGCAGCGTGAGCAGGGGGGCCAAGTGACATAGGCCGAGCAGTCTTTGAGCGGCATGCCGATGCGCGCCGCATGCATGATGGCATTCTCTTCAGCGTGACAGATCAGAGGGTACTTTTGACTCCGGTCAGCGAGCCTCTCGGGGTCGTCGGAGATGCCCCGCGGGAAGCCGTTGAAGCCGGTGGAGCGAATCTCTCGGTCAGCTCCAACAACCACGCAGCCGACCTTGGTTGAGGGGTCCTTGCTCCAGCTTGCGATGTGAAATGCGAGGTCAAGGAATCGTTGATCCCATTTGCTACTCATCGTTGGTTCCGGTTTGGTGGTTCGTTATGTCGCGGGTTGGGCCCGAGTTCCAGACCCTTTAAGCATACTCAAAGAATGGCATCACACAGTGCTGGATGCTCCGGATAGTCTTGTCCGACAGCGGCTTGCCTCCCCTGCGCCCCCCGCGGCGGTGCTTAATATGAACCGCTAACCGCCGGACTTCCTCTACCGAACTAAAGCGAAGCCACATGCTGCCGAAGAACGGCACCAGGTGCAGGTTGAGATGGGGCCGTTGGGCCTTCCAGGAAGCGATGCTTGGCAGCTTGAACTCGTGCCAATAGTCAGCGAGATCGGCGTGTCGGGAACACCGCGCTCTGACGCAAGGCGCTGCAATCGGTCCATCGTATCCGCCACTTTCTGTAGTGCTCGACCGGCTGGCCCATCGCATCTCCTTGCCTCCAGAGAATGGAGGAGGGACCGACAACCAGGTGCTGAGAAGAGCGTGCAGATCTGCCCACTTCGCTCAGCACCGGAAAACCGGCCCGGCAAGGGATGCAATCCACT
>DJIF01000112.1 GCA_002433485.1 Deltaproteobacteria bacterium UBA6601
GGGGGGGGGGCTCGGCGCGCTTTTCGCTGCCGAAAAAATCTTGAGCAATCGGCGGTCTACCGCAATCGTAGTTGGCCTGGGCGAACTGCCCAGTGGGCGCCACTCCTTATTGCTCTGGTACCGCTGCTAGCGGTGCTCCTGCCGGCTCTGGCTGGCTTCGATCTGGCGCTGGCTGCCGGCGAGAATGAGGCTGCGGTAAAGCTGGAGTTGGCCGGTGAGGGTGCCCAGGGCTCGGCGACCGCGGTCAAGCTGCTGGTGGTCCTGACCTTGCTCGCAGTTGCGCCGGCCATTGTCCTGTCCATGACCTCGTTCACCCGGATGATCATCGTGTTCTCGTTGACCCGGCAGGCTCTCGGTGTTCAGCAGGCTCCGCCCAATCAGATTCTGGTGGGCCTGGCGTTGTTTTTGACCTGGTACGTAATGGCCCCGACCTTTGAGCAGGTCAATGAAGTGGCGGTTCAGCCCTATCAAGCTGGTGTTTTAAGTGAAGCCGAGGCGGTGGAGGCTGCTATGGGCCCGATGAAGCGCTTCATGCTCCGCAATACGCGGGAAAATGATCTGGGGCTGTTTATGCGGTTGAGCAAGATCGACCGCCCGCAGACCCGTGCCGATGTACCCGCACGGGTGCTGGTGCCAGCCTTCATTATCTCCGAGCTGAAGACGGCCTTCCAGATTGGCTTTCTCATCTATGTACCCTTCTTGATCATCGACATTGTGGTCTCTGTTGTGCTGCTTGCAATGGGCATGATGGTGCTGCCGCCGGTGGTGATCTCACTGCCCTTCAAGTTGCTTCTCTTTGTATTTGTCGACGGCTGGAACCTGCTGGTGGGTTCCATGGTGCAGTCGTTCTCGTGAGGGCCCGGTCATGACTCCTGAATTCATCATTTCTATTACTCAGGAGGCCATTCAGGCCATCCTTTGGATCTCCGCACCGGTGGTCATTGTTGCGACCGTTGTGGGTCTCGCCATCTCGATCATTCAGGCCGCTACCCAGATTCAGGAGATGACCCTGGTCTTTGTGCCGAAGATGTTCGCCGTGTTTGTGGGGCTGGCACTGTTTGCCAGCTTTATGTTGGACACTCTGGCGCGATTTACGATGACCATCTTCGATCTGGTGGCTCAGGCCACGATGCTTTGAAAAGCGGCGGGTTGGAGCGGCGATGAGCAGCATTCAGCTGGGTATGGAGATCGGGCCGGTGCTCTACGCGGCCTTCATGATCTTTGCCCGCGCCACTGCGATGTTGCACATGCTCCCGTTGTTCAGCATGACCGCGGTTCCCATTGCTGTGCGTGCGGGTCTCGGCGGGATGATTGCGGTGCTGGTCTGCCCCCACGTGGAGACCCAGCAGGTTCCCGGCTGGGAGGTGAGCGCCTTTGCCGTAGCGCTGGTCTCAGAGCTGTTGTTGGGTGCGGCAATGGGCTTCTTCGTGCGGCTGGTCCTCACCATTATTGATGTGTTGGGTACGGTGCTCGCGGCCAACTGCGGACTGGGTATGGCTGCGCAGTTCGATCCCATCTCGCAGAGTCAGGCTCTGGTGGTCAGCAAGGTCATTCAGGTTGCTGGCTTCCTGGTCTTCCTCGCCCTCAATCTGCACCACGAGGTGCTGATAGGAATCGTCAATTCCTTTCACGTGGCGCCTCCAGGACAGGGGGTTCTGGTCTTTGCTGCTGGGCCGGCCTTCTCCGAGCGTTTCGCCCAGATGTTGCTGGATACCTGCCGGCTATCCATGCCGCTGATTGCGGCGGTGCTGTTTTTCAACATCGTTTCTACCCTGGTGACCCGCTTTGCCCAGCAGATGAATATCTACTTCTCGGTGGGCTTGTCTGCCAATGTTTGGGCTGGCTTGCTCGCGATCTCGGCGACCATTCCGGCGTTGGTTGCGACTCTGATTACCCGCAGCGAGGAAATCCAGGTCCTCATCGTCGCGCTGGCGGGAGGCTAAGTCATGGCTGAAGAACAGGATTCAGGCCAAGATCGCACAGAAGAGCCATCGGATAAACGTCGTGATGACTTCCGGAAGAAGGGGCAGACCGCGAAGTCCCAGGATGTGACCTCTATTGGCCTGATGGTCGCGCTTTGCCTGACCATTGTCGCCTGGTCAACCACCATGACCCAGCAGGTCGGGGACCTCTGCGTTGAGATGCTGACGGTAGGAGTCGACAATCCGAGCTTCTATGCGGACAACCCCCTAGAGCTGGTGATGCTTGGGATTCGAACCCTCGCCGTAACGGTTGGGCCGATAGTGATTGTGGCCTTCATATCAGCCTTCCTTTTGATGGTCGCCCAGGTGGGACTGACGCTCTCCTTTAAGCCCATGGAGCCCGACATCAGCAAGCTCAACCCGATCACCGGATTGCAGCAGAAGATGTTCTCGGCGCAGGCGGTGGCCGAGTGGGTCAAGTCCATGGCTAAGGTTGTGGTGGTGGGAGCAGTGGGCTGGCGCATGTGGCAGACCCACTCCCAGGAGCTCACTGCACTACCATGGCGAGATCTCCAGGGCGGAGTCTATTGGACTGGCGTCATGGTTACCAAGTTGGTGCTGTACACCTTGCTGGCAATGGTTGTTGTCGCCGCTGGTGACCTGGTCTTCTCCCGTTGGCAGCTCTATCGAAAGATGCGCATGACCAAGCAGGAGGTCAAGGAAGAGCACAAGGAGGTCGAAGGCGACCCCTACCGTAAGGCCAAGATGAAGCAGTTGATGGCAGAGATGAGCCGTAATCGCCTGGTTGCCGAGGTGCAGGAGGCCACTGTTGTGGTTACCAATCCGTCGCATTATGCCGTCGCTCTGCGCTACGAGATGGGCCAGAACGGTGCGCCTGTGGTTGTCGCTCTGGGGACCGACCATCGCGCCCAGAAGATCAAGGAAATTGCGCGGACAGCCGGAATTCCTCGTATCGAAAACCGCCCTTTGGCACGGGCTTTGTATTCACAGTCCAAAGTCGGCATGGAGATTCCGTTTGGACTCTACGATGCCGTCGCTGAAGTCCTCGCCTTCGTCTATCGCCTGCGGGCGGCCAGGAGACCGGCGGGGGCAGGGCAGGGTGCCATATAGGGCCCTCAGGAGAGCGAACCAGCGCGACAGCGCTACCGGTGTCAGCCGGGTGACACAGGAGGCGTCAAAATGGCAACAAGCGACGACTCGACCAGCACCCTCAGCGTCATCCTGAGTTTCTTTAACCGAGAACTGGCGATTGCCCTGGTCCTGGTCTGTGTGCTGGGTTTGCTGATTGTGCCGCTCAGCCCGGCCATCCTCGACTTCCTGTTGGCGCTGTCCATCTCGTTGTCCCTGGTTGTGTTCCTGGTGTCTTTCTACGTAGAGGACCCGGTGGAGTTCAGTGTATTTCCGGTGTTGCTGTTGATCTCCACCGTCTATCGGCTGTCCTTGAACATCAGCTCGACCCGGCTCATTCTCAGTAACGGCGAATCGGGCACAGAGGCTGCAGGAAACATCATTGAAGCCTTCGGCAACGTGGTGGCCAGTGGCAACTTCGCGGTCGGGCTGGTGATCTTCATCATTCTGGTGATCATTAACTTCGTGGTGGTCACCAAGGGGGCCGGCCGAATTGCTGAGGTTGCGGCGCGCTTTACCCTGGACGCCATGCCCGGCAAGCAGATGGCCATCGATGCTGATCTGAACGCTGGCCTCATTGGCGATGAAGAGGCCCGGCAAAGGCGCAAAGACGTCGCCCTTGAGTCGGACTTCCACGGTGCTATGGATGGTGCCAGCAAGTTCATCCGAGGCGATGCCATCGCTGGCATGCTGGTTACCGGCATCAACCTTATTGGCGGGCTGTTCATCGGTGTGGTGCAGCACGGCATGACCTTCTCTGAGGCGGCTCGCAACTACTCGGTCCTGACCATCGGTGATGGTCTGGTTTCGCAGATTCCCGCGCTGGTCATTGCAGTGGCGGCGGGCATGTTGGTGACTCGTATATCTTCCGATGGCGATAACCTTCAGACTGAGCTGACCGACCAGCTGTTTGGTAGCAGCAAGGTGTTGTGGGTCGCGGTGGTGATTTTGATCCCTTTCATCTTTATTGAGGGCTTCACGATCCCCTTCCTGGGGATTGCCGCCGTGGTTGCTATTGGGGCCTGGAACGTAGGCAATAGTGAGGTTGAATCCGGCACCGGACTGGAACCCGCTGATTCCGATGCGGCCCTTGCCGATGCCGAGGACGACCCGCTGCAGCCCATGGAAGTGCTGGAGATGGAGGTGGGCTTCGACATCATTCAGCTTGTTGACGAGCGGCGGGGCGGGGAATTGATGGACCGGATTTCCAGGTTGCGTCGCCAGTTTGCTCGAACTCTGGGCATCGTCATCCCGCCCATTCATGTTCGTGACAATCTGCGCCTCGCAGCTACTGAGTATTCGGTCATGCTGCGTGGAACCGAGGTGGCAAGTGGTGAAATCCGTCCCGGCTATCTATTGGCTATCGATCCAGGTGGTGAACATCCCCAGGTTCCAGGTATCCCCGGCAAAGAGCCCGCTTTTGGTCTCGATGCCCTGTGGGTCAAGGATGAGCACAAGTCGCAGGCTGAGGCCGCCGGGTACACCGTTGTGGATCCTGCGACGGTCCTTTCGACCCATTTGAGCGAGGTGATCAAGAAGTACGCCCCCGAGTTCCTGGGTCGTCAGGAGGTCCAACACATGTTGGATCGGGTAGCTAAGACCCACCCGAAGGTGGTGGACGATCTCGTGCCCAACCTGCTGCCGCTGGGGACCGTCCTCAAGGTGCTCAAGAATCTTCTCCGTGAAGAGGTTTCGGTCCGTGATTTGCTCACAATTCTAGAGCACCTGGCCGATGCGGCGACGGTCACCACGGATCCAGCCGAGCTGACCGAGCGGGCTCGGCAGGCTCTGGCTCGGCAGATTGCCAACCAGCATGGGGACCATAACGGTACGATCCACTACATCAACCTCAGCGGTCGGCTGGAGGGCATCCTGCGTGAGGGCATTCAGCGGACCGATGCGGGGTCTCAGTTAGTGATCGATCCGGCTGTCGCCCAGGACCTGGTGTCACGACTTAGTGCCGAAGTGGAGCGTCAGGCTGCTGGCAAGGTCATTCCAGTAATTCTCTCGGCGCCAGCGATCCGTGGTGCGCTTCGTCGCTTGACAGAACGCCTACTGCCCCAGGTAGCGGTGCTCTCTCCAGCAGAACTTACCGACCGGACGCGGCTCAAACGGCTGGCTACGGTATCTCTGGCCTGAGGATGTTGGTGAAGATGTTTAAGGAATCTCCAGGTGCAGTTCACATCAACCCCAATGAGGTCTCGCTGTCTGCGCGGCCAAGCTTGAGTACAGCAGGAACAGGAGCGCAATGATGGCCATTCAGACCTTCTCGGCTGAGACCGCCGAAGCAGCCTTCGCCAAGATTAAGAAGACCCTTGGCAGTGCCGCGGTGATCATTGATGTACATCGTGGCCCGCGGGGGGTCCGAGTGAGCGCGGCCCCGGCCAGTAAAGGCAGTTCAATGCAACGGTTCTTTGCGGGTGGTGCCCAGGTGGGAGCTAACTCTCGCGGTATCGAGGCCGACAGTGATATGGGAGCCACAACCGTGGCCTCAGCCACCGTTAGTTCAGCCGGACTGCGGGTTGTTGGCGGTTCCGGGCTTGGGCCTTCCCTGCGTGGGAACCTTCAACAGATTGATTTTCCACCGGATCTTCTCAGCCGAGTCTGTGCAGTCGGTGGCAGTCGGGAAGATGGCTGGGAGCGGCTCGGAACATGGCTCAAGGCTGAGCACCCGCCACTGGTCGGTCGGATTCGCGGCCAGGTTGGGCCGGTAATGATCATGGGCTTCATGGGGCCGCGCGGGGTAGGCCGAAGTACGCTGGTGCGGGGGCTTGCCGCTCGGGCGGCTACCTCTAACTCTGGTGGGGTTGTGTGGTTGCGGATTGGTTTTCCGCGTCGCCGATTGGAAGCGCTTGCCGATGTTGACCTACCGGTTGGTGTTGATGTGCGCACCGTAAACAGCATCCCTGAGCTACGCCGGCTTACTCGAGATCTGGTCGGGGTTTCGGCAATCCTTATTGATCTGCCGGGTGTGAATGTGCATGCGGAGTCGGAGCTTGCCGCTCTAGGAAAGTTTGTCGCCGCGTGCAACGCCAGTTGGGATCGGGTGTACTGGAATGCCGTGGCACCAGCGACCTGGAGTACCCGCGCCGCTGCACATTCGGCACAGGCGCTCGCAGAGCTGGGTGCTGAGGCTCTCGCCTGGACCTGTCTTGATCAGGCTGGTGACACCGGTACTCTGCTGGCAACGACCTTGCGCTCGGGTCTGCCGCCCTCTTTCCTGCATAGTGACCGGCTCGGGGATGGCAGTACCAGCAATGCGGCGTCGTGGCGGGATGTCCTTGATCCACTGCAGAATCTGGGAACTGATGAACAAGAACAACAAAGCGAGGGGCTGGCAGTAGCAAGATGAGCCTCGTCCTGCAAAAATTGCGTGGCACAATGAAGCTGTGATCGAGCAGCTTTGCTGTGGTCAGGAACGGACCTTTCATGAGCAATAGTCAAACGGGCCGCCCTCTCACTGTTGCGGTGACCTCCGGAAAAGGAGGTGTGGGTAAAAGCCAGCTCATCGCCAGCCTGGCGGTGGCCCTCAAACAGGAGGGTCATCGAACACTGCTGGTAGATGCCGATATTGGCTGCGGCAATCTCGATGTGCTGTTCAACTTTCGTCCGGAGCGGGATCTTCGCGCTGTCCTAAGCGGGGAGTGCAGCGCAAGAGATGTGCTCTGTACCGTGCCTGTGGGCGATGTTGAGCTTGATGTACTGCCTGCACCCGCGGCTAACCGTCACGGTTCTGAGTTGGCTCCTGCCGAACTCATTACGATGGTCGATGCGGTGCGAGAGGTCGGTCGCGATTATGCGGTGATTCTTGTGGATACCGGGGCTGGAGTCTCTCGTAATCCGATGATGTTTGGGGCTGCGGCAGATCGCATCATGGTGGTGGCAAATCCCGAGCCGACCAGCCTTCGAGACGCCTATACTGCGGTAAAGGTTCTTCATGACGCTCACGGCATCAATCGTTTTGAGCTGGTGGTCAACATGTCGCAGAACCCCAAGGACGGGAAGCGGGTGTATCGACAGCTGGTCTCGGTCGTAGAGCAGTTTCTGCCGGTGGAGGTAGGGCTTCTGGGAGTGCTCCCCGCCGATGATCGGGTGATGCGCGCTGTGAGAGCGCGTCAGCCAACGACTGTTGCCTATCCCCAGTCCGCTTATTCTCATTCCGTGCGGGTTCTGATGCGCCGCTTGCTTGAGCACAATGCCGACTCTCAGGCCAGCGGTCAGGTGCGATACTTTGAGCCCGGTGCCCATGCAGCGGGAACGGGGGCCCCATGAGCATTTCGACGCGAATTGCCCAGTACGATCGAGCTCGTCAGCAGGCAGGAGGCGAGGGTGAGGCCGAGATCCTGGTGGATGGGCTGACCCGAGCTGAGTTGATCGAGAAGTACTCTCGAAAGGTCACCTACGTTGCTCGCCGAATCGGTCACCGCCTTCCGCCTCATGCTCCTTTGGAGTTGGATGATTTGATCAACTCTGGTGCTTTGGGCCTCCTAGATGCTCTGGACAAGTTTGATCCTAATAAAAACACCAGCTTTGGCACCTACGTTGAGTATCGAATCAGAGGAGCGATTCTGGATCTCTTGCGTGGTCTTGACCCAGTCAGCCGCACTGTTAGGGAGAAGAGTTCTCAAGTACAGCGAGTGACGAGAGAGGTTGAGCTTCGACTTGGTCGACCAGCTGAGAGTGAAGATGTCGCTGAGGCCATGGGCATGACCCTGCCCGAGTATCATGCGCTGTTGAATGAGGTGCGCTCGATCAGCCTGCTGTCTCTGGACCAGCCTGCCGGTAATCGGGACGAGGGTGGCTATACGCTGGGCGAACAGCTTGAGGATGACAACAGCGAAGGGCCCGATCAGGAGCTCAACCGGAAGCAGGCCCTGGCTGCGCTGGCCGACGCCATTGAGAACCACATCCCAGAGCGTCTACGTCATGTTCTCATCATGTACTACTACCGTGAGATGAACCTCAAAGAGATCGGTCTGGTCCTTGGGGTATCGGAGAGTCGTGTCTCCCAGCTGCACACGGAAGCCTGTCTGCGGCTGCGCTCCCGATTGGGTAAGACCCTCAGCTGAGGGCGCGCGCTGAGTGGCGCCAGTTTCCTGACGGCCGGCATGTCTGGAGGCAGCCGGCCGCAGTTTTTTCTGCCCCATGAAATACATAAGCCACTGTAAGTAAAGGATATTTTTGCAGCTATAAGCTGTTGGCACGAGCTGTGCATCTATCTCCCGCAGAACAATAGGGAGAAGGCATGGGACGTGAAATCTATTCAGCGATGTCGGGCGGCATTCGGGCTCTGAAGATCCTGGATTCAGTCGCCAACAACCTCGCGAACGTCAACACCACCGGCTTTAAAGCTGATCGTCCGACCTTTAAGTTGGCAGCCCCTGAGCAGTCCAGGAACCTCAATCCTGAGAGTTCCGAGGCCAGGTTGGCCAATTCTTATGCGGTCCTTGATGGAGTAAGCACCGACTACAGCCAGGGGGTCTTGCGAGAGACCGGTCGACTCAGCGATCTGGCCCTGCGCGGAGAGGGCTTCTTTCACCTCCAGGATGCTGAAGGCAGAGACTTTCTTACCCGCGACGGCTCGTTTCTCGTCAACGCCGAAGGCTTTCTCGTCACTCGCGATGGGATGCAGGTCCAGCAGAACACCGGCGGCCCCATACAGGTGGGGCAGGGTGACTTCAGAGTGACGGAACAGGGTGAGGTCAAGGTGGGTGATGACACCCGCGGAACCATCGGTGTCGTTGAGGCCGAGGCCCAGAAGCTGTCCAAGGTCGGCGGTAATCGATGGATTCTGGAAGGTAACCAGCCCCTTGAGCAGGGACAGGGCCAGGTCATTCAGAAGCACCTTGAGGCCTCCAATGTCCAGGCCGTTCATGCTCTCACCGAGATGATTGCGGTGAGCCGTTACTACGAGGCCTTTCAGAACAGTCTTCAATCTTCTTCTTCGCTCGATCAGAAGTTGAGTTCGAGCGTCGGCAAGATCAACCAGTAGCTAGCAAGGGAGTAAACCATGCGAGCACTCTTTACCGCAGCCACAGGAATGGCGGCGCAGCAACTGCGCATCGACAACATCGCCAACAACCTGTCCAACGTGAACACCACGGCTTTTAAGAAGAGCCGGGCTGACTTTGAGGATCTCTACTATCAGAAGATCCGCACCGGCTCTGGCCAGACTCAGGCAGGCACCGGCCGCAACGACGTGGTCGAAGTAGGTCATGGTACCCGCACAGCCGCTCTGCGGCGGGAGTTCCGGCCAGGCTCTGTTGTTGCCGACGATGTGTCGACCCACGTGGCCATTCGAGGTGATGGATTCTTCTCTCTTCAGACCGCTGACGGTGAGGAGTTGTTCACCCGCAACGGCGCCTTTTCTGTCGATGGTCAGGGGAACATGGTCACCGCGCAGGGGCATACCCTGAGCGAAGCGATCACCATCCCTGAGGGTGCGACCGTCAACATTTCGGCGGATGGCCTGGTGGTGACTCAGATCGCTGGTGAGGACCCTCAGGAGGTCGGCCGGATTCAGCTCCGTCGCTTCATCAATCCGTCGGGCCTGGAAGCCCTCGGTGCAGGTCTGTACCGCGCCAACGAACTGAGCGGTCAGCCGCAGTTGGGAAATCCCGGCACCGAAGGTCTCGGTGAGCTGATGGGCGGGGCGCTTGAGTCGTCCAACGTCGATGTGGCCGAGGAACTGATCGGAATGATCATGGCGCAGCGCTCCTACGAGCTCACTTCCAAGGCCATCTCGACTTCGGACGAGATTCTCAAGGTGACCAACCGTCTTAAGGCTTGATCCATGACCAGGTTCATCACAACCCTCGCCCTCTTCGCCATCATTGCGCTGGCGAGCTTCGCCCAGGCTGCTCCGCTTGACCGCACCCTTGTGGTCGATGCTGTCCAGCAGGCGGCAACTCGGAACCTTCCCGAGACTGTGGTCTCCGTTGAGGTCCACAACGTGGTTCTTCGTGGACAGCTGGATGTCCCCGAGGGGGCCGCAGTTTCGGTCCGGATCCGCGCCGCTGGCGATGAGGATTGGGTAGGCAGGATGTCCGCTTCAGCTCTTGTTCAGGCTGATGGGAAGCAGATTGGCTCGGTGCCGATCACCGCTGAGGTGGCCCCCTACATTGAGGTTCCGGTACTTAGGCTGCCGATTTCTCGAGGTCAGGCCATTGGAGCTGAGCATCTCAGCGCCGGCCGTCGTGAGGCGGGCAGCCTCCCAGCGGGGATTGTTCGCGAGGCGGAGAGTCTGCTGGGGCGAGTTGCCAGAAAGGACCTCGGCCTTAACCAGGTGGTTCGTGCCAGTGATCTGGAGAAGGCTGTTGACGCTCGCCGTAATCGTTCGGTGACCCTGCTCTTGCAGCGCGGTCAGCTCAAGATTGCAGCGCCAGGGGTGCTGCGGCGGGATGCGATGATCGGTGATCTGGTCCAGGTCCTGTCGGTGACCACACGGAGTCTGGTCTACGGGACCCTGGTGAGCCCTGATCTGGTGCTTCTGCCGACCGTTGCGACCGCCTCTTCCGCCAGCCAGAGCCTGCGGAGTCAGGCGCCCAGTTCGGATTCCAACGCCGCCCTGGCGGCCTACTCGGAGAACCAGTAATGACTGCAGCACTTTCCCGACTTGTCCTGTTTGGGCTGGCCTTATCGCTGCTCGTGCCGATGGGATGTGCCACTTCCGCACATAATCAGCCCTGGCGGCCCGACGAACTCTACGATGTGGGCACGATCGAGCAGACAGCTTCAGTCGATACGAATGGCGGTTTCGTATATGGCGGCTCGTCCCTGTTCTCACCGCGCCGGGCCCGTCGGGTCGGTGACATGGTCACTGTAATGGTGATTCAAAATACTGCCGCCGATAGCACCGCTGGCACCCGGTTGCAGAAGAAGAATGAACAGACTGCTGGCATCAGGGCGTTGTTTGGCCTTGAGGGTCTCGTTGGTCAGCTGCCGAATCTGCCCGGTGGTGGGCCCAGTCTGGACCTCGACGCCCAGGCCGAGCAGGCCTTCGACGGGAACGGCGGCACCAATCGCGCCGGTTCTTTGACTGGCACCCTTACCGCGCGAGTGCTCAAGGTCTTGCCCAACGGTCACCTGGTGATCGCCGGTCGGCAGGCGGTCAAGATCAACAACGAGGTCGAGGTCCTCGGTCTGCGCGGAGTTGTTGATCCGCGCAGCATCCTGGCCAACAACACCGTCCTCAGCACTTCAGTTGCTGATGCGCGTATCGAGTATGGCGGAACTGGAGTCGTGGCCGGCAAGCAGCGGCCTGGCTGGATGTCCCGGATTCTCGACACGGTCAGCCCTTTTTAGTCGGTACAGGGAGTTAGCAACATGAGACACACCCTCGTTATTTCGGCTCTGGCAAGCCTTGTCCTTGCGTCGACCCTGCTGCCATCCAGCGGCGAGGCGGCACGCATCAAGGACGTCGCCCGCTGGGAAGGAGTTGAGTCCAACCCCATCGTCGGTGTTGGCGTGGTGGTGGGTCTTCAGGGCACCGGTGATGGTGGTCTGGCGACTCGGGAGATGCTCCGCAATGCGATGTCAGCTCTGGAGATGGAGGTCGACCCCGAGGCCCTCAAGTCCAAGAACGCAGCGCTGGTTACGGTGACTGCTTCGCTGCCACCGTTTGCTCGACAGGGCAACACCATTGACGTCACCGTCTCGTCCCTGGGTGATGCCCGGGCCTTGACCGGTGGCACCTTGCTGGCGACTACGTTGCGTGACGTTGAGGGTCGTTCGGTATGGGCGGTTGCCCAGGGGCCTTTGGTCATCGGTGGCTTCTCGGCCGCAGCCGGCGGCGGCGGTCGCCAAAAGAACCACACCACTACCGGGCGGGTTCCTGGCGGTGCCAAGGTGGTCCGGGAGATCGCTCCTAATTTGCTGGCTCGGCAGCGTCTGCGGCTGTCGTTGAGGGCTGCAGACTTCTCTACCGCGGTTTCCATCTCAAGGGCGGTCAACGCTCGCGTGCTTGGCGATTTTGCCCAGGCTCTTGATTCGGGCACCGTTGAGGTGAACGTTCCGCCTCAATACCAGGGTCGGGTTCCTGAGTTGGTTGCGGCTCTCGATGGCCTTGAAGTGACCGTCGATACGCCTGCCCGGGTAGTGGTGAATGAACGTACTGGCACGGTTGTTATGGGCAGTCAGGTTCGCATTGCGCCGGTTGCCGTTGCCCACGGTGGCCTCAGTATCTCGGTTGATACCGATGTGGGTGTCTCCCAGCCGGGAGCTTTCTCCGGCGGTGAGACCGTTGCCATATCCGATACTGAGGTGCAGGTGGAGGAGGAGCAGGCGGATCTGCAGATTCTCGGCGGCGTCTCCATCGGTGAGGTTGTCGGCTCGCTGAATCAGCTAGGTGTTGCTCCCCGCGATCTCATCAGCATCCTTCAGGCGATTCGGGCGGCAGGTGCGCTCGACGCTGAAATTGAGGTCCTCTAGGTCAGTTCATGAGCTCGATTAAGCCCACTTCGACCCTCGATGCGCTTCAGAGCGCTGGCCGTTCCGACCCCGGTGCGGGTCTTGCGGCCAGTCTGCGTGACGCAGCTGCTCGGGGCGACGAGAAGCAGCTGAGAGAGGCTGCTCAGAAGTTTGAGTCTTACTTTGTCCAGACCATGCTCAAGGACATGCGCAAGACCACATCCATTGGCGGTGAATCCAAGCAGGATCGGGCTATGGACACCTGGAACGGGCTCTTTGATCAGGAGATCGCTGACCGGGTTGCAAAGGGTAGGGGACTTGGTCTGGCTGACATGATCGTCCGTAACCTCAAGGGTCAGAGCCCAGAGCAGGGGCATGCCCACGTGCTGGCCGCTCGAACCTATGCCGGCAATCTGCCGTCTGCGGTGAGCGCACCGGTGCACCGTGAAGGCTGGGCATGGCCTTTGCCGGCCAGCGAGCCCGGACGCGTAAGCTCTGACTTCGGTATGCGCCATGACCCACATCATGGCCATCACCGCCATCACGGTGGGCTTGATGTGGCTGCACCCAGGGGAACTCCGGTTCTGGCGATGGCCGATGGAGTTGTGGTGGATGCGGGGCCACGCGGCTCCTACGGTAATTTTGTGGAAGTCCGTCACAGTGATGGTGTGGTCAGTCGCTATGCCCACCAGGATCGGATTGATGTTGAGGTGGGTCAGGAGGTCCACGCCGGCACTCAGCTTGGCACGGTGGGGTCTACAGGGCGCTCTACCGGTAATCACCTCCATGTTGAGGTCCGCCTCGATGGCGATCCAGTCGACCCTTATCGCTTCTTAAAGGGGCACCGGTGATGGCTCGCAGCGGTCAATCTTCTGCTTCGGCGCGGCTGCGATTCACTTGTGGCCTAGCTAAGTATGCGGACGACTTGAGATTTAAGGTTTTTTAAAAAAATGAAAATAATGCTAAAGCTGTCTAAGAAACCTCCGATAAGGGAGGTGCGTCGGTTCAACTTCGAAATCACGAAGTCCGGCGGGTTTGGACGGTCAGATGAAGGAGCCCACCATGAGGATTACGGGTCTGGAGCCGGCGACATCCTCCCTACAACGCACCGACTCGGTCGAGTCAGCGGCTGCTCGCGATACTTCGACGGCCGAGGCCGCCGAGAAGCAGGGCTTGATGGGACCGGTCGCCAACAATCTGGCAGATGGGAAGGTCACCGTGAGCGAGCGCGTCGTCGAAGCAGAGCGGGTTCGCGAGATTGCGATTGCCGAGCCAGAGGTGCGCAACGAGGTAGTCGAGAGGGCAAAGGCCGATCTGGCTGCTGGCAAGATGACCGCCGATCCCATGAATCTGGCCGAGAGCATCGCTCGGGATCTGTTCTAGGAGATACGTTTTTCGGCGGTATGCCTGATGCCGCAAGATTAACCCGCAGTACCCTTTTTATCAGCAATAGCCGAGCCCCTGAGGCGGGGGGTTCGGCATTTTTTCTTGGGACTTGGCACGGCTCTCGCAACTTCCCTTCATCAACCGGCGACTTGATGTCGGACATGCTGGAGAAGTCATGAGCGCGATCACTACCTGGAAGACCCTGATTGAAGCCCTCGAGCACGAGATTTCGCTGCTCACGCGGCTTCGTGACCTCGCCCGAGCGGGTCGTCGCCCTCTGGTTGAGCTGGATGTCGGGGCGGTTGAGCAGTGGACTAATCGGCAGCGAGAGCTGCTGTCTGCGCTTGCCAATGCCGGCTCAGAGCGAGCCCGAGCTCAGCGCGAGTGTCTGCCCGTGCAGGTTCGTGGTGTGGGTGGCAGCGGTCCTCTGGCCTCTACAGTGACACTTCATGCGCTGGCGGGCCGTGCTCCTGGTCAGTTTGGGCTTCGACTCCGTCAACAGGGTGACGCTCTGCGCCAGCTGCGTGACGAGATCGCCCTGGTGACCACTCGCAATGAGGTCCTCATCAAGCAGGTCGTTGAGTTTACGGATCACTTCGGCAAGGGCCTTGCAGATAGTCAACGCGAGGATTCTTACGACGCACGGGGCAAGCTGGCCGACATGGCTGCTTCGGGCGATCTCTACTCGCGGGCCATTTAGCTCGCGGCCTATTTAGGAGACGGCTGTGAGCCTGTTTTCCATCCTGAATCAGGGATCCCGGTCCATGCGGACCGCCACTGCGGCGGTAGCTACGGCATCCAATAACGTCGCCAACGCGAACACTGAGGGTTATGCCCGACAGAGCGTGGTGATGGAGGCTGCTGGTTCTCAGCGTCGTGGAGGCATGCTGCTCGGCCAGGGGGTGACCGCGAATCAGGTGAGCTCTGCTTACGACAGCTTCAGCCAGAGTTCTGTCTACAACCAGCTGGGTAGTAACAGTTTCGAATCGTCCAGGGCGAGCAGCTATCAGATCATCGAGGGAACTCTCGGCGAAGGGGTGGACGGTGGCCTGGCCGCCGCAATGTCTCAATTCTTTGATGATTGGGCGGCCCTCGAGTCGAACCCAAGCTCGCCAGCTGCTCGTCAGCAGCTGTTGGCTAGGGGGCAGAATCTTGTCCAGCACTTCAACAGTTCGGCAGAGCAGCTCACAAATGAGCAAAACAATGCAGAGGCACGTGTCGTCCAGCGCGTGGCGCGGGCAAATATTCTTGCTGGTCAGGTTGCAACCTTGAATGCGCAGATCGTGCGCCTTGAGTCTTCGGGGGCCCGAGCTAACGACTTGCGTGCCAATCGCACCCAGATTCTTGAGGAGTTGGCGGAGATCGGGCCGGTTCGAATGGAGGATCAGGCCGACGGTAGTGCTCGGGTTCTGTTCGGCAATCACATTCTGGTCGAGGCTGATGACGCCAGGACCCTGAGCGTTGCGCCAGACCCGATAACCGGCTTTTCCCAGGTTCACATCTCGCAGGGTAGCTCCACGTTCAACATTACCGGTTCCATCAACTCCGGCAGTCTCGGTGCGGATGTCAATGTCCGTGATGCGGTGACCGTTGGGTTGCTCGCTTCCCTTGATGATCTGGCCTTTACTCTATCTACCCAGGTCAACACCATTCATGCTGCTGGTTTTGGCCTCGACGGCCTGAGTGGGCGGAATTTCTTTGGTGTTCTTGGCGCCCCCGGCGGGGCAGCGCAGGCTATCGCTATTGATGCCGCAGTTGCCGGCACTCCCGATGCGGTCGCTGCAGCGACTACCGCTGCCGGTGTCCCAGGCGACAATACCAACGCGGCCGCGATCTCCGCGCTGGCAGGTCAGAATCTTATGGCCGCTGGTACCCAGAGCTTTGGTCGTTTCTATGGAGGCTTTCTCGCGGGCCTGGGCCAAGATGCTGCCAGCGCTTATCAGAACGAGGCGCGAGCAGAGCTGGAACTCAGCGGCGCTAAAGACCTTCGTGATTCGGTTTCGGGGGTCAACCTCGAGGAGGAAGCCCTCGACATGATTCGCTTCAAGGATGCTTACAGCGCATCTGCGCGGGTCCTTGGAATTACCAATGACCTGCTCGATGAGCTGCTGAGGATCGTCTAGTGGTCTGGAGGCCGCCATGCCTATTCGTTTGACCCCTGCGCAGTTGTTTCGCTCCCAGGTCCGCAACATGCAGCGGTCTGGACTCTCGGCTTTTGAGGCCCAGCAGGTTGCAGCGTCAGGAAGAAAGCTCAACAGTCCCTCCGATGATGCGGTCGGTACGCAGCGCTCTGTGGTGCTGCGGGAACTCCGTAGTGATGTCGCCGTTGGGCGTCAGAAGATCGACACTGCCCGTGGCGAGATGATGACGGCTGAGAGCGCTATTGCTGAGATGACCAATGTGCTCTCCCGCCTTAAGGAGCTGTCTGTCCAGATGGCATCTGAAGTTATGACTGCTGGGCTTCGCGCTGATGCTGCGGTGGAGGTGACTCAGCTCAAGGAGGTGCTCATCGCTCAGGGCAATACGAGGATCGGTGAGAAGCGGCTTTTTGCCGGCCAGTTGACCGGCACTGACCCCTTTGATGCTGCTGGTAACTATGTTGGCAATGCTACTGCTGTAACGGTTCAGCTACCGCAGGGGGCCAACACCCAGGTAACGATGCGCGGTGATGACCTGCTCCGAGGTGCCTCGGGAGGGCCTGATGTCATTCAGGAGGTCGACGACCTCATTGTTGCCTTGGCCGCCAATAACACGGCGGGAGTCCAGAACGCAGCTGACCTTATGGGTCAGAGCGTTGACCACGTGGTCGGAAAACGGACAGAACTGGGCAGTCGAATGACACAGTTGGACAGCCTGGACGAATACTTTTCATCCCTTGAACTGAATGTTGCCAGCGAGATCTCTCAGGTCGAAGACGTCGACCCGGTAGAGGCCTTTACTGAAGTTACCCGCACTCAGCAGGCCTTTGATGCGGCCATGCAGGTGAGCGCAGCTGCGCGCCGCCAGAACATCTTTGAACTGTTGTTCTAGGCCGCTCAGTCAGCGCTGGCCGGCCGTTGGAGCGGGACCCGGCATCAGTTCCTAGTTCGCGGCTCCCTATATAGCGGAAGTTCATGATTGGGCTTCTAGAGCTATTCGGTTAAATCACCAATGCCGAATCTGAGCATCAGGAAAGCTATTCGGCCTCCTGAATCCAGCTAAATAACCATTTAATAAACGAATTGGCCTTTTTCAGGTCGATGCCGAACTCCGCCTCTGCCTCCAGAGGCGGAGTTTTTTTAGCCTAGAGACAATGACATTTTTATTGTTATTTCAATACCTTGCGTTGATTTCGGCGAATGGGTGAGTAAAGCGGATATAAAAAAACCTCAAGGCCGATGGGCTGACTCCGATAGGTCTCATGTATCGAGCAGAGTAAGCGAGCCAAGTTCGAAGACTCTTCTCAATCCTTCAACCTTCAACCTCATTCCCGTCTGGTTCGAGACCAAAGAGACAGGGCGGGATCATTGAGACCTTGAGTTCACACCAGAAATTGATAGCCATCGGCTCTTAATTGAGCTCGGGGGTCGTCATTGCAAGGAGAAGACCATGACCCTTCGAATCAACAACAACATCTCTTCTGTGTTTGCGCAGAAGCATTTGTCACGAACCCAGAAGCGGCTAGATGCCAGCTACGACCACTTGAGCTCCGGGATGCGAATTACTCGCGCGTCTGACGATGCTGCTGGTCTCGGTATGTCTGAGAGCATGCGCGCCAACATTCGCTCGTTGAAGCAGGCGATGCGTAACCAGAACGATGGCATCAGCATGATTCAGACTGCTGAAGGCTCTCTTTCTGAGGTCGCTAATAATCTTATGCGTATGCGACAGCTGGCCGTTCAGTCTTCATCTGATGTGATTACTAATACTGAGCGAGCTTACATTCAGACAGAGTTTGCTGCGCTGCAGACGGAGGTTGACCGAATTGCCAACTCTACCGAGTTCAACGGTCTGTTCCTGAGCAACGGCATCACGACCTCCGTGGTCGTGCAGGTCGGCATCAACAATGTCGCAGCAAACGATCGCGTTACGATCAACATGCAGAATGTGACCACGACCAACCTGGCCATTCAAGGTGCCGTCTGTAGTGTCGGCACCTCGGCTAACGCCAGGACTGCCATCGGGCTTCTAGATACTGCGCTGACTAGCGTGAACACCAGTCGGTCTGCTTACGGTGCTGCGCAGAATGCGATCACTTCCGCTCTGCACAATACTGAGTCTTACACCGAGAACCTGATTGCTTCTGAAAGTCGCATCCGTGATGTGGACTTCGCGGCGGAAACCAGCGAGTTGACCAGGAACAGTGTGTTCCAACAGGCTGGCATCGCGGTCCTCGCGCAGGCCAACCAAACCAGTCAGGCGGCACTGCAGCTCCTGCAATAGACCGGCACTCTTCGGACCGGGCGGCCGCCCCGTAGCGGCCACCCGGAACGAAGGGGCCTCGAGCGACCGTATCGGTCGCTCCCCTGAAGGCCAGCAGCTCTAGCTGGTTGGCCTCCCAGGACAACTGCGCCCGCCTTGAGCGAGCGCTGAGAGAGCTCCTTCAGCCCTGACTCGACTCAGGTCAACAGGAGCCCTGCGCCCGCTAACTACGGGTGCAGATGGAGTCCAGCGAGCTGGAGTGAGCCAGCTTGAGGGTGAAGGGACTGAGGCGAGCCAGCCGCTGTTGGCTGATGGATGCGCCGGGCGCTGTAGGAGGCTGAGACGATGATGACTCATCAGAATGCCAACAAAGTGATGAGCCCGGCCCCAGAGGCCCGTCCCACGGTTCCTGTCATCTTTGACTCCGAGCCGCACTGTCGCCGCTACCTGGCGGCCATCCACCGAGAGCAGGGCACGCGTTGCCCGGCCTGTAACAGCGACAAGCTGTGGTGGAACGCACGGAGTGACATGGGTCGCTGCGCTGGCTGCGGGACTGAGATTAATATTCGCTTCGCTACCCCAATGGCATCAAGCAAGCAAACGCTTCGCGATTGGTTTGCTGCAGCCTGGTTGTTGGCAGGTAGCAGCTCAAGGGTTTCGCCGGGTCAGCTTATGAAGTTGCTCGGTCTGGGGCGTTACGAGCAGGCTTTCCAGTTGCTTCGAGAACTACACGACTCCAGCCCGCCCCATGCTGGGGGGCAGGAGTCCAAAGCTGCTTCAGGTCTCTATCAAGGTCGGTCGAGCAGCACAGCGATGGTCCCGCCCTTTCCAGCTGGTCGGTTGAGGGGCACGGTTGAGGTCGCTGAGATGGTCCTTGCCTCTGGGCGAGTAAAGCTGGGTGGCTTGCCACAGGGTCCGGGTGAGGTGCTCGTCCTGGGTGCCGTGGAGGTCCGGGGTTCCGGTTCTGGAAGGCTGCGGCTGGCAACGGTCGGAGACCTGAGTGCATCGACCCTATCGGACTTTGTCTGTACCCACGTAGAGCCATCCAGGTCGACAGTACTGACCGGTGGACTGGTCGGATATCACCGGCTCTCGTCTCACGGCTATGGACATCTCCGTGTCGGAAGGCCTGGTCAGCTCAACCGGGTTCGCCAGCTGCCTCGCATTCATCGCGCCTTTGAGGATCTTAACCAGTGGCTGATATCCCAAAGTTACTGGGCCCCGGGCAAGGATCTAGAGGCCCTCTTTCTTGACTACCAGTCCGACCCTGGCGGCGGCACTCGTGCCCGGCATGGTGTGCGCCGCGGGAGGCTGGACTCATGAAGTTCATCTTGAAAGTGGAGCTGCCATTTGTTGCAGCTCAACTCCCAGCCCCGCCTCGTCATGGCGGTGGGGACGGTGTGAAGCCACGGACACTGTGGACCCATTGGGGCCATGGTCTCGGACCCTCGGGTTCGCAGTGTCCGGTCGGCTCACCACCCGTGAAGGCTGGGAATCGAGGGCCTCTGGCAGCAGAAGCAGTCAGAACCTCAGCTCTGGCGATACTGCCACCAGTGGGACCGAAATATTTCGCGTCTGCTGGGCCGGCAATAGCTGACAGGTTTGTCCCACACTTAGAAGTACAGGTTGGTGCTCCTCCAGGGAGTGCTGCTTG
>DJIF01000109.1 GCA_002433485.1 Deltaproteobacteria bacterium UBA6601
GTCACCTACCGAGGTGTCGTCATCATCACCCACCGAGGTGTCGTCATCGTCACCTACCGAGGTGTCGTCATCGTCGCCGACGCTGTCATCGTCATCGCCCTGCGGGCAACCATTACCAGGGAAGGTCGTGGGGTCATCATCGTCACAGTCCCCCTCGCATACGGTAAAGCCATCACCGTCGGCATCAGGGCTCTCGTCAAACAAACCATCACAGTCGTTATCGAGACCGTCGTTACAGACTTCAAGCGCAAAGGGACCGACCTGGGTATCACTGTCGTCGCAATCACCATCACAAGGGCCAAACCCATCGCCGTCAGCATCCGGGGCGTTATCGACGCTCCCGTCGCAGTTGTTGTCGAGCCCGTCACAGACCTCGCTGGCACCGGGAAAGACGCTTGGGTCGGCATCATCGCAATCACCGGCGCAGTCGGCGACACCATCGCCGTCGCTGTCATTGCCGTCATCAATGATCCCGTTGCAGTCCGAATCAACGCCATCGCAACCATCAAAGACCGCCGGGTTCACCAGCGGGTCAAGGTCGTCACAATCACCATCTACCTCGGCGAAACCGTCGAGATCGTTGTCAACCGTCCCAGGCTCAGCAGAACTGATGTTGTCGAGACCAATGCCATCCTCACCCACCCCGGACACCAGCCGGACCTCATCGGCAAAGCTGTCAAACCAGACCGCTCGGAAGACCCCCCCAGCAAGGTCCTCACCCTGAGCGTCCATGGCAAAGGACTCCTCAAGGTTACCGTCCAGATAAACGTCAACGCTCAAGGGAGCGCCGACATCCACGAAGAAGCCAGCCAGATAACGCTGTGCCTCATCGAAAGAAAGCACCAGCTCGGAGCTCGTCTGGGGGGGATATCCGGCCACGGCAAGGCGCAGGCCAATTCCCGCCGAATCAAATGCCTCAGGCAAGATCAACAGGGGCACCGTCGAGGGCGAGCTGAACTCAAGGCCCTGACTCGCTGAGAACTGATTGTTGAGCTGAGTACCAAAAGGCAAATTCTCAAAATCGATGAGCATGGCCTCGCCCGCAGCGGGCTCGGCAGCCAGCCGTGAGGCGTGTTCTGCCTGGGTATTCAGGACCTCTGCCGCCGAGATAGGGCTGACCCAAAAGAACGCTGCAGAAAGCATCAAAAACGGCAACATGGTGCCCACCGCGACCCTCAACGAAGGGATTGTCGCAAAACGAACACACCGATAGCTAGGCGCACGCACTGCAACTTCATCGGTCAAAGGTCCGGAGTTCTTGAAGCCTCGTGCATCGCTGCTGCGGTTTTTCGGTATCCTTGGAGTGACAAATCCTGAGTTCCGTGCCCGAGGCAAAGCCGCGATGATCAAACTCAAGCAGATTCTCCGTAAGCCCGAGGAGGAGGGGACGGAGACTGAATCCGAGCCGCAGGAGGACGAACTGTTCTCTGCGGGCTTCGAGGGTGACCCGCTCGAAGAAGCCTCAGCTGCAAGCGCTAAGGAGGAGGCTTCAGAAGACACCGTTGAATCCGCCGAAGCAGGCCCCCAGCATGCGCTGAAATGCGTCATCTCCATCCTGAGAGACGAACTGGTCAACGCGGCAGCCGAAGAGCAGGACGGCCAGGACCGCAAGCTCCGCCGCACCCTGGACGAGGTCTTGTTCGACATTGAGTCAGGCATGACCAGCTACTCCGCGAGCAAGGCCGGCGAACTGCTCGCCACCCAACTGCCCGCCTGGTTCGGACGACGCCGCAGCGCCCAGGAAGACCGCAATCAAGAGATGGCTCACCTCATCAGCGTGATGGGCAAGGCTCTTAAGGCCATCGAAGGTGACGACCACCTGTTCCACGATTCGCTGGAGAAGAATCTCGTTCGACTGCGTCAGGCAGCCGACTCGGTGCAGGTCCGCAGCGCATCGGCGCGCCTGCAACGCATCGTCGATGAAGCGGCCGAGCAGGTGCAGGAGCAACGCGCCACCACCGAGAAGCGCATTCGAAGCCTCAGCGACATGGTCCGAGGCCTTCACGAAGAACTCGACCAGGTGAAGGTGGAGGCCCAAGAGGATGCCCTTACGGGACTGTTCAACCGCAAGTCCTTCGACGACCGCCTCGAAGCCGAATTCCGCAAGGCGCGGCTGGCCCCCTATCAGTTCTCCCTGGTCCTCATTGATCTTGACCACTTTAAGGCGGTCAATGACACCTATGGACACGTTGTCGGAGATCGGGTCCTGCAGGGCTGTGGCAAGGCGCTGCAGGAAGTGGTCCTGCGCCGCTCGGACTTCTGTGCTCGCTATGGCGGCGAAGAGATGGCGGTAATCCTCGCCGACTGTGCTGCCGAGGGGGCCATGAAAGTGGCCGAAAACCTTCGCGCCAGCATCAAAACAGTCCGCGTTAAGGCGGGCAAGAAAGAGATCGAAGTCACGGCTTCTTTCGGCATCGCCGAGGGTTGTGACACCGACCTCGCCGAGGACCTCATTGGCCGGGCCGATGCGGCGCTCTACATCGCCAAGCGCAGTGGTCGCGACAAAGTCGTGGCCGCAGGGCACGAAGAAGGTCGAAGCGTAGAGCTTCCCGACTCGCTGCTGTAGTTCGCCAAGCATCCTTCAAGCCTCCAAGCAGGTGGCCCCTCAGCTATGGGGCAGCACCTCAGCGCCAAGATTCCAGCTCACTTCGGCAGGCTTCTGCTCAAGCAGGCGACGGCGACGCTTACGCGGCTCGGGCTCCTTAATCTTCTTCTTGATCTTCTTCTTCTTGGGTGGCGGCTCCGACCAATCAATTGCCTGGGCGAGGATGCGAATCTGATCGCCGCTGAAGTCGTAACCAGGAGTGCTGGTGTCGCTCAGGGTCATCGGGCGCGGGACCACAGTCACCTGAATGACGCTGCGCTCAAGGTCAAGGCGGCTGGCCAGTGCGCCAGCAATGCGCGCACCCTGGCGCTGAGCGAGGGTCAGTGGGTCCATGTAGTGCCAGGTATCCTTCGCGCCCCCTTCACCGACCACCAGAAGTTCTCGTCCCTCTGGAACGTTGACCGGCTGGGGTGCTGCCTCCCACAGCCCCTCTGCAGGGGTCACAGAAGTGCCAGGTGCTGGCCCGAACGGCGAGTCGCGCAACGCAGAGAGGCGACGATCAGCATCTGGAAGCTCAACACCGAGTTCAGGCAGATGCGCATGGACCTGCACTTCAATGGGCCCCTTCATCCCCTTGAGACCACGCAACCACTCGCGAAGAAGAGCCTCACCCCGCTCTGGAAGCTCGAAGTCTTGGGGCGCAAACAGATCGGCGCGAGCAAAGGCCACCCGCACCCGCACCGGACGCTCAGCAACCACCCCAGAAGTCCGCAGCCGATCGCCTAACTGCACCCGGTCCACGGGAACGCCGCTCTCATCAAGGCCATCAGGCGGCAAGTGGCTGGGGGCCGCCGCTACCACTGCAATACCGTGGCCGTTACCGACACTGACCAGCTTCAGGCTGCCCAACTGCCACCAGTTGGCCTGATCCCGATACGCGGCACTACCCCTTCGATCAGGCAGCCGTCGATACACATCAAGCAAGCTGCCCACCGACACCGCCAGCCCCGGCTCAAGCCTTACCAGGTAGGCATCGCCATGAATGGCGACTACCTCGCCTGCAGCAGGCAGCTCCTCGGCAACAACGGGAACTGCCACACACAGCGAAACGATGACCAGGAACAGGCTACGAATTGCGGTCAAGAACATGTCGTCTCCTATCTCAGAGGAGGAATTGCAGCCCCACAGAGAAACCGGCGCCGCTGAGATCGAGCCCCTTAGAGCCGAAATTGCTGGCCGAACGGCCCCAGCCCTCGATGTGCAGATAGACCTCGTCAAGAAGCGAGTCTCCGGTGAGCCGACCTTCCCAATTAAGCTCCGGGAAAGGCAATCGGAAGGCGACACCCCCGGCCATGTGAACCCCCCACTTGAGCCCATTGGGATCATCTTCTCCGTCCTCTTCGCTCCAGAGCACTGCATCGAATCCACCTCGAACGTAGGGCACCGCGATCTGCTTCCGAATGAAGGCAGCTCGAAGCACCCCTTCGACGAAGACCGGCGCCTGCCACAGCGAGGTGGTACTTCCCTCCCCAACCGGAGCGACACCCGTGCCTTCACGGAATTGACCTGCAATTCCGATGCCAACACCGAACTTCTCGTCAAACAACCAGGTCGCACGCAGCTGCAAGGCCACCGGATCCTCGTTGCCATAGACCGTCACCATGGGATCAGAGCTCTGCCAGCCCAGATCAAGCTGCAGGCCCAGCAACACCGAACGATCTGGGATCTCGGCCCGCAGTTCACCGGGCAGCGTCAGCGCCATGACAGAGATAAAGGCGCTGCAGAGGAAAGCGCGTCCTATAGCAACTAGAGCTGCTGGACTTCGGCGACAAAGCATCGCTTCAGGGCCGAACGATCGAAGCCCAGAGCCGATCCTGCGTCGCGCCAGGGTCATGACTTCTCCGACCTACCTCGCAGATCGAGACGCTGGACGTCATAAATCTGGCGAATCAGTCGTTGCTGGCTGACCTGAGTCAGATTCTGGAAGGACAGGCCGATATTCCAACCCTGGTCCGTGGCGATACTGCGGCGAACCTCAGCAGTAAACTTAAACGGAACCCCAGCTCCTTCCGCAACAAACGAGAACTCCACCTCCAGCACGGTGCCTACCTCAAAGGAATCTGCCCAATCAAAACCGATGCCGGCGGCAGAGACGTTCGCCTCGACCTGCACTGAGTCCCCCCAGCTACCGCTAACTGAACTCGAGGTAGCAGCCACGGTCAGGGACTCCAGAGTGTCAACAACCCGGTCTACAAAGGCTCGCCCCGCATTGCTCAATTCCTTGCGATAGCGGGCCGCGGCCATGCCCAGCTCCTCGAAAGCAGCAACCGGGTCAGAGCCTCCTGCCCCTGAAGCCGATACCAACGGCCGAAGACGCAACTGCACCGGGCTGTCCACCCGATAGTTATCTCTTCGCTCCTGGCCCGTGGGCCCTTTGGCTGCTGCTGCATTGGAATTGGTGCTCATCGGGTCTCCTCGGCGAAGCACCGGAACGTGGCCTCGCTCTGGATAAACACTAGCCAGATCCGTGCCAGATCGCGACCTGAGCTAAGACGGATAAGCTTCGATAAGAGATAAAAAGGGCTGCAAAGGCAGCAAATACGTCGCGCTACCCGAGCTTCAAAGTTGCCGCTCAATATAGAGGGCCGAAGACCGGGACATATTTCCGGTCCTGGCATAGCCGAGCAGACCTCGCTGACCTCGCCTTGCGGTCGACATCATCTCACCGAGTTCACTCAGGCGGCTATGAAGAGCCTTCTCAAAGCGAACCTGGACCTCCTGTAGAAGCTCCCGGCGCGCAGTTCCATCATCGCTGAAGGCGGCCGCGCGGAGGCTGTCGGGATCCAGGTCCCGCAACATGGCATCCAGTTCAATGGACCGCTCTCGCCATGACTCATCGGGCCCATCGCCAGCCACAAACATGGGGATCGCGAGTTCAAGGTGGCGCGTATAATCGGAAAACCAACGCAAAGCACGACGTACCTCGTGGGAATCGATGACAGCATGCTGATTGCTTGGATCTGTCATGACTCAGCCCTGCTCTGCAGCGTTTTCACGCGCCAACTCAACCGCCCTGTGCCAGGTCTCCTGAACATGGCGGAGAATCCGCAGAGCATCGGTGAGACCCTTGGCCTCTCCGCTCATGGCATCAGCAAGACGACGATTGATGAAAATGTAGAGGCGCAGCAGGTTGAAGGCAATCTCACCGCCGTAGTCCATGTTCAGTGAGCTGGACAACTCGGCGACAATTCGCCGCGACTTGTCGAGCAGTTGACGGCGCTTATCAGCATCCTGCTCCAGTCGCGAGGCTTCTGCGCTCCGCACCGCCTCATTGATCAGAAGGATGAGAGTCTCCTCCGGACCAGCGGCCTGAACCGTAGCCTTCTTATATTGCTGCATGTAGGTCTTTGCGGACATCTAGCGCCTTCCCGTCGTGGGTTCTTCAGTCCTTATCGGCGAAGGTTCACTTTTGTTTAGTCCATTGTGCAATTTGTTGTTCCAGGTACTTCTGAGTGCCCTGGTAACGACCCAACATGAGTTCCATATTGGTGAACTGATTCTTGAGCATGTCATGGTACGTCGCGAGTCGCACCTCTGCATCGGCAATCCGGTCGGTGAGGTCCGTCATCTGAGTGTCGATGCTCTTGATCCGGGCCTCTACTACGCCGGTAGTCGTGTCGGTAATCACATCAAGGGCAGACTGCAGCTTGCCAAAGAATCCATCGGTTCCGGTAAGGGAAGACATGACGTCGCTGTAGTTGGTTCCCAACGCCGAGGTAAAGGTCGCGGAACTGAAGCTCATCTTGCCGGTCTTGTCGGTACTTAGACCCAAGGCGGCCAACCCCGAGAGAGTGCCCTGCGCGTAGTCCTGCGTCACCGTAGAGGTCACCTTCTGCTGCACCTGGCGAACCGTGGAGTCACCCGAGAGCACCGCGCCGGCAGCCTTGCCGGTCTGGGAGTCGAAGAACTTATCGAGGTTGTTGTAGGCGGCGACGATGCTATCCACCTTGTCGGCCATAGCGCTGGAGTCACGATTGATCGCTACCTTAGAAGTACCAAAGCTCTCATTGAGCAGATTCAGAGTCACCCCGGGAAGCACATCCGATACCGAATTGCTGCCGCTGGAGATGGCGATCCCGTCCACCGTAAAGGAAGCATTCTCTGCGTCGCGAGCATTGGTAAAGCTAAGCCCCGTCACTCCATTGACGGACAGATCAACAGCGTTGGCCGTGCCGGTGTCAGCACCCTCAACCATCAACACGTAGGGATCGCTCGCGGCGCCGGTGTTCATCACCCAGGCCTTGACTCCGGCGACACTGTCGTTGAGGTAGCTAGCGAGACCGCTGAGCGTAGTGGTACCGATGGACGCGTCGATATTGACCGTAGTCGTCGTGGAGTTGGACGGGTCCCCTACCCTTACGTCGATCGACGTTCCGGTGAGCGCCGCCGAAGCCGTCGCGAAGCCGCTGCTCTGATGCAGTTCGCTCTGCGCCAAATTACTGACGGCGACATCGTGCGTACCCGGCGTCGCGGCACCGGTGATCGTCGCAGTCACACCTGTAGATATGGTGGACGTAGCTGCGTACGCACCGAACTCAGCTTCGGTATCGACCGCCTCAAGAGCGGTCTGCAAGGAACCCAACAACGAGTTAAGGTCCTGGAAGGCGAACTTCCGGATGTTGAGAGTGGACTGCTTGCTCTCCATCTGCTTGATGGGAGCTCGCGCAACATCCATGAGCTTTCCGATCAGCTCAGTGGTGTTGATACCTGAAACAATGCCGTCGACTGTACCTGCCATGTCAGGCTTCTACAGCAAGGAGCATGCCACTCAGTTCATCCAATCTCTCACTCACCTTCTGAATCGACTCCGGAGGGAACTGTCGGATGACCTCTCCACTCTCAGAATCCACGACCGACATCACGAAACGCCCAGACCGGGAATCTCGTGACACCTCAACTCGTTGCGACTCTCCAAAAATCTCCTGGCTGGCAATGGCTGCCTGCTCCTTGAGACTCTCTTCAAGCTTATGTTCTTGCCGCTCAAGAGCGGCCTGCACCTGATTCGCCTCTGGCTTCGCCGACGAACCTGAGGTCCGAATAACAGCTGATGACGAGGTGCCTGTGGGACTTGAGCCCGCTGCTGGACTCCCGCGCAATCCCCCCCCAGGAGAGCCCCGACGCGCCGAAGATTCGGCGCCTCCGGGATCTCCCGCGACAGATCGCGCTGAGAGCGCTGCAGCTGTCCCAGGGACTTGGGAAACTTTCACTGTTCTGCCTCCTCCGCGTGGATAGCGACCGCGCAGGCACTATCCAAAAGGCATCAGGTGGCCGCCGACCGCCTCCCTCCGAAGAGGGAGGAAGCCGACGTCACCGGGGGGACTATTGCAGCAGCTGCAGCGCAACCTGAGGTGCAACGTTGGCCTGAGCCAACACTGCAACACCGGCCTGCTGGAAGATGCTGTTACGGGTCATGGAAGCCGTCTCCGACGCGAAATCCACATCGCGGATACGGCTCTCAGCGGCAACCAGGTTCTCGGAGTACGACTCCAAGTTGTGCAACGCAGAGGTCAAGGTGTTCTGCGCCGAACCGTAGCTGGCTCGCTTGGTATTGTTGGAGTCGATCGCCGTATCAAGCGTAGTGATTGCAGCCTGAGCAGTAGCGGCCGTATTAATGGTGGTCGCATTCACACCCAGAGCGGTCGCATC
>DJIF01000037.1 GCA_002433485.1 Deltaproteobacteria bacterium UBA6601
CTGCACCAAGAGCAGCTGTAGCAAGCCGTCACGCAGCCCGGTTCAGCTGGTACTCCCCCAGCACATCACCATCACACCGGTCGCTGCGCTCCAAGCCCGGGCGGTGATCTTTGACCAGGATGACCCGGAAGCCAACGACCCCATCGTCCACGGCGACCCGGGACTTCGCGAGGGCATCTCTCTACGGCGGATTCGAGTCGGAGTAGAAGCCTCCTGGCGCAACAGCATCACGCTTCGCGTAGTAGGCGGCTGGGATAATCGCTACGACGCCCTGCAAGCCTCTCCTCAAGGTCCCAATCTGGTCGAAGCCCTATTTCGAGTAAAGGAAGTGCTCCCGCTGGAATTGGAGATGGGCCTGGGCCGGGTACCCTTCGGCAGGCAAGCACAGATCTCTTCGGCCCTGCTAGCACTGGTTGAGCGCTCCATGGCCAGCGAACTGATTGCGCCAACCCGAGAACCCATCTTCACCATGCGCGGCGCGATTGGCCCCCGCAACAACCGGGTCCTGCCTGAGCAGGCACTGCACTGGGCGGTGGCAATCTCCAATGGCGATGCCCCCTGGTCAGGCGACCCCAACCCATCACCCCGCATCACGGGCAGGCTGCGCCTCGACCTGCTGCGCAGTTGGGACCCGCGCGAGGCCCAACTGGACGTAGCAGGTTTTGCAGTCTCACTGGGCGGCAGTATCTCCCACAACTGGGGCCTGGAGGCGCGAACCCTCAGTGGCGGCGCAGACCTGGCAGTTCAGCTCAAGCGGGTCAGCCTGCAGGCCGAATTGCTGCTCTCACAAGCAACCCCGACCTTTGATACTGAAGGACTCCCCAGCCTGCTCAGCGAGCGCAGCAGCCTGGGATGGTACGGGCAGCTCGGAGTGGCAATCCTGCCTGGTCGCCTTGTGCTGGCCGTCCGTGCCGGCGGCTACGACGACAACAACCAACTGGCTGACGCCGGTGACCGCATCGACATCGGCGGAGGGCTCAACCTCTTTCTCGCCAAAGGTCACCTCAAAGCCCAGCTACACTACATTCACCGAATGGAGCTCAGCGAGGGCCACCAGACCGACAACGACTCCCTGGTCTTTCAAGTCCAGGCGATGCTCTAGGAGAAACAAGCATGGACTGCCCCAACTGCTCAGGGACCCTGAACGAGATCGAAAACGAAGGGGTCACCCTGGACTTCTGCGACGACTGCAAAGGCCTGTGGTTTGACCGCCACGAGGTCGCCGACTACTTCGAGTTGTCCCGAGATCTACCGGAACTCGACGGTGTCGACCGTCAGCTGGGCCCCAGCCGCATGAGCTGCCCGCGCTGCAAGACCACCATGAATCAGATCCTCTACGCGCCGCCCAACCAGCTGACCCTGGATCGCTGCGAAACATGCGGAGGCATGTGGTTCGATCGGGGCGAAGTGCCTCAGCTCCATCGGCTATCGGCCCAGCTCGAAGACCCCAGGAGCCGCTTCTCTGGCCTGACCCGCAACCTTAAAGCGAGGGGCTATCAAATCGTCGGGTTCAAGGGCGACTGATACACCACCGGATCCGCCAGAAGTCGCCGCACTACTCCTCTGGAGCTGGCCGGAACCAGGACGGCACCCGGCCCAGGGCCTCAAAGCTATGGCCGTCACCATCCATATCACCATCCACATCCAGCCAGATGGGATTGGTAAAGGCAAAGGGGAACACCGGATAGGTACGCTCAAAGGGAGCCGGCTCGGCGGCCAGTGCGGCGCCACCCACGCTTAGATCGAGACTACTGAGAGCCCCGACCACAATCTCATTGAGTTCCAGCTTAGGTACTCCGACCGGCGTGAACAGGGGCGATAGATCCTGCGACCCCATCGCCACCACCACGTACCAGGCATCCTGAGGCTGACCCTGCTCATCAACGGGAGAGACGCTCAGCCGAGCGTCCACCTTGGTGACCCCTGAGCGGTCAATCTCCTCACCCACCAGCTCCCGAATCATGCGACCGTTTTCATAAATCTCGACCCGATCAATGGCCATCCACCTGGGCGCCTGCACCTTGATGGCCAACTCGGCAGTGCCAGCCGTAGCCGAGACATCCGCTCCGAGGCCCACACCGTCAACGGTGAAATCAATCAGCGGGCCGTAGCTGGGTACCACCTGGTGACCTCGAATCGCTTCGGCCAACTCCCGCTCATCAATGAGCTCAGGAGCGTCTACCGCAGAGCGGACGAAGTTGCGGGGGCAGCCCGACTCGATAGAGGTGAGACCGTGAGTATCGGAATTGCCCAACGCTGTGTGCCGATAACCCAGGTTCAACAGTGAGAACCAATCATCAAGCTGCCCCTCCATAGCACCGCTCACAAAGTGCGTACCGGCATCCAGCAGCTCCTGTTCTGCGGCAGTCCTCTCGATCATGGTGTAGAGCGAGGCACCCTCAGGGCAGGCCGGTAACGGCGTCCCGGCTGCCAACGCCCGATTGCACTCAACCTCTTCATGGGTTGGAGTGCGGATCAGATCAAAGCGCTTGCCGTTGAGGATCTCAATGGCCGGCACCTCAAGGGTGAAGTTGTCGACATCCAACAGATCGTTGCCACCAAGAAGGTTCAATAGGGGCGGTTCCAGATCGGGATCGAGCTGGCCACCGTCAAAAGGGTTAAAGCCGAACTGATCAAAGTAACCGAGGATTCCATCTCGAGGATGCCCTATGTAGACCACGGTCTCCTCAGGGCCATAGGCTCCAAGCTCGGCGATGCCGGCAATGATCTCGGCTGGCCGCAGCCCGGTCCAATCCAGGGCCCCACCCTTGGGCCGGTTGTGATCGATGAGCAGAGGGAAGCCCAGATAGTGACCCACTTCGATGCCGGTCACCTCAAGCCCGGCACTGGCCTGCAGCCATGGATCAAGCCCCATCTCTTCGAGGGCAGGCCGATAGTCGGTGATCACATCATGATCAGTAGCTGCAACGTACTCGACGCCCTCACAGGCCATGGTCTGAACCCGCAGCGACAACGGCACTCCCGAGTCATGGCTGGGAGCAGCGTGCACATGCAGATCGGCACTAACGAAGCCGCTGCTGTCGACCTCACGGTGCAGCACGGTCTCGACTTGAGTGAGAGCACCGGCCACAACCTCAAGTCCGGCGGGGCTGTCCTGTTCCAAACTGTCCCACAAGGAGTACTCCACTCCACGGCTCACATAGACTTGATAGCGGCCGGCTGGCAGCTCGAAGAGATGCTCTCCGCTGGAGGCAAAGGCGACATGGCTGAGACCACCTGCCACATAGGGGTCACCCAGATCTGCCAAGCTCAGCGCCCCATCGCCATCTAGAGGACGGAGCGACACCTTGGCCGGCAGCAGCCTACCCTCCTCATCGCGGACCTGAACCTGCAGCCGGCCGGGCCTGCGCGCGACGATCCCAACCTCAACTTCTTCGCCAGCAATGACCTGGAGCGGAATCGGCCGCGACGCAGAGCGCGCAGGATCTTTGCTGATAAGCAGATAGGACCCGGCCGGGAGTCGACCGGCGAACGATCCGTCGGGGACCGGGTCCGCTGCCAGATCGGTGCGCCACTGAGTGTAGAGGTCCTCGATAGGCGGCAGACCCAAATCATCCAAAGGAGCGCCGCTGTCGCGATACACGAGCACCGGGATGCCCGACAGCGTGCGCATGGTCCCCTGCTCTACCACAGTCCCTCGCACCGAGCCCAATTCCATGGCAAGCCCCCGATCCACAGAAGCCTGCAGCAGGGCGTCGAGAGCTGAACCAACATCACCACCGCCCACACCGAAGTAACGCTCGTAGGTAAAGACCTCGCGCTCGAAGGGCAGGATGCCGCCCTTCTGGGACAGTGGAGGACGCGCTGAGGCCCCAAAAACCGCTGTCAGAGAAGAGGTGAACAGTGGAGCCGACAGGTAACCGCTGTTGCCCACTGCATAAGAGACCTCTGCCCCCGCGGCCCCCAGGTAGGGAAAGGAAAAGGGTTCCTCAATGCTGTTGACCCCGGACAGGAAGGAGTCTGCCACCACCCGGTTCTCATGGAAGCCCGCGCCCGGGATGAAGATGTCAACATCACCTCCAGCCATGAAGAAGTCACCAAAGACCAGCCCCTCGGAGTTCAGATCATCGACCAGATCAAGGGGCCCCAGAGCCGGTTCAACCAGGAACTCATCGCAAGGCAGGCCTTCATCACCAGGGACCCATCCACAGGGATCGTCGAGACTCAAGAGTTCGTCATCATCAACGCGGACCGCGGTGGTTCGTAGCGTCAAGTAGGGAGCGCCGGGCTCCAGAATGTAGTCGGTGATCTGCCAAACTTCGGGCAGGCCCAGGAGCCCACCGAGTAAGCCCATATAAGAAATGTAATCGCCGGCACGGCCCTGACTTCGCACCACTGCGGGGCCACCATCGCTGCCATCGGCCAGAACCGACACATCAAGGGTCTCCATAATGTCCAGATTGACGGTGTCGAACATCTCCGAAAACACATCGCGGCCCTGCCCGGAACCGAAGCCGGAATCGATTCGCTTCAGATCGATATCCACCAGAGAGCCGCCATAGAGGCCAACTCCAGGCGATGCACAGCTGCCCGCTAAATCGGGCCGCTCGTCAGGATCAATCTCACTGCCATCGGTGGTGTGCCCGAGCACATCGCAGCGCGCCCCCAAAATGCCCACTTTGAGGTGCTCATTCTCAAGGATGAAATCACCGATCCAGGCATCAGCAGCAGGCCCACCTACCCACTGGTCACGACTGTCAATTTGGTAGGCGCTGGAGCCCTGAGAAGCGCTTGTACAAGAGCCCAGGGGAAGCACCACAAGAGCCACCGCAACAAGCTGAATGAACGCACGGAACAAGGTCACTGCAGTCTCCGAGTTCATGAAAAGCCAAGTATGACACGACGCAACAGGTTACAAACTGACATGGTCAGGGTTCTAGCTGCCTGTAGTCAGTTGAAAACGATACTCGCTCTCAGCTAGAAGTCGCTTGCTGAACGGCAGCGGGTCTCGACCGCTGGCAGCTGACGCACATGCCTGCCCCCCATGGCAGCCCTCGTCCACCCTTTCAGGACGCTTGGAGCAAAGCCCTTGAGCCCCAGCGGCAGCCACAACGAAACGCGCCTGGTCAGCCTGCTTGGGTTGGCGCTGCTGTTTGCCATCGCAGTCCTGGCCAGCCATAAGGCGACCGCCCCTCAGCAAGCCCCGCCCTCTAGCAAGCCGGAGCACGGCAGCAGCCCCTCCGGGCTTACGGCAAGTCCTGAAACCGCTACGACGACGCCGGAGCCTGGCCCGCCCCACTCGGCGGCTACGACGCAGCAGGCAATCGCATCGACCGGCTGCCATGAGCTCATCTCGCTGCCACCTGGTTGGCTTGCCCTGGAGCGCTGCTTCGAAGAAGCCGCTGAGGCGCAGGCCATCGTGCGCCGGCTGCGGGCGGCCAACGTCCATGCCACCACCAGTACCGATCCCGGCGGTCGCACGGTCATCCGCTACCAGCCCCTAAGCGAGGCGGAAGCCCGCAGCGCAGGCAAACAGGCACTCACCGCACGCAGACCCCAAGGTAGCGACCTTTATCAGCTCGAGGTGAAGCGCGACCCACTGGTCAACAGCTTCACCTGGCAGGTCTCAATGCCCTGCCCAGAAGACTGGTTGGAGGCCGGCTCGTTCAAGCTCACCGCCTACGTCCTGGCACAGGAGGACGACTTTGCTACCGAACCTCGCATCGAGGACCCCTGTGGACTGAGTGGTAACTACTCGAAGCCATTCCTGTTCGGTGATGGCGTGCGCATGCAAGGCAGCGGGCTCACCAACCAGGGCGAGGTGGTCCACTTCAAGGGCAACAACTGCTTTGAGATCCTCGACTGTCCTCGGACCGCCTCCACTGCCTGCGCCAAGTCAGGTCGTACGGTCGCTGTCGACCCCCGCGTCATCTCCCTGGGCAGCAAACTGCTCATCGAGGACATCGGCCACCGGGTAGCTGAAGATACGGGCGGCGCGATCCGCGGCCAACACATCGATGTGTACTACGGAACCGAACTCCGCCTACGACAAGCATGGTCGCACACGCGAGAAGATCGCAAGGTCTGCGTCGCGCCCACGCCTACAGCGGGCTGAGTTGAGCTGGTCCCATCAAAGCAAGCTAGCTGCCTTTAGGCTGGTGCGCACCGAGACCAAATTGCAGTTCAATCCCAAAGCGAAACAGCAATGAGCGCCGCAGAGTAGAGTAGACCTTGCGATCCAGCTGGTCACCGCCACCCTTCTCATCGATGTAATCGAGCAGCTCTGGCTGCGGCTTGCCGGCACCATCCATGCGAGTCAGGATTTCAGTTCCTGCTTGCCACAGATCAGCCTCATGATTCGGATAGACCAGGTGGGTGCGATGGAAACCCAGCTCAAAGAAAGGCCCCATGCCCAGATTCAGCTTCTTGTGAGGCCGCAACAGGCTGCCGCGAAATCCAGCATAGAGACGACTGGTACGCACCAGCGCCGGCATCCGCACGACACGTTCTTCCACGACCAGGCTTCCCTGACCCTCGGACCAGTCCACTTCAACCGGCTCACCCAGTGCCAGGGGCGACGCCGACTCCGGCTCTCCGTCGAAGTAGTAAGCGAGCTCACCGCTGAGCTTCAATACCACTGCAGGCCCAACCTCAAACCGTCCGCCCAGTTCTGCCTGAAAGCCAACATGTCGCATCAACACCGAACCCGCATCCAACACACCCAGGCTGACCGGGTCCTTGTAGCCGGCCCAGGGGATACCAGGTCCCCAGGCAGCGGCGAAGCGAGCGGCGATCCGGAGCTCAGTGGCTCTGCCACCTGAGTGTACGCCGCTGCCGAGACGGACCTGCGGTCCAACAAACAGCTGCAGCACAGGGCCAGGAGCGTGGTGCTCAGCCTGTTCCGAGTGAAGCGCACTATCCAATTGCACGATGCCACCCAGCGAGAGACGCGGAATCGGATGGACCTGGGCCCCAACTCGCATGCCCACTGGCCAGAATGGCGGTGCTACGCCTTGCTGGGGCTGCACTTGAACATCACCGAGGTTGGTTCTCAGCTGCTGCCCGTCAATGCAGGTGCTATTCACCACCGCAACGTTCCGCGCCGCATCCTCCTCGTCGGTGCAGCCGAAGCCGCGCACACCAGTGGCCAGGCCATAGGAAAAACCAATCTCAACGATGTCCTGGTTACGCAACCATTTTGCTGCCGGCCCCTGGCCCAACTTCCGACCGGCGCCCAAGCGCTTGAGTCGAGTTCGACTCTGCCGCACCAGGTCGGTGAACATGCTCTGACCACGCTGACTGGCAACAAAACTCTCAAAATCCAGCACAGCGAGCTCATTGCGACCCAGGCACTGGGCCAACACCCCCCGCCAGAACAACAGGTAGGGCGCCTTGCCCTCCTCTTCATAGACCCGCAACACCTCGTCCCAGACCTCTACCACCTTCTGCATGCCAGCGGCAGATACCCGATGCTTCAGAGTGTGCACATTGGCGCACTCCTGCTGGTTGATCTCGCTCGCCCGAGTTGCGACGTCAATCGAAGGATCTGCATGGGCTGTAGGAGCGACCAGCACAGCCAAAAGGCACAGGCCAAGGCCACAGGCCCAGATAGAGGCTGAACCCAACCGGCCGACTCGCTTTTCTGGGTATCTCATCGGCCCTGCTGCCAACCAGGCCATCCTGAAAGTGGCCCAGCATAGAGATGATTGCGCACGTCCCGCCCCTTATCGTCGCCAACCGCCACTACCGCCATCCAAACTACCTTTGAGCCCTCGCCGACCGGATACTCAGCCACGGCAACTTCCTGATTGCCCATTGTACCGAGCTTCAGTCGCTGTCGTTTACCAGTAGTCCGATCGAGGCGAAGGACCGGATTGCCGGTCGTTGTATCGGCAGCAATGAAGTAGACGTAACGGCCATCATGGGAATAAGCGGGACGCGGGGCAATCCCCGGCGGCAGGTAGATGTCTTCAGCAAGCACCTCAAAGCGGGGCTTTGTGGCGTTACTCACATCCACGGCGAGCAACATCCTCTGGTCAGGCTCGGTAGAAGCCTCTGGACGCGGCACTCGCGCGTAGACCAGCAGTTCGCGACGGCCCTCAATGACCCGCAAAGCCAAGAGCTCGTATGCATCCAGCCCAGGAACCCGGAGGCGCTCGCGGACAGCCCCCGGCTCCGGTGGATCCGCAATTCCCAGTCTCGTCCCGGCATGAGTCGCAGCGATCCAGTTCAGCGCACCACTCTGCGAATCAATGCTCAAAGAATATTCAACTCCTGAAGGGCTATGTGACAGCCGCGCGCGCTCGGCGGTAAAGCCAGCACCGGACATGCGGTACACATCGAGTTCGCCCTTCACTTCGACTGCAGCAAAGAGCTTGCCTGCCTTACTATCAGCGGCGACCTCATCGACCCGTCCGATCTGTCCGGGGACCTCTCTGGGACTGCCATCGAAGTAGAACAATCGAGATGACCCGCCCACCGCTCGAATGAAGAAAAAGCTCTCTGCATCCCACCAGGAAGCACCTGTATCCGCCCGATCGGCTGCTCCGCCCAGAGCCTCGACCCGGGAGGAACGTGATCCCGGGACCAGAGCATCGTAGGTGGACGCCCCCTCGATCCAGATCTGTCGCAGCCAGGTCTTACGATCGCGGTCGGTAATCTCGTGCACCAACCGCGGAACTTCACCGGGAGCCCATACCGGCCGCTGCGCCTGGCGCCCCTCCATAACGGCGACATCTGAGACCAGCCGCAATGGACTGAGAGCTGAGTCCTCGGCATGGCTACTTGCCAGCGGCCAGCAGAGCGCCCCCAGGACCACTGCTACCAAGCCACAACGGCCAACTGCTCCGAATTCTAACCAATTAGCCATCGCGCGTTCCTAGTTCCGACTCAAGTCTAGCGTCTGACCCGCCAGAAGTGTGCGCGACCTCCCGCCGACCTGATAGCGCCCCGGAAACAGCCAATATCCCCAGCGGCCATCACCCAGTTGGACACCTTCACCACGGCCGATCTCGGCGAGCAGCTCGAAGGTAGCGTCATCAAGCACAGCCCCCTGGTATGCAACATCCACAGGTTGACTGTTGGGGCCGCTGCCGGTGACAAGGCGGCAATAGCTGTCCTCAAAACCAGTCAGTCGGCCAGCCAGCTCATCGCTCTCTTCGGAGGTCGCTCCGCCTCGGCTCGAAGCGGCATAGAGGGCCGCCCAGGACTCATTGAGTTGGCCCAGTTCCTCATAAACGCTGGCAGCCAGACGCAAGAACTCCACCGACTCTTTGCTCTCTCGACACTCTTCTATCGCCTGCAGATAGACCCTCGCTTCCTGTGGATGTCCGCGGCTCAGGCGGTCTCTCGCCGTCTTGAGTTCAGCCACCAAGCTGCGGCTACAGGCACTAGCAGCGGTGGCCGAGACCGGCTCGTTGGTCTTGGGACAGGCAACCAACAGCAACCCGGTCAAGGGCAACACAGCGACCCGGAACCACAGCGACCAGAGGTGAGGCTCAATTCTCATGAAGTTCTCCTGCACGCAATACGATACGACGATCTGCATAAACCTGGGCCAACACCGCGCTGTGAGTGACCAACAGCATGGACACTCCGAGCTCATCAACGACACCACGCAACAGCTTCAGCACCTCATGCTGACTGACCGGATCCAGGCCTGCATCTGGCTCATCAACAAAAGCAAAACGAGGGCGGGCCAGGAGCAGGCGCGCAACACCAGACTTGCGTCCCTCACCACCAGAGAGAAACCGCGGATAACGATCCAGCAGTCGGCCAATGCCGAGTCGTTCCGCCACTTCTTCGATGCGTGCAGCGGCCTGCTCCGCCGAGATCGTAGATGCCGCAACGTAGCGAAGCGTCTCGTTGAGGGATTGTCGAACCGTCTGAAAGGGTGGAAGAATGGCACCCCTGGGCTGCAACAATCCCTGAAAGTCGTGGCGGAGAGGCTGGAGAGCCGCTGCCGAATGTCCGGTAACTTCGTGGTCTCCCCACCACAGCCGACTGCCCGCCTCCAGGTCGCGCAAGCGCAAGATCAAGCTTCCAAGTACCGACTTGCCAACCCCACTGGGGCCAGAAATCGCCACCAACTCCCCGGCCTTCAAGTCAACATCCACCGAGCGCAGCACATCTGGGGTCTGCGGGGAGCTGCCCGGCCGACGCCAACGTAGGCCTTGAGCGCGAACCACCGAAACATCACTCACCACAGCACCCCCTCTCCCGTTTGCATGGCAGCAATAAAGGGCGCAAAGGCGCCTTCACCCTGAGCCAGGTCTTCGGTTCGAGCCACCACCGTCCCGTGGTCAACCAACAGCGTCTCACCACCCAACTGGATGGCCAACTCAACGTCATGGGTGATCAGTAAGACCCCGGCCCCTGAGCCCAACATACGGGTCTCCAGAAGTTCCCGAAACGCGTCACGGGAGGCTGGATCAAGACCTGTAGTGGGCTCGTCAACGACCAGGACCTGGGCCCCCTGAGCCATCGCCAGCGCTACCAGGATTCGGCGAATCATGCCCTCGCTTAACCCGGTTGCGACGGCACTGAGATTATCCGCAGAGGGTTCGACCCCGAGAGCCTCCATGCTGGCGAGGGCCGCCTCCAAACCGGCACCTCCAGCGCCGGCTCCAGCAGGAAGAAGCGCGTCAAAGTGATCACGGACACTCCAACCCGGGACCAGGTTCTCTCGCCCACCCTGCGGCACAAAGCTCAACTCAAGCCCGCGTAGAGCGGCGAGATCGGGAACCGTACTGCCGAAGGGATAGTCGGCCAGGTTGATCATGCAGCGGTCATCCGCTCTGTACAGTTCTACCTGCCCCTCAACCCGTACCGGGGAGCGAGGCAGCTGGCCCAGGGCCAGACGCGCCAGCAGCGTCTTGCCAGCACCTGAGCGCCCCATCAACACGGTTCGCCGACCTGGCTCGATCACCAGATCCATAGCCTCATCACTGGCGCTGCGACCCGGCATCAAAACCCTAGGCGTCTGCATCCGCAACTTAAAGCCAGTCATCGGGAGCCTCCCTCGACTCCACGGGGCTGAGCCAACAGCAGCAAGCCACCCAACACGCCCATGATGATCACCAGTAAGGAGATGGCCTGAAAACCTGTCACGGCCTCCACGCAGGGCATCTCAGAGACGCAGCCGTAGCAACTCTGCCAGCCCTGATAGAGACACTCATCTCCTGCGGCAGCGAGACCGAAAGCATCCTCCAGAAGCTTGCGCGGAGGGATCATGAACGGGGCCAGCTTTTCGAACTCTGCACCCCAGGAGAGCGCCAGCCCGCCGCGCACCGCTGAAGCACCGAACACGTAGCTTAGGGCGATCTGAGTAAAGGCTACCTGGGTAAACAGGGCAGCGCTGTGCCGAGCCAGCAGCTCACGCAGATAGCCCAGCAGAAGATAGCCGCCCAGCACCCTGCCCATAGGCAGACCGTGGGCCATTGCCCCAGCCAGTACCTCCTGCTGACGCAGGGCCGCAAGCTGGCTCACCAGTTCCTGCAGCGCCACTGGCGCATACAGGACCAGCACGATGGTGGCCGCCACATAGGGGCTGGGCTCTTCCAACAGCAACATGCCCACCAGGACCAACAACAGACGTGGCGGTGAAGCAGCAGCAAGGCCGCCCTCGGCGGCAACATCGCCCTCGGCAGGCAGAACCGGTCGTCGCAAGGCCAGCCAGGAACGCAGCGCTAACACCGTCAACAGAGCCAACACGGCCAACAGACCCGGAACGACAAAATCAGCGACTCCACCTGCCACCACCGAGAGGAAGTCCCGCCCCGAGCGGTCAAGGCCGAGGGGATGCGCCAGAGTCGGCCATGCAGCCCCCGCAGCGCTTGGCTTGGCCTCGGCCCCGAACCAACCGATAAGCGCAAAGCCAATCAACAGCAAAGGGCTCATGACCTCAGGCCGGCCCGCCAGAATCGATCTGATCTGGCCCAGGCTCATCGGCGCCCCAGGATGCGCTCAAGGGGCAACTGCTCAATGCAGAAAACAATGAGCCCAAAGACCATCAAGATATTTGCCAGCAGCAATGCATCAAGACCCTGACGGTCGACCACAAGGTCGGTCAAGGTCTCACCCAGGCCGTCGACACCAAAGACTCCCTCGACCACCAGCAGACCACCGAGCAGAGCAAGCAAGGCTCCGCGCAGCTGAGCTGCGCGGACTCCACGAGACACCTGCGCGACCGCCGGTTCCGGATCACAACCCCACATCCGCAGGCTGTCAGCGTAGGAGCGCCGAAGTTCGACGGAGGTCACGTGACGCCAACCCCGCATGAGGATTGAAGCAGCCCCATCAGCCAGGGCCAGCGCGACCCCAGCCCACAAGATCCCAGCCCGGTCGTAGTCCAGCCAGTGAGGATTCCCAAGCCGATCGGGCTCTGGCACCAAGCGTAAAACAATCCCAAACACAACAAGACCAGCAATGGGCAGCGGCAGCCCCCCCGGCGGCATCAGCCGAGCCAGCTTGGAGGAAAGCCATTCTAGCCACCGAAAAGGCGCACTCGGCGCTATGCCGCGAGCACGTCCCTGCAGGTCTGCAGCCCGAATGCGAGCAGCGAGCCGGCCGGCGGCCTGCTGGCCGAGATGGTAGAGCCAGAGAAAACTCAGGGCCACTGCGACCACCCCGAGAGAGCGCAAACCTCGCCTAAGCAGCAGCCCGGCAACCGAGGAACCAGCATCCTCGCGACTGCTTCCGGAGCGAGCCGTGACTGAACCCCACAGCGCCCGAACATAGAAGCTCCCCGCCACTGCAGCCCGCCGCCCCCCAGCCCAAACACCCTGATCATCTTCAGCTTCGACGCAGTTGATCCCGGGATTTACCTGATATCCCAGAGCGGGATCCCAACGATAGCTGTCTAGACACATGGCCGAGCGGGTCGAATTAACCGCAGCGAAGATCAGTCCGGGTACAAGCAGAACCAGCACCAGAGAGCGAAGCGCGCGCAGTCCATAGGCGCGCGGTTCTGGTCCTGGGATCACTCCCCTGCCGACTCTTTCCAGGCGGTCTTACCAACCTGGGTAAAGTAGTAAAACGGGCTCGGTCGGAAGCCCGAGAGGCGATCGCGGCGATACACCGATTGGACCTGGAGCGTCCACAAGAACAGATAGGGCCGATCACTGTGCAGATAGCGATGAAGCTTCTGCATCAAGGCCTCACGAGCCGGGCCACTACTCTCCTTGTAGAAATCGGCAACGATGCCGTCCACAGTCTGGTCCGAGTACTTGAACAGATTGACTTGAGGTCCACCATCCTGCGCACTCGAGAAAAGACTGAGTACGCCTTCCTCGCGGTCCAGGTTCCAGCGACCAAGAATCACATCCCAGTTGGCAGCTGCCTGACCCGCCTCTACCTTGCCGCGCCAATCACTGGGACGAATATTCTTGACCCTGACCCGGAAGCCCAGAGATTCCCAGGCATCCTGAAAGCCATAGACCACATCGGAGAAGTCATCGGCGATATCTGACTGCACCCCTAGACGCAGCGTAAAGCCCTCGCCATCCTTCACCCAGCGACCACCTTCTCGGCTGTAGCCAGCTTCCTCCATCAAGGTGATGACCCGGTCCCGATTCTCGGCGGTAGCTTCAACGTCGCCCGGGGCCCAGGCCGAACCAGGCAGGAAGGGGCCCGAGGTCGAGCGAGCCGAGTCACCGCCAAACTTCTCGATCAACTGCTGCCGTGGAATCGCCAGATCAAGAGCCTCACGAACCCGCGCGTCAGCAAGCGCAGGGTGTGCGTGATTGAGGGCCATAAACCACCACTGCATCAAGTCATAGGAGCGAATTCCATAGCGCTTGCTCTCGTTACGAAAGGACGGCAGCACCGCCGGCGGAGGCGAGACCCAGAGATCGGCACGGCCGCCTTCCATCAGCTCCTTCTGTCGTGCTGCATCCTGATCATAGAGCAGTCGAATGGCCTGTACCGGCTGGCCCTTGCGAACCGCCACCTCATCATGGGGGTTGCGATGCAACAGCACATCGTCAAAGGACTCAATGGTATCCTTGGCAAAGAATGGCCCGGTACCCGTGGGCTTGCGCTTGCTCAGTTCCAACTGCACCTTGCCGCCAGCTTCAGGTGCAAGCGCCTTTCGAGACAGCAACACACTGGTCATAAGGTATCGCTCGGCGCCATCGTCGGGCATCGACACCTGAAACCGGATGCTGCCATGCAGCGGCGTGATCTGCTGAGCATCGCCGAAAATCTTAGAATACCAACCGCCGACGCTGTGCCCCACATCAGTACGGCGGTAGACATCGTTGAGGGTAAAGGACACGTCACTGAAGGTGACCGGCTCACCATCGCTAAATTTCAGGCCCTCACGGACCGCAAGGCTGAGGTTGGGCGGGCGACTGCTCCAACCAGGCTCAAACAGTCCGCTCTCCAGATCCCCTCCCACATCCGCAGTAAAAAAGCGTCTGAACAGCAACTCGGCGAGACGAGACTCACTCATGGTCCGCGCCATGAACGGATAGGTGGCCTGGGGCTCATCCTCCTCCAGCACGACCAGAGCCCGCACATCTTCGGCTTCCGCCACGGAAGTAGCACCCGACAGCACCAGGGGAAGCCCCAGCAGCAGCACAGCAAGCAGAGTCAGAAAGGTTTTTCTGGTGGTCCTCATCGATTTACCCTGTGGTGGTCCTCATCGATTTACCCTGGCATCAGCGCCAGAGCCTACCACGGCTAACCGCGCTACGGTCCTGGCGACCGGAAGAGCAAACTCCCAGCCCTTCGCTGCGCCTATATCATCCAACAGCTCTACGGAACGCTGCAGTTCGTTGCACTCAAAGCGGGCCCGCGCCATGGCAGCCAGCAGCAGCGGGTCAAGCCCTGCTCCTGGCCGCACCCGACCGCGGGCACCAGCGGCCTCTTCAAGGGCCACAAGGGCCAATTCGGCATCCCCTTCCTCTAGGGCAAGAAGCCCCACATCCCGATACAGTGCGCGCCGGAACCAACTCTCTAACAAGGACCGACCGCCGGCATCCAAGGCCATAGCCCCATCGCGCGGCAAAGACACAAGAGAGCTGCGCCAAGCGGCAATTACCTCTTCGAGAGCACCTTCCACCTGAGCAAGGCGACCAGTCCCAACTGGAGCAGCACCCAGAACCATCGCCGCACTAAGGAGTTCGTGCTTACCAAACTCAGCACCGGCGAACCAGCTGCTGGTAGCCAGATGGTCCAGCAGGTCGACCGGCCCCGACCCCTCGCCCTGAACGGAAGGGGAAAGCCCCCTCTCTCTCAACTCCAGAGTTCGTTGGGCAGCCTCAAGCTGAGCTGGCCAGAGCAGCGCGTACTCAAGGCTCTCTCCCTTAAGCTCCACCTTCTTCACCTCCGGCACTAACAGCTGGGCAAGAGCCTGTTGTCCACCCTCTCCCACAGACCGAAGACTGGCTCCAACAGGGTCGCGGAACGAGCCCCCAGAGACTCTCGCGGCATTGGCGGTCGCCGCGGCCTGGCCCGCCTGGTCGCCGAGACCAGCGCAGGCTGCTGCCCCAAGAGCGTAGGCCTGCCCCAGGCCCAGACCGTAGGCATCAGGCTTGCGGGCGAGACGACAGTTGGCCTGCAGATGAATAGCCGCAAGGTGACCGAGGGCGAGTCGGTCCTCTAAGAGCAGACGGGCTTCGAGAGTGCGACCACCATGAACCGCTCGCTGCTCCTTAGCCAACGGGCCGCCAAGCGTACCCCAATCGCCTTCAAGACCTCCCAGCCAGCGAGCTGCCAACAAGGGGAACAAAGCATCCGGCAACTCCTCGCTGAAGGCGACTCGCCACAGCCAAGTGGCAGCAACCTGCTCGCTACTGAGCGCCGCGCCAGAGTCCGCCGTCGGGGCCGTCTTTCCGCGACAGCCCCCCAGACCTAGCAACAACAAGAGAAAGGCCAAGCACACCCCTCTCAGCGGCCTTGATCGCCCCAGTGAAGACCAGTTCCGCCACGCCGAGGACACCAAGAATGGCTCAGTCTTCGAGCTGATCAAGGATATCGTCGACCTCAGAGGTAGAGCCACCCGCCTTGCCCACCCTGGAACGCCAGCGTTCACACCAGTCAAAACCACGCGAGTGCGGCTTCTGCATGAGGTGGAGTTGCAGAGCAGAACGACAGGCAAACTCGGTTAGAAAGGTTCGCTGCTCACCCGATAGTGCATAGCCTTTGCTGAGGTTGCGCCAGACGATGTCAGCCCGCTTGATCACGGTGGCGTACTGCTTGCCATCATAGGCTGGCTTGATGCCGGCCAGATTAAGGTTGGGAGCGTTGGCCAGGTTCTTCCTGGACAGGGCAGCCTCCACAGCCTTCTGCCAACCCGTAGCCTTGCTGTTGTAAAGCGAGATCACGGCCACCTGCACCTCGGGCTCCGACACCCCGGCTCGCCCCATCGCGGCGTCCATAGCGCAGCTCTTCTCGGCCCCGCTGAGCGCACTCTTATCTTCGAGAGCGGCAATGTCGATACCGGCACAGGAGCCGCTCGACGAAGATAGCGCTGCTACCTGCTCAGGCTCGCTCTTAGCGGCCGGAGTTTCCGCAACAGCGGTTGGCTTTGCAACTGTCGAAGCCTGGACCGGTGCGGCTTCGGAGGCGGCCTGCCCGGCAGCGGGCGGCGTAGAACTCGGCACATTCTTTGGCGAGGCCGGCGGCCGCGATGATGCGGTCGGAACAGATGCTGATGCAAGACTCGACGCTTTGCTTTTCTGCACCGTTGCCGCTGGCTGTGCGGCGCAATTGATCACCGCGCCACAGCTCAGATCGGCAGCCATAGCAGCCAACTGCAGGCCCTCATAACCAAGGGCGCGCAGAGCGGAGGCTCGTTCGGACCGGCAATCTTCGGCGCCAGTCCCCCAACAATTCCCAGCCTTAAGGTCCATCGTCTCACCGGCAGGGCAACCCGCCAACAACAACACTCCCAACAGCGTCGCAGGAAACAGACAGAGTTGAATCCGGCGGGGCAGAATCATGAACCGGTCCTGGGTCCTTCCGTGGGCAGACTCTCCAACACCTCAGTACGAATCCGCTCCGGCACCTTGGCGTCATCCACCTCTGTACGGCGCAACTCAACGGAGATCAGGTTGTTGCCACGACGCAGCTTCTGGTCAATGCGCTTAAGCTCATGCCCGGGGCTCCAGATCATCATGGAAGTCTGTGCTCCCACTGTGAACGGAAGGGCATAGCTACCTCCCTCACGGCGGCCGATTCCAGCATAGGTCGCTTCAGCGCCAGCGAGACCCTGAGCGATGTTGTCAAAGTCATCCGGTAAATCCACTGGCCACACCGTAGCTGCCAACGGATTTCCAGTTCCCGCTTCGTAGACTTCAAACGAGACGGTGCAGTCCGGACCCGCCGCGCCGCTAGACGTGCTGGCTCCGCCCTTCGGGCAGCCAGCTAGCAGAGCCAGGGCCAGACAGGAGATTAGAGACATCATGGTGAGGCGATTCGACACAGCAGTTCCTCTCATTCCGATTCAGCAAACAGCACGCATTGTTCAGAGCTCCGCGGTGAGGTGGCCCCAGCGGTCACTACCCGCATCCTGAGAGCCGCTCCCAGAGCCGGCTCCGCGGCCCACCGGGAGAGTACTGAATTCTCCACACAACCGCCATCTGGCGGGCCCTCTTCCAGAGCTCTGGCAAGGACCTCCTGACCCCGAGCGAGGTGACCATCTTCGACCAGCACCAACGAGGCCAACAAAGAAGCCTGACGAGGTTCCGGCCGGGTCACTCCGGCGCAGCCCTCGGTACCGGGGTCAAGCACCGTACAGACTTCAGCCACCGCTCGTTGCGCTCGAGCCTTAAGCTCGGCGCAACCGGCATCACCGCAATTCAAAACCCGAAGGTAGGAATTCAGGGCATCACCGTAGCCCTGCGCCGAGGAAAGCCGGGTGGCAGCGCCATGAACCAGCGCAGCGCGCGCGCCAGGCTCACCGGCCAGTTCCAACAGCCCAGAGCTCTTGTCCCGAGCTGCCTGATAGTTGCCAGCCAGCAGCTCGTCCAGGGCAACAAGCAGCTTGCCAGAGTCAAGTTCAGCCGCGGCCGCAGGAAGCTTGGCTACCGCCGCTTCAGCATTGGACCAGCTACCCTGAGCTGCAGCCTTCTCATACTGCTGCAAGGCCTGCAAGGTGTCGGAATCAGTTGGAGTTGCCCCTCCGGACAAGGCCACAAAAACACCAACAGCGACCACTGCCACCGCAGCAACTGCGACCACCAGCAGCCCCTTGGAATTGCCACCTCGGGCGGCAGCAAGGTCTTGCTGGGTTGAGCTCGGCAAAGTGCCTGTATCGCTGACCGCAACGGCTTCAGCATCTTGAGTAGTGAAGGCGCGGGTATGGCCGACCGCCTCAACCTGACCACGCTGCTCTTCGGGCGCTATCTCCCGGACCCCGTCTGTCGGTCGCACCGGTCCGCCGCTGAGTTCTTCACCAATGCGGGTCTCAAAGCCGGTTCGCACTCCCACTCCCTCGGCAGGAAGATCAGGGTTGGAAGCTCTGGCCTGCTGCTCCGGGGCCACGGTGGTCAAGTCCATCGTGTCTCCGAGCCCATCTTCAGAATCAGACTGGCGCCGAGCCAACTCCGTATCGAAGGCCATCGGGATCGGCCCCTCAACGCTGGTGTTGGTGGCGGTAATAAAGGCCCCCGAAGGCAATGGAGGCAGCTCGCCGGGCAACAAAAGTCCCCTATTGTCAGGGCCGAAAGAGACCTTATTGAGTTGATCAAGGCACTCATCAAAGCTCTGGAAGCGATCTTCCAACTCCGATGCTGTAGCTCGCTGGATAAACTCAACCACCGAAGGACTGAGCCCCTCCCATGCCTCCGGGAGGATGCGTCCCACCGGGATCGCATTGAGCTGTTTCTGGGGTGGAATCCGGCCCACAAGCATCACATAGAAGGTGACACCAAAGCTGAAGATGTCGGACTGAGGACCCGGCAGCCCGGCCAACTGCTCCGGAGCCATAAAGCCCAGAGTACCCATGGTCTGTCCCATCTCAGTGAGACGAATAGCGTCCGGGCTGATGTCTTTTGCGATACCGAAATCGGTCAGCTTGGCCACCCCGTCGGCGGCGATCAGCATGTTGTCGGGCTTGACGTCACGATGCACCATCTGCGCGCCGTGCACGGCGCGCAGCGCAGCAGCAAGCGAGAGCCCATAGTAGCGAACAAAGGGATATGGGAGGTTACGGCCCGACTTCCGTGCCCGGTCGATAAAGCCAACCAGGTCGCCCCGGTCCATCCACTCCAGCAGCACGTATGGAGCACCGCCTTCGAGCTCACCACAGTCATAGACCTGCAGAACATGGGGGTGAGACACCCTTGAGCTGAGCTGTAATTCTCGCTCGAAGCGCTCAAGAAAGAGCTGCTGTTGGCGAGTTTCATGTGCCGTAGAGACCTTCGCCGCGACCAAGCGGTCCAGGCGGGTATCGCGCACCCTAAAGACCATCGCCTGGCCGCCAGCACCGGCCCGCCCCTCGACGAGAAAGCGCCTACCGTTGGAGCCGCCGAAGCGATCACCTTCCACCAGCATCTTCGGCGCACTACCGCCCGGTGAATCTCCTGGACCGATCTGCTGTGCCATAAAGCGGGCAGCCCCCAAAGTGGAAACCAGTTCCCGATGATAGAGGAGTGAGAGTCCGGGCGAAACCCGTGGGGGCGAGACGAAACTGCCGAAGCGCCTTTATCTGAGCTACTGGAAGCCCTATGCAGCGTCAGGCAAGCAGCTCAGAATCGACTCTATGAGCTGCTTTGGAGCAGTTCCCGGTCAGCACACCAACGCTCAAGACGCGCCAGCCCATCCTCTAAAGAAACCGTAGGCTCATAGCCCAGGTCGCGCCGAGCCGCGCCGATATCAAACCAATGCGCACGGCTCACCTCTGCAACCAGGAAGCGAGTCACTCGCGGTTCGCCAGAGAGCGGTAGGATCCGATAGACGAGCTCACAGAGCCAGGCCACTGCTGAAGCCAGAGCGACCGGAACGCTACCCTTGACCGGCCCTTCCCCAGCAGCAGCGAGCATCCGATCCACCATGGTCCAGACCCCAATGGGCTCACCGTTGCTCACAAAGTAGGCTCGACCATCGATCGCCGCACCCTGCCGCAGCCGATCTGCAGCCAGCAGATGAGCGGCGGCTGCATTGTCCACATAGACCGTATCCACCAGCGGGTCGCCAGCTCCAATCCGGCGCAGCTGCCCGGCC
>DJIF01000042.1:0-433 GCA_002433485.1 Deltaproteobacteria bacterium UBA6601
GGAGCACTCTGTGGTGCTGATTCGTGGTGGCCGTGTTAAGGACCTGCCTGGTGTTCGTTATCACGTTGTTCGCGGCGTGCTCGACTCGATCGGAGTCTCTGACCGTCGTCAGGGCCGCTCGAAGTACGGCGCCAAGAGGCCCAAGCAGTAGGCTTGAAAGGACTGTCTCATGCCACGTCGTCGCGAAGTTCAGAAGCGTAAGATCATCCCAGATCCCAAGTACAACGAGGTTTTGGTGGCTAAGTTCATCAACACTCTGATGTACGACGGCAAGCGCTCGACCGCTGAGCGGATTGTCTACGGTGCGCTGTCTATCGTTGAGGAGCAGCGTGGAGAGGATCCGGTCAAGGTCTTTAAGAAGGCACTTGAGAATGTGCAGCCGGTTGTCGAGGTGAAGAGCCGCCGTGTGGGTGGTGCCACCTATCAGGTTCCG
>DJIF01000042.1:739-1209 GCA_002433485.1 Deltaproteobacteria bacterium UBA6601
TGCCACCTATCAGGTTCCGGTTGAGATTCCGCCTGCCCGTCGTATGGCGCTGGCGATGCGCTGGGTCCGTAATTATGCGCGGATTCGTGCTGGCAACTCCATGGTGGAACGCTTGGCCAATGAGCTGATGGATGCTTCTCAGGGTCGCGGCGCGGCAGTTAAGAAGCGTGACGATACTCATCGAATGGCCGAGGCGAACAAGGCCTTCGCACACTATCGCTGGTAGCGGGTTGGCCCCCTAGGGGCTGGGCTCAGCAAGGTCTTGGGCTCTTATGGTCTCTCTCGATCGAGTTCGCAATATAGGGATCATGGCCCACATTGATGCGGGCAAGACCACCACGACCGAGCGAATCCTCTATTACTGCGGCCGTTCCCACAAGATGGGTGAAGTCCACGACGGCACTGCTGCCATGGACTGGATGGATCAGGAGCAGGAGCGGGGCATTACGATCACCTCGGCTGCGACCACC
>DJIF01000042.1:1477-4532 GCA_002433485.1 Deltaproteobacteria bacterium UBA6601
GATTGGATGGCTCAAGAAAGAGAGAGAGGTATAACCATTACTGCTGCTGCTATTTCAACTACTTGGGACGAGCACAGAATTAATATTATTGATACTCCGGGACACGTTGACTTCACCGTTGAGGTAGAGCGTTCGCTGAGGGTTCTCGACGGCGCTATTGCGCTGTTCTCAGCGGTGGAAGGGGTTGAGGCCCAGTCGGAGACCGTATGGCGCCAGGCCGAAAAGTATCGGGTCCCACGCATTGCCTTCGTCAACAAGATGGACCGGGTGGGCGCAGACTTTTCAGCGGTCCTGGAGCAGATGGAGGAGCAGTTGGCGACCCGGCCGGTAGCCTTTCAGTTGCCGCTCGGCAGTGAGGATGAGCATCGCGGAGTCATTGACCTGCTGCGCTCGAAAGCAATTGTCTTTGACGAGGACTCGCTTGGTTCTGAGCTGGCGGAGGAGGAGATCCCAGCTGAACTTGTTGCCGAGGTCGAGGCTCGTCGGGAGCAGCTTATTGAAGCGATTGTCGAGGATGATGATGAGCTGGCGATGCGCTATCTGGAAGGGGAGAAGCTAAGTGCCGATGAGCTGCGCCTGGCGGTGCGCAAGGCTGTGCTCGACGAGCGCTTCGTGCCGGTCTTCTGCGGTAGTGCGTTTAAGAATAAGGGAGTTCAGCCGCTGCTCGATGCTGTGGTCGACTATCTTCCTGCGCCTAGCGATAAGCCTGCAGTTGTGGGAATGGACCCTCGGGATGAGTCGAAGACCAGTGAGCGCAAACCTTCCGCTGAAGAACCTTTTACAGCCCTGGTGTTCAAGATTGCTTTCGACTCCTTTGTCGGCAGCCTCAGCTATCTGCGGGTCTATTCGGGGACCGCTCGAGTCGGCAGTGTGTTGGTCAACGCAACCCGTGATCGCAAGGAACGCTTTAGCCGCTTGTTGCTGATGCATGCGAACAAGCGTGAAGACGTCAAGGAAATCGGTCCGGGGGATATCGTCGCCGCCGTTGGTCTCAAGTTCACCACGACCGGCGATACCCTGTGCACCAAGGGCTCGCCGGTCGTGCTGGAGTCCATGGATTTTCCAGATCCAGTCATCGACATTGCCATCGAGCCGCGCACCAAAGCTGATCAGGACAAGCTTGGCGAGGCGCTCAGCAAGCTCTCGATGGAAGATCCTACGTTTAGCACTCGAGTCGATCCGGAGTCGGGGCAGCTGCTGTTGTCAGGAATGGGCGAACTCCATCTGGAGATCCTGGTGGATCGGCTCAAGCGTGAGTACAAGGTAGAAGCGAAGGTCGGCAAGCCGATGGTTTCCTATCGTGAGACCTTGAGTGGCGTGGGCTCGGGCGAGGCTAAGTTTGTCCGCCAGGCCGGCGGTCGGGGTCAGTATGGCCATGTCACGTTGAAGGTCAGTCCCCTGGAGCGGGGTGAGGGCTTTGAGTACGAGGATCAGAGTCGAGCCGATCAGATCCCACGAGAGTTTCAAGACTCGGTCCGGGCTGGGGTTGAGGAATCTCTTGAGCGTGGCCAGCTTGCCGACTTTCCGATGACGGATCTTAAGGTCGTGGTTACCGGTGGCAGCTTTCATGAAGTTGATTCCAGCGAAGTGGCCTTCAAGGTCGCTGCGGCGATGGCCTTTAGTGATGCCTGTGCTAAGGCTTCGCCGGTCCTGATGGAGCCGCATATGGAGCTCAGCGTGACCGTCCCTGAGGACTACGTCGGCGCCGTCATTGGTGACCTCAATGCCCGCCGCGGCAAAGTTGGCTCGATGATTCCCCGAGGTCGCCGTCAAATCGTTGAGGCCGAGGTTCCCCTGTCGGAGCTGTTCGGTTATGTGGGCGATCTCCGTAGCCTTACTCAGGGAAGGGGCGACAAATCCATGCAGTTTTGTGGCTTTGAGCCCTGCCCACGCAGCATTCAGGACGAAGTGGTCCAGCGGCTACGTGGCGGCTACTGAGAAAAGCCTCCCATAAGATCGAATTTTCCGATTTCGTCCTTGACGGGCGGGGCCGTCTTCGTCATATTCCGCGTCCGCGAGGGAGCAGCCCTTGGCTCGCGGCGGCAGAAAAGCTTGAGATTTTCACCGCCTTAAGGATCGAGCCGCTAGAGGGTTCCCACGTGACCAGGGAGTGAACCGAGGACCAAAGGCCTCGTAGCACTCTGAAAGATAGTTCGTCGTCGCCGGACCGGCGACTGGGAGGGTCCTTTCCCAGTCTGCACAGTTCGGCGCAGTCTTGTCCGAAGAGGTACGCCTCTTCAACTCAACGCAGTCCCTTGAGAAGGGGCGGAGGAAATCATGGCCAAAGAGAAGTTTGTTCGCGACAAGCCTCACGTAAACATCGGCACCATTGGTCACGTTGACCATGGCAAGACGACGCTGACCGCTGCGATTACGCGGATCCAGTCTCTGCGAGGTTTCGCAGACTTCACTGCGTTTGACGAGATCGACAAGGCTCCTGAGGAGAAGGCCCGCGGCATTACCATTGCTACGGCCCACGTGGAGTACGAGAGCGACAGCCGTCACTACGCTCATGTGGACTGCCCTGGACACGCCGACTACGTGAAGAACATGATCACCGGTGCCGCTCAGATGGACGGCGCTATTTTGGTGGTTTCCGCTGCTGACGGCCCGATGCCCCAGACCCGCGAGCACATCTTGCTGGCGCGTCAGGTTGGTGTTCCTTACATCGTTGTTTTCATGAACAAGTGCGACCAGATCGACGACGAAGAGCTCAAGGAGCTGGTCGAGATGGAGATCCGGGAGCTGCTGGACAAGTATGACTTCCCCGGTGATGACACTCCGATCATCCGCGGTAGCGCTCTGATCGCCCTGGAGAAGGGTACTGGCGCTGACGATGATGCTGCTACTCAGCCCATCATCGAGCTGATGAAGGCCTGTGATGACTACATCCCAGAGCCGGACCGTGATCTTGACCAGCCTTTCTTGATGCCGGTTGAGGATGTGTTCACGATCTCTGGTCGTGGCACGGTTGCTACCGGTCGTATCGAGCGTGGGATTCTTCATGTCGGTGACGAGGTTGAGATTGTCGGTATTCGCGAGACCAGCAAGACGA
>DJIF01000042.1:4876-19286 GCA_002433485.1 Deltaproteobacteria bacterium UBA6601
ATGTTCCGCAAGCTGCTCGACCAGGGTCAGGCTGGTGACAACGTCGGTGCTCTGCTGCGCGGAATCAAGCGCACTGACATCGAGCGCGGTCAGGTGCTTGCCAAGCCAGGCACGACCACCCCGCACACCAGGTTTGATGCCAAGGTGTACTGCCTTACCAAGGAGGAAGGTGGCCGTCACAAGCCCTTCTTCAAGGGCTACCGACCGCAGTTTTACTTCCGCACCACGGATGTGACCGGTTCCATCGAGCTGCCCAGCGGGGTGGAGATGGTGATGCCTGGTGATGACGTGGAGATGAAGGTGGAGCTGATCACCCCCATCGCTATGGAAGAAGGCCTGCGCTTCGCCATCCGTGAGGGCGGTCGAACCATCGGTGCTGGCGTTGTAGCCAAGATCCACGAGTAGGAGAGAGCAACAGCATGGCTGACCAGAGCATCCGAATTCGTCTTAAGGCGTACGATCACAACCTCCTGGACAAGAGTGCCAAGGAGATTGTGGGCACAGTGGACCGTACCGGAGCCTCCGTACGCGGTCCTATCCCGCTGCCGACGAAGATCAACAAGTACTGCGTGTTGCGTTCGCCGCACGTAGACAAGAAGAGCCGAGAGCAGTTCGAGATCCGCACTCACAAGCGGCTGCTCGACATTCTGCAGCCTAACCAGCAGACCATCGATGCGCTTATGAAGCTCGATCTGTCGGCTGGCGTGGACGTGGAAATCAAGTTGAACTAGTCGAGCTGTTGCTCCTTTGCGGGGGCAGCGGACGACAGGACGAGAGAAGAGTCATGGCCAAGGTCAAGGTACTCAATATCAGCGGCAAGGAAGTCTCGGAGCTAGACCTCCCGGACGAGATCTTCGCCAATGATCGTTACGATCATCTTCTCCACGAGGTGGTGCGTTACAGCCAGGCGAATCGCCGGGCTGGCACTTCAGCGGCGAAGACCCGTTCCCAGGTACGTGGTGGCGGTAAGAAGATGTACAAGCAGAAGGGGACCGGACGTGCGCGGCACGGCGGCTCCCGCGCCCCTCAGTTCCGAGGTGGTGGTGTGGCTCATGGACCGCAGGTTCGAAGCTATGCCTTCAAGATCAACAAGAAGGTTCGGTCGGCCGCTCTTAAGGGTGCACTGAGCCGACGAGGGCAAGCAGCCCAGGTGGTGGTCTTTGACAGCCTTGAGCTGGAGACCATCAAGACCCGTCCAGTGGCGGATCTGCTGCGCAAACTGTCCATTAAGTCGGCGCTTTTTGTGTTGCCGGAGTCGGACGAGACCTTCTCCCGCTCGGCGCGCAACATTCCTCACGTCAAGGTTCTCACTGAGCAGGGTCTGAATGTTGAGGATGTGCTCCGTCACAGCCACCTGTGCCTGACCACCGCCACGGTGGACAAGCTGCGCGAGAGGTTTGAAGGATGAAGCGGGTAGACAACATCATCATCCGTCCCCTGCTCACCGAGAAGGCGAGCATGCTCCAGGAAGCCCAGAACACCTACGCGTTTGAGGTGGGGCGGGACGCAACCAAGATTGAAATCAAGCAGACCATTCAGGAGCTCTTCGGAGTGCGTGTGACGCGAGTCTGCACGCAGGTGGTTCGCGGCAAGAATAAGCGTTTTGGTCGTTACTACGGCAAGCGCAGCAATTGGAAGAAGGCTTTCGTAACGGTGGCCGAGGGTGAGTCCCTCGACCTCTACACGAGCGTCTAGGCGAGGGCAGGACAATGGGCGTCAAGAAGTACAAGCCAACATCCCCCGGCCGAAGGGGCATGTCGGGATCGGACTTCGCTGGAGTCACCAGTGACAGGCCGGAGAAGAGCCTTCTCGGCAAGTGGAGCCGCAGCGGTGGCCGCAATAACCGGGGACGCATCACTATGCGTCGTCGAGGTGGTGGTCATAAGCGGCGCTATAGGATGATCGACTTCAAGCGGGACAAGGTCGGGATTCCCGCCAAGGTAGCCAGCATCGAGTACGATCCGAACCGTAGCGCCCGCATCGCGTTGCTCAACTATGTTGATGGCGAGAAGCGCTACATCATTGCTCCCCTGGGCCTTAATGTTGGCGACACCGTCGAGACCGGACCGGGCTCTGACATCAAGCCGGGCAATGCTCTTCCGCTGATCAACATTCCACTAGGTACCTGGGTCTACAACGTCGAGCTTAAGGTCGGCGCTGGTGGGCAGATGGTTCGCTCTGCCGGAACCTACGCTCAGGTGATGGCTAAAGAGGGCAAGTACTGCCTGCTTCGACTCCCCTCCGGTGAGCTCCGTCAGGTCTTCAATCAGTGTGGTGCGACCGTCGGTCAGGTGGGCAACACCGAGCATGAGAACCTGAAGATGGGCAAGGCGGGCCGCGTACGGTGGCTCGGTCGCAGGCCCAAGGTTCGTGGCGTCGCAATGAATCCTGTCGATCACCCCCACGGCGGCGGCGAAGGTCGCACCGCTGGTGGACGACACCCGGTCACCCCGTGGGGCAAGCCCACCAAGGGTGCCCGCACTCGCAACAACAAGCGCAGCAATCGCTTCATCCTCAAGCGCAGGAAGTAAGGAGTACGGCATGGCTCGTTCCTTGAAAAAGGGCCCGTTCGTAGACGGCCACCTCCTCGAGAAGGCCGCTCAGGCTAAGGCCGCCAAGAGCAACAAGGTCATCAAGACCTGGTCGCGGCGTTCCACCATCATTCCCGATTTCATCGGACTGACCTTTGCGGTGCACAACGGCAAGAAGTTCATCCCGGTATATGTGACCGATCAGATGGTTGGTCACAAGCTCGGCGAGTTTGCTGCCACCCGGACGTTCTTTGGTCATGCCGGTGACCGTAAGTCCAAGGTTCGTTAGGAGAGGCTCTGATGTCTGACAACGGAACTGTGTCGACCGCGAAGCTGCGCTACATGCGCATCTCGCCGCGCAAGGCCCGTCTGGTAGCGGATCTGGTCCGCGGTCAGGATGTGGAGTGGGCGCTGCGCACCCTGGACTTCACTCGCAAGCGCTCAGCCCCGCTTATTGGCAAGCTGATTCGCTCCGCCTTAGCTAATGCTGAGGAGTCTGACGCCTCTGTGGACGTAGACTCTCTCTATATCAAGACCATCTACGTGGATGGTGGCCCTACGATTCGCCGCTTTCGGCCGCGAGCTCAGGGGCGTGCCACCCGCATTCGTAAACGAACCAGCCACATCACCGTGGAGCTCGCCGCTCGCTGAGCGGTGAAAGAATTGTTCATCAGGGGCTTGTCGGCCCTTGAAACTGGAGGAATTGAGCGTGGGTCAAAAGGTACACCCAGTAGGCTTTCGCCTCGGGACGGTCAAGACCTGGGACTCGAAGTGGTACTCCCATAAGGAGTACGCGGAGAAGCTCCATGAGGATCTGCGGATTCGGTCTTTCCTTGAGAAGAAGCTCAAGAACGCCCAGGTGAGCAAGATCCTGGTCGAGCGTGCTGTTAACAAGGCCAAGGTCTTTGTTTATGCCGCTCGCCCCGGAATGATCATCGGCAAGCGTTGTGCGGGCCTTGAGGATCTCAAGAAGGAACTCCGCAAGGAGATTGGCACTGAGATCTTCCTCAACATCATTGAGGTGCGGAAGGTGGAACTCGACGCCAAGTTGGTGGCCGAGAACATTGCTCAGCAGCTTGAGAAGCGGGTCTCTTTCCGCCGCGCCATGAAGAAGGCGGTGCAGGGGACCATGCGGGCCGGTGCTGAAGGGGTTCGTATCCAGTGCTCCGGTCGTCTCGGTGGCCGCGAGATGGGCAGTCGTAACTGGTATCGCGAAGGACGCGTGCCTCTGCACACGCTGCGGGCGGACATCGATTACGGCTTGGCCGAGGCGGTGACCACCTTTGGAGTGATTGGAGTCAAGGTCTGGATCTTCAAGGGAGAAATCCTTCCTGGTAGCGAAGAGGCTTAGGCCCGAGGAATTGGAACCATGCTGAGTCCAAAGAGAATTCGACATCGTAAAGTTCAGAAGGGCAAGCGCCGCGGCATTGCCCGTCGAGGCTGCAAGGTCAGCTTCGGCGAGTTCGGGCTGCAGGCCCTTGAGGCTGGTTTTCTGACGTCTCGTCAGATTGAGGCGGCTCGAATTGCCATGACCCGACACGCCAAGCGTGGTGGCAAGGTCTGGATTCGAATCTTTCCCGACAAGCCTCTGAGCAAGAAGCCTGCCGAGACCCGAATGGGTAAGGGTAAAGGTGCCCCTGAATACTGGGTCGCTACGGTCAAGCCGGGACGTGTCCTCTATGAGATGGGTGGGGTTGAGCCCGCGGTTGCCAAGCGAGCCCTAGAACTCGCAGGACACAAGCTGCCGGTTGCCGTACGCATTGTTGAGCGGGAGGACTGGGCATGAACACCACAGGCCTCCGTACCCTTGACGACAAGGGACTGCTGTTGCGCCGTCAGGACCTGCTCGGTGAGCTCGCCTCGCTGAAGTTCCGCAACGGCACCGGTCAACTGGATCAGACCGCGGCGCTCAAGGGCGCCCGCCGAGCCCTGGCTCGGGTCAATACGCTCATCCGCGAGCGTGAACTGGAAAGGAGCCTTTCTCAGGGAGGGCTCGAACGCGAGGTGGGATCCCTGGAGGAGGAGGGCGCAGTTGCCGCTGCCTTCCGCCGTCACATGGGTCAAACCAGCGAGAACGGGTAGTTGTCATGACCACGGAAACCGAGACAGTACGTCGTAACAAGCGCTCTCTACAAGGCCTTGTGGTCAGCGACAAGATGGACAAGACCATCGTCGTACGCGTGACGCGTCAGGTGAAGCATCCTCGCTATCGCAAGTACGTACGCGTGTCCAAGAAGTACATGGTCCACGATGAGAGTGGTGCTTGCGGAATTGGTGACCTGGTGACCATCGTCGAGAGTCGTCCGCTCAGTCGCAAGAAGCGCTGGAGTCTTCGCTCTGTCGACAGGAAGGCAGTTGGGTAGAGAGTCATGATCCAGACAGAATCTACACTTGAGATCGCCGACAACTCAGGCGCCAAGCGAGTCCTGTGCATCAAGGTGCTCGGCGGCTCGAAGCGGAAGTACGCCTCGGTAGGTGACATCATCAAGGTGACGGTCAAAGAGGCTGTCCCTAACAGCAAGGTGAAGAAGGGTACGGTTACTCGCGCGGTCATCGTGCGTACGGCCAAGGAACTGCGTCGCGATGACGGCTCCTACATCCGTTTCGATACCAATGCTGCGGTGCTGCTCAACGCTGAGAATGAGCCCATTGGTACCCGCATCTTCGGGCCCGTTGCTCGTGAGCTCCGCGCCAAGCGCTTCATGCGCATCGTCTCTCTTGCCCCTGAGGTGTTGTGATGAGTTCCAACAATAAGAACAGCTGTCGGCTTCGTCGCGGTGACACCGTGTTGGTCCTATCCGGCGCTCATAAGGGCGCAACCGGACAGATCACCGGCTTCAAGAAGGACCGCAGCAGGGCCTTTGTCGAGGGCGTGAACAAGGTGAAGCGTCACGAGAAGCCCATGCCTGCTCTCGGCCGTACCGGCGGCATTATTGAGAAGGAGGCATCGATCCACATCTCGAACCTCAGCCTGGTGACGGCTGAGGGTGAACGTACCCGGGTTGGCTACAAGGTGCTTGCCAACGGCCAGAAGGTCCGGGTTGCCCGCCGCACCGGCGAGGAGCTCTAGCCCACCGCGGCTGGAGCAGGAGGTTCCAATGGCGCTGCCACGATTGCAGACCCAGTACAACGACGAGGTGAAGAAGGGCCTCACCGAGGAGTTCGCCTACGCGAACCCGATGATGGTGCCCAAGCTCTCCAAGATTGTGATCAACGTAACCATGGGCGACGCGATTCAGAACGTGAAGCTTCTTGAGACGGCAGCGGCGGAAATCGCTGCGATCACGGGACAGAAGGCCAGCATTCGCCGTGCCCGTCGTTCCATCGCTAACTTCAAGCTTCGTGAGGGGCAGCCGCTCGGTGTTGCTGTCACTCTTCGTCGTGCCCACATGTGGGAGTTCATGGATCGCCTGATTTCCCTGGCGATGCCGCGAATTCGCGACTTCCGGGGCATCTCTCGTAAGGCCTTTGATGGACGCGGGAATTATTCCCTCGGTCTCAAGGAGCAAATCATCTTCCCAGAGGTCGAGTACGACAAGGTCGATCGGATTCACGGGATGAGCATTCAATTCGTTACGACGGCAAAAACCGATGCCGAAGGGCTGTCCCTGCTGAGCAGGCTGGGCATGCCGTTCCGCAGCCACTGAACGAGATAGGGATATGGCCAAGACCAGTAAAGTTGCCGCGTGGAAGCGTGGACCGAAGTTCAAGGTGCAGCACCGTAACCGGTGCCGAGTTTGTGGGCGCCCTCGCGGCTACCTCCGCAAGTTTGAGATGTGCCGCATTTGTTTCAGGAACCTGGCTCTCGAGGGAAAAATCCCTGGCGTCATCAAGTCCTCCTGGTAGGGAGGTCATCGACTCAAGGTCTGCTGAATGGCAGAAACCTGATTCGGTAAGGAGCAAGACATGGGAATGACAGACCCAATCGCAGATCTTCTCAGCAGGATTCGGAACGCGCAGAGCGCGCGACACGACATCGTCTCGATGCCGGCATCCAAGCTCAAGAAGGCCTTTCTTGAAATCCTCAAGCATGAGGGTTTCATTGCTGACTTCAGTTTTGAGGACGATGGTCCCCAGGGCACCCTCAGTGTGATCCTGAAGTACGACAAGGATGTTAAGCCAATCATCCTTGGCCTGAAGCGCATCTCGCGCCCAGGCTGTCGAAGCTACGTCAAGGCAGCGGAGATCCCTAAGGTCCTCGGTGGCCTGGGCGTCGCCATCCTTAGTACCAGTCGCGGTGTTATCTCGGATCGTGAGGCGCGACGTCTCAACGTTGGTGGCGAGGTGATGGCCCACGTCTGGTAGGCCAGCAACTCGCAAGCAATCAGGAGCAAGCAATGTCTCGTATCGGACGCCTCCCCGTAAAGATTCCTGCCGGTGTAACGGTGGAGCTCAAGGGAGCTGAACTGTCGGTTAAGGGCCCTAAGGGCTTGTTGAGCCGTACCATCCCCGATCATGTCAGCTTCGATATCGGTGCTGACGAGGTCAAGGTCTCGCGCGTTAACGACAGTAAGCCGGCTCGGGCGCGGCATGGTCTGGCGCGCGCCCTGACCCAGAACATGGTTACTGGGGTATCAGAGGGATTCACTAAGGAACTGGAGTTGTTTGGCGTTGGCTACAAGGCCAAAGTCAGCGGTCGAACCTTGAACATGAGCCTGGGCTTTAGCCACCCGATCGAGTTCGAGATTCCCGAGGGGATTGAGGTCTCTGTGGCGCGCACTGAGATCACGGTGAAGGGCATCGATAAGGAACTGGTGGGTCAGACAGCCGCTCAGATCCGCGGTTTCCGCAAGCCCGATGCCTATAAGGGTAAGGGTGTCCGTTACAAGGGCGAGCACATTCGCCTCAAGGCCGGCAAGGCCGGGGCCGTGGGCTGATAGGAGTCGAAGATGAGCAGCAAAACGAATCCCAGAACCCGCTCCAGGCTGCGTCGACAGACGCGGATTCGGAAGAAGATTGTCGGTACCGCAGCGCGGCCCCGGCTCAGCGTCTTCCGTTCGGCCAAGCACATCTATGCTCAGCTCATTGATGATGACGCCGGGCAGACTCTGGCTGCCGCTTCAAGCTTGAAGCTAGGCGCCAAGGACGGCACTGGTAACTGCGATGCCGCCACTAAGGTTGGCGCCCTCATTGCAGAGTCTGCGAAGGCTGCGGGATGTGAGCACGTGGTCTTCGATCGCAACGGTTTTAAGTATCACGGTCGGGTGAAGGCACTCGCGGAGGCCGCCCGAGAGGCCGGCCTGAGCTTCTAGAAGGACGAGACAGATGGCACGTTTTATGGATGGTGAGGTCGAACTTATTGACCGTGTTGTCGACATCAATCGGGTGTCGAAGGTGGTCAAGGGTGGACGTCGTTTCAACTTCTCGGCCCTGGTGGTCGTGGGTGATGGCAACGGACGAGTAGGTGTTGGCCTGGGCAAAGCCAAAGAGGTCCCCGAGGCGATTCGTAAGGGTGGCGAGCGCGCGCGGGCCAATATGTTCGATGTGCCGCTGACTGAGGGCGGCTCCATTCCCCATCCAATCGTAGGTAACTTTGGTGCAGGCGAAGTCCTGCTTCGTCCGGCCAGTGAAGGTACCGGTGTGATTGCTGGCGGTGCGGTTCGAGCGGTGCTCGAGTGCGCCGGCATGCGCAACATCCTCACCAAGTGCATCGGCACCAACAACCCACACAATGTTCTTAAAGCCACCGTTGAGGCGTTGAAGATGCTGCAGGTCCCTGAGGCCTACCTGCGTCGACGTGGAGCGCCCGAAGTTCGAGAGCAGGCTTAAGGCCCTGCCACGGGAGATAGAGCAATGGCAAAACTCCAGGTTAAGCTGAAGCGAAGCGTGATCGGTCGCACCCAGGACCAGAGAGCTACCGTAAAGGGGCTGGGCCTGCGGCGTACTGGCTCCGTCGTGACCTTAGAGGACACCCCCTCGGTGCGCGGCATGGTCAAGAAGGTCATCCACCTCGTGGAGGTTACTGAGCTCGCTTGAGCGGGCAGACCTCAACAATAAGCAGCGGACAGGCAGCGAGTCGCCAGCCCCTTGTCAGGGGAGTCTGTTCGGTAGGTGCCAGAGGCACAAGGCGGCGGGAGCGAGACATGGATCTCAACGAACTAAAGCCCATCAAGGGCAGTAAGAAGAATCGCAAGCGCGTTGGGCGCGGCATCGGTTCTGGCAAAGGTAAGACCTGCGGCCGCGGTCAGAAGGGGCAGAAGTCTCGCTCGGGCGGCGGTATCCCCGCTCGCTTTGAGGGTGGCCAGATGCCGCTGACGCGTCGCCTCCCCAAGCGCGGTTTTAACAATCGCTGGGCCAAGCACATCGCGATCGTAAATGTTGGTGACCTTGCCAGCTTTGAAAAGGACGCAGTGGTCGACATCCAAGCGCTTCAGGACAAAGGTTTGGTCAGTAAGGTCGGTGATGGGGTCAAGTTGCTCGCCAACGGTGACCTGGAAGTGGCGCTGACGGTTCGCGTTCACAAGGTCTCCGGTTCGGCCCGCAGCAAGGTTGAAGCAGCTGGCGGCACGGTCGAGCTGCTCTAACAACCCGTTCAAGAGTTCTCGGGCCCTGGCGCTACGAGAGCGGAGAGATTCCTGGCATGGCCTCTGGCGTCTGGCAGATTCCGAAGATCCCCGAGTTGCGCAACAAGCTGCTGATCATGGTGGCCTTGTTGGGCGTCTATCGCTTCGGTGTGTTCATTCCCAATCCAGGGACTAATCGAGCAGCACTGGCGAGCTTCTTCGGTGGCGACAGCGGCACCCTTTTTGATCTCTACAATATGTTTTCGGGGGGCGCTCTCGAGCAGTTCTCGATCTTCACTCTGGGCATCATGCCCTACATCTCCGCCTCCATCATTATCCAGCTGTTGACGGTGGTGATTCCGGCGCTGGAGAGGCTCAAGAAAGAGGGTGAAGCCGGTACTCAGAAGATTACTCAGTACACCCGCTACGGCACGATCTTTATCTCTCTTGTGCAGGGCTTTGCCATCGCTTATGGCCTGGAGAACATGTCGGCGCCCGGTGATTCGGGCGCGGTGGTGCTGACTCCAGGCTGGAGCTTCCGCCTGATGACGGTTCTGACCCTGACCACAGGTACTGCCTTCATCATGTGGCTGGGTGAGCGTATTTCTGAGTGGGGGATTGGCAACGGCATCTCGCTGATCATCATGGCGGGCATCATTGTTCGCTTCCCGGACGCCATCATCAATACCTTTAGTCAGCTGAAGACTGAGGACCTGAATTTCCTCCAGCTGCTGTTGCTCGGTGTGTTTGCCATCGCGGTTATCGCATTCATTGTCTATTGCGAGCGTGGACAGCGGCGGATTCCGGTCCAATACGCCAAGCGTGTGGTCGGCCGAAAGGTCTATGGCGGTCAGAACACCCATCTGCCACTGAAGATCAATATGGCCGGTGTGATTCCGCCGATCTTCGCTTCGTCGATCATCATGTTCCCGGCGACCATCGGTGCCTTTGCGCGTGATAACGAGTTCCTCAACAGCATCGTGGCGCTGTTCTCGCCGGGCACGACTACCTATCTGACCAGCTATGCGCTGCTGACCATCTTCTTCTGTTACTTCTATACGTCGGTGACCTTCAACCCTGCTGATGTCGCTGAGAACATGCAGAAGCATGGTGGCTACATCCCCGGGATTCGGCCGGGTAAGTCCACTGCCGAGTTCATTGAGCGGGTCCTGACTCGACTGACGCTGGCTGGTTCGCTCTACATCTCTCTGGTCTGTATTTTGCCGGACATCCTCATCAGTCAGGCTCGGGTTACCTTCTACTTCGGTGGTACCGGTCTGCTCATTGTCGTCGGCGTGGCCCTCGACCTGGTGGCCCAGATTGAGAGTCACCTGCTTACTCGGCACTACGACGGCCTGATGGGTGAGAGCGGCTCGCAGATACGCTCCCGCAGAAGGACTCTCGGATGAACCTGATCTTCTTCGGGCCTCCAGGGGCTGGTAAGGGGACTCAGGCGCAGCGCCTGGTCGTCGACCGAAACATTCCTCAGATCTCTACTGGTGACATCCTGCGTGCCAATCGGCGCGAAGGGACCGAGCTGGGGCTTAAGGCTCAGAGCTTTATGGATCAGGGACTGCTGGTTCCCGACGAACTCGTCATTGACATGGTGGGTGCTCGGCTTGAGGAGGCTGACTGCCAAGCAGGCTACATTCTGGACGGCTTCCCGCGGACGGTCCCGCAGGCAGTCGCTCTCGATGAGCTGCTGGAGAAACGAGGCAGCTCTATCGACAAGGTTGTGGTGCTCGCAGTCCCTGATGGCCTCATTGTCGAGCGCATTGTCGGTCGTCGCAGCTGTGCTGCCTGTGGGGCCGGATTTCACGTGGAGTTTAAGCCCCCGACTACCGCGGGACGCTGTGATTCCTGTGGAGCTGAGCTGATTCAGCGGGCTGATGACACCGAAGAGAAAGTGCGGGTTCGCCTCAATGAGTATGCCCACAACACAGCTCCGGTGGCTGCTTACTATCAGCAGCGAGGAATTGTCCGTGAAATTAACGGCGTAGGCGCCATGCATGACGTCTACGGTCGCCTCACGGAGGCTTTGGAGAATTGAGTTGCGAGGAGGTTGTCGGATCAATAGTTGATCTCGGAATGAATCGCATGTATAGCGTGCGGCTCGAAGGTGGCGAATTGGTGTCTGCCCACGTCGGAAGCGACCTGCAGATGCGCATCGTCCGACTCCTTAAAGGAGATCGAGTCGCAGTTGAATTGGGTGAGACTGACCCTTCTCGGGGTCGAATTGTGCGTCGTTTAAAGACGCAATAGGAGCAGGTCTGATGAAGGTCCAAGCTTCGGTGAAGAAGATTTGTAGTAAGTGCCGTGTCATCAAGCGGCGAGGTGTGCTGCGGGTGATCTGTGAGAACCCCAAGCACAAGCAGCGCCAAGGTTAAGGCGCGGGAGCAGTAGCTATGGCTCGTATTTCTGGCGTAGACATCCCCCGCAACAAGCGGATTGAGGTTGCGCTTACCTACATTTATGGGATTGGCCCGGCCATCTCTAAGCTGATCCTCGATGAGGCCAATGTGGCCGGCGATACTCGTGTCCATGAGTTGACGGATGCCGAGGTAGCTCGGATCCGCCAGGTGATCACGGCTCGCCACACAGTCGAAGGTGATCTCCGCAAGGAGGTTGCTATGAGCATCAAGCGGCTGATGGACCTTAATTCCTACCGTGGTCTGCGTCACCGTCGCCATCTACCAGTTCGGGGGCAGCGCACCCATACCAACGCTCGAACCCGCAAGGGACCGCGGCGTACTGCAACTGCGAAGAAGAGGTAATTGGTTATGGCCAACCGCAAGAAGATCTCAAAGAACGTTCCGGTGGGCATCGCCCATATTCATGCGACGTTCAACAACACCATCGTTTCGATCACCGATCCAAACGGCAACGTCCTGTCCTGGTGCTCGGCTGGAGCGCGCGGCTTCAAGGGCTCGCGCAAGAGCACGCCCTTCGCTGCTCAGCTGGTGGCTGAAGAAGCGGCCCGTAAGGCTAGAGACCACGGTGTACACACTGTATCAGCCATGGTGAAGGGACCTGGCGGTGGGCGCGAGTCTGCGCTACGCGCTTTGGCCGCTGCAGGCCTTACTGTTTCGATGATCAAGGATGTTACGCCAATCCCTCACAACGGATGCCGCCCGCCTAAGCGGCGTCGAGTCTAGGGGCTGAGGGATGTCACGACACACCGGACCTGTTTGCCGCTCCTGCCGGCGCGAGGGTCTCAAGATCTACCTGAAGTCGGATCGCTGCTTTACCGACAAGTGCTCTTTTGAGCGCAATCAGAACCCGCCTGGTCAGCATGGCCAGCGACGTATGAGGGTATCTGACTACGGTCAGCAGCTGCGAGAGAAGCAGAAGGTCAAGCGCATTTACGGAATCCTTGAGAAGCAATTCCGGCGTTATTATGCCGAGGCCTCTCGCCGCAAGGGCAACACCGGCGAGACTCTGTTGACCTTGCTTGAGAGCCGTCTGGACAGCACCGTCTTTCGCCTTGGCTTCGCTGGCACCCGCTCTGAGGCACGCCAGCTGATCAGCCATGGTCACATTCAAATCAACGGCCGCCGAGTTGACATCGCTTCTTATCAGGTGCGGGTTGGCGACGTGATATCTGTGCGTAAAAGGAGCCGCAAGATCCAGCGAGTCGTTGACTCCCTGGATAAGGCGGTTAACCGACCGCAGATGAGCTGGATGAACCTCGATAAGGACAATTTTAGTGGCACCATTGGTGGTGCTCCGATCCGAACAGAACTGACCCTTCCGATTCAAGAGAATCTGATCGTCGAGCTCTGCTCGCGCTAGCACAGAGGAAAACAACGATGACCGAGCTGTATCACAACTGGCGAAGCCTGATCCGTCCCCGAAGCATCGTCTCCAAGGAGGCTCCTAACCCCGAGCGTTATGGTGAGTTTGTCGCCAAGCCGCTTGAGCCGGGTTTCGGAACTACCCTGGGCAATGCCCTACGCCGGGTCCTGTTGAGCAGTCTTCAGGGCACTGCGGTCACCGCAGTACGTATCGATGGAGTACTCCATGAGTTCTCGACGGTCGAAGGGGTCATTGAGGATGTCACTGACATTATCCTCAATCTAAAGGGAATCCTGGTCCGAATGGGAACCTGGGAGCCTCAGACCTTTGTCATTGAGACGAAGGGCAGCCGCGACGGCCAGATCAAAATTACTGGTGCTGACATTCAGACCACTGCTGACGCAGAGGTCATGAATCCTGATCATCACATCTGCACGCTGGTTGGCGAGGCTACTCTGCGCATGGAGATTCGGGTTGAGAAGGGGGCTGGCTATGTGCCGGCTGAGCGCGCTAATGATGAGGAGGCTCCCATCGGAACCATCCCCATCGACGCGATCTTCAGCCCAGTGAATCGAGTCAACTACACGGTCTCTAATGCTCGTGTTGGTCAGCGCACCGACTTCGACAAGCTGAACCTTGAGGTTTGGACTGACGGAACCGTGCTGCCTGAGGATGCTGTGGCCCTCGCCGCCAAGATTCTCAAGGAGCAGCTGCAGATCTTCATCAACTTTGACGAAGAGGATGAGCCGCCGCCGGGAATTGAGGAGCCGGAAGAGGAGTGGAATGAGAACCTCTTCAAGACTGTCGATGAGTTGGAGCTCAGCGTTCGCTCGGCAAATTGTCTGCAAAATGCCGACATCCGCTACATCTATGAGCTGGTAGAGAAGACGGAGGCTGATCTCCTTAAGACCAAGAACTTTGGTCGCAAGTCCCTTAACGAGGTGAAGGAAATTCTTGCCGAAATGGGCTTGTCCCTGGGCATGAAGCTCCACAACTTCCCGCGACTGCGCGAGCAGGAATAGAGAGGGCTGATAGGCCCGGGAGTTCGCTATGAGACATCGCAAATCCGGACGCCGGTTGGGGCGTAGTTCTTCACATCGCAAGGCGATGTACAGGAACATGGCGACCAGCCTGCTTGAGCACGGTCGAATCAAGACCACCGACGCCAAGGCCAAGGAACTGCGTCGTGTGGTCGAGAAGCTCATCACCTTGAGCCGCAGGGTTCCCCCAAGCGTTCTTGAGGCGGCTTCCGGTGAGGAGGCCCGCAAGCTCGCGGCCAAGCGCTTACACGCTATCCGTCAGGCGCGGCGTGTGGTTAAGGACCGAGATGTCTTGCAGAAGCTCTTTTCGGAGTACAGCGAACACTTTCTTAACAGGCCCGGTGGATACACTCGGATTACTAAGATCGGCAGGCGCAATGGCGATAATGCTCCCATGAGCATCATCGAACTGGTCGAAGAGTCCTACGAGGTTGGCTCCAAGCCCGCAAAGGCTAGTAAGAAGAAGGTGCAGCCGGCAGCCGAGGAGCCCGCAGCCGAGGCAGCAGCCGAGGAGCCCGCAGCCGACGAGCCCGCAGCCGAG
>DJIF01000030.1:0-14968 GCA_002433485.1 Deltaproteobacteria bacterium UBA6601
GCAGTGTCGACATTGCCGACGACTCGCTACCGTTGGTTCCTGATTGGGGTGATGCTGCGGAACACACAGCTGCTGACGAACTCGCTGAGCTGGACGGGCAGCTCCATGAGGCCTTCCCGTCCGCGGAAGAAATCGATGAGCCAGAAGCCGAAGGGCTGATTGTGGCGCCCGAGGTGGTCACCGGGCATGTGGGAGAGTTGATCCTGGTAGAGGTCTTGCTGAGCAACGATGAGATCGGCGAACTGCGTCCGCTGTCGCTGCCTGAAGAGGTGGTCTTTCAAGCCTGGTCGGGTGGTGCAAGCGTCGAGTGGGTACCCCAGCCCCGGCACATCGGTCAGCACGATTTTGTGTTCCTGGTCGTCGATGCGCTGGAGCCGGATCTGGTGCTCGCGCAGCAGACCGTCCTGGTCAATGTCCTGCCGCGTTTCTCGCTGATTGAGTACGGCTTCTGAACTCGATGCCTGGTTGAAGGCGGTTGACCTGATCCTACCTGCGGACTATTGCTTGCCTGCGCGCTGCTTCTTCGAGCCGCGCTGTTGCTTGGGAGTTTCGTTATGAGGATCGTCCTGCTCGCTACCCTTATCTTAGGCCTGGGAGTCGCCCCCGGACTCAGCTTCGCCGGCTCCAATCTGCCCGCCGGCTTGAGCTTCTGTCAGCCCAGTGCCGAGGTCCTTGCCAAGCTGCCGTCTGCTCGCGAGATGAGCGATGACGTCTATGATGCAACCCTGACGGTCTGGGGTGTCGAGGGCTTCGTCAGCGCGATCATGGACAACGATCGGCTGGTCGGTATGCGCTTCCGTGCTTTTGAGACCCCAGCTGACTTGAAGAAGATTCGCAGTCGCCTGCACAAGGCCTACGGCGAGGGTGGGACTCGAGGCTCAGCGACGATCTGGGCGGCCGGGCCTGGAGTCCGAGCTGAGCTCAAGCTCCAGAGCGAGCAGATCTTTGTCGGCTGGGAGACTGCTCCGGGTCATTGCGGCACAGAGGTCATTCAAAAGGGTCTGAGCGAGCAGGAGAAGAAGGACGCAGATTCGCTTAAGGCCCGTAAGGCGGTTAACTGGGATCCCTACGCCGATGATGTTGAGGGGGATGCGGTTAAGAAGAAGGCCAAGCAGCGCAAGGAGCAGAAAGAGCAGCCCAAGGAAGAGAAGAAAGAAGAGCCAAGTCTGGGCGACGATGAGATCGACTGGTAGCTGACTGGTTCGGTTACTCCAGCCCGGCTCCAGCCGGATAGGAATAGGACCCGGCTGCGTAGTAGCCGTAGACCAGCACACCGATATTCTCGCTGCCGGGCTCGCTGCCGCCTCCCGACCAGATACGATGTACCCCGTCGCTGATTGCGCAGGTCCAGGACTCGTAAGCGATGCCGCCCAATTCGCCGTCCTGCTGCGGACCGCTGCAGTCCGAGATGGTGCTGATTTCAACGCCATCGAGACTGGCAGTGATCCCCTGCGGCATGGAAATAACGGCCCAGTTGGACTGGAAACCCTCGCCAGTGGTGAATACGTAGTCTTCCCGGCGCTGAGCAATGGGCGGCACATACAGCAGCGAGGAGTCGCCGGCGCCGGCGATAGGAGCGTTAACATCGGAGCCGACGATGAGGTATTGGCCGACGTGAACTGGGCCGCTTGCTGAGACCGTGAAGCCGCTGCGCGCCCAGATCTCGCGGTACTCGCCGCCGTTGAGGGTGAAAGAGCTGTGCTCTCCGGCCAGGCTGGTGGTTACCGAGGTTGCGTCATTGAGGGCCATGATGCGAACCAGGTCCGGTTCGGTGTCTACCGAGCTGCGTTGGGCCGAGTGACTGACGACGTAGTCGGTGCGCATGGCCTGGGTCGGCAGAACCTGTTGCTCAATGTGCTCGGCGCAGCATGAGTCACCTTCTTCGCCGTTTTCGGAGCAGTCAGCATCGTTGCCATCGACCTGACCGTCGCCGTCGTTGTCGTAGTTGTCTTCGCAGCTGTTGCTGATCATCGCCAGATCTGCGCCGGTAAAGACCGCTACTCGGTTCGACGAGCTGATTCGGGTGCCGCTCAGGTCCGGTGCTTCGCCGTCGAATCCCAGGGTGCCGTTGGCCAGCGCCTCCAGGAAGGCGCTGAGGTCAGAGAGGTTGATCTCCGGCTGCTCCATGAAGGTGGTCTCAAGGTTGAGCACATCGTAGGGACCAAGGGTAAAGCTTCGGGTGCTGCCTGCAGCGATGCCGACCCCACCGCCCTGGTCGCTCACTCCAACGCCGGCCTGAATGTTGTAGGTAGGGGTGACCTCGACTGTGGTGCCAGCGGCTGTGCCGACGATGGTCACATAGCTGCGGTTGGCCGGGCCCTCACCGATCACTTCACCGGTCAGTGGATTACTGATCTCGGCCAGCGGACCGGAGGGTGGGTAGCCGAGAACCAGGTGCTCCACACCCAGTCCGTTGGTGGGCAGCAACATGGAGGCGTCATTGGAGAATTGTTGATCAATGCTATTGAACTGGTAGGCGACTACCGGCACATCCGAGCGCACCCGGAAGGCCCGCGATGACAGCCAGGTCTGGGGACCATCGTCGACGTGGGTGGTCAGATTCTCGCCATCTACATCGCGCCGAGGGAGGCGAAAGACGTGGACGTCACCGGGCTGGACGCTGGCCTCTTCCACCAGGGTTGAGAGGTGTGGCTGGCCGGGATCGGAGTCGTTGAGGTCGACCCGCACCTGGGCGATGACGCTCTCATTGACGTTCGCCACGGCGACTGCGAACTGAGCTCCAGCGGCGTTGTCCACGCTGTTTTCCGCGTTATCCAGGTCGACTGCCCAGAACTCGCAGCCGATGTTACTCAGCCGCCCGGAGAGCATGCTCTCGCAGGAGACCAGTACGCTGTCGTCGTCGTCGCCGTTGTCGTCGTCATCGCCGCTGTCGTCGTCGTCACTGCTGTCGTCGTCGCCGCTGTCGTCGTCATCGCCGCTGTCGTCGTCGTCGCCGCTGTCGTCGTCGTCGCCGGCGTCATCGTCGTCGCCGGGGCGAATCCGGTCCGCGCAGCTAAGGGTCCCACACAGGGCCAGTAGAAGGACCAGGATGGAGAGTCGGTTCATGGTCTTAGCCCTTGCGCTTGAGGAAGTCGTTCATCAGCTCCACCAGGGCCTCCACTGCGGCCAGCGGAACTGCGTTGTAGATGGATGCCCGCAGGCCACCGACGGAGCGGTGCCCCTTGAGTCCCTTCATGCCGGCGGCCTCACTTGCTGTAACGAACGCGGCCTCAAGCTCACTGTCCGCCAGGGTGAAGGTGACGTTCATGAGCGATCTTGAGCCCATCTGTGCGTGGCCTCGGTAGAAGCCGCCCGAAGCATCGATGGTGTCGTAGATGAGCTTGGCCTTCTGTTGGTTGCGTCGCGCTGCCGCCTCCAGGCCACCCTGGTCGATCAGGTAGCGGGCCACCAGGCCGACCATGTAGATGGGGAACACAGGTGGCGTGTTGAGCAGCGAGTTCTTGGCCGCGACCTTGGTGTAATTGAAGGTCTCTGCGAGGTCGTCGGGACAGCGCTCCAGCAGGTCCTCACGGACGATCACGCAGGTGACACCGGAGGGCCCCATGTTCTTTTGTGCTCCGGCGTAGATGAGGTCGAACTGATTGGCGTCGATAGGCTGACTAAGAATGTCAGAGCTCATATCGCAGATCAGAGGAGCTCCTTGAGGCTTGGGAGTTGCGTGGAACTGGGTGCCGTAGATGGTGTTGTTGCTGGTGTAGTGGAGGTAGGCCAGATCTCGGGGCAGTTCCAACTGGCCATCGGTCGGGACATGGTCGTGGCCACTGGTCCCGCTGTTGTAGATCTCGACCGCGTCGCCCACCTTGCAGGCTTCGCTAAAGGCGCCCTCCGCCCAGCGGCCGGTGGTGATGTAGGCCGCCTTGCCCTTGCCGAGCAGGTTCATGGGGACCAGCGCAAACTGGGTTCTTGCGCCGCCACCCATGAACAGGATCCGGTGCTCCGCGCCCAGGCCCAGCAGCTGGCCTAGATCGGTAATGCATTGGTTATGGACCTCTTCGTAGAGGGGCCAGCGATGGCTTGCTTCCAGCAGCGACAGGCCGCTGTCTCTGAAGTTGACCAGTTCTGCTTGAGCCTGTTCAAGAACCGGCAGCGGTAGTGCTCCAGGACCGGCTGAGAAGTTATGAGTTCTGCTGGGCATGGTCAGGCTCCGCCGCTGAAGGTCTCAATGGAAAGGATGGCCTCGCTGTCCCGCGAGAGGGCGGTGAGGATCTCAGGGTCGGGGATTCGGTCAACGGTCATTCTGGCCAGGCAGGTGGAACCTCCTGAGAACACCAGATTTTCGGTTTCGGCGACGTTGATACCGAGGTCTCGCAGGGCGCTGAAGACCAGCGCCAGCACCCCGACCTCATTGCGGTGTCGTACCACGAGCAGATGACCCGGACCTTGCTGCTGGGCTTCGTTGACCCCCAGTACCCGACCAGTCCGGGAGAACTCCAGTACCAGCCGGACCGCTTCGTCGGCTACCGCTTCTTGAGCTTGCTGGGTTGAGGCGCCGATATGGGGAGTGGCGATGACTCCGGGCAGGGCGAGTAGACCGTCGCTGACTTCGCCCTCGCCGCCGCTGATCTCGCCGTCAAAGACGTCCAGCCCGGCGCGCAGTCCGCGCTCCTCGATGGCCTGCTGAAGCGCTTGTTGGTCGACTACTTCAGCTCTTGAGGTGTTGATGAAGTAGCAGCCGTCTTTGAGCGCGGCGAAGAATTTCTGGTCCGCAAAATTCCGGGTCGCGGGTACCGCGGCCAGGTGCAGGCTTACGGCATCAGCTTGTTTTAACGCCTGATGCAGATCCACTACCAGTTCGGCGCCCATGGACTCGAGTTCGGCGCGGGGCTCGGGCACCACATTCCAGGCCAGGACCTTCATCTCCAGGGCGCGGGCTCGACGCGCAACTTCTAGGCCAATTCGGCCAGCGCCGACCACCACCAGGGTCCGTCCGGCCAGCCCACCGGCTTTGCTGTATTCGGCCTTGCGCCACCGCCCAGCCCGCAGGTCGGCGGTAGCGTCGGGGATGCGCCGGTCAACACCGATCAGCAGGCCTATGGCCAACTCCGCGACGGCCAGGCTGTTGCGGCCCGGGCAGTTGGCGACAAAGATGCCGTGTTCGCTGGCCGCGCTGACGTCAATGGTGTTGACCCCGGCTCCCGCTCGTACCACCAGGCCCAGCTTGCTGTTGGCCAACATCGCTGCGTTTACCTTGGTGCTGCGGACCACCAGGGCCTGATAGGGAGTTGAACTCAGTGCCTCGGCCAGGCTCGCCTCCTTGAGGCCAGGCTGACAGCTCACTTCAAGTCCGGCGTTCTCAAGGTCGGTGATGGCGGTAGCCGGTAGTTTGTCGGCGATGAGAACGCGCATGGTTTCTCCTGGCTTCAGATGCAGTGAAAGAACAGACCGCTGCGCAGCTTGGGTTCGAACCAGGTGGACTTGGGCGGCATGATCTCGCCGGCGTCAGCGACCGCGAACAGCTCAGCGAGTGAGGTGGCGTGGAGTGAAAAGGCGACTCCGCCACTTCGTCGGGCCCTTGCTTCGAGTTCTGCAGTGCCGCGAGAACCACCCACAAATTCGATTCGCTCGTCGGTGCGGGGGTCGACAATGCCAAACAGTGGAGCGAGCACCTGATCCTGGAGCAGGGATACGTCGAGGTCGTCGATAACGCTGTTGCCCCCGGCCGGGATCGTGAAGCTCTGCCAGCGGTCCTCTGCGAACACACAGAAGGTTCCTCTGCCCTCGGGTGTGGCCGAGGATTCCCGCAGTGGGAAGCGCCGGTTCAGTTCGGTGATCAAGGACGCTGCGCTGTGGCCACCAAGGTCGGTAACGACGCGATTGTAGGGCAGAATCCGTAGCTGATTGTCGGGGAAAACCACCGCCATGACCTGGTTGTAGGCTTCGTTGCCGTTGTGGTTGGGGTTGTCCTGACGTAGGGCCTCCCGGGCTCGAGAAGCAGACTTGGCGCGGTGGTGTCCGTCCGCCACATACAGGCGGGGTACCCGCTCAAATGCCTGCTGCAGTCCGGTCGTCTCGCTGACCTGCCAGATCGTGTGGCGAACTCCGTCTTCGGCCTCGAAGTCATAGAGCGCCGCTGACTCCATGGCTGCCGCAACCAGGCGGTCAATTTGAGGGTGATTGCGGTAGGCGAGAAAGATGGGCTCTGCCTGGCAGCGCATGGTTACCACATGGCGAGCCCGGTCGTCTTCCTTGGCTTTGCGGGTCCGCTCGTGGATAGCGATGAGGCCGTTGTCGTACTCGTCGACTGAGCAGCCGGCGACCACCCCGATTTGGGCGTGTTCGCCACTCGCCAGTCGGTAGATGAGCAGCACCGGCTCAGCACTGCGGTGGTACGGGACCTCGGCGATGAAGCGGGTCAGGGTCTTACGCGCCTGTTCATAGACCACATCGGAATAGAGGTCAGTGCCGGCAGGCAGGTCAATCTCGGGTCGAATGACATGCAGGAAACTCTCTGGTTTGCCTCGGGCCAGATCAGCTGCTTCCTGGGAGTTGATTACATCGTAGGGTACCGAAGCGATGGCAGCGGCCCTTTCAGCGGGGGCCAGGTGAGCGCTGAAGGGGCTTAGGTTGCTCATTTTGCTGGGGACTCCGATGGCTCCGAGTTGGTCGGGCTCAGCTCTGCTGGACCCGCCTTCGGGGCGTCTTCATTGCGCAGGCTCATCGCGCCGCTGTCGTCTTCTTCCATCAGCTCCATGATGTCGGAGACGTCGGTGATGTCGGTGTCGCTCTGTCGAGGGCTGATGGGCAGGATGAACTCGGTGAGCCCGGTGGGCGCTCCTCCCGGGCCACGCATCAGGTCAGCGATCAGCAGTACCGGGACCCGTTCTCCGGCTTCATTGATGAGCACGAAGTTTTGCTCCAGGTGTCCTGAGATGATGATTTTTCCCACCAGGGTCTTCCAGTCCACTCCATCAAGTCGCAGTACATCCTCGTGGATCCGCTGGCCGACCGCCGCTTTCTGGTCCCTGCCATCAAGAGCAGAGGCGCCATCGCTCCAGCCCATAATGACACCGTTCATGTCGGCCGCGGTGACCGCTACCTTCTGCACGGTGAGACCCTCAGAGGCCTGATGACTGGTGCGCGCCAGCTCGGCGCGAAGTTCATCCAGCTCGGCTCGCCGGCTGGCCTCACCTTCGGCGCGGGCAGCGGCCAGGGCAGCCTGCCATTCCTCTCGGTCCCGGCGGTGGCTGGCGTCGGCCTCTTCTTGGTGGTTAGCGGCGCGTTCTTCTGCTGCCAGGATGTCCCGGCTGATCTGTTCTTCGAGAGCTTTTCGTTCGCTATTGAGCTTGTTTGCAAGCTCCTCAAGGTTCTCCCGATGGCGCTGCTCGGTATCGATGCGCTCCAGATCCCAGCCTTGTTCAGCTGCATCCAGACTTTGCTGGCTGGTTACCAGCTCTGCAGAGAGTCGCTCGAGCTCCTTTTCCTGGCCGCTCAACTCTGCAGCCATCGCCTCTGCTCGCTCACCTGCGGCCTTCAGCTCTTCTTGTAGGCGAGCGGCCTCAGCCTGGTGGCCGGCGCTCTGCTCTCGTTCGATGCGCAGGGTGTCCTCGCCCCCGGCCGCCCGATGGTTGGCTTCAATCGCCCTTTGCTCACTCAGCTCAAGGGCTTTCTCGGCGTCAGCCACCCTGCCGCTCAGCTCCTCAATCTGCTGCTCCCGCTGTGCATGTCCCGAGTTGAGTTCATCGAGCTCGCGTGTGAGTTCTTCCTCTCGCCGCTTGGAGGCTTCCAGGGCTTCGTTGTGACCTGCGATGCCCCGTTCCATCTCACTGCGAAGCTCTTTAACAGCTTCTTCGGCGGCGCTCTCCTTCTGCCGAAGTTCAGCCCTTAGTTCGGCGATAGTGCTCTCTTTGGCAGAGGTTTCCTGATCCTTCTGTTCGATCTCGCTGTGCAGTCTGGCGAGGTCCTGGTCCTTCGCCGAACTCTGCTCATCGAGCTGGTTCAGCTCGTAGCGCAACTCGTTGAGGAAACGGTCCTTTTCTCCCGCCTCTCGGGTCCTTGCTGCAATTTCTTCATTCAGCTGCATAAGCTGAGATTGCAGGCCTTCGATGCGAGCGGCGAGCTCAGGTCCGGGGTTGGGCGCCTGGATGATGCAGAGTATGCCTGCTGCCAGGCCAGCTTCGGTCTTGAGAGTGCGGACCCGCACCTCGAAGGAGGCCTCATCCGATCCTTTGGCGGTGTGGATTCCGGTGTATCCGGCAGGGTCTTCCAGGGCGCTGTTGAGTTCGTCGGGAAGCCCACTGATTAGCTCATGGAGGGGCAGCCCCTCGATGGCCTTGTCGCCGCGGCCAAGGAACTCCATCGCGCTGGCGTTCCAGGTGAAGATTCGGCCGCTAGGCTCGGCGATCAGGACCCCTTCGCTCAGCACATCGATGGTGCTTCGCAGCAGCAGCAGCAGATGACGCAGGTTGCGAGTGCTGGTCTGGTCGCTGCCGATGAAGGCGCAGCCAATAGGCTGACCGGTGTGGTCGCTGATGCGTGCAGTTGACCACGCGACCAGCGCTTCTCCGCCATCTCGAGTGCGCAGACTAAGCTCGATTTCGTCCAACGGTGAGCTGGTTGCTCGATTGAGGTGCAGGCGCTGGACGACCTCTCGGTACTCAGGGTTTGGATAGAGGTGGGTGAGCATGGTGTCGACATCAGCGCACTCAGCCTCGCTCCAGCCGGTGGTCTCCTGAAATCTGCGATTGGCCAGCAGCAGCCGCCCTTGCAGGTCAATGGCGTAGATGAGCAGAGGCGAGCGCTCCAGCAGTCCGGAGGTGAGAGCTGCGGTCGAGAAGCTCGCGCTTGGATGGGGCGAAACGGGCTCTGCTGCAGCGGGTGTGTTGCTCATGTCGGCTAGTGCGTGCGCGGGAGTTTCTAAGGAAGGAATGGATCGCTGGGCCGAACGAGGGTATTCGGGGCCCGGAGCCCGTGTCAAATCATCTCTTTGACGCGCCCAACAGGGCTCTGACTCCAGCGCTTGAGGCCGGGTAAATCCCGCTCTCCGAGATCAAGCCATCGATTAGCTCGGCTGGGGTGACATCAAAGGCCGGGTTGCGGGCCTGGCAATCCTTGGGTGTGGTTCGTACTCGCCGCAGTTCTCCGTCTTCGTCTTCTCCCAGGGTCCACCGCACCTCGTCACCGCTGCGCTCTTCGATGGGGATGGCTGTGCCATTGGGGCAATCCGGGTCTACGGTAGAGGAGGGCAGGGCGACATAGAAGGGGATGCCGAGGTGACGAGCGATGATGGCGTGGCCATGAGTGCCGATCTTGTTGGCGACGTCACCGTTGGCGGCCACCCGGTCAGCGCCTGTGATAACCGCCTGGATCTCGCCCTGTGCGGCCAGGTGAGCGAAGGCGTTGTCGGCGATGACTGCGTGCTCAATGCCCTCGCCAGCTAATTCCCAGGCGGTAAGTCGAGAGCCCTGTCCCCGGGGTCGGGTCTCGTCGACGAACACCTTCAGGCGCTTGCCTTCGCGGGCTGCCTGATAGACCGGAGACAGGGCTGAACCCCAGTCAACGAAGGCCAGCCAGCCGGCGTTGCAGTGAGTGCTCACGCCCCAGCCGTCTTGCAGCAGAACGCTACCGTGGCGGCCGATGTCCTGGCAGTTCTGAGCGTCGCGGTCGGCGAACTCATGAGCTGCATTGAGGGCGGCTTCGCGACTGGACTGAGGTGCGTTCTCGCCGCCGGCCTCGGCGATGGCCTTGCGCACCCGGCTGAGACCGGCGAACAGGTTCTGTGCGGTGGGTCTGGTGTTGCTGAGTACCGACTCGGCCTCGTCGATGAAGCTCATAAATCCCTGGTTTGGGGCCTGCCGAGCAGCGATGGCCAGACCGTAGGCGCCGGTAGCGCCGATGGCACCCGCACCGCGCACCACCATGGTGGAGATCGCGGTTGCGATCTCGCGGTAGTCGCTGCTGCGCCACAGCTCAAAGCGGTGCGGGAGCCGGGGTTGGTCGATGAGGACCAGCTCCCCGTCCTTGAAGTCCACCGTGCGGAAGGGCTTGCCGTCTACGTTCATGCTGAGTCACCGCTTTCTGTGGGTTGCCGATGTTGGTCGCTGGCGGTGTCGATCTTCAGGCTTTGCTCTTCGCTGGAAGGAGCGATCCTGGACATGGCAAAGGGCCGCGGCCGGACCCCTTCAAGGAGCGCCTCCTCGCCGCAGCGAAAGCGCAGATAGCCTAGGTACTCGCTCTGAAACCATTGCTCAAAGGTCCGATCGGTGCGGCCCTCGAAGATGGGGCGGTAGTTTTCATCGCGGATAGGGCGCCCGGAAATCCAGTCGTAGATCCGAAACTCCTGGCCATCGTAGACGCCATATTGGGAGTTGCCGAAGGCCCAGGAGCCGAGGTTGATATAGCGGCGCCCGCCGTCGTCGACGATCCCGGGCAGGTGACTGTGACCACAGATCACGGTGTCGTACTTGGGGTGGCCTTCGAGGTAGGCAAGCGCCGGGCGGGTGATCCCCATGGGGTCGCCCAGCACCCCCCGGGTCCACAGGTGGACCCAGTTCTCCCAGCCCAGGGCCAGATCGGGCTTGCCGATGCGTGGGCCGAACCAGCGCAGCGCTCGAGTAGCTCGGCAGATCCACAGGAAGATGTAGTGGCAGGCCCGATTGCTGAGGGTGTAGTTGTCTCGTAGCGGCAGCCTGATCCAGGTCTTGAAGATGCGCTCATAGAGCATCATGGTGCGGGCCCAGAAGCTGGACTCGTCCATGTTTTCGCCAACGTATGGGTCAAACTCGTAGCCGTGTACGGCGAGGATATGGCTGTCGAGGATTACCTTGCTGCACAGCTCCCATTTGAGGATTTCCTTGAACAGCAAAATGTCGGGGTCGTGATTGCCAAACACATAGACCACTCTGATCTTCTCAGCCAGGTGGGTCAGCTTTGCGATTACCTGTTTGTGGGCGCGCATGATGCGGCTGAAGAACCAGGCCTGCTCAAAGTCGAGCGCGTCGCCGAGAATCACCAGGGTGCTGGCCTGCTGCTCAACCTCATCGAGAAAGTCCAGGAAGTAGCGGTCTTTGCCCTGGAAGGCGTCAGCGTGCGAACCATCGCCCAGGTGCACATCCGAGACGAAGTAGACCTTGTCTCCTCCGGGTGCTTCCACCCGAGCGGTCACTGCAGGATCCTGATCTGGCGAGTGCTGGCTCATCTCTAATCAGCCGGAAGCCTAGCAGTGTCCCGTTGCCTTTGCCCTGTAAGGTAGTTTCTGCGACGATGAACTCCGACGATGCCTGTCGACGTTCGACCCCAACTCAGTTTGCTGTGTTACCTGTTTCTACTGTTGCTGAGCTGCGGCTGTGCCCAGTTGAGCGACGGTGTAATGTTCGGGCAACTGGGCGACGATGACGACTCCGCTGGCGACGATGACGACTCCGTTGGTGACGATGACGACTCCGCTGGCGACGATGACGACTCCGTTGGTGACGATGACGACTCCGTTGGTGACGATGATGATGTGACCTCCGATTGTGACCTTGGCTGGCTGCTGCCCAGCGATGAGCCAGTATCATTTTCGGCACAGGTGCTGCCGATCTTCCTGGATCATTGCGCTGACTGCCATACGCTTAAGGGCCTGGGCAAGCTTTATCTCACCAGCCAGCAAGCTTATGAACAGTTGGTTGGGGTTCCTAACCTGCTCAACTACCAGGACCTGCCCCGGGTACAGGCCGGCGACCCGCAGGGTTCCTATCTGATTCATAAGATTCTTGACTGTGGTGCTTCCGACCCGCTGTGGGGTTACTTCCAGGCGCCGATGCCGCCGCCCCTGCCGGACTCGGTGCCACTTGAGCCCGAGGAGATCGCGATCATCTGGTCATGGGTGGCGCAGGGTGCGGAGAACAACTGATGCCTGCCCGGCTCGGCCGCCTTAGCGCGCTACTGTGCGGACTGCTGCTGTTGATCGCTCCGGTCGCGGTGGCGCAGGATGGCGGGGTTCTGTCAACTGGATTTGCGCCTGATCCAGGAGGCCTGGCCCATCTCCAGGGCTCGGGTTCGGGTTTTTTTCTGGTGGGGGCGGCTCGCAGCGAATATCGGTTGTCGCAGTTTCGCTCCGCGCGGGACGAGGTGGTTACCCGCCAGCCTCTGTGGCAGAGCTTTCGGTTCTCCATTCGCGATGATCATCCGCGCCGTCGGATCGGCTTCGAAATGTCGCTTCGGGGTGGCGGCGATCTGAGCCGACCAGGCTTCCATGGAGAGGTGCTCTACGCCTTTGTTGACATTGCCCCTGCCGCACGTTGGGCGCGTTTGCGGCTGGGCCGGCAATTGCTGGCGGTGGCCGGTGGGCAGGGCCTGCTTCGGCTGGACGGCGCGGTCATGAACGTAAATCTCCATCACCTGGGTGTGGAAGCCTATGCTGGGGTGCCGCTCCGTTCCCGCTTTGTGGTGCGACCCGAAGGGGCTGAGGAGCATCCCACCGGTTGGGGTAAGGACTGGGCTTGGGGCCTCAGCTTGAGGGCGATCAACCTGCGCTATACCCAGGGATCGGTGGGTGTAAGGGAGCGCTTTCGTGACGGTGAGCTGTCGCGGCGGCAACTTAGTCTCGATCTGCACCAGGGGATCGGTGGGCGCTTGAACCTGCGCGGCGAGCTGGTTGCGGATCTTCTGCAGCGTCGCATCTCCGAGGCCACTGTGGCGATTGATGGAAGACCACTGGACTGGCTGTCCATGGGCTTCGATTATGAGCGATGGCAGGTCAGTTTCGGGGCCGAAGAGCTGTTCTCGGTATTTACTACCGACCCCTATGATGCGCTGCGTGGCTACGCTCGCTTGCAACCCGAGCAGTGGCTGACTCTGCTGATAGCCGGAGGGGTTCAAGTTTACCCCCTTGCCGTCACCCGTGACTTTGTGCCGCGCCCCGAGTCAGGTCGGACTTCGGCGACTCAGCAGTTTGTAGTGACTCTAAGGCCGGTACCTGCGTTCTCCATCGAGATTGGGGAGCGGCTCCTCGCCGGCACCGGTGGGGAGAAGCTGGGGCTGCACCTGCAGCTCCGTGCGGCAACCCCGGGCCGGCGGCTGTCGGCACGCTTTCGAGGGGATCTGCAGCGCTATGCCTTCGAGCTACAGCCTCAGCTTGCCGGCACCTACGGCTCCGCTGTGATTGAATTGGAGATCAGGCCACAGCCCTGGATGAGGGTTGGTGTCAGCGGCCGGGCATTGTTCTCGCCCTGGTTGAATGATCAGCTGCAAGCTTCTGTGACTTTTGATTTCTTGCTCGGTATTCGGCGGCTTCCGAGGTCCAGCCGGGCGCTGAGCCGACTGGAGGATTGGCAGCCGTCCCTAGCGGTGCAGGCTCTTAATCGGAGTGTCGCTGAGCCGCTCGTGCCTGGTTTGCTGGCTGGCTTTGGCGGGCGAGGGCAGCGATGAAGCGCATGTGCTTCCCGAAGTCGTGTGTTTCGCTGCGGTCAGGAGCGATGCTGCTCAGCATGCTGGTGGCGTTGATCTTAAGTCAGGAGTCCGGGGCTCAGAGCTTCTCTGCCATAGGCCTGGAGCTTGATGCACGGGCCAGGATTGCCGCTCAGGCTGCGGCTCGAGCAGCATTTGCCCTGCCCGATGCTGCGGCTGCGAAGCTCATCTATCCTGAGCAGGATCTGCCGCTTCGCTTTTCTCATCGACGACATCTTGAGCTGGGGGCTCAGTGTCAGCTCTGTCACGCCAGCAGCCTGACCAGTGAAGACGTCCGCGACCACAATCTCCCCGGTCATGAGCAGTGTGGTATCTGTCACCTGATGGAGCTGCCCGAAGCAGGTAAGCTGTACCCTCCGGCCGCTTGTGATACCTGTCACACGCGCTTTGTTGCTTCTGCCTTGAATGGGACCGGGCCGGCAGCGGCAGTGGTTACTTCTGCTGAATCGAGCCGCCCGCAGCCAGCTGCTGTGGTGGTTCCGCCCGCCTTGCTGCGGTTTTCACACAAGCTACACATCGATGGGGGCACGCCCTGCTTGACCTGTCACGCTGGGGTTCCAGAGGTGGATCTGGCCACTCGGGACCAGCTCCCTTCGATGGCCGTCTGCCTTGGTTGTCACGATGGTGTGAAGGCTCCGTCGGAGTGCACCACTTGTCACTTGCAGGGCCAGGGAGGACGGTTCCTTACCGATCTGGGAAGGGGTGCGCTGGTGCGGCCGCAGGGCCGCTTCCGGCCAGATGACCATCATCACCCCCGGTGGGATCGCGAACATGCTTCAGCAGCTCGCCTCGCCCCTGAGTCCTGCAGCTCGTGCCACAGCCCGTCCCAGTGTCTTGATTGCCATGACTCTCCATTCCCGTCGGTGGACCTGCATCCGGCCGATTGGGTCATGACCCATGGCCTGGATGCCTCCCGGCGCAGTCTTGACTGCCAGGCATGTCACGACCGGCGCAGCTTCTGCGCCGACTGTCATGAGCGCGCGGCCGTGACCCGCGGCAGCTTCCCTGGCCTGCTCGGTGAACCTCAAGGTTCGCTGCGTTTTCACCCGGTGGGCTGGCGCGGTGATCTTGGCGAGATTCCGGGGCCTGAGCATCACAGCCACACGGCCCGCCGGTCGCTGGAGACCTGTGATGGTTGTCACCAGCAGAGTGAGTGCCTGGAGTGTCACAGCTTTATCAATCCGCACCCTGTATCGTGGGCGGACGCATCCGGAGCCTGGCGTTTCGGCCAGGGTGAGGGGCGGGTTTGTTCTAACTGTCATCGACCGGGTGATCCGGCTCTGATGCGTTTGTAGAGTCAATGGGAAAGTCGCGCACCAGTTTTCTGCTTTCTGCCTTTGAGAGGGCCCACTGGCCGGCGGCTGAGGGTCGTGCTGAGGTCGCTTTTGTCGGTCGTTCCAATGTGGGCAAGTCATCTTGTCTGAACACTCTCGTAGGAGGCAGCAGCGTTGCCCGGGTCAGTAAGACACCGGGGCGAACGCAGAGCATCAATTTCTTTGAGGTGCCGCGGCGTGGGGGGCGGTTGTTGCTCGCCGATCTGCCCGGTTACGGCTACGCCAAG
>DJIF01000030.1:15276-54876 GCA_002433485.1 Deltaproteobacteria bacterium UBA6601
GCCCGGTTACGGCTACGCCAAGGTCCCCCGTTCTGTAACGAATCGCTGGGACCGAATGGTGGGCGAATACCTTACTGAGCGAACCAATCTGGTGTTGGTTGTCATCCTGGTGGATCTGCGCAGGGATCCCACCGAGCTGGATCGGAAGATGATTCAGTGGCTCGAGGAGTCGGGCCGGGTTGGCCTGTTGGTGTTCACCAAGGCCGACAAGATCGCCAAGAGCAAGCGGCTGCACCGCCGCGCTCTGTTGTGTCGCGGTCTGGGTGTGCCGATGGAGGCGAGCCTGCTTTTCTCGAGCCTCCAGAAGATCGGTCGCGAGGAGCTATGGAAGCGCATCGATGAGGCGGTATTGGGCCTGGCAGAGGGTGATCAGGACTGATGGCCAAGCGGGCTGACTACAGCGGTGAAGAGGCGCTGGCGGCTCGGGCGCGGCGTGAGGGCTATGCGGCGCGCAGTGTCTATAAGTTGGAGGAGCTTGACCGTCGCTTTCGACTGCTTCGGGGTGGGCTGAGGGTCCTGGACCTGGGTGCGGCGCCAGGCTCCTGGAGTCAGTTTGCCTTGAGGCGCATTGGGCCGAAGGGCCTGTTGGTGTCGGTAGACAGGAATGAGATCACAGCGGCCTTGCCGGGAGCCGTGCGGCTGCGCGGCGATGTTTTTGAGCTGCAGTTTGATGACCTGGCTGAGCACAGCTCGGGGCGGGTGCCGCCCTTTGATCTCATCCTCTCTGACATGGCGCCATCCACCACCGGGGTGCCTTTGGCCGATCATGTGGCCTCTGTTGAGTTGTGCCAGCGGGCTCTTGAACTCGCTCGAAAGTTCCTCAGACCTGGAGGCGGTCTGGTGGTTAAAGTCTTTCAGGGCGAGGACGAGCCCCTCCTGCGCAAGGAACTCAAGGTCTGCTTCCAGGCGCTCAAGTCGATGAAGCCAAAGGCCACGCGCTCGCAGAGCGTCGAGACCTTCCTGGTAGCGACCGGCTTTCGTGGGTCTTGAACTCAGGTGGGCTCAGTTGCTGAGCCATTCCACCAGAGCTCGAACCGGGAATCCGGTGCCGCCGTATTGATGCCCGCTGCGAGGCTTATCAGTGAAGCAGGGCCCAGCGATGTCGATGTGAGCCCAGGGGATGTCAGGGTCGACAAATTCCTTGAGGAAGATGCCTGCCGTGATCGCTCCGCCCCAGCGACCACCTACATTCTTGATGTCGGCGATCTTGCTGTTGAGGTGCTCGCGATATTCTTCCGGCATTGGCAACTCCCAGAGCATCTCTCCGGCCGAGTCGCCGGCAGCTCTGAGGTCCCGGATCAGGCCGCGACCGGTGCCCATGATCCCTCCAACAGAGGGCCCCAGTGCGACCACGCAGGCCCCGGTCAGGGTTGCGAGGTCGACCACCACATCGGGCTTCTGCTTGCAGGCGTAGATGAGCGCGTCGGCCAGGGTGAGACGACCTTCAGCGTCCGTGTTTAGGACCTCGATCGTCTTGCCGTTGGAGGCGGTGATGACGTCGCCGGTGCGATAGGCGGCGGCGCCGAGCAGGTTCTCGACCGCTGGGAAGATCGCGTGCACCTCTACATCCAGCTCAAGGTCTGCTGCCGCGGCGATGGCTCCGATTACCGCTGCCGAGCCGCCCATGTCCATCTTCATGGTCGCTTGTCCGCCGGGAGGCTTAAGGCATAGGCCGCCAGCATCAAAGGTCACCGCTTTGCCGACCAGCGCGACTTTGCGTCGAGCCTTCTGCTTGGGGGTGTAGGAGAGGTGCACCAGGGCCGGCCGAGTGGCTGAGCCTTGACCAACCGCGAGAAAGGCACCCATGCCAGCTTCTTCGCAGGCTTCCTTGTCAAACACAGTGATGTCGAGGCCGCGCGCTTTGGCCAGGTCCCGGGCAAATTCCACCAAGCTCTCCGGGTTGATGATGTTGCCCGGTTCATTTACCAGGTCTCTAGTGATGCTCTGGGCCTCTGCGATTACTGCACCTCGCTCGATCGCTGCGGCCAGTAGGGGGCGATCCCGGCGTCCTTCATGATAGAGGTAGGTGCTGGTGACGCCCTGATTCCCATCTTTGTTGGCTTTGTGCTGGTCAAAACGATAGCCGCCGTACTGTAGTCCTTCTCCGAGGGCCTGGGCGCTGGCTCTATCAAGGCTCTCTCGCTTGTCCATGTTGGAGTCGAGGTAAAGCCCGACCCGCTCCAATCCCGATGTGCGCGCCAGCGAGCCAACCTGAGTCGCTAGCGTGCGGAGGCTCTCAGGACTGCGTCGCCCTCGCTCGCCCAGGCTGCCTACTGCAACCCAGCGCGCCTTCACCCCGGACGGAGCAGGAAAGGAAACCAACTGGCCGGCCCGCCCCTTCCAACCTTGTATCTCAAGCAGGGTTGAGAGGCCGCCGCCGATAGCGCGATTGAGCGCGCTGAAGGCCGGCGAACGTCGTCCTCCCTTGCCGTGGACTGCGAACACGAGGATGTCCGTGGAGAGGTTGCTTGCCTGAGTGGAGCCTACTTCGACCTGCATTGTGGGAATCCGGTTGGGGGTGGGTGAGCCTGGACACAGCCAAGCTCAGACCTGCGGCGGGGGATCGGAAGCTATCGGGTCACGCCTACACTGTCAATAAGATGAGGGCGCACTTCGGACCTCATATGTGCCAGTTGGTAGCTCTAAGGGCTTGCGGAGTCGTCATCTCCCAGGTCGGGAAAGTGGGGACCGGTTTGCTCTAAGAGCCACGCTACGAGGCCACGTGCTTCGTCAATAGAGCGATTGGATTCTACATGGACACTTTCGGTCCGGGTGATTAGCTGATAGGCGCCTGGAGGGCTCTGGTAGCTGGTCTCGATGGCGACCGCTGCTGGTTCCGTCAGAGAACTGAGCACGCGCGGGTCGGTTGGACTGTAGGAATAGATTATCGGCAAGCGAAGCTCGAGTTCAGTGACCAGGTGGACGATGGAGTCGCGTCGGGTATAGGTGCGCAGTGCAGCCACCTGATCGGTAGCTTCAACAAGGTGTCCGACCTCATCGCTATAGATGTGGGTCAAGCCGACGATGTACTCGGCGTTGATCATTGGTTGATCGAGCAGGGCTTCGAGGAGGTCCGGCGTTGAGTCGATGGCTGCCGCCTTCAGGTCGACCCCGGCATGGATCAGTTCGGTGAAGGCGCGGCCGCCTTCGCCCAGGCCGACTGCGATGACAAAGTTCTCGTCAATGTCCAGCTGCTCGGCGGCGATTCGGAGGCTGTCATCGGCCAGCGATGCTCCCAGCCGCATGAAGCCTTCCTCTGCTATACTGTTGCGTCCGCGCCCGTGCCAGAGGTCGCCCCAGCAATTGCCCGGCGCGATCACCGCGAAGCCCGCCTCTAGCAGCGCTGCCGCCCAGGCCCCTTCGCCAAGGCCTGGACCGGTGCTGGGGTTGCTCAGCCCTAGACTCCTGCGCACCTGCTCAATGGCCCAGGGTGCTCGTAGCCGGTTGTCCATCGCGAAGTTGCTGCCGTCGAGGGTGACGTAGTCGAGTACTTCGTCATGGAACAGCAGAGCTACCGGCAAGGGGCCGTCTATGCTGTTGGGGGTTACCGCATAAAGCTGAGAATTGGCACCATCCGGACAGAGGTAGCCGGTCGCCTCCATGACATGCAGGCTGGCGTTGCCGGCACTTACATGGGGCGTAACGAAGTCGATTCCGGTGATGGTCGTCGGCTCCAGGTCGTCCTCAATCCAGCACCCCCAGCACAGCAGCAGGATGGTTAGGATGAGGGCACCGGGAGCGACCGCTACTCGGAAGGCCTGCGTGGACACAGCCAGATTGTACTTCAGCAGTTGCAGGGCGCCAGCCTGGGGCCGTCTAGAGTGCGCTGCTGATCAGATCTTCGAGCCTGCGTCGGTTGACTGCTCCCATGACCTGGTTGACCGGCTTGCCACCTTTGAACAGGATCAGGGTAGGGACTGCACGCACGTGATACTTCACTGGAGTGGAGGGGTTCTCGTCGATGTCCATCTTGCCAATCTTGACCCTGCCAGCGTAGTCGTCGGCGAGGGCCGAGACGGTGGGGGCGATGGCTTTGCATGGTCCGCACCATACGGCAGCGAAGTCCACCAGTACGGGAATGTCGCTGTTGATGACTTCGGCGTCAAAGTTGCTGTCGGTGAATTCGATCATGGAGTTCCTCTGGGTCCTTGTGGTCCATCCTCGTAACGGGAGGAGGGCGTGCGGTTACCGATAGGCTCACCCGGGGGTGAGGGAAGGTTGAAGGGGAGCCAATTATGGGGTCCCTGCCGCTCCGGTCAATACCCGGCTGTCGCTTGTCTTGCGTCTTGACCCCAATCTGCCTCCAGTCCTACGATCGCTAACCTTACTGCCTGGTGGAGCGGGTGATGCCTTCGATTCTGGTCCTTGATGAAGACGCGGCTTTTTCCTCTGCCTTAGCGGCCGGTGCGGGACGGCGTGGCTGGCACATGGTGCAGGCTGACTCAAGCAAGCGCCTTGTCCTCGAGATGCGGGCCGCAGCCTTTGATGTCATTGTGGCGCGCCAGGATATGAAGCATGGCAGTGGCCTGGATCTTGTGCGGGATGCTTATCGCGCAGCAGAAAAGCCACTGCCGGTGGTTGCTTATAGCGCCAGGGGGGGCGCTGAGGAGCTCCTGGCCGATGTCCCTCTTAACTTGCTGTTGGTGGCCTTGCTCAGCGATGCGCCGAGTGCGGACCAGGTGCTGGAGACCCTGGCCTGGTCGGTAGACGGTTTTGAGTCTGGGGTTGCTGCAGCAGGTGGCGATGCTGCTGGGCGGGAGCTGCCAGGCCGGCCGGCGCTGTTGGTGGAGGGTGGCCCGGATGCGGCAATAGAGGATGTGCCCATGCTGCTTGCTGCGGTCCATCGGGCGGGCTGGTCTGGGATGCTGAGCTTTGCTGCTGAGGCTGACGGGGCAATCCTCTGCGGGTTTCGCAGCGGTCAGCTGAACTCCATTGGGAGTAAGGCGGGTGGAGATCTGATCGCCACCGCCAGGCTTGAGGGTCGCCTTGATGGGGTGATGCTGCCCGAGGTGGCCTTGTCCGGTGAGGATGAGGAGATTGGCTTGCTAATGGCGATGCGCGCGATCTCTCCTCACGAGGCTCCTGCTCTCAAAGAGCGCAATCGGAGCAGGCTCCTCAGCTCTCTGCTGGCGCTTGGTGAGACCGAGGCCCAGCGTCATGCACCAGCTGTGCCGGAGAGCAGCTCAGCGTTGCCGCTGCTGCCTTCGCTTGTGCGCTTCCTGGCTGGGCAGGAGCAGCACTTCTATCCACTGGCGAGCGCCTCTGTTGAGCTTGTCCTGCCGCCAGGAAGCCATCGCGGCTTTGAGGGGGTTGAGCAGCGCTTGATGCGACAGTTGGAAGCCTACTCCCCCGGAACACGGATCGGTGCTGTGTTGGATGCGGCAGGCTCGGATCGAGAAGCCTTGATTCGGCTTCTTGGAGTGCTCCGCCGTTTGGCTTACCTGATTACGCCCAGCGCGCTGTTTGCCGATGAGGTCAGTCAGCAGCTTGCAGAGATGGTTGGAGAGCTGCATCGCTGGTCCCGCACGGACTGTTTCGGTGTGCTTGGGGTGGGGCCGCAGGCCAGCGACCGGGAGGTTCGGGACCGTATGAGGAAGCTGTCCATGTTGTACCATCCGGACCGGCTGCTTGATGCGCATCCTCGGGTCGCGGCCCTGGCTGAGCTGATGTATGCCCGCGTCCAGGAGGTCTTTGCAGAGGTGGAGACTGGTGAGGCACGGTCTGCTTATCGCGAGCAACTGCGCGCCAGAGAAGAAGGTGCTGGAGCGGGTAGTGATGCCAATCAGGCTCGGGTTGCCATGGCTCAGGCCAGCATCCTGGTCAAGCAGAAGCGTTACGGAGATGCGGCAGCTCTGTATCGGGATGCCACCCTTCACGACGACAGCAACGCCGATGCGCACATGGGCTACGGTTGGTGCCGCTATCTTGACGATTCCAGTCGGGTTGCAGATGCGGTGATCTCGCTGGAGCGGGCCCTTGAGCTAAACCCGCGTTCCCGAGATGCCTGGTTCTATTTAGGTCGGGTTCAGCTGTTAGAGAAACACCACGACAAGGCCAGGGCTTGCTTTCTCAAGGCCAACACAGAGCGAATCAGTGATGCTGAGGCGGTGGGGCACGCCGGTGCTGCTCGGGAACTGCGCTTGATGGACTCGCGAGGCCTTGGCCTGCCGGACTCTGGAGAGCCTGAGGGCGATGCTAAGGCTGAGCGTGGTGGAGGGGGACTCTTTGGCTTGTTCCGGCGCGGCTGAATTGGAGCAGTTGCGGATTCGGGTGCGGAATGACCCGGCGACAGAGGCCGTCCTGCCGCACTTAACGCGAGCGCTTAAGCGCTTGAGCGGTGGCTTCACTGCGGAGATAGCGTTGTGCGAGCAGCCCCTTGACTCGCTTGAAGAGCTTGGGCGCGCGGAGTTGGTGCTCCTGCCGTCCCAGGAGCTGACTGTGCTGGATCCTGCCCCATATTTGCGCTGTGTGTTGCCTCGCTGCCTGACTCAGGACCTGCTCTTGTATTCGGAGCAAGCGGGAAGGACGCTGACCGGGCTGCTGCGCGAGCAACCGCAGCGCTTCGAGCCCAGAGAGTTGTTTGTTGCGCTTGCCAGCGGTGCCCAGTTGGCGGTCTGTTCAGAGTCGGCCGCGGCACTGGTCCGTCAGCTCCGCCCTGATTTGGAGGTGGTCGTCGTTCGTTGTTCTGACGCGCTCCTCGCAGGCCTAGGTGAGGGCCGGTTCCAGGCCGTCATTGTGAGCTCTTACGTTGCTGGCTCGGAGGCCTCGGTTGGCAGGGTTTCAAGGGCCTTGAAAGAACCCTGGATCGGAGCGCCTGGGGACGGCGCAGCGCTGCTCGTGGCTTGTCCCGACAACGAGTTTGCCGCACCTATTCTGGCCGCTCTTGAGCATCGGTCATCCCGACTGGAGCTGGATGCTGAAATGCTGCTTGGTGAGTTCTTCAGCCAGCGCCACGGCGGGCACTTGCGGGCGCGTGCTCGGTGTGAGGGACACCGGTTGCAGTTGAGCGCCGGCCTTTTTGACGAGCTGGGTGACTGGGGTGTGCGGTCAGATATGGTCGGTGAGGCCACCCGTGAGGGATGCTCTCGATTGGCCCGCAGGAGCGCTCGTGAGCTTAGCTCACGCCGTGCTCTTCTGCTGGCTTCCTGAGCCAACCCTAAAGGGTGAAGGTGAAGTCGTCGATGATGGCACCGGGGACCATGGCGCTCTGGGTGGAGCGCCGCTCGTAAGTTCCAGGGTCGATGAGCAGCTCTCGCTCACGGGTTAGCGTGGCGAGTTGCTCTCCAAACATCCGGTAGAAGGTCTCGTCAAAGCGCATCACGTTGAGTGGGGCGACCACCTCGCCATCTTCGACCCAGAAGGTGGCAAAACGGGTCATTCCGGTGAGGCGGCAGGAGGGTCGGTCCGAGTAGTTGAGGTAGTGCAGGTTGTTGACGAACACACCGGTGCCGAGCTCGCTGAGAACCTGATCTCTGGGCGTCTGTCCGGCCTCCATTTCTACGGCTACCGGGCTCTCGTTGTCGTCGGCACCGTTGGTAGTGACGCTGTACTCCCTGGCTGAGCGAGGTGAGACCAGGGGGCTGGCATAGCGTCCGCCTTCAAACAGTTGAATGCGTTCGGGCTTGATGAAGCCGGACTTGCCGAAGCGGGGCGCCAGACCGCTACCTACGTGCTCACTGAGATTGAAGCAACTTGCCAGCTCCTCTTCACCCTTGACCGCACGAATTAGTGGGCTGCGCTGAGTGCGTTGGCTCTTCAGGCCAAATCCGCCCCAGCCGAGGATCGCGATCACCTCAGCCACCGCAGTGGGGGCGAGGTAGACCCGATAGCGGCCAGGGTCAATGGTTCGCGGAGAGCGCTGCAGGACGCCCAACTCACGGCGGGCCTGGTCCATCTTGTTAGAGAACTCCTGATCGCTCCACTCGGTTCCCGCATAGCCACATTTCACTGCTTTGTCGGCGCGGTGGTAGAGGCTCCAGTCGAGGTGGAAACTGTGGCTCGAAAAGCCGTTGCGCTGCCCCAGCGAGTTGGCAAAGGCAGAGTGGATCGCGCCCCCTGCATACAGGCCAACAAAGTCGGTGCCGCGGGCGGTCTCTACGATCCGTTCAATGACCTCAGCTGCAGCCGGGCAGCGGTCTTCGCTGTGGTGCTCGCTGGATTGTACCTCGGTGTTGTAGAGCAGGTGCGGGTCGTCGCTGAGGTGGGGGATGCGATCGCGCAGCTCGGTCAGCACCGTAGCGGCGGCCGCCTGGTCGGTTGCCAGGTCCGAGGTCAGGCTGAGCCGCGCGCCAGCCTGCCGCTGTCCGTCGATGAGGCACAGCTCAAGGTAGGCCTGCTTGACGCTGCCGGCCTGGCGCACCGCACCCTGATTCAAGCGGACGAATTCGGAGGTCTCGCCGTCGAGTGAGCAATTAAGGATTTCAGCGCCCTTGAGTTGGGCGCTGAGGTGGTCGCAGAGATTGTAGAGGAGGTTGTGCATGGGGTCTGTTTCCTAGGCTCCGCCGAAGACGTCGACATCACGGAACAAGCAGGTCGGTGAGGCGTGGCCCACCCGGATTACCTGGTTGGGTTCGCCTTTGCCGCAGTAGGGCGTACCCATGACTTCAAAGGTGTCTTCGTTGCCGACGCCGATGAGATTGCGCCAGAAGCTGGCAGAAACCCCGCGGTAGTTGGGCTTCTTAACCACGGTGGTCAGCTCACCGTTCTCGATGAGTTGGGCCCACTCGCAGCCAAACTGGAACTTATTGCGCGAGTCGTCGATGGACCAGGAGCAGTTGGAGCGCATGTACACACCACGTTCCACTCCGGACACCAGCTCGTCAAAGCTGGACTTGCCTGGCTCCAGGTTGAGGTTTGCCATCCGATCGATGGGGGGGCGGTTCCAGCCGTTAGCCCGCGAATTAGCAACCCCTGATATGGCTGCACGGGCCTGTGAGGTCACGCCACCCAGCGGTCGGAGCAGGATGCCATCTTTGATGATGTACTCGCGCTGCGCCGGCAGTCCGTCGTCATCGAAGCCGTAGCTGGCGAACTGTTGCGGTCGATCCGGGTCGAAGGTGATGTTGAGTAGGTCGGAGCCGTAGCGATAGCTGCCGAACATGTCCAGAGTGACAAAGCTGGTGCCAGCATAGTTGCGTTCATCGCCCAGGATGCGGTCGAGCTCAAGGGGGTGCCCGATGCTCTCGTGGATCTGCAGGAGCATCTGATCGGGGGCCAGCAGCAGGCTCATCTGCTCTTCGGGGCAGTCCGGTGCGGCAAGCAGCTGGAGCGCTTCCTGCACCAGGTTTGGGCCTTCGCTGTGAAACCCCACCAGCTCGAGGACCTCAAGTCCGCCCTGACGACAGTAGCCGCGGCCTCCCAGACTACGCTGCAGGGTCTCACTGCCTTGATTGGCGACGACCGCCAGGTCAGGCACGATCATGCTCAGCTTCTGACAGGCCCTGCTGCCGTCCGCGGCCAGGAACACGGTTTCCTCTTCTGTGAACCAGAGCGAAGCTTCCCGATCGACGATGCGCTGGTCGCCGCCCAGGCTATCGCAGCCTTTTTTCAGAAGGTCGATCTTGTCGGCCAGTGGGGTGTCGTCCCAGGAGTTGCTGACCGGGCTCTCATAGCTGGCGGTCGGCCTGGGCATGTCGATGCTGCTGAAGTCAACGACGCTGTGCTTGCGCGTGGAGTGAGCCCAGGCGCGGGCCTCCTCGGCAGCTGTCCGCAGCCCGCTCTCGCTGAGGTCGCTGGTTGCGCCGTAGCCATAGCCGCCCTGATCAATCACGGTGATCATGGCGCCCTGGTCTCGAACCGAGCGCATGGGTTGCAGCACTCCCTGGCGTACCCAGAGTTGTTCGGAGCGGGTCGTGACGAGCCGCATTGAGCAGAACTCAACCGCTGGCGCGACCTTTTTGAAGCGTCTTTCGATGGTCTCAGTCATGTTGTTGGCGGTCCTGGTTGACGACCTGAGACGAGCCTCAAGGTCAGGGCGTCGAAAGGTAGCGCAAAGCTGTTGCGCTTGCGAGGGATAGTCGCAGTACAGCTCGATTCGGCTAGCAGGGAACAGCGCGCTATGGCTCTGCGAGCCTCAGTATTCAGCTGACTGCGGTCTTGCCAACGCCGACCCTGCGAGGGTCTCCGACGGCTTCGATCCTGCCGTCGGCCTTGAGACCAGCTGAGTGAACTCCGCCAAAGTAAAGGTGTCTGCCTTCGAAGCGCGCCAGCTTTCGGTTGGCGCCGCAGATCGCCTGCAGATAGTCGGGGCCCTGGTCGAGCACTTCCACTTGAATGGTCTGCTCTTCGACATGGATCCTGGGTTGCAGAATGGCTTGCTCCAGGCTCATGGCCCCGTCCATCAGATAGCTGACCACCTGCAGCATCGCGGTGCGAATACGATTGGACCCTCCGGTACCCAGGGCGATGACTCCACCGCCGGGTCCGACCAGCAGCGCTGGGGTCATCATGGTGCGTAGGGGTGAGCCAACCGGGCCCTGGTGGAAGCCAAGTGGATGGATGTCGTCTTCTCCCAGAAAGTTGTTGACGGGGAAGCCAGTGCTGGGCCAAAGCAGTCCACAGGTCTCGCCGTTGCTGGAGGTGAAGGCGACTGCATTGCCATCTTTGTCGACGGTTGAGATGTGAGTAGTGTTGCCGGGCACCGGCCCCAGCGGTGCGCCTTTGGGGGGTAGCTCTGCGAGCTGCTGGCGGAGAGCGGTGCGCAGCTCATCCGCGTAGCGGTCGATGGTGGTTGGGGCCAGCAGGCGCTCGATGGTTCCGGGCTCGAACAGGTCTCGGTCGAAGCCCTCATGACGGACCCGTTCAGTGGCGGACATGACTGCGGCCAGGCAGCGGGAGCGCCAATGGGGGTCGTTGCTCTGCTCATCCAGGCGGTCCAGGAGTAGCAGGCCAAAGGCAACCAAGGCCCCGCCAGCACAGGGCGGGGGTGGCAGGTAGAGGCGAGCACCCCTGTAGGCCACTTCTAGAGGCTCAAGGAAACGCACCTCATAGTGCTCGAGGTCGTGCAGGCCGAGGGAGCCGTGGGGCGGTCCAAAGGTCTCTACCAGGGACCGGGCGTGGTGGCCGCAGGTGAATGGGGCGGCGCCTTCTCGAGCGAAGTCCTCCAGAGCTGAGGCGACCTTCTCAGACCTCACTGTGGCGCCCTCAGCGAGGGGCATCCCGTCTGGCGCGAACACCGCCGCCGAGCAACTCCCTAGTCGCAAAATCGGGGCCAGCATGGTGGACACCACCTCGGTGGCCTTGGTCGCCGTCCATCCTTTTCGAGCGCAGGTAATGGCGTGCTCTGCGAGTCGCTCGCGCGGCAGGGTACACCAGCGCTGGTGGAAGGCCTCAAAGCCGGCTGCAATACTGGGCACCGCTACCGAGCCAGCTCCAGCATGGAAAAACTGAGTGGTTGGGCCGTAGTTAACGGCGAGTTGCGTGAAGTTTCGGGCCTCAAGGCCGTGGCCATGTCCGGGAAACACCGAGAAGCAATCGAGCACTTCGACCGTTCCGCTACGACCGTCCCGGACGGTGAACACACCGCCACCGCCAAAGCCCATCAGCAGGGGCTCACAGACAGCAGCCGTGAGGGCCGCTGCCAAGGCAGCGTCCATGGCGTTGCCGCCTGCCTTGAGGGCGTCAATGGCCGCGTGGGTTGTCTCGGGGTGGCCGGTAGCGGCCGAGCCCAGGGGTTGCATCCCGATCATCGCTCAGAAAACTAGCAGGTTCCTGGCCGTAGTTTCGCGGTCAGGCTGTTGATTTTGGTCAAATTCTGCTGCTTGCTGTGCGGAGTGCCCCAGTCCATCTCCCATCCCTGCTACCATCGCCACCGATTCTGGCCCCGGTGGTTTTTTGTGCTGTAGGTGCCGAACTGCGGTGGAGGATAGAGGCAGTGAACGAAGCAGGTCAGCAGTTGTCCCTCCTGGGCGTGGAGGGGGCTGAGGATTCCGCGCCTCCTGTTCCGGAATCGTCGCCGTCTGTAACCGCTACGGAGGCGGCCCCGGTTAACCAGGTCGCTGCCGATGGTCGACCCAGTGTCTATCTGGTGGATGGGCCCAACATCGCCTTTCGCGCTCACTACGCCATTCGCAACCTGACCAACTCACGGGGTGAGGCGACTGGGGCTTTGTATGGCTACTGCGCCATGTTGTTCAAGTTGGTTAAGGACTATCAGCCCGATCACCTGGTGCTGTGCTGGGATCCGCCTGGTGGGACTTTTCGAAACGAGTTGTACCCCGACTACAAGGGGACTCGTCCGGACATGCCCGATGAACTGAGGCGGCAGATGCCGATCTTCCCCAGGGTAGCGGAAGCCCTGGGCATCGCCCATGTGGTGCTGGAGGGCTACGAGGCCGATGACGTGATCGGCACCCTTGCCACCCGTTGGAAGGAGTCTTGTGACGTCACCATAGTTACTGGCGACAAGGACATGATGCAGCTCGTCGACGGCAGCCGCGTCACCATCCTCGACACCATGAAGGACCAGCGAATTGGTCCGCAGCAGGTAGTCGAGAAGTGGGGCGTACCCCCGGAGCGGATCATCGACATCCTGGCGTTGATGGGTGATAGCTCGGACAACATTCCCGGGGTTGCCGGGATCGGTAAGAAGGGAGCTGCCGATCTGATCCAGAACTACGGGCCCATCGAGGAGGTCTTTGCTCACGCTGAGGAGGTCAAGGGCCGGAGCCGTAAGCCACTGCTCGCCGAGGGCGCTTTGGACAGTGCCAAGCTCAGCTACACCTTGGCGACCATTGACTGTGAAGTGGCGGTGGAGCTCGACCTGGAGGGAGCCAGCTATCGCTTTCCGCCTGAGCAGGTCGGTCCGGTGCGGGAGCTGTTTCAGGAGCTTGAGTTCCATCGTTTTCTGGCCGACCTGGGCGGTGATATGAAGTCTCTGTCTTCGGATCGCTATGTCTGTGTCACCGAAGATGAGCAGCTTCGCGATCTGGTGGACGCGTTGTCGGCCGCGGAGCAGATCTCCGTGGATACGGAGACCACATCGCTGGACCCCATGAGGGCCGAGCTGGTGGGCATCTCTTTTTGTGTGGACGATGAGCAGGCCTTCTACGTGCCCCTTGCACACACTGGAGAGGGGGCAGATCGACAGCTCCCGACCCGTCGGGTCAAGCTCTATCTCAAGTCGATCCTGGGCAACCCTTCAAAGCGCTTTCTGGGACAGAATCTGAAGTATGACGCGGTGGTGTTGGAGCGGGCAGGGATGCCCCTGGCCAACATTGGTGGCGATACTTTAATCGCTTCCTATCTGCTCAATCCCGGTCGCCGCTCGCACAAGCTCGATGGTCTGGCGCTCACCTGGCTGCAGCACAAGATGGTGGCTTACGACGAGGTGACTGAGGATAGCGATGGTCAGTTCGCGCCCATCCCTCTCGCTCAGGCGACTGAATATGCCGCAGAAGACGCGCATGTCGTGCATCGACTCTACCCGGCGATGACCGAGGCCCTAGATGAGGCGGGCTTGATGCCCTTGTATCGCGATGTGGAGGTGCCGCTGGTGGGGGTGCTGGCGCGCATGGAGCAGCGGGGGGTCCTGGTCGATGTGGATCTGCTGCAGCAATACAGCGCCGAGCTTGCTACTGAGATTGAGGCGGCGGAAGCGCGCTGCTGGGAACACGCTGGACGGGAGTTCAACACCGCCTCACCCAAGCAGCTGGCGCAGATTCTGTTTGAGGACCTTGAGCTGCCGGTCGTGCGCAAGACCAAGACCGGGCCGTCGACTGATGCTTCGGTGTTGGAGGAACTGGCCCACGCGCACCCCCTGCCCGAAGCGATCCTTCGCTTTCGTATGCTCGCCAAGCTGAAGTCCACCTACGTGGACGCGCTGCCTCCGCTGGTGAATCCTCGGACGGGTAGGATTCATTCCAATTTCAACCAGAGCGTTGCAGCCACCGGAAGGTTGTCTTCCAACAACCCAAATCTGCAGAACATCCCAATTCGGACCGCCGAGGGGCGCCGCGTGCGCGAGGCCTTTGTTGCCGCACCCGGCTTTCGTCTGCTGAGTGCAGACTACTCGCAGGTTGAGTTGCGCCTGTTGGCCCATCTGTGCGGTGGCGAAGGGGGCTTCGCCAGGGCCTTTGCCTCTGGCAGCGATGTACATCGGGCAACGGCAGCCGAGGTCTTTGAAGTTGCTGAGGGGCAAGTAACAGACGAGCAGCGTAGGGCCGCCAAGGCGATCAATTTTGGACTGGTCTACGGGCAGACCGAGTATGGCCTGTCGAAGACGCTACGGATCTCGCGCAAGGAGGCCAGCGCTTACATTGAGCGCTACAAGGAGCGGTATCCCGAGATTGATCGCTACATGGACCGCTGCGTCGAAGAGGCTCGGGAACGGGGCTTTGTCACCACCCTGTTGGGGAGGAAGAGGTCGATTTCAGGCTTGACCTCATCCAACTACAACCAGCGTCAGTCGGCTCGCCGCACAGCGGTTAACACCCCGGTCCAGGGCAGCGCCGCTGATGTGATTAAAGTGGCGATGATCAAGGTTGACGAACTCCTTCGTTCTGGGGCGCTCGGTGATACTCGGCTGCTTCTCCAGGTACATGACGAGTTGGTTCTGGAGGTGCCCGAGGCGCGCCTTGAAGAGGTGCGCTCCACGGTGGTCTCAGTGATGGAGGCAGCACTGCCTCTGTCGGTAGCCCTCAAAGTGGAATCTGGAGACGGTCTGAACTGGCAGGAGGCGCATTGAATATGGAGCGAGATGGACAATCGGTGGCGACTCATGAGAGCGCACAGGAGGTTTCAAGTGATGCCGTTGGTCTGCTCGCTGAGGTAGAGTCGCAGGGCAGCGAGTTGGGGCACCTGGAGCGAGCCGCGTCGCTCGGGTATCTACTGGGTGCGATATCGCACGAGATCAACAACCATCTGACCAACCTTTTGCTGGGTGCCGATGCGGGACCCGGTGAAGACAGTCAGCAGGTGGTCGAGCGAATGACGGCTCAGGCGCAGCGCGCTGGCGAGGTGGTTGCGCGCTTTCAGAAGCTGGCCAGGGAGAATCTGTCCCGCGGCCGGGATCGGGTGGACCTGGGCGAGCTGAGCTCTCGCGTGGTCTGGTGGCTTGAGCAGAACGCTGGTCAGTCGATGCCCGCGGTGTTGCACCCCGAGCAGCCTGTGGTGGTGATGGCAGGGCGGCAGAATCTCTTACGCGCGTTGAGTAATCTGGCCAGGGTTGCGGCCGGCAGCCGATCAGAGAAGGTCTTCTTCGCGGTTGCAGTGGAGCAGGCGCCGCGGTCTCTATGGGCGCCATCAGGGGACGCCGTCGATATGGCATCGCTGCGCATTCGTTGTGGTGTTCCTCCCGCTGAAGAAAGTGTGCGTCTCAAGGAGCTCGTTGATGACTTCTTCGGTTGTGACCGGGATCAGGAAGATGTTGCCTTGATGGCGGCATGGGAGGTGATCCGAAAGCTCAGGGGGCGTCTGCAGCTCTATGGCGGCGGCCCTGGAGAAGGCTTTGAAGCACTGGTGCTACTACCACTTGCGCCGGACCTTGACTGAATTTTTTGCGGAACTCTGAATGGTTTTGCTTCGAGCTTCGTCTATCCCAACAAATCCGGCTCTTCGGCGTGTTGCCGAGGGCGGGAGTCTAGAGCCGTATCGGGGCAGTCCTTGAGCTGGGACACCGATGAGATGGGAGCGCTCATGGGAGACGCTGCGAAGCTGAGCGGAACGCAGATGGCTGGCGAGACCTCTGATCAGGAACTGGTCGAGCGGATCATCGAGGGTGAGCGCGATCTGTACCGGGTGCTGGTTGACCGCTATCAGGGCCGGGTGTTTCGAGTTGCTTTCGGCTTGATGCGCAATCAGGAGGATGCTCGTGAGGTGACCCAGGAGGCCTTTATTAAAGCCTATCGGAGCCTGCCGAGCTTTCGGCGCGACTCGTCCTTTTACACCTGGATTTACCGGATCACGATCAACCTTGGCATCGATCAGAAACGTAAAGCCTATCGGTCTCGAGAGACGCCCCTGGATGAGGGTCGGCTGCATCTGTCTGATGCTCATCAAACCGGTCCGCGCCCCCTGCCTGGTCCGGGACAGAGCCTGCGCCGTAGGGAGTTGGCGGGTCGCATCGGTGAAGCCATCGCTGAGCTTCCTGAGGACCAGCGGCAGGTGGTCCTGCTGCGTGAGGTGCAGGGGCTCAGCTACAAGGAGATCGCCGAGACCGTCGGGGTCGCTGAGGGAACGGTGATGTCGCGCCTGTTTTATGCGCGCAAGAAACTTCAGGTGCTGTTGGAGGATCTGCGGTGATGGGAGACACGATGAAGCCTACCGAGCGGGAAGAGCTGATTCAGCGTTATTACGACGGTGAGACGGTTGGCCGGGAGTCCGAGCTGGCCGAGCGCATGCTGCAGGAAGATCCCGTCGCTCAGGAGATCCTTGAAGGATTGGTGCGCTTGTCCGGCTCTATTCAGCTTGAGTTGGACTCGGCGGTTGAAGCAGAAGACTTCAGTGGCTATTGGCAGCAGATTGAGGAGCGACTGCCTGACGGTCCGCTCAGCGAGGAGGTCGCTACTCTCGCCGTCCCTGCTGCGGCAGATGTGGTGGTCGGCCGGCCACAGCGGATGGGGCGACCCCGTCGCTCCTGGCTGCCGTGGCTGTTGGGTCCCAGCCTTGGCGCGGCGGCGGCGGCGATGCTGATGGTCCTGCTGCAGCCTGCTGAGTTGCGGGTGGATGAGTCTCCACTTGCAGTGGTTCCTGCAGCCCCCGCCGATCACACCATTGACATCGAGTCCATCGAGAGCGACGGTCCTCTGGTCATGGTGATGCAGGAGAATTCTGAGGAGCCCGCTATCATCTGGTTCGTAGAGTCGGATGCAGAGACGGAGGGATGAGATGAAGCTTGTTAGATTCCGCCGAGGAAACCTTGTTGTGGCCTTGCTTTCGGTAGTGGCTGCTGCGGGCGCGGTGGTCCTGTCTCCGACCGCAGCAGGTCTGGGTGTAGAGACCGTGCTGGCCGCTGACTCGGTGTCGGTTGTGGTCGATGTCGTGCGTGGCACCAAGGGTGCGTCCGGCAGTGACCAGCGCTCCAATAAGCACAGCTCTGTGTTGGGGCGGGTGCCTGGCTATGGTGGCTGGAAGTTCCTGGATTCGATGAAGTTTTCCCTGTCTGCATCAGGAGCTTCGGCTGGAAGTGGTGCGGTCGCAGGCCGCACGCTTGCTGTGAAGCTGGAGTCTTTCGCTGGTGGTAAGGCCAAGACTCGGGTCTCAGTCACCGACCCTGGAGGACGTGATCACAAGATCACCAGCAGCCTGGGCAAGGGCGGTACTACGGTGTTGACCGCACAGTCTTCGGGTGGCCGGGAGGTCCACCTGTTCATCGTGACCGTTAACTGGTAATCGGCTCTTTGAGCTCCTGCACAAGGCGAAAGCCGACGTGTGAACCCAGGTAGCTGGTGGAAACGACGCTTCTTGAGCAGCATCGCGAGTAGACCTCGACGGTGCCATAGGAACCACCGCGTAGGACCGCTTCATTGTCGTTGCCCGAGGCTTCCTGATCCCAGTTGACCCAGTCACGGACTCCGCCAGCCAGATCGCGTACTCCATAGGGTGAGCAGTCGCCGGGAACGCTGCCTACTGCGGGTAGCCCCGGGGCTTCTGCGCTGCTCTCGGCCATGACGCAGAAGTTTGCGTCAAACCGGTCGCCCCAGGGAAACAGGCGTCGGTCTGTACCACGAGCGGCCTTCTCCCACTCGCTCTCTGTCGGCAGCCGGAAGCGGTTCCCGGGATGTTGCTCGGTGAGCCAGTCAGCATAGGCTCGGGCGCTGCGGATGGAGATGGAAACGATGGCCTGCTCGCCGTGCCAGGTCCTGCCGTGCGCATCGCGCAGCGGCAACTCATAGTCGCCCTTTTCAGCCAGTTCGAAGAGCACCGGCCCGGGCTCGCCCCCTTGCCCGCGTGCTCGCGGTAGGTGGCTGCGTGCCGCCGCTTCATCCCGTTTCCACAGGGCGGCCAGAAAGCGCAGGTATTCGGCGGTGGTGACCGGGTAGCGGGAGATGGCGTAGTCGGGCAGATCGATAAAGCTCTCGGCATGTCCCGAAAGTGCGGCAGGGTCGCCGCCAAGGCGGATCGGTCCTGCGGGTATGTGTAGGAAGTTCTGGTGGAGCTGCTCGCTGGGAACCAGGTCAACGTCGATCATCAGGTCTTGAAGGCGCTCCACCAGCAGCGGCAGCTGAGCAGGAGCGTAGCCTTCCGCCGCCACTTTGAGCAGGTAAGAGCCCATGGCGACCTGTTGGTGCTGAAGCAGGGTCTGGCCCAGTTGGATCTCTTTGTCTGGCACGCGTCGCCCATCTCTGAGGACGATGGGCTGTAGGGTGACGTCGGCACCGAGCGGAGTGCTCATGACGCTGATGCTGCCGTTGCCGATCAGACGGTCCCGATATCGGCCAGGAGCGTAGCGCTCGATGCGTTCGTGGCAGCGCTTCATCCAGCGTTTGTCGCTGTTGGCTTCGGCTTGCAGGAAGCGTAGCCAGTACAGGTCTGCCAAGCCCAGTCGAGCAGGATGGTGACCGCGCACGTGGGAGAGCGCTGCCTCGAAGCTCGCCTCGCAGATGCTGAAGGCCTCGTCTGCGGCTGCCATAGCGTCGGCTGCGTGTCGCTCAGCTTCCCAGCTGAGGCGCTTGAGCTCCAGGGGGTCCCAGCTGTTGAGTTCTGAGCGCAGCGCCATGGCCCGCAACTCCGCTTCGTCAGCTTGCTGTGCCCGGCTGCCAAACTCCAGCATCTGGGTGTGGCCGCGGCGTACCAGGAGGTCAGCTTCGAGCCGGGGTCGAACTCCCTCAAGGTATTGCTCGAGCTCAACCGTCAGGTCTCCAGCGTCGGCATAGCGCTGCTCCGGCTCAATGGCCATGGCTTTCAGGCAGATCCTCTCCAGCTCTTGAGGGATCTCCCGCTCTGGACTCCGCTCTGAGGGGTGGCGGAAGCTGTGGGTTGCCTTGAGGTACAGCAGTCGTGGCAGGTTGTCCGCCTCAAAGGGGCGCTGCAGGGTGAGCAGCTCGTAGAGAAGAACGCCGAGGGAATAGACGTCCGAGCGTGCGCTGACCAGGCTCGGATCGCCTTCTTGACACTCGGGTGCCATGTAGGCAGGCGAGCCGACGATTGCGCCGTCTTGGGTGGCAATGGGGTCGGCCAGGGTTGGGATGCCGGCACCCGTCTCGGCCTGTTCTTCATTTGTCGTGGTTCTGTCGTCCAGCATCCGCGCTAGACCCCAGTCCATGACCAGTACTTCACCAAAGCCGCCGACCATGATGTTGTCGGGCTTTAGGTCACGGTGAATAACCCCGCGGGTGTGGGCGTACGCGGCGGCTTGACAGGCCTTGCGGAAGATTTCAATCAGGCGCTGCAGGTTGAAGGAATCGTCGCTTTTGAGGCTTGGATCGCGGAGCCCGGCGAGGATTTCTCCGAGGCTCTGGCCCCGGATCAGTTTCATGGAGTAGCACAGGCTGTTGTCTTCATCGCAGAACAGGTCATGAATGGGCGGAATTCCCGGGTGGGTCAGCTGGCTGGTGATACGTGCTTCACTCAGGAACCGCTTGCGTCGAATGCTGCCTGGTGCTTCGGCCGGCATGGTCTTGATAGCCACTTGTCGACCCAAGGTGCGGTCCCAGCCCTTGACCACGGTTCCCATGCCCCCGCTGCCCAGCTCTCGCCGGCGGAGGTAACGACTGCCCAGGTCAAGTTGTTGCGGCTCAATGAGGGCATCAGCCCCGGGACTCTCGGGGAACTCGTTGCGTTCTTCTTGGGATTGCTGGTCGTCAGACATGTTGTCAGATCTCCTGCAGCTGAACCTTGCGCTTTAGAGGGTATCACTGTGGCGGCCAGCTCTAGGGTCCTGGATCTTGTGGGCGCCAGGGTTCAGACTGCTGACCTCATCAGGTCGTTGCGGCGATCTTTTTGGCTCCTTGTCGAGGGTGAAAAGTGATGGAACTGAATTCCTATAACCCAGCTACAGGGGAGCGAGTCGGTGCTGTCTCAGTGACTCCGCCAGAGCAAGTCGCAGCAGTGGTCGGTCGTGCTCGGGCCGCGCAGCCGGGTTGGGCTGCCCTGGGACTTGCCGGTCGTCGTGCTGCCATTGAGCCAGCAGCGAAGCTGTTCATGGACCAGAGTGATGCGCTGGGTGCGCTGCTCACTGCCGAGATGGGTAAACCCCTGCGTGAAGCTCGCGGCGAGGTGCGTTCCTGTGGGGCCGGGATGGAGTCCGATCTGGATGAAATGGTGGCGGCGCTGCAGCCTGAGTTGCTTGTAGATGGCTCGACTCAGACGACCTTGTTTCATGATCCTTATGGTGTCTGCGCGGCGATTACACCCTGGAATTTCCCCATTTCGATGCCGCACTGGATGGTGTTGCCAGCGCTCATGGCTGGCAACAGCGTGGTCCTTAAGCCTTCGGAGGAGACCCCTCTTATCGCCCAGGCATACGTGGATCTGCTGGCGGCTCAGTTGCCGCAGGGAGTGTTGCAGATCGTCCATGGTGCTGATCAGCAGGGTCGGGCCCTGGTGAATGCCGCCGTTGATCTGGTTGCCTTTACCGGGTCACGTGCCGCGGGAATCGATATCCTTGGCAGAGCCTCTTCATCTCTGAAGCGGGTGATTCTTGAACTGGGAGGCAAAGACCCGCTGCTGGTTCTGGAGGATGCTGATGTTGCCGCAGCGGCTCAATTTGCGGTTCGAAATGGCTTCAGAAATGCAGGTCAGGTCTGTGTCAGTACGGAGCGGATTTACGTTCATCAGGCGGTCGCCGCTGAGTTTGAGGCGGCCCTGGTAGAGGGCGTCGCGGGCCTTCAACAGGGCGACGGAGCTCAGGAGGGAGTGCAGGTAGGTCCGATGATCAATGTGCGCCAGGCGGAGCATGTGCGGGGACAGATTGAGGCCGCCCTGGATGAGGGCGCTACTCTGCTGGCTGGGGGGCGGGGCCACCGGGACAACTTCGTTGTGCCCACAGTACTTGCCGGTCTCGATCACACGATGGACATCATGCGCACTGAGACCTTCGGGCCGGTAGCCTGCGTAATGCGGGTCGCCGATGATGAGCAGGCGGTTCGCCTGGCCAACGACAGTCACTACGGGCTCGGTGCGGTAGTGTTTGGCGCTGAGGACCATGCAGCTCGGGTGGCTCGCTGTCTCGATGCCGGGATGATTGGCATAAATCGCGGGGTTGGTGGAGCATCCGGCTCGCCCTGGGTTGGCGCTAAGCAGAGTGGTTACGGACACCATAGCGGCAGGGCGGGGCATCGCCAGTTTGCTCAGGTGCGTATCGTAAGCCGGCCTGTGTCCTGATAGGCTGTCTCCAGCCAGGGAGGTGTGATGTCGTCCAGACCAGTGGTCAGGGTTGCCCTTGTAGCCGCGCTACTCGCAGTGGCGGTTATGGCTCTCCTGTTGGGCGCGCCTGCAGCGCCGGCAGACGACCCCGCCGGGGCTCAATCAGGCCCCTGGCGCTGCAAGCAGTTCGCCGGTGGTGAGTCCATGGAGCAGGATGCCGCCGCATGGCTGTACCGCTTTGCATCTACTGGTCCGGGCAATGTCATCAGCCTGAGCCCGCCGCTGAGTTCGTCGCGGGCGGGGTCTACGCTCTGCGCCTGGGACCCGGGCTTTGCTGCAGAGCAGTGGATTCTTGAGGAACGTGCCCGCAAGGAGCACGAGGCTCAGGTGCGCAAGCGCAAGCGCAAGCTTCGCGAGCATCAGCGCAAGGGTAGCGATCAGCTCTTTCCCGAGGACCTGGCCCTCGAGGAGGAGGGCGAGGGCAGGGGGCCTTAGCTGCCAGTGCAGGACTAGGAGGCTGCTCTGCCAAGGGAGAACAGCAAGGCGCGGGTCTGGGTCGGCAGGGTCAGCGGCTACGACACGGACGCCGTTCGTGAGGCCGTGAGCAGGGGCCTGCGTTTTGTGGCTCCAAGCTTGCGTGGCAACGTCGTGGCCAAGGCCAACTGGTTGTTGAGTCATCGGCGCTTTGCTACCGCCAGCAGCACTCGACCTGAGTTGGTTGCCGGAGCACTTGAGGCTCTGTTTGCCCGTCAATCTCAGCTGCGGGTGTTGTTCTCCGGCAGTGCTGCTTTGGGTTGTTCCGCGCGGCACCAGGCGCGTCGGGCGCGGGGTCGGGTGGGGCCGCTGGCCAGGGAAGGCTATCTGGCCCTGGAGGCCATGTTTCGGGGGCAGGTCACGGTCCGACCGACCGATGAAGCGCAGCTCTATCGCTATCAGCTCTCAGTTGGGCGGCGCATGAGCCGTGAACAGCGTGATCTGCTGGATGCTGAGCTGGATGTCGACCTGCGCTATTGGGATCGGGTAGTGGCCGGCTATGAGCTCTATCATGCCGACGCGGTCGTGTTGTTCCCCAAGCTTAAGACCAGCGTGCTTGCTGGCGGGCTGTGCGGGGCGGTGGATCTGCAGGGAGTCGGCTTCTTAAGGGGTGTGGACCGGTTGGATGGACACAATCGCCACAACGCGAGGCGTGTGGTCGATATGCTTGAGGTTACCGATCCCGATCTGGTGATCACTGATGCTATTGAGGTGGGTTTCGGTGGCGGCACAATGACGCAATCCGGCCATCATCTTGGCCTGCTGGTAGTGGCGGACAACGCGGTCGCTCACGATGCGGTTTGTGCCAGGTTGTTGGGTTTGGACCCCCAGCAAAATCCTCAATTGCGGTTGGCCGCGGAGCGTGGCTTTGGCTCCATTGAGGAGGCTGATATTGAGATTGGTGGTGATGTGGATCTGCAGCGCGCCGCCCTTCAGGTGGTCGGCTTCGGCCCCCACGTGGTGGGCCGCGTCGATGATTTCTCAAAGCGCTTTGAACGCTATTGCGGAGCAGCACTGCCGCTCGACATTCATTGCGGTGGCTTCTACGAGGAAGCGGCGGGGGCCGGAGTCTTGCTGGATTGGCTCTACAGCAGCTTTGATCATCCGCGCTTTCGCGAGCGCATGAAGCGCTGGCCCCGCTGCAGTGTCTTTGTTGGAGAGGTTCAAGAGCGGCCACGCAATGAACGCATTTATCTGGTCGGTGATCGGGCCATAGCGAGCTTTGCCGCGCAGACCGACTTCATGCAACCGGCGCTGAAGCTACCGCTGTTCATACAGCGCCAGCTTGCTGGTTCGTTCGGTCTTTATCGCTATCGCTTGAAAGGTGGCGGGCGGGGTTGGGTGACTGCCATTTCAGGGAACCCGCCCTCGCGTCAGGCCATCTCCTGGGCGTTCTTACTGGGTTCCCTGGGCCGCATCAGTCCGCCCCTGCTGGGAGCCCTGCCGTCCCCGGTAGAGGCCTGCTATCAGTTGTTTGCGCGGCTCTTGAGCAAGCGCCGTAATCGGCACGGGATCCGGCTGGTGCACGCCCGTAAGATGGCTCGCACTCTGCGGCGACCCTGGCGCCTTGGGGCTGGAGCGCCGGTCAGTCTTGCGCTGCGAGACGACCTGGAGCAGGGCAATTGAGTCGTCTGAGCGGGCTTCGCGATCGTCTCGCGGCTGCGGCTGAGGCCTTTATTGATCCACGTGCGGCCGAGGATGAGGGGGCCTTTGAGCCCGACGATGGGGCAGAGGACCCCGGGCTGCAGCCAGCGCCCAAGGAGGGCGCCGGTAATTACATCCTGGTGGTTCTTGACTCGTGTCGATTTGACACTTTTATGGAGGCCGCCCCGGCCAACATGCTGCGGCTGGGTGATCCGCAGCGACGTTGGTCCTATGCCAGCTGGACCGGTCCCAGCCATTACAATCTGCTCACTGGGCTGCTGCCTCATCAGAGCCCGCAGCGGGTGTTTGCTTCCAGCTACTACCAGAAGGAGTTTCTACGCTTCTCCCAGCGTCTGGGGTGTGAGGTCAGCTTTAAGGAACTGCTGCCGTCCTTGTGGCTACCGACCCTGCTACGTGACGGTTTGGGATACCGCTGCTCTGCGCAGGTCTCGTTGCCGGTGCTCAACCCGGCCACTGGAATGAATCGGTCTTTTGACCAATTCTCCTTGATGGATTCACACAACGACTTTGGGGCAATGCTCTCGAAGCTACAGTTTGCGGAGCACAGACCGGAGTTCCACCTGCTCAACCTGGGTGAGACCCACTACCCCTACGTCTGTGCCGGTCAGGACCCTGGCGAACTACCGCACCTCAGCGGGGTGCACGGGGTGGCGCGGCGCCTCGACGAGGTAAAGGAGCGCGGTTTTGGGTTGGTGGAGCAGGCTGAGGCACCTTCATGGTTCAAGGTTGAGCTGTTGGAGGCGCTCCGTGCCCGTCAGGTGGAGGCGGTCCGTGGTGTGGATCGCCTGTTTGAACAGCTCTACGACTGCGTGCCGCCCAATACCTGGATTACGGTGACCTCAGACCACGGTGAGTTGTTTGGCGAAGGGGGGTATTTTGGCCATGGACCGATTCATCATGATCGGGTGTGGGAGGTGCCCTTTGTAGAAGGCCGGATCCGTTGATGAGATGACGCTTTCACCTGTGGGCGTTGTGCTTCGTGCTACCTTGTATGTGGATGGATCGACCTACATGATGCGTTTTCACCCGGTATTGATGGTTCTGTTGTTGTTGGCTGTGGCGAGCTGTTCTGACCAGAATTTTCGTTCTGGAAATCAGCCGCCGGCGGAGCTTCCGTTACTTCAACTCAATCCAGCGGAAGTTTCGGTTATGGGTTTTTGTACTGAAAGTGCTGAGACCAGCTTGGTGGTCACCAACATCGGCCGCGGTGACCTGCGCATGGGCGATGTAGAGATCGTCGGTGAAGGTTGGACGGTAGGCAACGTTGAGCTGCCGGCGACCATTCCACAGGACCAGAGCCTGTCGCTGCCCTTGCTGACTACCGGTGGCGCGGCGACCTTGAAGATCGTCAGTAATGATCCCAATCATGATGAGATCTACGTTCCCCTGGAGTCGGCTCCTAATGCTCCACCGACGGTGGTGATCCTCGAGCCTTATGATGGCGCGGTGGTGGATGCTGGAGCCAACGACCTGCGTGCTCTGGTCAACGATGTGGAGGACCCTGACGAGAGCCTCCAGATCGCCTGGTCGGTGGACCCTGGTGGGCCGATCTGGGAGGGCACGCCGGATGCCAGCGGCGATGCTCAGTGTGTGTGGGAAGCCGGGCCAATTGAGGGGACCCAGCAGCTGACGCTGGTGGCGACCGACTCCTGCGATGCCGTGACCACCGAGACGATCAGCATCTGTCGCGGTCACATTACGGTTTATCAGAGCCTTGATGCCAGCACCTGGGAGTTTATGGGCAGCGCCGCGTGGGACACTGCAGAGGACCGTTTGCAGCTCACCAATGCCGAGGACACCTCGCAGGTCGGGGCGGCCTTTGAGACCGCTCAGGCGGTAACCGGCCGCACTGTGCAGATCGACTTTTCCTTCTACATCGGCGACGGCAGCGGCGCAGATGGTTTCTCGTTGACCGCCCTCGATACCACCCGGATGGACACGGATGGTGATGGGCAGCCCAATTTCCTGGGGGGAGCAGGCTGCGCCATGGGCTTTGGCGGGAACTCCAACTGCACGACAGCACTATCGGACTGTGTCGGTTGCGGCCCGGCGCTGCCGGGTTGGTCCCTTGAGGTGGACACCTACTACAACCCTGAAGATGGGATCGACCCAACCGGTGAGGACCACCTCGGCTTTTACTTTGACGGCGACCTGCTCAATCTAGCGGAGTGGGCCGTGTTGCCTGAAATGGAGGATACCGGCTGGCACCAGATGTCGGTGAATATTGAGGCGCCGCATCTGACCGTGAGCATCGATAATGAGACCTACATCGACACCGACCTTGCCGGGCATTTTGATTTCCCCGCTTATGTGGGTTTTACCGCCGGTACCGGTGGCCAGACCAATGCGCACCTCATTGATGCGCTTACCGTCACCGAGTCGACCTGCAACTGAGCTTCAGCTGTCTTCGGCCTCTCGTTCAAACGAGTACAGCAGCACACAGGAACCGCTGGATACCAGCGCACCATCGTCGGCCCCTTCGACCAGGAAGGGGATGGTGATGTAGGCGCCGATGGCGGAGGAGCGAACCTTGGTGCGGCCGCCCTGGATTCGGCAGATGTAGTCCGTATCCAGCTCGATGGGGCGGTAGAACAAGCCCGACTGCCGCAGGTGGACCCAGGTGCCAGGTCGCTCTGGTTGCTGCCCTTTGAAGGCCTTCTCCAGGGCGCCGGTCATGCCCAGTAGGCAGGTCATGGAAGGCACGGCCTCATTCTCAGGGCAGCTCTCTGGCGCGGTGATTTCCTTGTATTCAGTCAACTGGGCGCCGTCGACGCGGAAGACGTCGCCAACGATGTCGCCATCGTCGGCTTCGGTGGTTACCCCGCGCCCCAGCTCTGGTGGCGCATCGGCGATGCCATAGGTGAAGTTGGCGGGACTCATTACCCGGTCGCCATTGCTCAGGGTTGCCTCTACTTTGACCTTGGTCCCGCCGTCGACTGCTTTGGGACTGCATGCCATAGCGATCTGCTGCTGAGGCAATACCGGCTTGGCGAAGCGTACATCGAGGCCTTGCAGGACCGTTCCCGACGGAGCGGCCAGGTTGCCAGCCCGTGCGGCTGCGCCGATTACGCACATGCCATGGACGATGATGTCGGGGAAGCCAGCGCCCTTGGCGTGTTCGGGGTCGAGGTGAACCGGGTTGTAGTCGCCGGAGAGGCGGGCGAAGATCTGAGTGCAGCTGGTAGATGGGGTCCAGTTGGTGGTGCTCATGGAGTTTCCTCTCGATGCTAAGGGGTGCCTGGCGGTGGCGGTACGTTGGTCGGGCCCATGAAGGCAATGACGCCTTCGTTAAACGGATTTGCAGAGATGTGTCCGCCTACCATCATCAGGTTGCCGTCAGCGTCGGCCCAGCAGGCGTGATAGTCCTGTAGCGTCAACAGCTCCATAGTGCTGGTCCAGGCCTCTGCTTCAGGGTCGAAGTGGTGCCAGCTGCCCTGAGCGCCGGCCGCATAGAGTTGGTTGCCGCCGGTACACACGCCGTTGACCTGTGGCTGGAAGCTGGGGCTGTAGTCGACCCAGCTGTCACCGTGTCGGTGCACGATGGTGGCCAGACCGAGGCCACCGACGGCGACCGCTCCTTCAGCTCGAGCCTTAACGGTAAACAGAGATGCGCTGCCTGCTCCGGTCTCGGTGGGGTTGAGGCGGGTCCCGTCCCAGTGCATGGCAATGCCTCTGCTGCCGACGATCCACAGGTCATCGGCGGCGGTTCCATCGACCTTGAAGTAGAGGGTTCCGCTCTCAGCCTCGGTCAGCACAGCTTCGTTGTGTTCGGCCCACTGACCGTCCTGGCGGCGCCAGACGCTGCCGTTGCCGTCCGCACCGAGGCTGCCACCGACGACCCACAGGTCGCTGCTGTCGGCGCCCCAGACTCCGAAGAAGGTGATCTCTGCTGCTGGGCCATTGATGCGCTGAAAGCTGTTTGAGCTGCGGTCGTACTCCAGGATCAGTCCGTCAGAACCCACCAGGATGACCTCCTGCTCGAAGGGCTGTACCCACCAGATGTCGCCGCTGTGCCCGGTATCATGGCGCGTCCAGCTGAGATTTCGGCCCTGTTCACCCTGCAGTTGCAGCACTACCGGCCCGCTGCCCTGGTCCGCGCCCACTACCCAGAGGTCGTCCATTTCCCCCTGCACCGAAAAGAAGGCCTCGGCCTGGCCCGAGGTGAGCAGGCTCAGTTCACTCTCACAGGCAGCGCATAGGGATAAGATCATGAAGCTGATCAGCAGCTGGCGGGCTGTAGCCATGCGGTCTCCGGCACCGAATAACTGGTGCAGTTAAGGGGCTGCGAGTATAGCCCCGCAGCGGCTGTATACACGGAGACCGGGTTGGACGCTGCGAAAAGCGCTGCTCTTGTCGCACCAGGGCCTCCCTCGACCGGGCAGCTTTGAGGTAGATTGTGCGCTGGACATGAGCAAAGCCCACCTGATCCCGGAACATGCACCCCTCGAGCGCCACGCCGTTGGTGCGTTGAGCACGGTTGGGCGGCATCCTGACAACACCATTGAGGTGCACGACCGCTCAGTCTCCAAGTTTCATGCGCAGATTCAGCGCAGCCAGGAGGGCGTCTATAGCCTCAAGGATATGGGCAGCCGCAACGGCACCTATGTAAATGGTGAGCGGGTAGCTGAGCGCGACATTGTGAACGGTGATGAAGTGGTGTTCGGTACGGTCCGCTTCCGCTTCCGCGCGGAGCGTCCCAGTACCGGCATTACCCCGGTGATGCGAGAGATGGGCACGCCGCCTTCTGGCGGCGGGGTGACGATGCTTGGGCCGGTGCCAGGGTCAGCGCCGTCCAAGGTCTCGCTGATTGCCAGCGAACCGGCCATTCAGGTCGCGGACTCCTTTGCCGGTGAGCAGGACCGGTTCCTGCCTGGTGATCAGATTCAGAATGCCGACGCCTTGCGGCGGGACTATGACAAGCTGCGTATCGCCCACGAACTCAATGCCGCACTCAGAATGGACCTGGACGTTGATGAGATGCTTCGTGCCATCGCTGAGCGTAGCTTTGAGCTTATCTCTGCAGATCGCTGTGCGATCTTGTTGATGTGTGAAGATGGCGAGACCCTCGAGCCGCGAATGGTCATGGAGCGCGGTGGCGGTGAACTTAAGGACGCAATCCGCTTGAGCCAGACGGTCCTGGATCAGGTGATCTCGAACCGCAAGGCGATCCTGTGCACCGACGCCAGTGCTGATGGCCGCTTCGAGTCGTCGAAGTCGATTCTCGCCCTGTCGATGCGCTCTGCCATGTGCGTGCCCCTGCTGTATGAGGATGAGTTGTTTGGAGCGATGCATGTGGACAGCCTGCAGCAGGCTCGGGCTTTCTCGCAGAAAGATCTCAAGCTTTTCACCTCTATCGCTAATCAAACCGCAGTTGCTCTTAAGAACGCGTCTTTGATGCAGCAGGTGCAGGAGGAGAGTGAACAGCGCGCCAGGCTGGGTCGGCTGTTGTCTCCCAATCTGGTCGAGGAGGTCGTCTCGGGCAAGCTGGACCTGGTGCAGGGCGGCGAGATGCGACGGGTCGCCATGATGTTTACTGATATCCGCGGCTTCACTCGGATGTCCGACATGATGACTGCCGAGCAGGTCACCCACATGCTCAATGAGTACTTTGAAGTGATGGTTGAGGTGCTGTTTAAGCTTGGCGGCACCCTCGATAAGTATATGGGCGATGGAATGATGGCTTTGTTTGGGGTGCCCCGCGATGACCCTCAGGCCTCGCTGCAGGCGGTTCGCTGTGGCTTGGAGATGCAGACTGCGCTGCGCTCCCTGAATCGGGCTCGTCAGGCTCGCGGTGATCGTGAGATCAGTATTGGCATCGGTATCAACGTGGGTGAGGTCACCTGGGGGCCCATTGGCTCCCATGAGACTATGGACTACACGGTGATCGGTGACGAAGTGAACGTGGCGGCGCGCTTGTGCTCCATGGCGCCGCCGGGTGAGGTGATCATCTCTCGGTCGATGTTTGAGGATGTCGGTGATTACATGCGAGTAGAGGCCCTTGAACCGGCGGTCTTGAAAGGCAAGCCCGAGCCTGTACCGGTATATCGGGTCATCGGTCCGGCTGCTTGATTGGTACCTGATCGATCTGGTCGACAAAGGACCAGCGGTGCCGTCTGAGATCGCAGAATCCGTGCTCGTCAAACAGGACGCCCTCTGCTTCCAGGCGCTGCAACTGTTTTTCGGCCCGTTCCAGATCGCCTCGGTAGCTGATCGCGCCTTGGGCGTTAATGATGCGATGCCAGGGGATGGTCTGATGCTCAGGGTGAAGTTCGGGGGCCAGGGACGACAGCGCCCAGCCTATCTGCCGCGCCAGTCGCGGCGAGCCCAGCACGCTACCGATGTCGCCGTAGGTAGCCACATAGCCCGCCGGCACCTGGCAGACCGCGGCGAAGACCCGCTGATGGAACGGCTGGCTGCGATCTTGTGGGTCGATGAAGTGCATGGCTCAGTAGGCGGAGGCTGGCAAGGTCACAGCATGGTGTGCACGACAGGCTGTAGCTTGGATTGTCGCAGGCTTGATGGGCGTTCAGCAAGGCTGTGCTTGGTAGCGGCGGGAGGACCTGTGTCATGAGCGGCTGGCAGCTTGCTGTGGATCAGGGCGGCACCTTTACCGATGTGGTGGCCATCGCTCCTGATGGCAGCCGCCATCTGCGTAAGGTCCTCTCCAGTGCCGGTCCAGCGCAGGTGGCCGGAGCCGTCTTGGCCGAGCTTGCGGCTGGCCAGAGCCCAGAGTCCCTAAGGGTTGGCACTACCATCGCGACCAACGCGATGCTGACCGGTGCTGGGGCGGCGGTGGGCTTGTTGGTCAGCCGCGGCTTCGCTGACGCTTTGATCATTGGCCATCAGCAGCGGGCTGAGATCTTTGAGCTGTTTCCCGCAAGCGGCCGCCTGGATCCTCTGACCAGCAGTGTCGTTGAGGTCGACGAACGGGTGCTCTTTAGCGGTGAGGTCGAGCGAGAGCTGAATCGGCAGGAACTGCTCGTTGACCTGGTGCGGCTCCGCGACGCGGGGGTCGACTCGCTGGCGGTGGGTCTGGTGCACTCTTACCTTTACCCCCGCCATGAGCTGGAGATCGCTGAGCTTGCTAAGTCACTGGGCTTCACCAATATCAGTCTCTCCCATTGTGTATTGCCGCGCTGCGGCCTCGTCGATCGGCTCGGTACAACTGTCGCAGATGCCTTTCTGGCCCCGGTGCTGGCAGCCTATGTTGAGCAGCTCATCGGGCAGCTCCCTGCTGGCACTGAGCTGCGTTTGTTTAAGTCTTCGGGTGGGCTGTCCCAACCGGCTGACCTGCTGGCAGTTGATGCAGTGCTTTCGGGGCCCGCCGGGGGCGCGGTGGCTTGTGCCGAGCTTGCTGGTGAACTCGGCTTGGCGGCAGTGATCGGCTTGGATATGGGAGGTACCTCTTCAGACGTTTGCCGCTGGGCTGGCGCGCTTGAGATCCGGGATCGGGTCGAGCTCGCAGGCCGGGAGATTCACTGTCAGGCGGTTGATGTAGTCACCGTGGCGGCCGGTGGTGGTTCGTTGCTGACGCGGCGCATGGGCCGACTGCAGGTCGGGCCGGGCTCGGCAGGCTCGCGGCCTGGGCCGGCCTGTTATGGTGCTGGTGGTCCCGCTGCCCTGACCGACGCCAATCTGGTTCTGGGCCGTCTGCAGGTTGATCGTTTTCCGCACAGCTTTGGTCCGTCTGGAGCAGCGGCTCTCGATCCAGAGGCCTCCGCGCGGGCGCTGCTGGACTGTGCTGGGGCTGAAGAGGTTGAACTCCTCGAGCTGGCCGCCGGCTTTGTTGCGATTGCCAATCAGCGCATGGCGGAGGCCATCAGCGAGGTGTCTACCGCCAGAGGGCATGACCCCAGAGAACATGCCCTGATTGCCTTTGGCGGAGCTGCGGCTCAGCATGTCTGTGCGGTCGCAGAGCAGCTCGGGATCGGCCACGTGGTGTTGCCTCCTATGGCCGGTTTGTTGTCCGCATGGGGTATATCCAGGGCCAAGCTTCATGCCAGTCGTCGCCAGGCTGTTGACCTGGTCTGGTCTGCAGAGGAATTGCTTCAGCTAGCTCCCCGACTGGCCGAGCTGGAGGAGGAAGTTCGCTCTGAGCTGATCAGTGCAGGCGCCAACTCCGAGCGACTGTCGGCCAGGATTCGCTATCTTTTGCGCTATGAGGGCTCGGATACGGAGCTGCTTAGTGAGGATCTGCAAGATTTTCTGCGGCGTCATGCTCAGCTCTTTGGTTTGGTCCGAGAGGGTCGAACCGTAGAGCTTCGGGCGATCCAGGTGGACTGCTGGGAGCTGGCGGCTGAGCAGCTGGGTGCGGCGCTGGTCGGCGGTCTAGGATCGTCCCATCGACTGCCCCCCGAGCGGCGCAGGATTGGCTTTGTTGACGGCCTTGGCCGATTGCAGATGCTTGACGCCAGGGTGGTTGATGCTGAGTCGTTGGCGATAGGACAGGTGCTTTGTGGTCCGGCCCTGGTCTCCTCCGCTTTTACTACCTTGCTGGTGGACCCCGGCTGGCAGTTGGACCGCGGCAGTTCCGGTGAGTTCAATCTTCGCTGGTTGGGCCGGCAGGGGGAGACTACGGACGAGCCGCAACCGCCGAGCGTGGACAGCGCGCTTAAACTTGAGCTGGGTTATCGCCGTCTGCAGTCCATGGTCACCCGCATGGGTGAGCTGCTGCGGAGGGTGGCCTGGTCAACCAACATCAAGGAGCGGCTCGACTTCTCCTGTGCGGTCTTCGACGGGTCCGGTCAGCTGGTCTCGAACGCTCCGCATATCCCGGTGCACCTGGGAGCAATGGGGGCAACCGTGCGGCACTTATTGAGTCGTCCGGATCGGCTGCTTGCCGATGGTCAGTGCTGGGCTGTCAACGATCCTTCGGCCGGTGGCTCCCACCTTCCTGACATCACCGTGATAACGCCGGTCTTTTTTGGTCAGCGCCGCCCTCAAGCCTTTGTTGCCTGTCGCGCGCATCACGCTGATGTGGGGGGAGTGAGCCCTGGCTCAATGCCGCCTTTTTCACGGCAGCTTGTCGAGGAGGGGGTGTTGCTTGATGCGGTGCTGGTGGCTGATGCTGAAGGCCTTCGCCCGGAGCCGGTTCGCTCGCTGCTGTGCGGCGGTCCACACCCCTCGCGACGTCCCGATCAGTGCCTCGCGGACCTGGCTGCTCAGGTGCGTGCTAACCAACTCGGCGTTGGTTTGCTCAATGACTGGGTGCAAGTGGCTTCGTTGGACTCCTTGCGGCAGGACATGGCTGCGATTTTGGACAACGGTCGCGCCAGCGTTCAGCGCTTGCTCCAGGAACTTGAGCTGAACAAGGGCTGTTTTTCCTGCGCCATGGATGATGGCAGCCCGGTCTGCGTGTCGCTGCAGATAGCAGCCGATGGCGATGGCCGGCACCGCCTGACGGTGGACTTTGAAGGGACTGCTGACGCCAGTGCGGGGAATCTGAATGCTCCTCCAGCGGTGGTGATAGCGGCGACGATTTACGTGCTTCGGGCCCTGATTGGTGAGGACATTCCCTTGAGCGATGGTTGTCTTCGTGATGTGGAATTGCGGGTGCCCCCGGGCTCTTTGCTTGCTCCGCCCCGCGGTGCGGCGGTGGTGGGTGGCAACGTCGAGACCTCGCAGCGCATCGTTGACGTCTTGTTGGGGGCACTTGGAGTCAGCGCAGCAGCTCAAGGGACCATGAATAACCTGTGTCTGGGTGGGAGCGAGCTGGCCTATTACGAGACCATTTGCGGCGGTACCGGTGCCGGGCCTGCTCAAGCGGGTTCAGATGCAGTCCACTCTCACATGACCAACACTCGGATCACCGACGTTGAGGTGCTTGAGCGTAACTATCCGGTGGTGTTGAAGGAGTTTTCGGTGCGTCGTGGCTCTGGAGGTCGAGGGCGTTGGGCTGGGGGCGACGGCGCGCGCCGTGTATTTCAGTTTCGAGCTCCGTTAGAGGTTTCGCTGTTGGCCCAGAGACGAGTGTTGGCTCCTTTTGGTCTGCAGGGGGGCGGCGCCGGAGCCGTGGGGCGCAGCGTTCTGTGGCGCGCCGCCACCGGGCGGTCGGAGGAACTCTCCGGCTCGTTCGCTCTCTCCCTGAGTGCTGGTGACCAGTTGTGCATTGAGACCCCTGGCGGCGGGGGCTGGGGCGAGGAATCCAGCTGATCGATTACCAGAGCAGGATGAAGGCGACACCGGTGAGAAACAGCGAGATGCCGCCCAGCGCTACGCCCAGGGCCACCAGCTCCGCACGCCTCGCCCACGGGTGCGGTCGCTTGCGTCGTGCCCGTCGCTGACGTCGTTTAGGACGTTGCTCGGTAGGCTCCTGTGCTGTTGCGGCCGCGGCATTGAGCCCCGGTGCTGTTTCCTCGTGGTCCTCTTCGGCGGCCTCCTCTGAGGCGTCCTTGGGCATGACTGCTTGAGCGGGGTTTCGCTCGGTGGGTGCTGCTTCATCGATGACAGTGTTCTCATCGTCGTCGTCGAACTCGGGCGGCTGCGCTGCTGCGGGTGGGGTCGGGTCAGCAGCTGCTTGAGGCGCGGGTGGGGTCGGGTCAGCAGCAGCTTGAGACCCGGCCAGATTGATCGCAGTACCGGCCATCTCAGTGGCAGGCTCGCCGCTCGGGTCGGTGTATTCCTCGCTGGTCCGCTTCATCCCCTCGAAGAAATCGACGCCGTCGCTGGCAGGCAGAGAAGGGAGGTCTGAGCCAGGCTGCAGGGTTGCCTTGCGGACACCGGGCATCGCTCGAGTCGCTACGGGGTTGCCAATTGGCTGGTTGTTCCCTTGCAGGCTTTCTTCTGCGTCTTCAGTGGAGCCGTCCCAGAGGGAGTCTTCAGCGTTTTCTTCAGCCCGCCCATGGCCGGTGCTCTGCTCAGCGCGACCGTGCTCAGTGTCCGCCTCAATAGCGTCTGCTGCGGTTTCGGTTCTGGCGAGTATCGCTGATCGTATCCGGCGCGGTGCGATCTCCTCCAGTAGCTTGCTGTGGTCTTGAATGAAGGCTTTGAAGCTCTCTCTGGCCGGGTACAGGTCGCGGACTTCGCGGAGCTCAGGGATCAGCTCGGCGGCGCGCTGGTGACGGTGTTCAGGATTTCGCTGCAGCAGTTTCTCCAGGATAGGTACCAGGTCAGGGCAGCGTTGTTGGACCTTTTCAGCCTCCTCTCTGGGGGAGCGGTGGGCTACCTGCTGGGCAATTTTGCCGAGGTTTCGCCCCTGAAACAGGCGTTCTCCCTGGACTGCTTCAAAGAGGATTGCGCCCACCGCAAACAGGTCGCCAGCAGGCTTAAACTCGCGGGTGCCTCCCCAGACCTCTGGAGAGATGTAGCCGGGGGTTCCTTTGACCACCCCCCGGGTTGTGGCGCCGATATTGATGTGGGACTTGACCAGTCCCCAGTCGGTGATCTTGAGCACGCCTATGCGATCGACAAGCACGTTGCTGGGCTTCAGGTCACGATGGATGATGTGCAGGTCTTCGCCATCGGGGCCCTGGGCGTTGTGAACGTAGTCCAATGCTTCGCTGAGTTCGATAGCGATGTCCAGTGCAGCGCCGACGGGCAGGGAGATACCCCGCACGCGCAGAGCGTGGAGCAGGGTGTTGAGGTCGGGACCATCGATGAATTCCATGGCGATGAACAGCTCGCCAGCGATCGAGTCGACTTTGTAGACGTCGACCACACCCGGATGCTTGAGCAGGCCACAGACCCGCGCCTCGTTGAGCAGCGCCTCTTTCTGTTCTTCCAGTTCTCCGGGCGGTGGCTGCAGCAGCTTGAGGGCCTGGCGCTTGCTGAAGCCCAGTTCGCTGGTCTCGGTGGCGAGCCAGACCTCCGCGGCTGCTCCGCGCCCGAGCGCTCGCTCTAACGTGAACGGGCCAATCTGCTCACCGGGCTGGTGCTTAAGTGCTTTTGCCTTCACAGTCTTGCTCCTTTTGCCCGGTAACGAGGCTACCACGGCCCAAAAGCCTGCGGCTTCGCGCTACCCTTGCAACATGGTCAGTGTTGGCACCCGTCCCAGTGAATCTCGGGTCTTTCTCATCGTGGTGGGTGCAATGCTGCTGTTTGCTGTGGTGTGGGGGACTACCAACAGCGGTGAGGGCCGAGCGGACTATAGGTTGCGAGAGTGCGTCGTTAACCTTGAGCAGATTGCTGCTCGGCAGGAGCAGATCCGGGCAGAGACCGGTCGCTATCTGTCCTGCCCCAGTTTTCCACCTGAAGTTCATGGTGAGGAGCCGCCAGTCTGGAAGCTGCCTTGTGATCCGAGCTCCGTGGAGCTGATTGATGGTCGCCAGCGGTTCTCGGATTGTAGCGCGGGACAGCGCTGCAGTGAGGAGCTGGGTTGCATCGACCCGGAGGGCGGTGAAGAACGAACTGCGCTGCTGGTGCCGGACTGTTGGGTGCAGCTGCTTGGCTTGCCAAGGGATACCGTGGTTCGCGGTCAGTATCGAGCTGAGGCGCCGGTGGTGGTGGCCGGCCTCGGGACTGCCCGCTTCGATCTGACCTGCCGCACCGATTTGCGTGGCGATGGAGAGGTGGCAGAGTTTCGGGCTACTGAAAGTCGGACTACCTACCGAAGTGGTAATCCTGGCCCTTGATCTTGCTAGCGCGTCGCTAGGCTGTGGGCGCGTAACCGGTCAATGGCCAGCAGTAGCTCTTCACTGGCCTTGTTGATCTGCAGGCTGTCCTGGGCCATGTCACCCTGCAGCGGAATGCGTCGGTAGAAGCTCCAGCCTTGACGGCCCGGCATGAACAGGCCCAGGCTGAGGCTGCGTCGCTGGCCGCGGGTGTCGAAGCGGGCGGTCAACAGCGCGTCGCTCCCGAGCCTTGAGCGAACCTGGTCCAACTCGGTCCAGACCGGGCTGCTGCGCTGATCGCGAGGGCTTGCCAGGGCCTCCATCAGCTGCGGATGGAAGGCGCCAGATGCGCCTTTGTTGAGCCGTATGTGCAGTGCAGTTCGCTGGCCCTTGCGGATGGTTACTTTGTCGGTGCGGTCAGCGAAGCCGCTACCTCGGGCGGTTACTTTGTAGGTGCCTACGGGCAGTGAGAGACTCAGCTGATTGCCGCTGCTCCAGCCCTGGGTTACCCCATGCACCATGATCTGAGTGCCCTTCTGGCGGGCGATCACCGCCAGGGTGCCCGATGGTCGCTCCAGCATCTCGTCGTGTAGTTCACGGAACAGTTGAGGGAAGCATGGGATGCGGTCTTGCCGGGTAGGCTCCCAGTAAGGGTCGAGCTTGATCGCCCGTTGCATAGCTTCGCGTGCGCTTCGATGCTTTCCACCGACCAGTAGGGCGCGACTCTGGAGCAGGTAAAGATCGCGAAGCAGGTCGCCGGGAAGGGGCGGCGAGTCGAAGCGCGCCGCCATGGTCAACGCTTGCTCAGCGAGGCGTACGGCCTCAACCCAGCGTCCTTGCCGCAGACTTCGGTGGGCGGCCTGCAGGTTGCGGTCGATCTTGACGGCTCCCTGTTCGTAGTCGCGATGGGGCAATTGAGTGAGACCCGGAATCGGGTCGCGGCGGGTGGAGAGGTCTGCAAGTCCGTCGACTGCGGCGATGATTTGCTCGTACCAGTAGTTGGCTTCGGCCTGGTCGGCGCTCGATGCCTCCATCTCAAGCACGCTGACCACCTGATACTTGCCAGCCGCGTGGACACTGGCGGGCAGCAGCAAAAGGCTCGCTGTCAGAAGCGCGCTTAGCAAGGCAAGCATTGAATTTATTGGCGTGGTCATGTTCATGGCCTAGAAACCACGCAGCGTTGCTGGGGGCAAGCTCAAATCGCCGTCGTCGCACCCTTTTCACAAGTCGGCAACAACAGGTATAGAGGGTCCACATCCCAACCCTGGAGCGAAATGGCACTTCAAGCGGGCATCGTCGGCCTCCCTAATGTCGGCAAGAGCACTTTGTTTAACGCGCTCACTGCAGCCGGTGCGGAGAGCGCTAATTATCCTTTCTGTACCATCGAGCCCAACACCGGAGTGGTGCCCGTGCATGATGAGCGCCTGGTGCAGCTGGAGTCGGTAATAGCAACCGAGAAGGTCATCCCCACTTCAGTGGAGATCGTAGACATAGCTGGGCTGGTCCGCGGCGCAAGCAAGGGCGAGGGGCTCGGCAACCAGTTCCTCGGCAACATCCGCAGTGTCGACGCGGTCCTTCATGTGGTGCGCTGTTTTGCCGATGATGATGTGGTGCATGTTGAGGGTTCTGTCGACCCGCTGCGGGACATTGAGACCATTGAACTGGAGCTGATCCTTGCAGATCTTGAGAGCGCGCAGCGGCGTCTGGATCGGTTTTCCAAGAGCAGCAAGAGCGGTGATAAGGAAGCCGTCTTTCATAGAGATGTGGCGGGCCGGTTGGTGGAGATGCTGTCGGATGGCCGACCGATTCGGCTTGGCGAGTGGAGCGAAGAGGAGTGGCGCAGCGTTCGCGATGCTCAGCTCATCACCAGCAAGCCGGTGCTCTATGTCTGCAACGTCGACGAGGCCGGCCTCGCTGAGGACGCGGCGATGGTCACAGCCGTGCGCTCGCGGGCCGAAGAGGAGGGCTCAGGCTGGGTGGTGATCTGCGGCCAGGTTGAAGCTGAGATCGCTGAGCTTGACGCCACAGATAAGGCTGATTTTCTTGCCGATTTAGGCCTTGCTGAGCCTGGTCTGCATCGTCTGGCCCGAGCGACCTATCGCCTGCTTGGACTGCAGACCTATTTCACTGCGGGGCCCAAGGAGATCCGCGCCTGGACCTTTCGCCAGGGATGGTGTGCGCCCCAGTGCGCGGGCGTTATTCACAGCGATTTTGAGCGCGGCTTCATTCGCGCCGAGGTCTACAGCATTCCTGATCTTCTTGAGCACGGCAGTGAGGCCGCTCTGAAGTCTGTTGGTCGCCTCCGGGTAGAGGGCAAAGCTTATGTGGTTCAGGACGGCGATGTGATGCATTTCCGGTTCAACGTGTAGCTCTCCCTTCTTGATCGCCAGGTTTGGCTGTCTCTAAGTCCGGATCGTTAACCAGCCGGTGATGCGCCGCGACTTTACAGCGGTGGTTTCGGCACCATACTGTCAGAGAACCCTGTGTCTCCGCGCAGGGATGGCGGCGGTAGTGACTCGCCGGGATCGCTGGATGAGCGACTCCCTTAGAGTTCGACGCCCCGCGCATCCCAACTCGTAGACACAGACTGATCGAACCTCATCATCCAGGAGGCCACAATGGAGCAGTCCGTCCCGGCAAACGTTTGTGCCGTCGCGCTCATTGCCACTGCCGATCGTCCATGCCTACTGGATCGTCGCTCACTGCCTTCGGTCGTCGCGCAACACCTCCCGCCGGCGCATGTCCTCGTTGTCGACGACTCCCGTGAAGTCGGCAACACCCACGCTGGGCGCGAGGTTTGCAGCAGGTGGCGAGACCAGGGCGTTCCGCTTCACTACCTGGAGAATCGCCGTACTCCAGGTGCAGCTGGCGCGTGGAACACCGGCCTCGACCACCTGGTGCGCCATGTCGGAGATCCGACGCAAACATACGTGTGCATCCTCGACGACGACGACGCTTGGATGCCCGGCCACGTTGCTGAATGTATCGGCTTCGCCATCGCCAGCGACCTAGACGTGGTCGCGTCCGGCTTCCACCGCGTCGAGGAGGGTGCCGGGCCCAGGCTGATCTCTCCTCCCAGCCGCCTTGAACTCGGGGATTTCCTAGTCGGTAATCCCGGCATCCAGCCAAGTGCGCTGGTGATCCGACTGAGCACCTTGTTCGAGGCCGGGTGCTTCGACGAATCCTTAGCGAGCTGCACAGACCGAGACCTATGTATCCGCCTGGCGGAGCTCGGAGACCTTCGGTACGGCGCACTCGCGCACCCGACGGCGGAGCACTGGGCCTGCCGTTCCCGGCAGCGGCTGTGCACGCCGGGATCTCCAGCGCGCCTTGATGGGCTCAACTCCTTCTGGCGCAAGTACTCGCCACGTATGACCGCCCAGCAACAGGAGGAGTGTGCATCTCGAGCCGCCCGATACTTCGGCTGGACGCCCCCAAACCTTGTCTCCGTCGAGCCAGAACCGGCGCTGCTCGTGCGTCCCTCGGCCAGCGAACTCGACCCGGTCGCTTTGGTCGTAGGCTTCATCGCCGATGTGGAGCGTCTCACCAACGTCGAGGCCCTTCTGGAAGATCTGCGACGACTCCGGGACGAACCAGGACTCGCCGGTCT
>DJIF01000041.1 GCA_002433485.1 Deltaproteobacteria bacterium UBA6601
AGCGGGTCGAGGCGATCCTGCGCATGAGCCCCTACCTACGCGATGCCATGGTTTTCGGCGATCGACGCCCGCACCTGGTTGCGCTGTTGACCCTTGAAGAGGAGGAGCTGGAGCGATTTGCTACCAGCCTTGACCTGCCCACAGATGATTGGGGTGCGCTGTTACGGGACCATCGAGTGCGAGATCTAATTGATGCCGAGGTTGAGCGCTGTAATGGCCGCTTGAGCAGCTTCGAACGGGTCCGCTGCCATCGCATATTGCGCAGACCTCTGAGCGTCGAGGGTGGCGAGATGACACCGACCCTCAAGGTTCGGCGGAAGACCGTGTGGGAGCGAAATCGACCGCTTATTGAGGAAATGTACCGAGAGTCTGCACCCGCCTAGGCCTCTCTGATTCCCTCGGTTACTCCAGGATCCGCATTAGTTCCTGACCGCGCTCGAGTTCGGTGCGGAGCAGCGCCAGGTTGGCTCCATAAGCCCGTCTTGCGCTGATTAGCGTTAAGGCTTCGGTTGGGAGGTCGGTTCCGGAAAAGTTGCCGAGTAGCTCACCGCTTTGCGGATCAAAGCGGGGTGGCCCGGAGTTGGGCGCGGAGCTGACTTCAGCTCTGACGCCGCCGCCCTCGCGGGAACTCAGCGCTACTTGTTGGGGCCGAAAATCATCTGTGGTCAGATTGGCGATGTTGTGAGCCGCTGCATGAACTCGCGACTGCTGGGCCTGTAGGCCGCTGTTTGCGATGGACAGGCTTTGATTCATCTTTTCGGTCTCCGCACAGCCCCCTGCGTGCTTATCGGAGTATTTTGAGCAGACTTTAGAAGAAAGTGGCGGTGCGCCACCGCTTCGAAGTTGTTAGCATCGTGCGTCGCGCGATTTAGAGCGCAGAGAATACAGCCCTTCAGCGCAAGTTCTGGTGGGCTCGTCATGAGGACAAGTGAATGGCAGCGAACCCCACCGAGTTTTTTAAGTCCAAGGCCGAGCAGATCAATTCTGCGGGTGACGCCCTTAGCGGCATCAACGCGGTCTACCAGTTCAACCTCAGCGGTGACGATGGCGGCAGCTGGGTCATTGATCTGGCTTCGGACAGCAAGGGTGTCCGGACGGGCGAGGAGGATGGAGCGCAGTGCGTTATTTCCATGACCTCCGCAGACTTTATGTCGATGATCCAGGGCAGCCTCAATCCTCAGATGGCCTTTATGACCGGGAAGCTTCGGGTCAAGGGCGATATGGGGCTGGCTCTGAAGCTGCAGACCATCCTCGGTTGACGGAGCTTATCGCTTCGTGGTGACTCGTTCGACCCTGCCTCTTGCAGGGGTTCGGGTCCTTGATCTTTCACGCCTTCTCCCGGGTCCCTATACGACCTGGGTGCTCGCCTCTATGGGCGCCGAGGTGGTTAAGGTCGAGGACACCGCAGCGGGTGACTACGCCCGCAACATGCCGCCGTTGCTCGGCGAGGTCTCGGCCTTGTTTCATGTGCTCAATCGAGGCAAGCGCTCCATTGCGCTGGATCTCAAGAGCGAGCAGGGCCAGGCGCTGCTGTTGCGCATGGCCGCCAAGGTCGATGTGGTGGTTGAACAGTTTCGACCTGGCGTCATGGAGCGTCTGGGAGTGGGCTACGAGCGCCTTCGTCAGGTCCGAGAGGACATCGTTTTGTGCAGCATGACGGGCTACGGTCAAACTGGCCCGATGGCAGCTCTTGCCGGTCACGACATCAACTTTCAGGCACTCGCGGGCACCTTGTGGATGGATGGCGAGGCGGGTGGTCCACCCAGTGTCTCGGGGATTCCGAGCGGTGACCTCTTTGGTGCGATGGCTGCGGTCAGCCGGATCATGGCGGCGCTTTATCGTAGGGAGCGGAGCAGTACTGGGGAGTGGATCGATCTGGCGATTACTGATGTGGTGGCTTCAGTGGCCGCGCCGCTCTTTGCCGCCTACAGTCAACAAGGTGAGGCTGCTCCAGGCCGCGGAGAAGGTGTCCTGAACGGAGGACTGGCTCAGTACGGCACCTACCGCACCCGGGATGGGCGCTATCTGGCGGTAGGGGCATTGGAGCCGAAGTTTCTGCAGCGCTTCGCTGAGCTGGCAGGGCGTCCAGAGTGGGCGCAGGCGCTGCCTCTCCCAGGTCCTCATCAGGACTCGCTCAGGGCAGAGATCGCGGAGGTCATCGCCACCCGCAGTCGAGATGAGTGGGAGCAGCTCCTTGAAGGGGTGGATTGCTGCGTTTCGCCGGTGTTGGAGCCGAGTGAGGCGGCCGCGCACCCGCAGTTTCGAGCCCGGGGGCTGGCGGCCGGGGCGCCCGCCGAGCTGGGCCCAGCTCGCTGGGTGGAAACGCCCATGGGGGAGCTGGTTGAGGGGAACGCACCTGCTCAGGGAGAGCACAGTGCTGAGCTCCTGTTGGAACTCGGTCTGGAGGCCCAGGAGATAGCCCAGCTGCGCGCGTGTGGCGTGATTCGTTAGTAAGGCGGCGGGCTCGGCACTGTATAAATCGGTGTGGTGTCTTGCTCCCTCGCTGCTTCAATCTAGAATGTGCCCATGCTCGGGGACGTCACTGGTGGCGGACCCGAATAGGGTTGGTTTCCGCTGGGGACTCCTGCCCGTCCGTGCCCTTAAGCGAGCAGTGCAGATGAGCGGCAAGATCGTCGAAATCCCTCTCCTGGCCATCCGAAACACCGTGATCTTTCCGGTGCTGGCCTTCCCCATTAACGTCGGTCGAGAGAAGAGCCTCCGGGCTGTCGATCAGAGCATGGAGGGGGACCGCCTGATGGGCATCGTTGCCCAGAAGGACGCGAAGATCGAAGATCCCAATACCGGTGAGCTGCATGCGGTCGGCACTGCGGTGAAGATCCTCAAGTCGGTGAAGATGCCGGGCAACAAGCTCAACGTCATCATCCAGGGCATCTCTCGCATCAAGATCCTTGAGTACGTTCACACCGAGCCCTACCTGCGTGCTCGGGTCGAGATGCTCGAAGAGGAAGAACTCAAGGGTGCCGAGGTAAGCGCACTGCTGATGAACCTCCGCGAGGAGGCTCAGCGGATCATTGAGCTGAGCCCACACATCCCCAGTGAGGCGTCTTTTCTGGTCAAGAGCATCGACAACCCGGCCATCCTCTCTGACATCGTAGCCAGCAACTTAAGCGTCTCTCTGGAGGAGAAGCAGGATCTCTTGGAGACCCTCGACGTTAAGGAGCGTATGGAGAAGGTCGTCGCGCTCTTGACCAAGGAAATCCAGGTTCTTGAACTCAGCAACAAAATCCAGATTGAGGTCAAGGGTGAGATGGACAAGGCGCAGCGGGAATACTTCCTGCGCGAACAGATGAAGGCGATTCAGAAAGAGCTGGGTGAAGTTGATACGCAGCAGGAGGAGTTTGAAGATCTGAAGCGTTCGGTGAAGCGCGCCAAGATGCCCCGTGAGGTGGAGAAGGTAGCCCTCAAGGAGCTCCGGCGGATGAGCCGAATGAGCCCGGGTGCGGCCGAATACACGGTGGCTCGTACCTACCTTGACTGGCTCATTGAGCTGCCCTGGCAGGTGGCCTCAGAGGACAACCTCGATATCAAGCATGCCGAGGGAGTGTTGGACGATGACCACTATGGTCTGACGAAGGTCAAGAAGCGGATTCTTGAGTACCTCGCGGTCCGCAAGCTCAAAAATGACATGAAGGGTCCAATTCTTTGCCTGGTGGGCCCGCCGGGTGTCGGCAAGACCTCCCTTGGCAAGTCCATCGCTCGCTGCATGAATCGTGAGTTTGTGCGGATGAGTCTGGGTGGCGTTCGTGATGAGGCCGAGATTCGTGGTCATCGTCGAACCTATATTGGCTCCCTGCCGGGCCGAGTGATCAAGGGCTTGAAGAAGGCCGGGACCAACAACCCGGTCTTCGTGTTGGACGAGATTGACAAGCTGGGTGCCGACTATCGAGGCGATCCTTCTTCAGCGCTCCTGGAGGTTCTTGACCCCGAGCAGAACAGCACCTTCTCGGATCACTATCTTGAGGTGGATTTTGACCTCAGTTCGGTGATGTTCATTGCTACGGCCAACCAGATGGGACCTATCCCCGGGCCCCTGCGAGATCGGATGGAAGTGATCGAGATTCCCGGCTACACCGCCGAAGAGAAGCTGCACATCGCGCGGCGTCATCTGGTGGCTGAGGCTCTCGACGATCATGGTCTGAGTGACGAGCACATGGAGATCACTGATGAGGCCATCATGGTACTCATCAACTCCTATACCCGCGAGGCTGGAGTACGGCAGCTCAAGCGAGAACTCGCCGCGGTGTGTCGGGCAGTAGCCAAGGACATCGCATCGGAGGAGGTCTCCGGCAAAGTCACCATTGCAGCCGACCAGCTCGAAGAGGTTCGCGGACCGATCAAGTTCTTCCAGGAGGTCGCTGAGAGGACCGCTTACTCTGGGGTAGCTACGGGCCTTGCCTGGACGGCAGTTGGTGGCGAGATTCTGTTCATTGAGGCCACCTTGATGAAGGGGACTGGAAAGATGATTCTTACCGGTCAGATGGGCGATGTGATGAAAGAGTCTGCCCAAGCCGGGATGTCCTACGTCCGCACTCGTTCAGCGGCCCTTGGCATCAGTCAGGAGGCCTTCGAGAACTTTGACATTCATGTCCACATTCCGGCGGGTGCGATTCCCAAAGATGGGCCCTCAGCTGGCGTGACCATGATTACGGCCATTGTGTCGCTGCTTACCGGCAGACCGGTAAATCACGAGCTGGCTATGACTGGCGAGATCACCTTGCGCGGGCATGTCCTGCCAGTTGGCGGGATCAAGGAGAAGGTACTGGCAGCCTCGCGGGCTGGTATCAAGCAGGTACTGCTCCCGGACAAGTGTGAGAAGGACCTCATTGAAATTGGTGATGATATTGAGCTCGACATCGAGTTCACTTTTGTGAGTCGGGTCGAAGAGGTCCTTGAGTTTGCCCTTGGTAAAGACATCTTTGATGGCAAGCCCCGCTCGCCGCAGGACGGGATGCCTCCCCGTAAGAAGGCACGAAGTCGCAAGACAGGGGCCAAGAAGCCTGCGGCGAAGAAGCCTGCGGCGAAGAAGGGGGCCAAAAAGAAGCCCGCTACTGGGGGTGGCGCGCCGGCCGGCATTTAGGCCGCGGTCTCGTCTCGAGGCCACCTGCGACGCCGCTGAACTGCGGCTTGGTGGTCGGCGGTTGTCGACGCGCCTCGGTTTGGAGGCAATACTGACCACAGTATGAACATTACGGTGGTCACACGTGAAGATCTTTACCCCCTGGTGCACGGCGCCGCGGTGAAGATTGTGCGCACTGCGGACGCGCTGAGTCGTAGAGGTTGCGAGGTCACCGTGGTGACCGGGGATCGGCTCAAGTACCACCTGTTTCGTGATGGCCGCCATGAGTTGGTCGACTATCCGGCTCGCTTTGTAGCCGCGACTCGATTGAACCCGCGCCTACTACCGCTCCTCACTCGACTCAGGCTGCCCGACTACTGGCGTACGGTGGAGCATCTGCTGCGCTCCCTTGGCTATCCGGAGGATGAGCATCTGCTCTATCGCCCCATCGTTGATCCCGACTTCTGGCTGCGCACCATGTTTGTGGGGCGCCGGCATCGTAGCGAGTGGTTTCAGGCCGAGTTTCCGGGCTTTCTGGCGCCTGCCTGGGTGGCTGCGCGCTTGCTGGGCAAGCGCTGCTCGGTGGTTGAGCACAACGTGGAGTGGAGCCGGTTGCGGGACACTACCGAGCTGGGTGCTGAGACTCTGGCTCGCTTTCGTGGCATTGAGATGCAGCTCTGTCATCTCGCTGATGAGGTGATTACCTGCTCCGATGATGACCGTAAGCTGATGCTTGAGGATGACTTTGATCTGCAGGACATTACCGTCATTCCGCACGGTGTCGACCTGGAGAACTTTGGCCTGAAGACCGGCGCTGGAATTCGTGAGCACTATGGCGTGCCCACTGATCACAGCTTGATGTTCTTCCATGGCACCCTTCATTACTGGCCCAACACCGTCGCATGTCGCATCTTTGCCGAGGAGATTCTGCCGCGACTGCGCCAGCGCGGTCGTCAGGTGAAGCTCCTTGCAGCCGGGCTCAGTCCGCCTCTGGAGCACTCCCACCCAGATCTCATCTACGCCGATGTGGTGGACGATCTGGTGACTCATATCGCGGCCGCCGATTTCTGTGCAGTGCCGCTGTTGGATGGCGGAGGTACGCGGCTGAAGTTGCTGGAGTATTTTGCCGCGTCTAAGCCGGTGGTCAGCACTCGCAAGGGCGCTGAGGGTCTCTACGCACAGGATGGGCACGAAGTCCTGCTGGTCGAGGACGGCGACTGGGATGGCTTTGTCGACCGCATTGAGTGGATTCTTGATCATGGTACCGAGGCGCTGGGCATGGGTAGCGCCGCGCAGCGCTTTGTCTCGCACTACAGTTGGCTTGAGGTAGCCGACGCCTATCTTGAGCTCTATCGGGGCCGGGAGTCAGTCCGGGGAACCGACTTCAATCGAGCCTTTGAGGAGCGAGTCGAGCGAGCAGGTCGAAGCCTGGCTGAGCTGGGCGCTGAGCAGCTCGCTATTCGTCACACTGAGCTCAGTCGTATCCAGCGTAAGGAGCGCAAAGGAAACAACAGCAAGTTACTGCAGTTACTGGATGACCGCAGCCCTGAGGTTGCGCACTGGAATGATGGAGAGGTGCGCCACGAACTCAGTGATGAGGAGGTGGTACGACACATTCCAGTCGAGGTGGATTGGCAGAAGCCCCGTACCATGATTCTGTTGTTGAATAAGCGCTGTAATCTACGCTGCGACTTCTGCGACCTGTGGCATTACACCGACATGATGCCCTTTGAAAATGCGGTGACCATCATCAATCGGGCCCCAAAGGCTGGGGTAAAGACTCTGGTCATCACCGGCGGTGAGCCCTTTGTGCATCCACGCATTTACGAGCTCATCGAGCTGGCTCGTAATCTGGACCTTGGAGTCAACATCACCACCAATGCCACGCTGTTGGTGAAGGATGTGGAGCGGTTGAAAGCCAGTCGGGTTAATTCGCTTTCCATTAGCCTCGATGGCTTTCAGGCAACCCACGATCGGCTCCGCGGTGTTGATGGCACCTACGCCGAGGTGATGGAGGCCATCGATGTGTTGCAGCAAGAGACCGACATCTGGCTCAACATTTACTTTGTGGTTACGAACCAGAATGTTCGTGATCTTGCCAAGGTCTATGACCTCACTGTGCAGAAGGGGATCGGCTTTGATTTCTGGCCGGTGAATGGCTACCCACACCTCTTTTTGCAGAGTGAAGATGAGCGGGGCGCTTACGAGCAGGCCATCGCTCACATTTCCCGCAGCAATGACGCGGTCCGCGATCGACTTGACTACTATCGTTATGGGATGGAGTACATGGACGGTCGGCGCGATCACTTCCGCTGCCTCGGTCTGATCGAGCAGTTCGGCGTGAACCATGAGGGCCAGCTTGTGCCCTGTTGTGTTTGGGACCAGAAGGGGCTGCAGGTCGGCAGCGCCCTCGATGAGCCTCTTGACCAGCTGTTTTACAGTGAGCGAGCGCAGCAGCTACGTGAGCAGATTTTTAATGAGGGCTGCGTTGATCAGTGCTTCAATCACAGCTTGTATGAGTTCCAAGCAGCCACTGGGCTGCCTTTTGTGGTGAAGGAGGCGGCCAATCCGATCGACGAAGCCTCAGCGGTGATCAAGAGCAGCGGCCAGCAGCGTGGCAAGGAAGCGCGGGCGCGGCGCAAGGCCGCTGCCCGCGCGCGGCGCAAGCAGAGCGAGGGAGCCTCCTGATGAATAAGGCCGGACTGAACCTGTCAGGTTCCTATCTGGTCCTTGAGCTGACCAATCGGTGTCCGCTCAAGTGCGGCCACTGCGCTGTGGCGGAAGCTGATGACGGTCACCCCCACTACCTTCGCTATGAGCACATGAGCGAGGGTATGGTCCGGGAGCTTCTGATTGACCTGCGAGCTTCCGGACTGCGTTTCGATAACCTGGTTTTATTTTGGCTTGGTGAGCCCCTGTCCAATCCCCGCTTTGTGGACATCTACAGGACTATTCTTGAGCACAGTGGGCGGGGTGAGGTATTCGCTAAGATTGAGGTCCATACCAATGGCTTTCCGCTCTCAGCTGATGTGGCGCGGGCCGCTCTCAATAACGCTGAGGTTCCCCAGGTCTGGCATCTGACGATGGATGCGATTCGGCGGGAAACCTTTGCGGTTATCAAGGGCCTTGATGCCTTTGATCTGAGCCAGCGCCAAGCACTCAAGATGGTCCGCCTCAAGGGCCAGAGCCAAGCTCGATGGCCGAAGCTGGCGGTCCAGTTCATCGTCTCTGATGTCAATCATGAAGAGGCAGAGGAGTTCGTTCATTTCTGGCGGCAGGCCTTCGAAGAAGCGGCTCTGCCGGTCGAAACAACGGGCTTTCATGTTCCCGTGGATGGTCCGGAGAATTACATTTTCCTAAAGAGTCTGGATTGCCCAACACCCGAGGAGCAGGATCGACAGAATCGCGTTTATGCCAGCTTGATGGAGCGCCTTGGCCTACGATCTCCAGTCGATCCCGATGCTGAACGTCGAGTGAGTGATGCGGTTCCGAGAACTCTGCTTACCACCTGTTCTGGTTTCTTTAAGTCACCCACCATCGGCTCCGATGGCAGGGTCACAGTCTGTACCCGTGACAATGCGTATCATCTGGCGGTGGGAAGCCTCAAAAAAAGTTCCTTCTCTAAGATTTGGTTGGAAAGCCCGGTGTTGAATCGGCGGCGGCAGAAAGTGGCCTCTGGCGATTACTCTGAGCTGCCATTCTGTGAGACCTGTTTCATTCCACACTCGGTGAACTATTCCGGGATCAGTGGTGAAGAAGTGAGTGAATTCATTGAGGCAGCTCAGCTTGGGGGTGAGCTGGTGCCTGTGGCGCCGCTACCTAAAGCCGCTCGTCCCTATCCCGATCATTATCCGGGCAAGAAGGTCTTGCAGGTGTATGACGATCGGACTGGTCCTCGCTCGGGGCTGGAGGGCTGAGATGTCGCTCTTTATGGGAGATGTGGCGCGCTTTATCGATGACTCGGTGCTGGAGTCGCTGAAGCTGCGGCCAGTGGCGGGGCTGCCCACTCAGATCCACATTTCGGTCACCGACCGTTGCTGCTTGCCCTGTCGTATGTGCGACATCTGGAAGATCAAGCCTAGTGACGAGATGAGCACTGGTGAGTGGAAGGGTGTCTTTGATCAGATTGCCCATTGGGCTGGGGCAGTGGGGCTCAACTTCGCTGGAGGGGAGCCTTTTCTGCGCAAGGATTTACCGGAGTTGACTCGCTACGCAACCTCGTTGGGTTTCTCGGTGACAGCCAATACCAATGCGACCTTGTTGAGTGAAGCTCGGGTAGCTGAGATTGCCTCATCTGGTCTGGACATCCTTTATGTTTCTCTGGACGGAACCACTGCCGATACTCACGACCACGCCAGGGGCGAGGCGGGGACCTTTGACAAAGTCATGGCGGCGCTGGAGCGGGTCGATAAGGTCGAGAAACCCCGGGTGATCGTCGCCATGATCATCAATCGCATCAACATTCACCAGATCAAGGAGATGGCCGAATGGACCCTGGAGCGCGGCTATCAGGTGGTCTACCAGCCGCTTTTTAACACCTTCGGTCAGTCTTACGATCCCAACTGGTACCTCAGCAGTGAACTCTTCCCGCGGGAGGAAGACCTCCCCGCCCTTGAGGAAGCCCTCGATTACTTGATTAAGATCAAGGAAGCTGACGGTCATGTCTGTAATGCGGTCGGCCAGCTTCAGGAGATGAAGCGCTATTTCCGCAGTCCCAGCGTGAGCAACGGTCTGCCTTGTAATGCCGGGCACTCTGACCTGAGTTTGGATCCCTACGGGAATCTCCTGCTTTGTTTCTGGTTGCCGCCGGTGGGTGATGTCCGCAAGACACCGATCCCGTGGATGTGGAATTCTTTTGCTTCCCAGCGGCGCCGCTGGGAGGCCTATCACTGCCCGCGCACCTGCAACATGCTGAATTGTAACTTCGAGCATGTCTGAGCCGGAGCTCGATAGTCGAAGCTGGCCGCTTGGGTGGCGTCGATTCGATCTGGTGTTCGGGGAGCGGGGTCGGCTGGTGCTTGAGGTCGGCTGTGAGCTATCGCTTCAGCGTTGGAAGCTTGCCCAGCGCGGGCCTTCGAAGTAGCTCTGACCGCCGTTGACGATTACCGCTGAGCGCTCCATGAAGCGTTCTCGACCACGTCGCGGCAGGTCATTTCCGCCCGGTTCACCTCGCTCTCTAAGGGAGAATGAGTCGAGCCCCCGGTGGAGCACCACCGCGCTGGCCAGAATTACCAATTGCTGGGTCGCCATCATGGCTCGCGCGCCGAAGTCCAGATCTTCTTCTTCCTCGTTGAGGAAGGCTTCGTCAAACCCGCCCAGTGCGACTGCCAATGCAGTAGGAATCGAGAAGTGTCCACCGTGGAGTTGCCCCAAGGCAGGAGTGACATCGCTGAGATGACCGTCCTCGCCATGCAGGATTTGTCGACGGTCGGGTAGGATCTCTTCCTGCCCGTCTTTGCTGATTAACGAGTCGATCCGGCCGATGCGAAGACAGGGCATGGCGCTGCTCTGATGACGGAAAATCAGGTCTTTGGCGACCGTCACATCGTCGTCGAGGAAGACGCACAGAGCGTAGCGCGCAAAGGCGATCCCGATGTTGCGCGCGAGGCACGCTCCGAAACCGGCGTAGCCGGTGTCGAAGCAACGAAGATCTACGTCAGTACCTTCCGCAGCCGCCCGAGCGCTTCGGAATACATCGGGGTTGCCATTGTCGTTGATCAGCAGGATCTCCAGCCCACCGACTCGCTTTTCCTGATTGCAGAGTTGGCTTACCAGCTCGCTTACCCACTCGGCTCGATTAAAGGTAGGGATGATGACCGAAGCTCCCAGTTCATGCACTTTGGCCTCCTAAGCTTGCTTTGCTGGTGTGCCAGCCGTTGATGAAGGCTCCCCGAGCTGTGCACGGAGCACCTCCTTTAGGGCGGCAAGGTCAATGGGCTTGCTGATGTAGTCGTTCATCCCGGCTGCCAGGCAGCGCTCGCGGTCGCCAGCAAGGGCAAATGCGGTCATCGCCACGACTGGCAGCTTGCTGGATGGTTGTGATTGGCTGCGCAGCTTGCGAGTTGTCTCGTAGCCATCCATCTCCGGCATGGAGCAGTCCATGAAGATGAGGTCGAGCTCGGTGGATTGGGCAAGTTCCAGGGCCTGGAAGCCGCTGCGAGCTTCAAGCACGGTGCAGCCCAGGCGCTCTAGAAGCAGTCGTGCGACCAGCCGGTTGGCTGGATGGTCGTCAACCATCAAGACTCTGGCGGTCCATTTCATTTGTAGTTCGGCTTCAGTGGATGCTTCGGCGGCTGTGTTGCCCTCGCGGCGTAGCTCTGCTGCCTGATCCATGCTCTCAAGTAAGGCACGGATCAGGGCTGCTCTCCGCAGCGGTTTGTGCAGTATCAGCTGGTCTTCACTTAATGCTGGCTCGTCGTTGCCCAACAGCAGCAGTGGGATGAGTCGTGTTCCTTCAGGCGGAGCGCTGAGTAACTCGGGGAAGTCTTCTGAGGTGAGCAGCGCAAGCAGAGATTCCTTATCGCAGAGCAGGCGGGCGGCTTCCGCGCCTCCTACGGCACAGACTTCGCCGCCGAGGGGTTCGACGATGCTCCGCACCTGGTCAATGAAGGTTGAGCTTGGATCGGCGATGCCTACACGGTGTCCCTCAAGGAACCGGCGAGCGGATCGGGGGCTGGCACTCTGGTAGGGCTCCAGGCTCAGGGCGAAGCAGAAGCAGCTGCCCTCTCCGACCACGCTATCGACGCTGAGCTCTCCGCCCAGGCTGCCGACCAGTCGACGGGAGATGGTGAGGCCCAGCCCGGTGCTCTCGTAGAACCGGCTGGTTGCTTCATCAGCGCGGGTAAAGGGTTCGAAAAGTCGTTCCATATCCTGGTCGGCGATGCCGGGACCGGTGTCGATAACTTCGAAGCGGATCTTGGCGGGCTGGGTGTCGGCCACTGCCCGGATCCGTACGGTGACCTCCCCCGCTTCGGTGTACTTAACCGCGTTGCTGATCAGGTTCAGCAGGACCTGGCGGATGCGTTCTCCGTCGCCGATCACCTGATTCGGTGTCTGGGGGTCGATTACCGCACAGAGTTGCAGTCCCTTTTCGTGGGCAGTGATTGCCTCCAGGGAGACTAGGTCTTCGATCATGGTGGTCAGTGAGAAGGGAGCCTGCTCCAGATCGATGTGACCGGCTTCCAAGCGCGTGAAGTCGAGGAGCTGGTTGATGAGGCGGACCAGGCTTCGCGCCGAGTTCTGGGCGATGCGGGCCAGCTCTTCCTGCTCTGAGTCCAGCGGCCCGCGCTGCAATAGCTCAAGTACGCCGATCACGCCGTTAAGGGGCGTGCGCATCTCGTGACTCATTGTGGCGAGGAAGCGGCTCTTGGACTCCGAGCCGACCTCTGCGCTCTCTTTTGCGCGGCGCAAGGCCTCTTCGGTGCGACGCCGCTCGCGGATTTCCGCTTCGAGTTGCTCCTGGGTTCGCATCAGTAGCCGCTTGCCACGTTCCGCAATCTCTTCCGAGACACTGGCATTGCGCAGCACCGAGCTGTGAGACCGCTCAAGGGCCTGAAGGCGCTTCCTTAAGCTGCGATTCTCCGACTCGAGCGCAGCTAGCTGGGCCTGGTTCGGGTCTCTTTCCGATGGCTCTTGTTTCAAACTGTGCTCAGTTACGACTGCCGAAGATCACGGCGACGCAGGTCTCATTGTGAAAGAAGGGCACCCCTTCGCTAGAGAGAGGTGCGATCTCGCCGAAGGCGTAGAATCCAACAATGGGAAATCGTCCCTTGCTGCGGGCGTCATGTAGGGTCGCGCTCTCTTCAGCGACTTGAGTTCCGAGCAGCCATTTGCGTGCGGCACAGGAGAAAACCAGCGCGCCAAAGGGCTTGGCTTCGCCAAGATTGTCTTCAGCCTGGGCCATGGCCAGCGCGCTCCCTTTCAAGATGCCCTCGCGAAGAACCTGGGTCAGCCGGACCTGAGCACCGTTGGGAACGGTCGCGGCGAAGGTTGCCGAGCCCGCTTCTTTATCCAGACCGAATACAGCCCTCAAGAAGAAGTCATCGGGGCGGCTTGGATCTGGAAATACTGCTAATGGGAATTCGCCGAGACTTTCGAATTTTCTGGCGTCGCCCCAGTAGTCAGCAAACAGGTCGAGGGCGGTCTTGTTGTCGATCTTGTAGACAACGTTGCCCTCGGCGTGAGTGATGGTGTGGCTGGGGCCGACGGCCTTCCAACCAGATGCAACGCCGCAAGATACTGTTATGTCTCCCCACAGCAGCAGCACCGGGATCGCATCGGAGAATACCTGTCCACCAGCGAACTGGTAGGTGACCCTGTACTCACGGTGGTCGCCGCTGACTCCGCCAACGATTGGGCAGCGCTGCTCTTTCAGGCGCTCGCGCAAGGAGTCCACAATGTCGGTGCAGTTTGCGGTCATGGATTCTGGCGTCGTGATGCACACGGCCGGTGCTTCAGTCTGGCCCGCCATGGCTTGCTCCAGAGCGCTCGCCACGGCCTTGTCGACTCCTGCGGAGAGCTTGGTGCCGACCCCAACCTGAGCACGGATCCCTGTTCCAGAGAGCAACGCGAGCAGCACCGAGTCGTCGTGATAGCCCCCTGCGGAGGAGAATTCACCATCTGTGCTGCAGCCGACGATTGGCAGTTGGGGCCAGGCAGTCTGAACTGCGGCTAGGATCTGTGCGTGCTCGTAACCTACTCCAGCGAAGATCAGACCAGCCACCGGCTGCTCGTCGCCCAACTCAGCGCGACACTGTTGGATGGCCTGAGCCGTTGCTTCACGAGCGTCCAAATCGTTGCTGTGACCTGTGGTCAGTCTCACAGGCTGTCCTCCATAGAGAAGGTAAGGGATAGGCTTGAGGAGTTCAGGGACAAGAGGTCTGCGTTGCTGCTGGTCGCCAGAGGTCTCAGGAGAGCTGTGCAGAGAGTAGCCGACCACTCGTTACTGCGGCGAAGTTCCTGGAGCAGTTCGAGCATCGGGCGCATTGCCAGCTGAACCCCTTGTTCGGGCAGTCCGGACAGCTCGAGACTCGCCTTGCTTTCACCAGCCGCTGTGAAGCGGATGGTATCGGCGCCTAGCGAGCGAAGTACCGCTCTTAGCGCCCTGAATGGGGTCTTGATGGTCATGTTCTCGGGTGCAGACTCAGCTCGGGGGATTCCACTCAGCAGTTTGCCAGCGCTAATTGTGTCGAGTTTTGGGGAGGAATGGTAGCTGCTGGCTGTGATCACCAGCTCCCTGAGGTGGTCGACACCACGCTCAAGTCCAGCGGGCACTGGCTTGCCGTCCATGGAGGCCAGTTCGACCCAGCCACTGACCGTGGAGATGGCGCCCCTGACATCGTGTAATAGGGTGCGCTGCAGCAGGGACAGGAACAACAACTCGAGTTCTGTCTCATCGAGGGCTTGCTGCGTCCTGGCGAGCCCTTTCATTACAGCAGCTCCAGCTCTTCGCAAACGACCTCTGAGCGCGCGGCTCCACCCAGTCTGGCCAGTTCGCCGATCTCGGCTCGTTGTGGCTCGGTGAGCAGCGGTAGCATGCGAAAGCACAGTCGGCGCAACGCCTGAGGGTCAAAGCGGGTACTGACCTCGGGGAAAGGGTCGAGGGCTGCCTCCAGGCTGTCGAGCGGGAATTCCATCAGCCACCGTTCGATGACTTCTCCCGCTGGGCTGTATTGGGTTCCAGCCAGGAACACCCTTACCAATGATTGGATCGCGGACTTACCGTGCGTCTGTTGAAGGATCCCGGTCATCGCCGTTGCCAGCACTTCAGTAGTCGGCTCGTTAGCCAGTGCGGTCAGCAGCGCTTCTACCGCCCGCAACGCAGCCGGCTCCTTGCGGCTGGCGAGGTTTCGCCAAACCAGTGCTTGCAGCTGGCCTGCCTCTTCAACAGACAGGCGCAGTCTGGCGGGAGGAGTAAGGCAACCAAAATTGTCGACAAGACTGTCGGTTGCACTCGCCTCCACCAGACTTAGTAGGGCCCGCTCGTCGTTCTTCCAGGCAGGATGGCGGGCCAGGGTGGCCAGCAGTGGGGCGTCCATAAGTTCCCGTGCTGCCAGGGTAATTCGGGCAGTCTCTTCGTCGTCGAGTCCCGCGCCTTCAAGTTGTTGTTCAAGTTGACGAGCTGCCTGCCACCTCCCGCCTCTCAATGCCAGCACCTCAAGTGCGTCAGCCAGAAGCAGCCAGGAACACTCTCCAGCTTCGACTTTCAAGCGGGCCTCAATGAGGCTCGTGACCGCTTCGTCACTGCCCATTTCGGGGATTCGCAGCCAATTGAGGGCAAGATCAAGATTCTCTCTGATCAGGGCCGGCTTAAGCGCTGTCCAGAGCGCTTCCTTTTGTTTGTGGGACTTCAACGGAAACAGCTGGCTCGGCTCAACTACCCACAGCAGGCGAGACGGACTCTGCTGAGCCAGCTGAAGCCACTGCTCATTGGTCAGCTGAGGGATCGCTTCCCCCTGTGCCCAGGATTCCAGGTTGGCAGGGCTTGGGGGCTGTTTGGCGCGGCCAGTCATGGCGGTCATCCTAGATCAATGTGGGACGTCCGTATCGTTAGCTGGTCATGGTCCGACAGTAGGGTTGAAGTTCGGGGTCCTTAGCCGGTGCGGCGCATCACCTCTACTTGCAGTAGTTCGTTCAGTGCTCGCAGGGCAAGGCTGGTCGCGACCATGGGCTCGTCTTCGTTTTGCAGGCGATTCTTGTTCAGCCACGAGCCGTCTCTGCGCTGCTCGGCGAGGACGATGCGGGCCAGGTTGTCGCGCCATCGGGGCGGTCCACCCAGTTGGGCAAAGACGCGGGCGGCTGCGGCTCGATAGTAGCCTTTCATCCCTTCACCGAGCGCGGCGTTGATCCCCGGGTCGATGCCTGGGTTGCGGTCAACACGATGGATGGAGTGCAGGTAGGCGAGGCTTCTGTTGACGGTGGGATGGTGTTTTGGGTAACCGAGGGCGAGCAGCGCGAGCAGGCCGTCGCAGGTTGCCGAGCCGTAGGGGCCGGGCCCATCCTCGCGAGCCACGCCTTTGTTGAGCCGAGGCAGAACCGGGCTGGAGAAGAAGCCGCCCTGTCTGACCTGGCAGCGTAGGACGAAGCCGCGGGCCGCATCACGCCGCTCAGGGCTTAGTCTGGTCGGTCGCTCCGGGTCGGTGAGGGCCTCTAGCACCGAGCAGGTCATGCTCAGGTCTACATGCCCTGACTTTGGAGGAGTGAGCGCCTCAGCGCTGCCCATGCCCCAGCCGCCTTCAGCGGGATGCTCACCCCAGCCAGTCTCGCGCAGGAATTGTTGGCGGTTGAGCCACTGCGCCATCCGTTCTGCGGCGACCCGCCAACCGGCAGGCTTCAGGGCGAGGGTGCAGCGCAGGGCCAGAGAGGTTGCATAGCAGGGATAGTCTTCGATGCGACTGCGAAAGCCGAGGGCGCCGGATGGTTGTTGAGCATCGAGGATCCAGCGTTGTGCGTTTTGCAGTTGCTGTCGATGCTCGGTCAGGCGACTCGGGGGGAGCTGCAGCAAGCTCCAAAGGCTGAAGGGTGTCAGAGACTGACCGCTGCCGAGTACCGGGTAGACGCGACTGATAAAAGCTCCATCTTCTCTCTGGCTACGAAGCAGCCACTGCACACCGCGCTCGATGCCCGTCCAGCATCGCTCTGCAAGTGTTGCATCCAGCGAGTCGAGGCCTATGGGCGGAGCCGGCGGAAGGGCCATGTCCGGCGCTTCGGCAGGCATCTTTTCCTTGTTTTGGCAGCCGATCAGCAAGCTGCCGGGCAGAGCCCCGAGCGCGATCAGTACGGTTCGACGGTTCCAGTGCTCCATGGGTCGGACGATTGTGACACGCTTTACCGCTTTGCAATACAGACCCTTGGTCTCTGGGCACTTATGGAGCGTTTGTCGCCCAGGGCGCTGGTCAGGTTCAAGCCATCGGCTGCAGTGCTGCACGCATGCTCGCAGAATGGTCGCCAAATGGAGTGCTGCAGGGCGCCCCTTCGGCGCTGAGGTAGCGGTGCGGACCCTGTCTGCCGAAGGTAATGATGGCCGAACTCCGTGTTCCGTAGTGGAGCTCTGGCATATGAACGCAGGTGCTCTCGAAGGCTGGGTCATGATGCGTGCGTAGGATGGAGCTCAACCGCTCGAGGTCCGGCTTGGTCGTCGCGGTGAACTTGGCCAGTGAGGCTCGGAGTAGCATTTCTCGCTTGCTTGGTGCCGCCCCAAAGCTACGCTCGGTGAGGATGTGCAGTCCGGGGCCAAGTGCCTGCTGCTGAAGCGAGCGACCATCGCTCCAGATGATGAAGGCGGCGCTCCGGTCCGCCACCAGTAGGTGAAAGCCTGGGTAATTAACTGCCTGCGTTTCGCGCAGGTCTGCAGCGGCCTGCTCGGCTGAGTTTGCCTGGAGGGCTCTATCGACTAGCCTGCCGCGAGAGCGCTTGCTGCCGTCAGGTCGGCGGTTAACTCCCGTGAAGCGATTGGTGATTCCGGCCAGCACGCCGGTGTCGTTGAGGCCCAGCCAGGTTCCTCCTGCGAGGAGGTCTCGCGGCGCGAAAATGCGGCGCTCGCCTTGGCAGGTCAACTGGGCAGGGGCTGATGGCCGGTCCAGGCGCTCGTCCCGGTTCGCGGCCAGTAGCAGGGGAATCTCTGACCACACCCTGGTGGCCAGCAGCAGCGTGCACATTGATTTTCCCTCGCCAGAACGAA
>DJIF01000097.1:0-2811 GCA_002433485.1 Deltaproteobacteria bacterium UBA6601
CAGAGTCCTCGCAAGCAGCTGAGCGCACCGAAACCATCCAAGAGGGGAAAGACAGCGACTGGTTGAGCGAGCTCGAGCAGGACATTAGCGACAATGTTGACAGCGGCGAGAACGGACCAGAGACAAGGCTCGCTGCAGAGGCTCCAGTCACCGAAGGTAAGCCTGAGCCTGAAAGCGCCCCGGCTGAGGCTAGCGCCGAGGTAGACGGCAAGGCCGCCGACAAGGGCCACGAGGAAGACCAGGAGTGGAACGAGGACTGGGATCCCTGGGCGGACAGCGATCAGGAGGAAGAGGAGCCCGCCAAGAAGGACAGCTCTGACGACGACTACGATGACGACGACTACGATGACGACTATGGAGACTTCCAAAGCCCGGAACCAGCCAAGCAAGCCGCCTCCGAAACCGTGGAGACAAATTCGGAAGAGGAAGACGAGTGGAATCCTGACTGGGACTTCGACGACGACGACGAAGATGAAGTAACCAGGATCGGCAAACCCTCATCAGGGACAGGGCAAGGAGACGACGAGGAGGTCTGGATCATGGACGCCGATGACTGACGCGCCAGAGAAGATTGGTGACTATCAGATCTTAAAGACGCTGGGTGAAGGCGCCATGGCCCGCGTCTATCTGGCCGAGCGGGTGGCTGCAGGAGGCTTTCGGCGCAAGTGCGCCTTGAAAGTGGTCCACCCGGAGTTCGCCAGAGACGAAAAGTTCATCGAGTTGATGCGCAGAGAAGCACGGCTTGGCGCCCTGCTTGACCACCCAAATATCGTTAACACCATTGCCCACGGTGACGTAGACGGCATTCACTTCATCGATCTTGAATTTGTCGAAGGGAAGACCCTCGACGAGTTCCTGCAGATGATGAAAGAGAAGGGCAAGAGCGGCCTGGACCTGACGTTCTGCCTGCAGATTATTCTGCCGATTCTGCGCGGGCTCGCCTATGCCCACGAATTCTCAGACCACGCCTGGGAAGGCCCCCCGGGAATGGTTCACCGCGACCTGAAGCCAGCCAACATCATGCTGTCCAATCAAGGGGTAGTTAAGATCATGGACTTCGGCATCGCCAAAGCCAAAGTAAGCCGCACCAACCTGACCAACGTCGGTCAGGTTCGGGGAACTCCGGTGTATATGGCACCCGAACAAGTCACCGGAAAAGAGATCGACGGTCGGGCCGATCAGTTCGCCGCAGCGTCGGTTTTCTTCGAGCTGGTAACCGGCAGCCGGCTGTTCAGTGGAATCAATCTCATCGCGGTCATGCAGGCCGTTGCCCACGCCGAAACAAAACAAGCCGAACAGCGACTCGACAGCGCCTGCGCAGGGCTCGGAGCGGTAATGGCCCGGATGTGGCAGCGGCTGCCTGAAGACCGCTACGCTAATTGCGATGAGGCTGCTGCTGCTCTGGGCCAGGTGCTGGCGAATCACCTTGAAGGACCTGTAGCGCGGCCGGCCCGCAAGAGAAGCGGTCAGGGACCGCGCAAGAAAAAGCGCAGCGCGACAAGCCGATCACCCATGCTCGGTCTGCTCTCTTCGCTAACCGGAAGAGGCGGGAAGAAAGGCCGAAAGGGCAATAGAACCGGAACGAGTACTGGCCGAAAGCGACGACAGAGGAAGGCTCGAGCCAATGTTCAGGCCCCCCAGCCGACCCTGGTCGACAGCGCTGAGGACTGGTCGGTTGCTTCGGCAATGCTCAAGAGTGACAACCAGGTCAAGGTAGTCTCCGGCAGCCAGGGCCCAACCCAGCTAGAAGGCAACAGCAAGCCGGCAGAGCCTCCTTCAGCGCACAGCCAGGACAACCCAAAACAGGCACCTGAGGGCAGTACAGAGCAGACTGAAGAGGATACCGAAGGACGCACTATCTCGGTGATGTTCATGGACGTCATCTTTGACGAAGAAACTACTGAGCCTACCGAGAGTAAGAGCGAGTCGACCGAAGACATCGATGCCATAACCACGCTGCGCAACGAAGAGGTTCTCAGTCAAAACACCCTGCCCCACGTAGAGGAGCTTGTTCAGCAAGGCCAACAGGAATCGGGGCCTGAGCCAGCCGTTCAAGCCAGCAGCACGGTAGGTCCCAGCGGAACAGATGCGACAGCAGACTCCCTCGATTCCCTGCAAGCAAACATGGCAATGGCTGCCCTTGAGCCCGCCGACGAGATCACTGGAGTGACAACGGGGCTGGAGAGCACCCTCGACCTGGGGCTCGTATCAAGTACCAACGAGCCCAACAATGTGGGTGAGATCAGTGAGACCCTGGACTTAAATCCGCTGGCTAAACCCTACAGCAGTCCGGACGACAAAGAGCCTCCCAAGGGGCCGACGACGACCGAATTGGCCAATAACGAACTCGATAAAGAGCCGGACTCAGCTGCCATGAGCGATGACGATGGTGACGAGGACGAGGGCGAGGAGTTGGACGACTTCTTCGCAGGAATGGAAGAGCCTGAGGACCCTGATGCATCGGCTGGTGAGGAGCTACATGACAACGACGAGGATGACCTCGATGACTTCTTCGGCGATGACTTTGACAGCTGAGCGGGTCGAGCAATCGAGCACAGGACCGTCCTAGCTCAACTCTGGAACCTGAAAAACCCTTCGCCCTGTGCGCTAGCGAGCACTAGACTGACCAGCCTATGAAGCTGTTGCTCCGCAAGGTATCCCTGCTTCTCCTAATCTGCCTGCTGCTAGCAATCGGCTGCAACGGCGAGGCGGTTATCGGTGGTCAGGCTCCTGACGACGACGACAGCGTCGTTCCCCCCGACGACGACGACGCCGCGGACAACGACGCCGCGGACGACGACGACACCGCGG
>DJIF01000097.1:3157-14043 GCA_002433485.1 Deltaproteobacteria bacterium UBA6601
ACGACACCGCAGACGACGACGACGCCGCGGACGACGACGACGATAGGCCGAGCCTGGACAACGTGGTCGGCAACTTCGTCCTGTATGGCGGAACACAACACCCGGGCATGCAAGGCACCGGAGGCTGGGGCTACTTCATAGAAGACAACGGTGACGCTGGCTTGAGTCAACCACAGCGTGACGGATTCCGAATTCCCAATGAAGCGCGCGGTGCTGAGTTCGGCTGCGAGCTGAACATCCCGGGCGATGACGCCGACTCAGGAAGTGAAGACGGCCGCGGACTGGACGCAGGCAGCGAGGTGTTGTTCCGGCGCGGCCCACGCATCTGGGAGCTGCCACGAATCGATGGAGCGGAAGGATCCTACTACGCAGTAGAGCCTCCCAACAGCCCCGAAGAATTCCCCGCATCAGGCAGCGCGCTTCGCTTTATTGCACCAGGGGGGACCGACCTGCCGACCATAAACATAGGAAACGCAATGCCCATCGTTCGCGAGTTTCCAGTAACTCGTCCAGCGCTCGCCAGCAATGCTGACACCCTGTCCATGAACCCTTCCTATCCCTTTCAGTTTGCGTGGACACCGCTAGATCAAATAGGGGTCGAGTTGGTGCTGGAATTCACCGACGAGAGTGAAGGTCTCGGCTGGCAGGTAAGCTGCTGGGTCGAAGACAACGGGTCTTACAGCATCAGCGCAAGTGACCTGGCCCAGATGCCCACCCAATTGCTCGGCTTTGCCGCTATCCGCCGATATCAGAGCAACCTGGAGCCGGCCAGTGAGGAGGCCCCAGAGATCCTGTTCACTGGAGTCTACGAGCACCGCTGGAACTTAATCTTCCAGGGGGCGAACAGCAGCCTGTGAGCCTGGCCCCTGGTAAGAGAGTGGCGCCTTGGTCGCGTCCGCTCCAAAAAAGGCTCTAACGGCACAGTGCAAGCACAGCTGGCTCAGCTCTTCTTATCGGCCCGTAGCTGATCCTTCCAGCCGGCTACCCGTGCCTTAGCGCCCCACATTTCAGCGGTATCCTTGTCATCCTTCCACACATAGATCTGTGACAGCGTGGAGTAAGCGGTAACGTCATCGGGATCCAGCTCGACGATCTTAAGGGCTGCCTCAATGGCTTCATCAAGCAATTCCGGAGCCAGCTCCCGAGCTTCAAAACAAGCGCGAGCTATGCCGTGGTAGGCGTCAAGGTACTCAGGATCAACCTCGAGAGCGCGACGAAACAGGGCCAAAGCGTCCTGCCAACGCTCCTCGGCAAACATGTCCAGCGCTTCCATGTAGAAGTCATCAGCATCGGACACCGTTGGTCCTCCAGTCTCAGTCGAGCCCATAACTTGCTAGCGGTAGGCTCGATGGCTAGGGTCGTGCAGCCAGCTTGCAAGCAGAATGCAGCCTATCAGCCGTGAAAGGATCCAGACACTATGGGAATTCGTCAGCAGGTGATCGAGCAGATCAGACAGTGCTTTGACCCTGAGATTCCGGTCAACGTCTACGATCTCGGCCTCATCTACGAGGTCAAGGTGCGCAAAGGTGTAGTCAACATTGAAATGACCTTTACCTCAGAGAGCTGCCCCTCGGCTCGAGAGATTCCCAACGACATTCGCAGCAAGGTGTGCTCCCTCGACGATGTGTCCGAGTGCAATTTTGACATCGTATGGGAGCCTGAGTGGCATCCACGCATGATCTCAGAAGACGCCCGCGCCGAACTGGGAATTGACGAAGACGCCCTATAGAAGGCCCGCGTCAAAACAAAATGAGCCAGACTTGCGCTTTTCTTCTTTTTGATATTGACTCTCAAAATCAATATCAATTAAGGTCCGCCTTCATTTTTTGCTGACCCTGTAACTAGAGCACTTTTGCTGACCCTGAAACTATCGGAGCCCATCATTATGAACATCACTCTTTCCAGGAGCCTGCTCCTGCTTTACCCGCTGGCGTTGTTCCTGCTGACGGGTTGCCCTGCCGCCGATGACGACGACAGCGCCATTGGCGATGACGACGACACCGCAGCTGACGACGACGACAGCACCGGCGACGACGACGACAGCACCGGCGACGACGACGACAGCACCGGCGACGACGACGACAGCGCCGGCGACGACGACGACAGCGCTGCTGGCGACGACGACGACAGCGCCGCCGCCTTCGTGCCTACCTACGAATTTGATTCCTGGTACGAGGCCGGTGAGAGCAGCGTGTCCAACAGCGGACAGATGTTCCGCCAGGTGCTGATCTCCAACATCAAGGCTTATGTCGGTGATCTGACCGGGAAGATTGATGCCCCGAACAGTACTTTCGACGAAAGCACGGTCGCTGCCGAGCTCAACGCCCACTACAACTGGAACGGCGACCTGCTGGCCAACCCGCACGGCATCAGCACGACCCCTGCGCCCAGCCAGACCCTGTACTCCGACATCCACTCCAGCGGCAAGAGCCTCTCGGGCAAGATCGCGGGAGCCGCAAGCGAAGAGAGCACGCAGCAGTGCGATTGGACCACCTGCTTTAAGGGCTGGGATGCGACCGGCATCACCAACCCGGACAGCCTGGTTCAGGCCTGGTTCGATGAGCTCCAGGCCGCGGCTGTAGCCTGGGACGCGGGTACCTACGCTCAGGACCCCGATGGCAATGCAGTCAGCGGCGTTCACAAGACCGCTGGTGGACACGACCTCCAGCAGCTGCTGCAGAAGTTCCTGATGGGCGCGGTTTCCTTTAACCAGGCCGCCGATGACTATATGGACAGCGCTACTGCAGGCAAGGGTCTCCTTGCAGACAACACCGCTGCTGTCTCTGGCAAGCCCTACACCGCTCTTGAGCACGCCTGGGACGAGGGCTTCGGCTACTATGGAGCGTCACGCAACAACGACGCCTACACTGACGCCGAGGTCAAGGCCAGCTGGTGCAACGACGAGAACGGTGACGGTGCTATCGACCTCAAGAAGGAATGCAACTGGGCCCACTCGGTCAACGCTGCTAAGCGCGACATCGGCAGTGCCGGTGGCGCGGCACCCACCGACTTCTCGGCTGGTGCCTTCGACGCCTTCGTGGCAGGCCGAACCCTGATCCACACCGCCAACGGTGCGCTGACCACAGCCCAGATGTCTGAGCTGGAGACTCACCGAACCAACGCCATCAACAACTGGGAGCGGGCCATCGCCTCTACCGTCGTTCACTACATCAACGACACCCTCGGTGACATGGCCAAGTTTGGTGTAACCGGCCAGGCTAATGCCGATGACAACTACAGCTTTGACGACCACACCAAGCACTGGTCAGAGCTCAAGGGCTTTGCGCTGAGCCTGCAGTTCAACCCCTACTCGGATCTCAGCGATACCGATTTTGAGCAGCTGCACACTTACATCGGCATGGCTCCGGTGTTGGACAACGCAACTCAGGCGGAAAAGGATGCCTATGAGACCGCTCTGGGCAATGCCAAGACCCTGCTGGGTCAGGCCTATGGCTTTAACGCGGCCAACCTGGCGGCCTGGTAATGAAGCGAAGTAATCTGGCACCCGCTGTCTTCGGGCAGCGGGTGCCCAGACCTCTTAAGAACATCGCCGTGATGGTGCTGACCATCACGGCGGTGTTCCGCTTGGTGGCCTGCACCTCAGATCCATCTGAACCGACTCCAGATCCATCTGAACCGACTCCAGATCCGGTAGCTGGCTTTGAGACACCCGCTATGCTCCAGTCACTGGCCGAGCAGGTAATCCTTCCCACCTATCAAGACTTTCAACAGGCCGCAGCCAGCTTGCTGACTGGAGCGACCAGCTGGAACGACCAGACCCCAGCGTCTGCCGAATGGACAACCAGCCGCAGCCAGCTGCAAGATGACTGGCGAACCGCAATGACTGCCTGGCAGGAGGCCGAAGCCATGCTGCTGGGACCCGCTGGCTCGTCACTCTCAACCATCGGCGGCCTGGACCTTCGCGACGAAATCTACTCCTGGCCAACGGTCAACCCCTGCCGAGTCGACCAGCGGATCGCTGACGAACAATACGCGGACAGCAACTTCTTCAACATCAATCTGGTCAACGCCTACGGCCTCGACGCCATGGAATACCTGCTGTTCTCAAGTGGCACGGACAACGCCTGTTCAGGGCTGGCATCCATAAACTCCGATGGCAGCTGGGCGGCGCTGAGCGAGGACAGCATCAATACTCGCCGCGCTGAATACGTACTGGTTCTGGCAACGGAACTGGTTCGCCGCGCAGACGAGCTGGTGGCTCTGTGGGATCCCAGTGATGGCAACTTTGTCGAGAAGCTGGCCACAGCAGGTCAGGAAGGCTCGCCCTATCCTGATGAACAGGCCGCAATCACGGCTGTGTTTCACGCCATGTTCTATCTGGAAACCAGCGTCAAAGACGCCAAGCTGGCCACCCCCCTTGGGATCATCGGCTGCAACGAAGCGACCTGTCCCGAGGCCCTTGAGTCACTCCATGCCGATTACGCCCTGGAAAGCGTTCGAGCCAACCTCGTGGGCTTCAAGAAGCTCCTCGAAGGAGGCCAGGCGGAAGGCAGCCTTGGCTTTGCCGATCTGCTGATCTTTGCCGAACATCCAGAGTTGGCAACGGACCTGCTCACCAACGTCGACAATACCCTTGCGGTCATCGATGGAATGGATGCAACAGCACAGGCCGCTATTGAGTCCAATCCAGACTCACTCCTCGCGGTACACACGAGCCTGAAGACGGTCACAGATCTTCTTAAGGTAGAGGTGGCAATGGCGCTGTTCCTGGAACTTCCGCAAGAGGCCGCTAACGACAATGATTGAGCCCGGGAGCATTGACTGGCAGCTACTGCTCAGTCCGCTCCTGGATCCAACCCACCGGCTGTTTTGGCCTTTTCTGCTCTCAAGCCTGGCACTCGCTGTGCTCGCTTGGGGGTGGGAAAGGGCCTTCAGCCAGCAGGAGTCCGAGCCCGGCGGGCTGCTGGCCTTTCTGTTTCCAAGCACGGTATGGCTACACCGCTCGGCTCTGCTTGACTACAGGCTGCTGATCTTCAAGCAGGTGACCCGCTTACTACTGGTCATTCCCTGGGGACTGACAACCTTTACCGCCACAGCCTGGGTGGTGCATCGCCTTCACGACCTGTTTGGCAGCCCAAGCACACCAGCGGTTGAACCCTGGCTACTTACCCTGGTCTATTCAGCGGTGCTGTTTCTGGTGTGGGACTTGAGCCGCTACATCCTGCATCGCCTCCTACACCGTCTGCCACTGCTCTGGCAGTTCCATCAGGTTCACCACTCCGCAGAAGTACTGACTCCCATCACCTTCTATCGAACCCACCCCGTAGAGAGCTTCTTGTATTGGTTCCGCGGCATTGTGGCGACGGCACTGGTAGCTGGGCCCTTTTTCTGGCTGTTTGGAGGCAAAGCCCAGATGTGGCAGTTGGTGGGAGTTCATGCGGTTGGCTTCGGCTTTAATCTGCTCGGCGGCAACCTGCGCCACTCCCACGTCTGGCTGTCCTGGGGACATGCTGTTGAGCGCTGGTTCATCAGCCCAGCCCAGCACCAGCTACATCACAGCCGAGATCCGGCCCACCACAACTGCAACTACGGCTCCTGGCTGTCCCTGTGGGACCGCCTGAGCGGCGGCCTGATACTGGCCGGTCCGAAGCAAGCGCTCGACTTTGGGCTCGACCGCTGCAACCACGCTCCGGACCGCCTGCTGCAAGTGCTGTTGCGTCCCTTCCTAGCGACCAGTCGGATCCTCAGCCGCTCCATCGGACAAGCGGTCACACCGATCCTCATGGCAGCCTTGCTGCTGAGCCTGACTACTGGTGTCACAGCGCTCCCCGCCTCAGGTCTGGCTGCAGAACCCCAGCCTGTTAGCACCACTACAGATCCGGACAGTGGCGATCCGGACAGTGGCGATCCGGACAGTGGCGATTCGGACGGTGGCGATTCGGACGGTGGCGATTCGGACGGTGGCGATTCGGACGGTGGCGATTCGGACGGTGGCGATTCGGACGGTGCAGAGCAAGACCCTTCGAAGACCAGTAGCCCAGAGCTACGAGAAACCATCTCGGTGATCGCAAGACGCTCCGGACCCGCTCGAGTCGCAGGCTCAGCCCACACCGTTGATCAGGAGACCCTTGAGCTATTCGAGCACAATGACATCCACAAGGTTCTGGCCCCTGTTCCCGGCGTCTACATTCGCGAGGAAGATGGCTTTGGTCTGCGCCCGAACATCGGCCTACGAGGCGCCAGCTCGGATCGCAGCTCCAAGATCACCCTTATGGAAGACGGCATCCTGCTGGCCCCAGCTCCTTACTCAGCTCCTGCAGCCTATTACTTCCCACTCAGCACCCGCATGGTCGGCGTGGAGGTCTTCAAAGGAGCCGCTGCAATCCGCCACGGGCCCAACACCATAGGCGGCGCCATCAACATGCAGACCAGGCCGATTCCAACGGGCCCGGACGCCAACCTGGACATTGCGCTTGGCACCTACCAGACCGAAAAAGTCCACATCCATGGCGGAACACGTACTGACTGGGGCGGCTTTCTCATTGAAGGGGTACACCTGGCCAGCGGCGGGTTTAAGCAGATCGATGGCGGCGGTAATACCGGTTTTGTGAAGCAGGAACTGATGTTCAAGGGCCGGCTCAACACTCCTCTGAATCAAGCGGTGGTGTCTGCCTGGGAGCTCAAGCTGGGCTACTCGCGAGAGCGCTCTAACGAGACCTATCTGGGCCTCTCCAGGGACGACTTTGAGGCCGCGCCCAACCGCCGCTATGCCGCCAGCCAGCTAGGCTTAATGAAGTGGCAAAGAACCCAACTGGAGTTCGCCTGGCAGCTTCAGGCAGGCAGCAACTTCGAGCTCCGCGCGGTTGGCTATCACCACGGCTTCCAGCGGGCCTGGCGCAAGGTCAATGGTTTTGCTTCAGGACCGTCGCTGCGAGACATCCTGGATCATCCCGACGCAGGTCAAAGCGCTGTCTTCTTCGCCATCCTGCGCGGCGAAGAGGACTCCCAGAGCGCCCGGCAACAGCTGCGCCTTGGTACCAACGATCGTCAGTATCACTCCTACGGCGCCGTTATCACCGCCAACTGGCGTAAAGAGTTCAAGAAGCTGGAGAGCAATACCGAGTTCGGTATTCGCCTCCATGGCGATCAGATCGAACGCAATCACTTTGAAGAAGCCTACGCCATGCAGCAGGGACAACTGACCAGCGCCGACAGCGAGCCGGTCACCACCTTGCAGAACATCGGCAAGGCCTTTGCCTTTGCCGGCCATGTGCACGAAGAGCTCAACATCGGCCCGTTCACCGCGGTTCCCGGACTGCGTCTCGAAGTGATCCGCAGCTCGATGGACAACCTTCTGGCAGACCAGCAGAGCGCAGCGACCCGCGCCATCCTGCTTCCAGGTCTTGGCCTCCATCTGCAAGCTCGCCCCTGGCTGTCCTTCCTGGCGGGCGTTCACCGCGGCTTCAGCCCAGCTTCTCCCGGTCAGGCCGCCGAAGTAAAGCCCGAAGAAAGCTGGAACATCGAAGCAGGGGCCAGGCTCGGATGGCAGGGAACCAGCGCTGAGGTGGTCGGCTTCTTCAACAACTACTCGAACCTCACCGGCACCTGCACCCTCAGTTCCGGCTGTGACCAGGAGCTACTGGACCAACAGTTCAACGCAGGCAAGGTCTTCGTATACGGGCTGGAAGCGATGTTTGAGCAGCGCTTTGAGCTACCGGCGGGCATGCAGCTTCGCGCCGGCGGAAGCTACACCTGGACCGGATCCAGGTTCAGAAGCGACTTCAACTCAGCAAGCAGCATGTTCGGTGCGGTCAGCGCCGGCGACAAGCTGCCTTACGTCCCGGAACACCAGGGCGCTGGCCACCTGACCCTCGTCTCACCCATCAGCTCATTTGAACTGGCTGTTACTGCCCAGAGCCCAATGCGAGACCTCCCAGGCCAGGGCGAGATCGCTGCAGATGCGTTGATCCCAGAACATGCAACCCTGGAGTTGGCAGCCCACCTTAGGTTGCTGCCGCACCTGTCGATCTATGCGACCGTCAATAACCTCACCAACGCCAGCTACCTGACGGCCAAGCGGCCTTATGGAAGCAGAGGGACCCGACCGGTACACGCAATGTTTGGACTGAAAGTAGCCGCAGCGCCAAGCCGCAGTAGCCTCTGGGACATCGTTGACGACGGACGTCGCTAGAGGCTCTTAGAGGCTCTTAGAGGCTCTTAGAGGCTCTCCTAGAGAGAGCGCTGAGAATACGCTCAGAGATGATCCTGAAGCCGCTCTCGACCGGCCAAGCAGGAAGGCCCCCGCAGGAGATCCCAGCGAGGGCCGCAAGAAATGGTGGGCGATACTGGATTTGAACCAGTGACTTCTACCGTGTGAAGGTAGCACTCTACCACTGAGTTAATCGCCCTCTTCCGACTGCAGGCGCTTGATTAGCGCCTCCGAATGGGGAGGTCAAGTGCGCCGACCAGCAGCCCCTCGCCTAGAGCAGTTCCGCGCTTGAGAAGAAGAAGCTGATCTCGATAGCAGCATTCTCTTCGCTGTCACTACCATGACAGGCGTTTCGCTCAATGTTGGTGGCATACATGGCACGAACCGTGCCCTCTTCCGCCTCGGCAGGGTTGGTGGCTCCCATCACCGAGCGATGATACGCAACCGCATTTTCGGCCTCGAGCACACTGACAAAGACAGGACCCTCGGTCATGAACGAGACCAGATCGTCGTAGAAGGGACGCTCCTGGTGCACAGCGTAGAAGGAACGAGCCTGGGCTTCGCTCAGGCGGGTCTTCTTACAGGCTACGATTTTCAAGCCCTTATCCTCGAAGTGCTGGAGAATCGCGCCCGCCTTGCCCGCGGCAACAGCGTCCGGCTTAACAATAGAGAGAGTTCGTTGAATGCTCATTGAGTGTGCTCCTTGAAGGTTCAGGTAAGCCGCTCCACCAAAGGGAGGAGCGAGGTTCGATGAGAGAGAAGAGCGCCTGCCGCCTAGCGGACATCAGGCCATAGCCGCCTCAAGCAGGCCTCGATCACGAAGCAGGGTCTGCATGGTCTGGCCCATATCGGCAGGAGACTCAACCACCGCAATTCCAGCCTCAGCCATCGCCGCCATCTTGCTGCTGGCGGTCCCCTGGCCGCCCGAAACGATGGCTCCGGCGTGGCCCATACGGCGTCCTGGAGGCGCTGTTTGACCAGCGATAAAGCCGACCACTGGCTTGTCCAGGTGATCGGCAATCCAAGCCGCGCCTTCCTCCTCAGCAGTGCCGCCAATCTCGCCAATCATGATGAAGCCAATGGTGTCATCGTCTTCTGCAAAGAGTTTCACCACGTCGAGGAAGGTGGTGCCGATAATGGGGTCACCGCCAATCCCTACGCAGGTAGACTGGCCTATTCCCAGCGCACTCAACTGACCTACAGCCTCATAGGTCAGGGTTCCCGAGCGCGAGAGCACCCCGATACGACCGGGCTGATGAATGTGCCCGGGCATGATGCCAATCTTGCAGGACCCAGGGCTGATCACCCCAGGGCAGTTGGGACCAACCAATCGGGTCTTGCTGCCGGCCAGGGCCTCATTGGCCCGAACCATATCCAGGACTGGAATGCCCTCAGTGATACACACGGCCAACGGCAGTTCAGCATCCACCGCTTCGATGATCGCATCGGCAGCAAAGGGTGGCGGCACAAAGATCGCCGTTGCATTAGCGCCTGTCGCCGCAACCGCCTCACGCACCGTATCGAAGATGGGAAGCCCGTGTTGGCTATGCTCGCCGCCCCTTCCTGGGGTAACGCCACCCACAACCTGGGTTCCATAGTCAATTGCCTGGGCGGTATGAAAGGCCCCGTGCTTGCCCGTGATGCCCTGCACCAGCAGACGCGTGTCCTCATTGACCAGAATTGTCATCTCTGTGCTCCCGCGGCGGCCACGGCTTCCCGCGCCCCGTCACCCATGGAGTCCGCCGCAATAATCGGCAACCCCGAATCCTTGAGCAGCTGCTTGCCCAACTCCACATTGGTTCCAGCCAGACGGACAACCAGGGGAACCTCAAGACCGCTGTCACGAACCGCGGCAATAACCCCCTCGGCAATGGTGTCGCACTTCATGATGCCGCCGAAAATGTTGACGAAGATCGCCTTCACTTCAGGATCTGAAGTGATGATCGAGAAGGCCGCTTTGACCTTCTCCGTGGTAGCGCCACCCCCCACATCGAGGAAGTTGGCTGGCTCTCCACCGTGCAACTTGATCGTATCCATGGTCGCCATCGCCAGGCCGGCCCCGTTGACCATGCAACCAATGTTGCCATCGAGCTTAATGAACGAGAGGCCATACTCGCCGGCCTCGACCTCGGAGGGATCCTCCTCGCTCAGATCGCGCATCTCTACGACGTCCTTGTGTCGGTAGAGAGCATTGCTATCGAAATTGATCTTGGCGTCCAGGGCCAGGACCTCGCCCGAGCCGGTCACGACCAGAGGATTGATCTCCGCCATAGAGCAGTCGTACTGCACGTATGCAGCGTAGAGACCTTTAAAAAAACCCACCGCTGAACGCAGCTGAGTCTTTTCCTTGAGCCCGAGAGCAAAGGCAATCTGACGACATTGGTAGTCCCCAAGTCCGACCGCCGGGTCCACCCAGATCTTGTGAATCTTGTCGGGCGTCTCCTCAGCGACCTTCTCGATCTCCATGCCGCCTTCCGTCGACGCCATAATCACCAGCTGGCCAGTCTCGCGATCGAGCAGCATCCCTACATAGAGTTCCCGAGCAATGTCGCAACCGTCTTCGATATAGAGGCGCTGAACCTCTTTACCCTGCGGGCCGGTCTGGTGGGTCACAAGGGTCATGCCAAGAATAGCTTCGGCATGCTCTCGCACCTCAGCGATACTGCGGGCGAGCTTCACCCCGCCCCCCTTACCGCGGCCGCCGGCGTGAATCTGT
>DJIF01000097.1:14354-14871 GCA_002433485.1 Deltaproteobacteria bacterium UBA6601
GCCGCCGGCGTGAATCTGTGCCTTGACCACCCAAACCGGACCACCCAATTCCTCAGCGGCCACAACCGCCTCATCAACACTGAAGACCGCCTTACCCTTGGGCGTAGCGACTCCAAACTGACGAAGAATCTCCTTCGCCTGATGCTCATGGACCTTCATTGCGTCTCCTGTTCTCCGCTGATCAACCGTGCGACTGCCCAGGGCCAATGGCCCTCAAAGCTGGATGCCTGCTACCAGACTCTTCACCGCACCGGCCGAGGTCGCCAGGGCATCACGCTCGTTATCACTCAGTGGCACCTCTACAACCTTCTCAATACCCGCTCTACCGATGACAGTCGGTACGCCGAAATAGAAGCCGTCATAGCCATACTCACCGCTCAACCAGGCCGCTGCCGGCATGATCGCCTTCTGATCCTTGAGATAGGCTTCCGCCATACGAATCGCTGCAGCTGCTGGGCTGAAGAAAGCCGAGCCGGTCTTGAGGAGCCCGACAATCTCACCCCCAGCCTTGCGGGTA
>DJIF01000097.1:15200-24884 GCA_002433485.1 Deltaproteobacteria bacterium UBA6601
CGAGCCACTATGGCCGCAAGGGTCTCCGCATCAAGCAACTCAGTCACCGGAACGCCTCCCACATTGGCAGTGGATAACAGCGGGACCATCGAGTCACCGTGGCCGCCAAGGACCATGGCCTCAACGCCCTTGACCGAGACCCCGATTCCATCGGCGAGGAAGCAGCGCAGACGGGCAGAATCCAACACCCCAGCCATGCCACACACCATGTTGGGCGAAAAGCCTGTGACCTGCTGCATGGCATAGACCATCGCATCAAGTGGGTTGGTAATGACGATGACAAAAGCGCCGGGGCAGTGCTGTTTCAAGTTGCCAGCGACGTCCTTGATGATCGACAGGTTAATACTGACCAGATCGTCGCGGCTCATCCCAGGCTTACGGGGAACCCCTGCAGTAACGATGACCACATCGGCACCGGCCACATCGGCATAGTCGGAAGTACCCGTGATGTCAGCATCGTAGCCGTCGATAGGCCGACCCTCTCGAATGTCCAGGGCTTTGCCTTTGGCAACCCCTTCTGCCGCGGGGATGTCCAACAGAACAACGTCTCCGAGCTCTTTCTGACTGGCCAAAAGCGCCATTACGCCACCGATCTGACCAGCACCAATCAATGCAATCTTCGCGCGCTTCTCACTCATTTGGTCTCTCAACTCCTGATCGCCGTTCTCGGCATCAACAAAATCCACTCAAGGTGCAAATCCCCTTGAGAATCGGCCTAAAGGCTGCTCTCTACTCCTGCCTGGACGCCGCCCACAGTGCTCGAAAACATGCTGCGCAGCTCATCGACCTTATCGAGTCGTTCCCAGGTAAAGCTGTCTCCGGTTCGGCCGAAGTGACCATAGGCCGCAGTCTGCTTATAGATAGGCCGCAACAGGTCCAGGTGCTCAATGAGTGCAGCCGGCTTCAAAGGGAAGACCTCACGCACCGCATCGGCGAGTCGCTCTTCACTGACCCGCCCGGTCCCGTATGTATCCACATAGACACTCAAAGGCTCGGCCACTCCGATGGCATAAGCAAGCTGAACCAGTGCCTTTTCTGCGAGACCTGCGGCGACAATATTCTTCGCCACATAGCGCGACAGATAAGCTGCAGAGCGATCGACCTTACTGGGATCCTTGCCGGAGAAAGCGCCACCACCGTGGGCTCCGTGGCCCCCATAGGTGTCGACGATGATCTTCCGACCGGTCAGGCCCGCATCACCCATCGGCCCCCCGATGACAAAGCTGCCCGTCGGGTTGATGTAGTACTTGGTATTGGCGTCCAGCAAGTCCCCTGGGAGAGTCGGCAAGATGACCTGCGATTTGATGCCCTCGACCAGTTCATCGTGCTTGACCCCATCGGCATGCTGGGACGAAATCACCACCGCATCGATGCGCGCCACCTTGCCATCGCGATACTCAATGGTTACCTGCGACTTACCGTCCGGTCGAAGGTAGGGCAGACGGCCTTCACGACGCGCAGAGGTCAGGGCCTCAGTGAGACGATGCGCATAATGAATGGTCGCCGGCATGAGTTCTTCGGTCTCGTTGACCGCATAACCGAACATCATCCCCTGATCGCCAGCACCCTGCTCCTTATGGAGCCCTGCACCAGCGGTGACACCCTGACTGATGTCCGGGCTCTGGCCCTCAATGGCCGACATCACCGCACAGGTCGTGGCATCAAAGCCCATGTCCGAGTGGGTGTAGCCAATCTCGGTGATGGCCTCTCGGACGATGGCGGGTACGTTCAGGCTGGCACGGGTCGTAATCTCACCAGATACCACCACATAGCCAGTCTTGACGTGGGTCTCACAGGCGACCCGAGAGTATGGATCCTCGGCAAGACAGGCGTCGAGTACAGCATCGCTGACGACATCACAGATCTTGTCAGGATGACCCTCTGTAACCGACTCTGAGGTGAAGAGATAATTGCTGGGCATTCAGGCCTCCGCCGTTCCATTACCGGCGCGATAGCGCGCAGGAAGTTCCTTGTCTACTTATGTAGGGCGCGCATGATAGCGACTTGCACCAGCCAGTCAATCAGCCCTGACCACCCCTTAACAGGCCCCAAGGCCTCGAATCTCCCGGCCCACAGCAATCTCGCAAATCGAGTTCCCCCTTAGCGGGACCACTCGACCTCAAGCTGACCCTCATCCTCGCTGCGCCAATCGCGCAATGCCTGGCGCATTAACCCGAGCTGCTCAGAGTCCCCCAGGAGGATCAGCTGAACCGTTCGCTCCGGCTCATCCTCAAGCTCTGGCTCCTCCACACTCTCAGGGTGCGGAGGCTCCGCGGCACCACCCTCTGCATCGCTGTGTGCAGGGGGAGGCACTTGACCGACTCGCGGACGAAGCTCCTCGGCGAGCTGCACCTCGTCCTGCTGCTCGAGCCCATCAGCCCCTGATAGGGAGTCCTTTTCAGAACCTGCGGCCAACTCCGCTTGGGCGGCTTCTTCAGCTTCCCAGGCGGCCCGCGCATCTACCAGTTGCTGGCGGCGCGCCCGCGCCCTGGCCAGCCGCTCCTCATTACGGCGCTGCGCCTCAAGCGCCGGTCGATAGGGCGGATCACTGAGATCATCATCGGGATAGGCCGCAGAGAGGCGCTCAAGAAAGAACACCATCGCCTCCTTGGGTGGCAGCGCCTCACCAACAACCTCACTGAGGTTGATACCAAAGGCATGCAAGCCAGCCAGGGCGACCTTACTGGCAACATCTCTGAGAGCCTCTTTAACCTCTTCAGGGCTGCCAGCATTGCGCGGACCCATCCCAACCAGAAAGAGATGGGTATAGGGAAGCCGTCCCTGAGTATGAACCAGGAGCCACTCACCCCGATCGCCAACCAGTCGGTCTTCGATGAGCAGGCGCGAAATGAAACCATTGAGCCGCCAGTCCGCATGTCCGGCCAGCCCCTTTAAAGGTCGTTCATCACTGTACACCGGCGAAACAACCCCATCGATGCCTTCGAGGCGGGCTGGATGTCCGGTCTCGAACGTCACCTGTAGCTTCACCGAGCCTTGCCTCCAGCCTCAAGATCGAGGTTCCGAGCGACCCTGTCCAGGACCCCATTAATAAAGGCACCTGAATCAGTCGTGCCCAGGCGCTTACCCAACTCAATCGCCTCATTGATCGAGACCAGCGCCGGAACATCATCCATGGCAATGAACTCATAGACCGCCACCCGCAGGATGTTGCGATCCACATAGGACATTCGCTCCACCTTCCAATGGGTAGAAGCTGCTGTGATCAAGGCATCAACTTCAGCACCGCGCGCTTCCACGCCGCGCGCTAGCACCGAGGCGAACTCGACATCAGCCGGATCTGGCGCATCACGCTCGGGATGGCTGGACTCAACCTGCCAGTAGAGGCGCAAGGCCGCCTCTAGATCACAGCGGGTCAGATCCCGCTGATAAAGGACTTGAACCGCCTGCTCCCGCGCCAATCGCCTGCTTGCCATGGACCCTACTCCCGCAACTGCTTCAGCAGACTGACCATCTCCAGGGCCGCTTCAGCTGCCTCTATACCCTTGTTCTGCTTGACCTTGGCTTCGGTAGTTGGAAGTCCGGAGCGGGCAAAGGCCTGCTCCCCCGTATCACAGGTCAAAATCCCAAAAGAGATAGGAATCTGTTCGTCCAAAGCCACTCGATTCACACCTTGTGAGACCATGTCGCAGACGTAGTCGAAGTGAGGGGTTCCGCCTCGAATCACACAACCCATTGCCAACAGGGCATCAAAAGGTCGGCCCTCAGCCTGACCGCGCCGCGCCAGCTGCTGACAGAGCAAAGGCAACTCTACCGCACCCCCGACCCACAACACGGTGACGTCTTCCTCGGCTGCACCGGCATCCAGCAAAGTCTGTACTGCGGCCTCCACCAAGGAGCCGACAATCGCCTCATAAAAGCGTCCAGCGACAATGCCAAATCGACAGCCGGCAGCGCTGCCAATCCGCTGTCGGGACACGACTCCGGCAGGCAGCACCTAGGACCTCCCGCCGGTCAGCACCGCCAGCTCGTCCGCGTCCGACTCATCCCCATCCAGGTCAACCCGCTCAACGACCTCCAGGCCGTAGCCCTCAACCCCCACCAGCCGCCGCTTGCTGCTGGTAATCAAGCGAATCTTGCGGACGCCAAGATCGCGCAAGACCTGCGCACCCAGACCGTAGTCTCGAAAAGCGGTGGGATACGGATCACTGACTTTCTCCTCGGCCGGGACGGTTCCCTCAATCTCACCGCAAACACTGGCAAACTGCCGAAACACCTGATCATTGTCGAAGGGGCGCAGTACATAGAGGATCACCCCGCTGCCATCCTGACCGATCAGCTCCATGCAGCGGCTCAGCTGCGGGCTGCCATCCAGCCGCAGGCCCTGCAGAGCATCGGTCCAGAGATTGGAACTGGTCACTCGCACCAAGGCCGGCTGCTCAGGCTGGACCTCGCCCTTGACCAGGGCAAGATACTGCAAATCATTAATGGGATTTCGATACAACAGCGCACGAACCTCACCGAGAGGCTTGCTCTGAATCACCCCTTCAGCGACTCGAGTCACCAGAGTCTCGCGACGCATCCTGTAGGCAATCAGATCGGCCACGGTGAGCACGCTCATGGTGTGACGAGCGGCAAACTCAAGCAACTCAGGGAGCCGCGACATAGTGCCGTCCTCATTCATGATCTCGCAGAGGACTCCAGCGGGCTGACAGCCAGCCAGCCGGGCAATGTCCACACTGCCTTCGGTCTGACCGGCCCGAACCAGCACCCCACCCGGCCGCGCCCGCAACGGAAAAACGTGCCCTGGAGATACAATGTCGCGCGGGCCGCAGTCTGGGTCCGCGGCGATCTTAATGGTGTGGGCTCGATCTGCAGCAGAGATCCCCGTACTCACCCCAGAGCGGGCCTCAATACTGACCGTAAACGCAGTGCCATAAGGTGAAGCATTGTCTCGCACCATCATGTCGAGACCCAGCTCTTCGACCCGGTCGGGAGTGAGCGAAACGCAGACGAGCCCCCGACCGTGCACCGCCATGAAGTTGATCGCGTCGGCGGTGACCTTGTCGGCGGCCATCACCAGATCCCCCTCGTTTTCACGATCTTCGTCGTCCACCAGGATCACAAGCCGACCAGCGGCAATGTCCTCAAGAGCCCGTTCTACACGGACCTGCTGATCGGAAGGAAAGGGGTCAAAAGTAGACATGGGCTCCTCACGGCAGTTCGAAAAGGATCAACTGAGACGAGCATCACTCAAGAGGTGGCAGCTCAGCGGCAGGCAATGTGGATCTGGGACCAGGGGAAGTCAAGCAAAGGCAACGACCGCTGCCAACGCAGTCTATTCAAAGTCGTCGAGGTCCAGATCCTCGCCCGGGTCGTCATCTTCGATCAGCAGGTCGCTTACTGACAGCTCATCGGAAAGGTCGTCTTCCAGGGGTAGCGTCCCCGCACTGTGCGAAGTAGCTGGAAGTACCACGTGAGTCGCATCACCACTCACCGCGGGCTCAGCCCCAGCCGCCGCAGCCTGCTCTACTCCGAGCAGCCTGACATGAGTAATCGCTCCCTTGTTCAAGGCCAGATAATCGGCAGCCTCGCTCCCCAAATCAGTCTTGATATGAACATCAGTGAGGTTGAGAAAAGGCCTTGGATCGTTGAGCACTTCCTGAATCCGGCGGGCATCTCCATGGAGGTGAACATCACCCTCATAGATGCACCCATCAGCGCTTACCTGAACACGAACCTTGCCCGCCGTATAAGAAAGCGGTGCCTGAGGTGGGGATGTTTTGATCATCCTGTTTATCTCCTGAAACAAGAACCGACTCAGACAGGCCGGAGCACTGCTGTCCGGCGCAGTTCAAGCCGGGGGGAGCTGACTGTAGCACAGCGGTCAGTTCAGGCGGCTGGCGAGGCGCCGACCGTTTGACCCTGTGGCATCATCGGGCCTATATTCGCGCGCCTCTGATGTTTACTTGGTCCGATTGGCCGGCGCGTAGACGCCCTTTCACATCGCTGCTGGCCGCCGCCGTGATCCTGCTGGTGGTTGCGCTGCTCTCGGTCATCGACCCATTGCTCGCTGGGCTTTCTGCACTGCTGCTGGTGGGACTCTGCGCTGAAGCGCTGCTGCCCACTCGCTTCACCCTCAGTGAGGAGGGCATACGGGTCGATAGCGTCTTCCGCCGAGGCCTGCGATCCTGGCAGCAAATTGATGGCTGGCGACCAATCGAAGATGGTTTCCTGCTGCACGGGGCACAACGTGTCCGGGGTCTGAGGCACCGGGATCTCTGCCTGCGCTGCCCCGACCAACTCACTGAAGTAGAGGGACACCTGAGCCAGCACCTGGGAGCCCAGGCCTGATGCCTACAGCCCTGCAGGTCAGCGACGAGCAACAGGCAACCGTCGAGCGGGTGGGGCGATTTATCGTCCGCTTCGGGCTTACTGTTCCGGCGATCCTCGCGCTGGAGACCTTGCGCCCGCTGTCGTTTGTGGGCAGCCAGTTCATGTACCTGCTGTCTCCAGCGGTAACTACCTTCCTGACCCAGCAAGACTGGGACTCAATGGCCGGACTCCTTGAGCACCGGGACGGTATCGAGTATGTCCTGCAGACCATCGAACGACTCGATCGGGAACAGACGGCACTGGCATGAGCGACACCGTGGAACAAGCAGCAAATCTGCAGATCCGCAGCGTACTTGCCACGGACTGCGGAAGCACCACAACCAAAGCGATCCTCATCGAAAAGGTCGGGGACGGCTATCGACAAACCTGGCGTGGTGAAGCGCCAACAACGGTCGAGGCACCGTTTGAAGACGTGACCCGCGGCGTCGTCAACGCAGCTACAGAAATCCAGGAACTGTCAGGACGCAAGTTGGTCTCAGCAGAAGGCCGCATCATCACCCCGGAGCAGAGCCCGGATGAGGGAGTAGACGTCTACATCTCGACCTCCTCCGCTGGAGGCGGCCTGCAGCTGGTGGTTGGCGGGGTGGTTCGCTCCATGTCCGCAGAGTCAGCAACCCGCGCAGCGCTGGGTGCCGGCGCCATCGTCATGGACACCTTCGCCACCAACGATAAGCGCCGCCCCCATGAGCAGATTGAGCGGATTCGGCAGCTACGTCCCGACATGATCCTTATGGCGGGGGGCACCGATGGCGGCACTCGCAAGCACGTAGTCGCTCTCGCCGAGAGGATTCGCGCGGCCCGCCCGCGGACCAGGCTGGGAGGCGGTTTCAACCTCCCGGTCATCTACGCCGGCAATGAGGACGTACGAGACGACGTCACAGAACTCCTAAACGAGGTCTGTGACCTGCAAATCGTCAATAACGTTCGACCCATCCTCGAAGACGAGAACCTGGCCCCTGCCCGCGACAAGATTCACGACCTGTTCATGGAGCATGTCATGGCTCAGGCACCCGGGTACGACAAGCTGATGACCTGGACCGATGCGCCGATCATGCCGACCCCCGGAGCGGTAGGCCTGATCATGCAGACTATCTCCCGGCAGCGCGGCATCAACATCCTCGGAGTGGATATTGGTGGAGCGACTACCGATGTGTTCTCGGTATTCAGCGAGATCTTCAACCGGACAGTGAGCGCCAACCTCGGCATGAGCTACTCGGTCTCCAACGTCCTGGCTGAAGCCGGCCTTCCAGCAATCCTGCGCTGGGTACCCTTCGACATCGACGAGAAGATGCTGCGCAATCGGATCGGCAACAAGATGATCCGTCCGACGACCATCCCCCAGACCCTCGAAGAATTGAAGATCGAGCAAGCAATCGCCCGTGAGGCACTGCGGCTGGCCTTCATCCAGCACCGCGAATTTGCGGTTGGCCTGAAGGGAGTCCAGCAGGATCGAACCATCGCTGATGCATTCCGCCAGGGTGGTGACGACTCCCTGGTCCAGATGATGGAGCTGGACCTGCTGGTCGGCTCGGGTGGAGTCCTCAGCCATGCCCCGCGCCGAGTCCAATCAATGCGCATGATGATCGACGCCTTCGCGCCTCAAGGGATCACCGAACTGGCCGTTGACTCTATCTTTATGATGCCCCATCTGGGCGTTCTCTCTACGGTCAATGAAGAGGCGGCAACCCAGGTCTTTGAGAAGGACTGCATCATCTACCTCGGAACCTGCGTGGCGCCTCTTGGCCCAGTCCGTGAAGACCAGCCAGCCCTGCGCGTACAGCTCAAGATGCCAAGCGGCGAGCTGATTGATGAGACCCTGGACTCCCTGGAGTTGAAGCTCTACCCCGCGGCCCGCGCTGACGAAGTCGAGGCCACCATCACTCCTCTACAGCGTCAGCTCGATCTGGGAGCTGGCCCCGGAAAGCCGCTCATCAAGACGCTACGCGGTGGAGTGGTCGGGATTGTCATCGACACGCGTGGCAGACCGGACATCCAAATCCCCAGCGCAGCCAGTCAGCGGGTGCCACTGCTGGAGCGCTGGGTCCATGCCCTGGGCGAGTACCCCGAGGAGGGCAGCTGATGGCCGCCATCTTTACCCCGGGTCTCAAGGTGGCCGAGCACGCCATCGTCCACAAGGACCGGCGCCTACCCCTTGAAGGTCAGGTCACAGTCGCTGTCGGTGATCAGGTCACCGCCGACCAGGTAGTGGCCCGCACCGAACTTCCTGGCAAGATCTACCCAGTGAACCTGGCCAATAAGCTGGGAGTCGACGCCGGACGGCTCAAAGAGTTCCTGCTCAAAGGCCAGGGTGACAAGGTCAGCGAGGGTGAACTCATCGCCCAGACCCCTGGTTTCCTGGGTCTGTTCAAGGCTGAAGCCCACGCCATCGTAAGCGGCACCATCGAGAGCATCTCAACCATCACCGGACAGGTCATCTTCCAGGCTGACCCTATCCCGGTCGAGGTAGACGCCTACATCAACGGCAAGGTCGTCGAGGTGGTGCCTGGCGAAGGCTGCGTAGTTCAGTCGGCGGCGACCTTTGTGCAGGGAATCTTTGGCCTCGGCGGTGAGACCAAAGGGGTTATCGCGATGGGAGTTAACGCTCCTACCGACCGCCTAGAAGCCAGCGCCATCGACGATAGTATGGCCGGCAAGATCATCATCGGTGGGGCCTATCTGGACCTAGCCGGGCTCGAGCGAGCCATTGCTGTAGGAGCAGCAGGGGTGGTGACCGGCGGCTTCGATTACGACGAGATCAAAGAAGTCCTCGGCTATGAGGTCGGGGTCGCTATTACGGGTGGCGAAGAACTCGGCCTGACTCTGATCGTGACCGAGGGTTTTGGCAGCATTCAGATGGCTCCTGCCACCTTTGAGCTGCTACAGAACAAGGCTGGCAAGCGTGCCTCCATCAATGGCGCCACTCAGATCCGCGCCGGAGTCATGCGACCGGAACTGGTGGTCACCTTCGATGATGAAGAAGTTCCAGACCAGAAGGTCGAGGCCCCTGAGCCGGTCGGCATCACCATCGGCGATCAGGTGCGCGGCATCCGCGCCCCATACTTCGGCTCCCTGGGTAAGGTCGCCGGGCTGCCCGTCGAGCCGGTAGTCCTGGACTCGGGCAGCAAGGCCCGGGTCATGGAGATCGAGTTCGAGAACGGCGAGCTGGCTGTACTACCCCGCGCCAACGTCGAGGCCATTGAGCGATGAGTACCTTGCGCCAGCTCTTCGCCCTGCTGACCCTGGCTGCCCTTTGGCTCAGCCCCGGGGCATCCCTTTTGGCGCAGGACTCCACCGAGCAGACGGCTAACGACGACGACTCTGCTGGTGACG
>DJIF01000105.1 GCA_002433485.1 Deltaproteobacteria bacterium UBA6601
CGGCGACGATGACGATGCCGCCGGTGACGACGACGACAGCCAGCCGCCGGGGTTTTGTCCAGGCAGCTACCAGATTGATGAGGTGGATACTCAGGGCGACCTTGTGCAGCTGGCGGCGTGCCAGGTGATCGGTGGTTCCCTGACCATTGAGGGCACCCACAGCCTGGCAGACCTGCAGGCGCTGGTTGGATTGACTGCCATTGAGGGCACCTTACGTGTCGAGCACAATGACGCTTTGAGTCAGCTAGATGGTCTTGCCGGGGTCACCGTTCTGGGTGGGCTGGATCTGCACGAGAATCCGGTCCTGGTGAGCCTCGCTGGCCTGGCCGGGGTCGCGGTAATTCCAGGCTCGGTTTCCATTCATGACAACGATCTTCTCGGCAGTCTTACGGGCCTTGCTGGTCTGACCACCGTGGGAGGGGACCTGAGCCTTGCGCTCAACGGTGCCCTCACTGACATCACTGGTCTCTCTGCGCTCCATTCGGTAGGCGGCAGCCTGGAACTGGAGAGCAACCCGCTGCTGTCTGGGCTGGCCGGCCTGTCCTCGCTGGTAACCGTTTCGGGTAGCCTCTCACTGCGCTACAACCATTCTCTGGATAGCGTGGCAGGTCTATCGTCGCTCAGCTCGGTGGGCGGCTACTTTTCGGTCCACGACAACGACAGCCTCTCAAGTCTGCAGGGCATGGCGAACTTAGCTGCTGTTGGCGGCAACTTCAGTGTGTCGCTCAATGACCTCCTATTGACTCTAGCCGGACTGTCTTCGTTGGGGTCTGTGGCCGGTGATCTCTATGTGGCTGATAACAGCACGCTCAGTGCCCTGGAGCTACAGAGTTTGAACTCCATCGGTGGTGATCTGATCGTCCGCGACAATCCCTCCCTGTGTCAGACCAGCGTCAATGCACTGCTGAACAGCGCATCGCTGGCCGGATCGGTGGATGACATTACCGGCAACAACAACGGCTGTTGAGTCTGTGGCCCCTATGCCGCGCTAGTTGGCGGACTCAAAAACGTCGCTCATGTCGTGGTGGGCTGAGGCTGGCACCCAGTGGATCAGCATGCTGACGCGTCCGGTTGAGGAAGGACTTGCTGGCGGTTGCTGTTGCTCTTCGGAGGGTAATGGAGCACGAGTGCTGGGGTCATCAAGGGGAAGTCCGCACACCGGGTAGCGCAGTGCTCCACTGCTCTCGTCCAGACCTGGCAGGGTGTCGTTGACGTAACGCAGCTCGACCACCGCAGAACTGCGGTGACCGGTGTCCTCATCATTCCACTCCAGTACCGCGCTGGGGGGGCCATCGGCGTCGGCAGTGAAGCCCTCACGAAAACCCCAGATGAACTGATCGGTGGGCTGGGCGAAGGCGTAGCGGTAGGGGCGCTCGCTGAACCAGAGTGTGGTTTCGCTGGCTCCTCCCAGCAGGGCGGTTCCTGACCAGAGGGCATCTTCCGGACACTCGGCGTCGAGCTCGGCGTCAAACTGAAATTCCAGGCTGCTGGCGTGCTGCACCATTAACCAGCGGGTTGCTGGGATGCAGGCGTTGTGTTCATCGTGCCACATGCCTTTGGCCTCTACGCAGGCATCTCGCTTGCCGTCCAGATAGTCCTCGTCAACGCAGACTTCCGGTTCTTCACAGGACAGGCTGAGGCCCACCATTAAGATGACGAGAACAGCAGCGGTGAGGCTTCTTGGTAGCGGTGTATTGGTCATGGATTTGGCTCTGTTCAGGGTAGGAGGGGGGCGTGTTTCGCTGCCTATGGTAGCTCTACTTTCCTTGACCGGGGGTGTTAAGGGCGGGCTATGTTGTGGATGGGCGGCGCTGTAGCCGCCGAACGTCATCATCGCGGGACTTCGTTCCGGTCGCGGAGAATCATGGCCTTGAGGCTCCTCATCCTGGGTATCTTGAGCGTGCTGCTTGGTTGCAAAGACCTACCTATTGAAGGCCACGCGCCTGGCGAGTGCGATGATCGTGCCGACAACGACGGAGACGGCTTGTTCGATTGCGATGATCCGAATTGTGCGGGGGCGCCGGTCTGCCTGGAGCCTCCAGGGGACGATGACGATGATAGCGCGCTGGGACCGAGTGCTGATGACGACGACAGCGCCATCGCCGACGATGATGACAGCGCCATGGCCGACGATGATGACAGCGCCGGCGACGACGATGACAGCGCCGAACCCCTGGGTGACGACGACGACAGTGCTGAGCCCTGCTGGTCGGTCGACTTTCCCGGCCAGGTTAATGCTTCCATGTTTATTGACTGGGATGATTTTCAGGCCACCGCTGCCCCGCCTGTGACCATTGAGTTCTGGGTCTGGCTATTGGAACAGCCGCCCATGACCGCTAATGCCATGTTGCTGCAGACCGGGGCGAGTGCTGATCAGTGGACTCTGGAGATTGTCGGTAGCTTCCTCTCGCCTTGTGGTTATTGCCTGGGTTGTCTGATGCTGAGCGACAGCGGCGGGGTGACCTGCACCGAGCCGCTCGCCACCGAGGTTTGGAATCACCTTGCGATCACCGTGGGTGGCAACTCGGCGCCCTACGAGGCGACCTTGTTCCGGAATGGCGAGATCATTGAGCCCCAAGACCCAGCCGATAATCCCAGCACCTTGAATTTTGCTCCTTTCGATGACCTCTGGCTTGGCTTTGAGCCGCAGAACAACTCCCTCAGCGGCTCGCTGGCTCAACTCCGTATCAGCGAGGGGCTGCGCTACACCGAAACCTTCAGTCCTGAGGCCTGGGAGCCGGTTGATGCTCAGACCCTGGCCTACTGGCCTGGCGATGACGGCACTGGCACGGTGGTTCGTGATGAGGTCTCAGGGCGCGATGGTCAGCTGGTCGGGGCGACCGGGTGGGTCGAGCGGTGTTTGCCGCTCGGCGAGGTTCCGCTCGGGGATGATGATGACAGCGCCAACTGCGTCGGTGACTGGCAGCAGCCCACAGAGCTGTATTGTGATGATGGCTGCGACAACGATGGCAATGGCGACACTGATTGTTGGGATGATGCTTGCGTCGCCGATCCGTTCTGTGACGCCGGCGGCGATGATGACGACGCTGGTCCCGACGGGCCAGCTACGGTGAGTGGTCCCGGTATCACCATGCCGCTGTGCTGTGAGCCGAATCCAGCTACCGGTGAGCCTACCTGCACCAGTTGCATTGAGCAGCTGGGTCCGCCACCCATTGGCTGTGGTGGAGATCCATCGGGTTGGACGCCGAGCGGCAACATGCTTGATGAAGGGATGACTCCATGTTGCGGTACTACTGGCCCGACCAAGGCCTTGCAGGGGCTTTGGGATCTGGCCTGTCCGGAGTGTGATGACGGACTCGATAATGACGGAGACGGACTGATCGACTGCGATGATCCGGACTGCGTCGATACCGTGCACCACTTCCAGGTCCCGGGTCTGTGTGGAGTTCCCCCTTGATGAAGTGACGCTGATGGCCTCGCCGCCCTGCGCTCAGGGCAGGCAGCCGGCCTCGATCTCTGCGCAGCTTCCCGCTGGTATGCAGCCCTCGCTACCGCGCTCGATCTGTTGGACGCCCCCGCTTAACTCGGTAAAGAGCTGACTGTGGCCGTCGGGCCAGGTCACCTGCACCCAATCGGGGCGGCTTGCTTCGCCGAGGCCAAAGTGCAGGGGATAGGCGTGGCTGGAGTTGTAGGAGGAGCCGGCCATGACCGCACGAGTGGCGAGTTTGCCGTCGATGGAGACTCTTACGACCGCGCCCACCGCTCGTGGATTAGGCGTTGGCTGACGGAGGCGGATGCTAAGGAAGTTGCGGCCGTTGAGCTCGCTGTTGTTGCGCAGCAGGAAGGAGCTTGAGGCTACCTCGGGCAGTGGGATCGGTGCGTCGCTCAGGGGCGGCTCGTAGTCCTCGGGCCCCGGAGGGTCTCGATCGACGCCCACCAGGTAGTCCAGATCGCCGTCCCCGTCGAGGTCGCCATGGGCCAGTCCGTAAGCGTTGTGGATCCCATCGAGCATCACCGCGCTGCCTGGCTGCTGGTAGATCAGGCGTCCGTCCGGTGTATCGCCACGATTTCGAGCAAACTTGAGGGCCCCCGGAAGCTGGCCCTGGGCCGGGTTGGCCAGGTCATAGGCCGCTACCCACAGCAGGTCCTGGTCTCCATCCAGGTCGACGTCGCTGAGTGATACGCCGTAGCCGCTCAAGGGTGGTGAGGGGTCGGGATGAGAGCCGAGCAGAGACAGGTACACCTCGGTGAAGTTGCCCTGCCCATCGAAATTGAGGGTCGCATCGGCCTGGGCGAAGTTGGTGACGTAGATCTCCAGGCAGCCGTCGCCGGTGAGATCGCCGACGGATAAGCCCATGGCGCTGGCAGAGAAGTCCATGCTGCCCGAGCCCTGCCAGCTGCTGAAGTAGCCGCTGCCGTCGTTCACGCAGAGGGTGGAGTTCTGGAAGTCGTTGGCTTGCAGGATGTCCTGGTCGCCATCGCCATCGAGATCCAGGATCACGGTCTGCCAGCTCTCGCCGTCGGCCGGTCCGGTGCAGTTGCTGGCTGCGGAGAAGTCACTAAACAGGCCTCCCCCTTCGTTGCGCCACAGGCGAGCTGGTGTCCCGCTGAACATTCCTCCACTCGAGTTTCCTTCCGGATCGATGCCACCGAGCATGACCAGATCCAGGTCGCCATCGCCATCCAGGTCGCCAAAGGCAGCCCCTTCCCAGTAGCCAGCAAGCTCTAGCCCGGACTGGGCGGTGAAGTCCTGGAGCCGACCGTCGGCGCCGCGCATCAGCAGCGCTGGTGGCTGGGCGTTTACGGTCTGAGCGGTGATGTCGGAGGTGCGCAACCTGCGGGTCATGAACAGGTCGAGGTCGCCGTCGTCGTCGATGTCGACCCAGATTACTGCATGGGCAAGCTCCAGCCGCGTTGCCAATTGAGCATCATCGAGCCCCAGTGCGTCGGCCGCGTCTTCGAACTGCCAGTCGCCGCGATTGCGTAGCACCTGAAGGCCTTCTTTGGCGGCGATGGTGAGGTCCGGAAGGCCGTCGTCATCGAAGTCGACCAGGGACACGCCCGATGCCTTTAGAGGAGGGAGTCCAAGGGGCTCAGTGAGGGGCTCCAATTCAACGGGGAGTTCTGCCAGTTGGGGGATTTCGATGCAGGCCTCCGCCTCGGCGCAGCTGGGGTCCGCGCAGTCGTACAGGCCATCAGCGTCATTGTCGGCGCCGTCGCTGCAGCTGGCACCTGATTCCTGAGGTGGCCCTGCCGAGCAGGCCGTCAGCAGAGCGAGCATGAACGGGTTAAGTGCTCTGGCCAATCGGCCGATTCCGGATCCCGACCGGACCGTTTGCTTCATGGGCAGGGGCCGTGGCCGTGATCGGCCGATTGGCATACATCTACGCAGTCGAAGTCGTCGCAGTCGATGAGGCCGTCCAGATCGTTGTCGATTCCGTCGCAGCAGTTGGGGCAGGTCTGTTCATCGCAGGTCTGGCCGTTCACCAGCGACTCATCGTGGTTGTCCAGCCCGCCCAGGTCATCGTCATCATCGCTGCCAGTCCCCGTTGCGCTGTCGTCGTCGTCGCCGTGGTGGCTGTCATCATCGCCGTGGTGGCTGTCATCATCGCCGTGGTGGCTGTCATCATCGCCGTGGTGGCTGTCGTCATCATCGCCGTGGTGGCTGTCGTCGTCATCGCCCTGG
>DJIF01000072.1 GCA_002433485.1 Deltaproteobacteria bacterium UBA6601
GGTGTCGTCATCATCTGCGGTGTCATCATCATCGGTCACCGCGTCGACCAGCAGCACTCCCAGCGGGTCGCAGCCACCGCTCAGTAGGGCGATGGTCAGCAGCCACCAAGGCAGCCTTTTTGCGGTCATCGCCAGCATCTCTGGTCGCATGGGCTCATCCTACGACTCTGAGCGGGCTCGTGCCCAGGCGGATCGACTCTGCAGCCTGTGCCAGCTCGCCGGTGTCGGCGAAGCCTCGACTGGCAGGAATCGAGATGCTTGGGCTACGTCCGGCGATGAACTCCAGCAGCGCGGTGATCCGCTCTGCCGCCCGGCCATCTCCGTAGCTCTCCATGGTGGCTTGCACTTCGCTTGCGCGGGCCTTTTGGTGGTGCTCGATGGCCTCAAGTACCCGCTGTTTGAGCCCTTCGGGGCGCTGTGGTCTATGAAGCCTGTTTAGCCCGCCTAATAGCGACTCGGGCCGGTCGGTTCGTGCGCGCAGGGTGACGCAGGGGCGCCCCGCGCTGGCAGCTTCTTCCTGTACGCCCCCACTGTCGGTGATCACCACGCTTGCTCGCCGGAGCAGGCCACAAAAGCTGGGGTAGGACAGCGGCCCCAGCGGCTGAAGATTGGCCGGGAGCTTCTGACCTTGAAGTCGCTCTTGAGTGCGCGGGTGAACCGGAAACAGCAACTGCATCGGTAGCTCGCCCAGATGTTTCAGGATGGCCGAGAGGAGCTGAGGTCGGTCCACTGTGTCTGGGCGGTGTAGGGTCAGCAGTGCAAAGGGACTGTTTTCTGTCAGGCCTGCTGGTAGGGGGGGGCAGTTCGTCTGAGCGCCAAACCGCTGCCAGGCATCGACCACCAGGTTACCGACCACCGGGCAGCTATCGGCCGGGTAGCCTTCGAGGTGGGTAAGGATCCAGCGCGAAAGCACTGTAGGGGCCAGGCGCAGCTGAGCCAGTCGGTCGACTTCTACTCGATTGCGCTCTTCGACCATTGAGCTATCAAAGGAGCGGATACCAGCTTCGATGTGCAGCATTGTCGAGCCGATGAGTGCTGCAGCTCGAGCAGCAGCAAGGGTGGAGTTGGTGTCGCCATAGACCAGCACCAGATCGGGCCCGAGGCCTTCTAATGCCGAGCGTAGCGCCCGAGTCAGCGTGCTGATGTCGCTGCTGCGTACATCCAGTTGGATCTCGGGGAGGGGGCTCTCCATGGTCCCGAACAACTCGCCGACCATCGCTGGACTGAAGTGTTGGCCTGTGAACAGGTAGTGGTGTTCGAAGCGCGGCCGCAGCAAAGGCACCAGGGGGGCCAGCTTGATGAGTTCGGGGCGGGTGCCCGCGACAGTAACGATCCGCACGTTCTCTCCTGATGCTCGACTGTTCTCTTGCGATGCAGCCTACCTGGGAGTAGAGCAGGGTGGGCAGCTTGACCAGAGCTGCTTATGGTTACCAGGATTTATCACGACCTGGAGTGGAGCGCAGTGGAGATCGTCCCCAGAGCCAGCAGAATGCCGTTGAGCGTGGCGCCGATGATGAAGGTCACAGACCGACACTTCCGTCGCTTCGTGCGCTGCCTGACCCGCCGTACGCTGCTTTATACCGAGATGGTGACGACTGGCGCCTTGCTTCGCGGTGACACCGAGCGTTGGTTGGGCTTCTCTGCCATTGAGCGGCCGCTTGCCCTCCAGCTCGGTGGGGATGACCCCGGGGATCTGGCGCGCTGCGCTCGGCTTGCCGAGGAGCGGGGCTATGACGAGGTCAACCTCAATGTGGGCTGTCCGAGCCCAAGGGTTCAGACTGGCAATTTTGGTGCCTGTCTTATGGAGCAGCCCCAGCGAGTCGCTGAGGCCGTGGCCGAGATGCGTGCCGCGGTGACCATTCCGGTGACCGTCAAGCACCGCATCGGGGTGGATGCACTGGACCGTTACGAGGACATGGCTCGGTTTGTTGAGGTGGTCGCTGAGAGTGGCTGTGATCGTTTTATCGTTCATGCACGCAAAGCTTGGCTGAAGGGGCTCAGCCCTAAAGAGAATCGGACCATCCCACCGCTTCGCTATGGTGATGTTCATCAGCTCAAGACCCAGTTTCCGGCACTGCTGGTGGAAATTAACGGCGGTTTTGCTGGGCTCGACGCGATTCTTGAGCAGCTGCAGTGGGTCGACGGAGTGATGGTGGGTAGGGCTGCTGACAGTGATCCTTATCTGCTGGCAGAGGTCGATCGTGAGGTTTTTGGCGATCGATCTGGCCCGGTTCCCAGCCGCGCGCAGGTGGTTCAGGAGATGTCCGTGTACATCGCTGAGTGGCTAACTCAGGGCCTGCCGCTGCATCGGGTTACCCGACACATGCTGGGTTTGTATCGTGGTTGTAGTGGGGCCCGCGCCTGGCGCCGTACCTTGAGCGAGCGAGGAGCGGACCCGAGCGCAGGCCTTGAAGTCTTGACTCAAGCCATGGCCCAGGTGGACGGGGCAGCTCCGTTTTGAGCAGAGGAAAAGCTCGTAATTTCTAGCTTTTTCCGTAAACTATATGGCGCACTAGTCTCGAACAAGGCTGATATGACCAACGAACTGGCAGATTCTTCCCTCGATCGAGAGCGCTTTCGCGTGTTGCTGGAGTCTGGGGCGCCCATTGAGCAGCTCTTGCAGGAGCTGGCTCAGGAATTCGAGCGACAGCTTCAGGATCGGGCGCGTTTTGATCCGCTGACTTCGCTGCCCAATCGGGGTCTATTTCTGGATCGATTGGAGCAGGCTCTCGAGCTGTGTCGCGAGCACGGTCGGGAGCTGGCGGTGGTGCTGTTGGATCTGGACAATTTCAAGATGGTCAACGACAGCCTAGGTCACGTTCAGGGTGACGCGTTGTTGGCAGCGGTCGGTGCGCGCTTGCGCCGCTCCATTCGGGCGACTGATACCCTGGCTCGCCTTGGCGCCGATGAGTTTGCCCTGTTGTTGCCGGTCTCTTCAGCCGACACTGCCGCTAAGGTCGTGGCCAAGTTGCTGGGCTTGTTGAGGCGGCCTTTTGCCTTGGGAGGCAGGGAGATCTTCCAGACCATCAGTGCCGGCATCAGCATGTTTCCGGCCAATAGCGGTCAGCCCGAGGAGCTCCTGCGCTGTGCCGATACTGCGCTCTATGTGGCCAAGTCACAGGGGCGGGATAGCTTTCGCTTCTACAGCCCTGCGATGAACGAGGAGGCCAGCGAGCGCCTCGCCCTTGAAACAGCGCTTAGGCGCTCGCTCACCGATGGGGGCTTTGTCCTTCACTACCAGGCCCGGGTGGATCTCAGCAGCGGCCGGATCACTGGTGTCGAGGCCCTGATTCGTTGGCATCACCCTGAGTTTGGCATGCTGTTACCGGGGCGCTTTCTCTCGGTCGCCAAGGCGGCTGGCTTGATGCCGGCGATTGGTGAGCTGGTGCTGCGACAGGCTGCTCGTCAGGTTGGCGAGTGGCGTCGTGCCGGGCTGTTGGATGTCTCGGTTGCGGTCAATCTGTCGGCCAGTCAGTTCCAGTTTGACGATTTGGTCGATCTGGTCTCTGAGGTGATCGAGTCGGAGGGCCTGGACGCCGGCTGGTTGGAGCTGGAGATTACCGAGGATGCTCTCATTGACGACATGGTTGGAGCGACTCGCCAGCTTGAGCGACTCAAGGAGTTTGATGGCCTTAAGGTGGCCATTGATGACTTCGGCACCGGCTACTCATCGCTGGGCTACCTTAAGCAGCTGCCGGTCGACATCCTTAAGATAGATCGCAGCTTTATCAGTGACATTACAGGTGATGTTGATACTGCCGATGTGGCAATCGTCAAGACCGTGATCGCGCTGGGTCGGAACATGGGCCTGCGGGTGGTTGCGGAGGGGGTCGAGACCGAAGAGCAGATGGAGATCTTGCGAGCGCTGGACTGTGACGAGGCCCAGGGCTTTCTGTTTGCCCATCCAGAGCCAGCTGCTGCGCTCACTGAGCACCTCGAGCGGGGCCGTATTGAAGCCCCGACAGGCTGAGCTTAAGGCCACAGAAGGGCCTTCTTTGTTGCTGCAACGGGTGGTCTCCTTGCTCGAAGGTGAAGGGGATTGGATTGCGGCCCTGGCCACGGTTGCCTGTGAGGTCCATCACAGCAGTGATCGGTTTCATTGGACCGGTTTCTATCGATTGCAGGGTGGTGAGCTGGTGATTGGTCCCTACCAGGGTGGTCACGGCTGCCTGCGCATCCCACTGGAGCGGGGGATCTGCGGCGCCGCTGCCCGCAGCCGTGCAACGCAGCGGGTTGCTGATGTGTCGACTCGACCGGATCACATCGCCTGTTCGACCAGCACTCGCTCTGAACTGGTCGTCCCCGTCCTTGATGAGGATGGGGTGCTGCTGGCGGTGCTGGACATCGACTCCGATCTTCCGGCTGCTTTTACGGCACAAGATCAGCGGGAGATGGAGGCCATTTGCGCTGAGCTTGGTCGTCGCTTTTCCGGTCACCAGCATCTGGCATGATGGGATGGCAGCGCAGCTGAGGCGCCGCTGTGCTGGGGGAGCCCTGTTTGGCAGGCTCTCACTTCGATTTTGAATTGAGAGCTCAGCTCTTCTGCACCTTGGGGCCCTGATGGCCAGATCGCGAATTCGATATGAATGCGGCGCTTGTGGATACCAGAGCCCTAAGTGGTTGGGCAGGTGTCCTGACTGCAAGGAGTGGAACACCCTGGTTGAGGCGATGCCTCCGCCCGCCGACCCCACTGCAGGCTCCATTCGCGCGCGGGGCGAGCGCAGCCTGACCGAGGCAGCCCCGGTCCCGATCACTGAGGTGGGCAACGCAGTTGAAGATGCCCGGGTGGTGACCGGCATCGAGGAGTTTGATCGCATCCTTGGTGGTGGTCTGGTGCGGGGTAGTATCACTCTGGTTGGAGGCGAGCCTGGGGTCGGGAAGTCGACTCTGCTACTGCAGGCAGCGATGTCGGTAGCCAGTGCCGGGAACGCTGTCCTCTACGCCTCAGGTGAGGAGTCTAAGGCTCAGGTGAGCGAGCGGGCCCGGCGCCTGGGTGTACCCAGTGACCAGCTTTTTATTCAGGCTGAGACTGACCTTGGCAGGATCCTCGCTGCCAGCGACAAGCTGGATCCTCAGGTCGTGGTGTTGGACTCGGTGCAGACGGTCTTCGTTGCCGAGCTGGGTGGAACCATCGGCAATGTCTCTCAGGTGCGGGAGGTGACATCTAGGCTGGTGCAGCACGCAAAGTCGACCGGAAGGGTCGTGCTGGTGGTCGGGCATGTGACCAAGGGCGGTCAGCTCGCTGGGCCCCGAACCCTGGAGCATCTGGTCGACACCGTCATCTACTTTGAAGGCGGCAGTCACCCACCGTATCGGGTGTTGCGCAGTGAGAAGAATCGCTTTGGCGCTACCGGTGAGCTGGGGCTGTTTGAGATGGCTGAGAGTGGCCTGAAGAGCGTCTCTGAGCCTTCGGGGGTGTTGCTCAGAGACCGCGCTGAGGGTCGGCCTGGAACGGTGGTTACTGCTTCCATGGAGGGGAGCAGACCCTTGCTCATTGAGGTCCAGTCCCTGGTGGCGCCAGGCTTTCCGGGCTCGGTTCGTCGCAGTGCGTTGGGCGTCGACGCTGGCCGCTTAGCCATGTTGGTCGCGGTGCTGGCGAAGGCCGACTACGTACTTCATGACCAAGACATCTTCGTCAATGTTGTTGGAGGCCTTCGGATCACTGAGACCGCAGCGGACCTCGCGGTCGCCGCTGCGGTGGTCAGCAGCTTGATGGGAAAAGCCATCGGCAGCGACTGGCTGGTCCTCGGAGAGGTCGGCCTGACCGGCGAGGTGCGTCAGGTGGCTCGCCTCGGTCGACGGTTGGAAGAAGCTCGCCGGCATGGTTTCTGTCGGGCGCTGCTGCCGCGCCTGCCAGAGGCTCATCCCATTCCTGATGGTCTGACATGCTTCGAGGCCGGCAGCCTCGAGCAGGCTATGCAACTCTTGTTCGAGGCCTGAGCAGGCTCGAGGCGTGCTACATGGCAGAGTCGTCGTCGTCGCCCATAGCCATGCAATGGGAATCACCGCCATCATGAATGTGGCACATCTGGCCATCGGGGCAGTCGGCGTCGGTGGTGCATTCCGGATCGGTGCCACCGCAGGCGATCATCAGCCAGGTAGTGCTGGCAACCAGGGTCGAGGCGAATATGAGAGAGCTGAGTTTCATTGTGCAATTACTCCGTTGGGCTTTCGCTGCCGGCCGGCAAGCTGCCCGCTTAATCGTTAAGTTTAGAATAGTAGACACCGGCCCCGGGGTCGTCTGGGGCCGGCTTTTTTTCTGCTCAGAACGCCTCAAGACTGGCGTTACCAGCGGCGCTCGCGTGCCGCCCGGCTGGACTTGCATCGTTGAAGTCACTGTCCAGCGGGTAGTAGCCGATCAGGTTGAATTCGCTGCCCGTGAGCGGGTTGCACAGAGAGGCTTGAATGTCAGCGGGGCTGCGGTCTACTTCCCAGATGCGCAGCTCATCGATGAGACCATCCCAGAATTGCGAGGCCTGCCCGGAGTTGTCGTCTTCTGCCCCGATGAGCCAGCGCCCGCTGTTGGGTGTGAAGCTGAGTGGGTTGCTGGTGCTGATGGAGTTCTCCACGTAGCCATTGATCAGGAAGGACAGGGTGGAGCCATCGAAGCTGAGCGCCAGGTGGGTCCAGCTGTCGGTAGAACTGCTGGCCGCCGAGGTGAGGCTTTCCTCCCCACTGAGGTTTAGGGTCCCCTGCCAGCTGCCGCCTCCAGTTGCTTCTAGCAGGGTGTCGAAACCGCCGCTCTGGTTGGTTTTGCTGACGATGGCCTGCCCGGAACTGGCAAGGTTGCTGGCAAAGACCCAGGCCTCGATGGTGAAGGTCGGGCTGTTGGGGCCAAAAGCTGGAATTTCCAGGAAGTCTGAGCTGCCTGGGTTGATGCGAAGTGCCGTGTTGCCCCAGTCGGCGACGCCATTGCAGTCATTGTCGATACCGTCAGGGCAACTCTCTACGTTGCCTGGGAACTGGGCGCTGTTGCCGTCGTTGCAGTCGCCGCCGCAGGTCAAGGCTTGATCGCCGTCGGCATCGAGCTCGCCAGCAGCGTCGAAGTCGGCGAGTCCGTTGCAGTCGTTGTCTAATCCGTCGCACAGCTCGCTGTTGCCTGGGTAGTTGTCGCTGTCCTGATCGTTGCAGTCCGCGCAGGCGATGGAGTTGTCGCCGTCGCCATCCTGTTCCTGCGCGACCGCGCCGCCGAAATCAGCCAGTCCGTTGCAGTCGTTGTCCTGGCCGTCACACAGTTCGCTGCCTTGCGGTGAGTTCTGGGGGTCGCCGTCGTCGCAGTCCTCGCAAGACAGGGAGCTGTCGCCGTCACCGTCGATCTCGCCACTGGCGTCGAAGTTGGCGATGCCATCGCAGTCGGTGTCAATGCCATCGCAGGCCTCAGCCAGGCCGGGATGAGCCAATGGGTTGTTATCGTCGCAGTCCTCGCAAGACAGGGAACTGTCGCCGTCACTATCGATCTCGCCGCTGGCATCGAAGTTGGCAGTGCCATCGCAGTCGTTGTCGATACCGTCACAGATCTCCGCGTTGCCCGGGAAGTTTCCAACTTCGCTGTCATTGCAGTCCTCACAGGCGAAAGAGCCGTCGCCATCTCCATCACTCTCACCGCCTGGAAAGTCGGCGCCTTGTTGGCAGTCGTTGTCCTGACCGTCACACAGTTCGCTGTTGCCGGGGTAGTTGAGGGCATTGCCGTCGTCGCAGTCCTGGCACTCTGGTGAGCCGTCGCCGTCGTTGTCGCCTTCCCCCCCGGGGAAGTCCGGACCTTGCAGACAGTCGTTATCGAGACCGTCGCACACCTCGGTGTTACCGGGGAAGTTGGTGCTTCCGGTGAGGGGGTCGTCGTCGCAGTCAAGGCAGGACAGTGAACCGTCACCGTCGCTGTCTACCTCGCCCAGGGGGTCGGCATCAGGGCTGCCGTTGCAGTCGTTGTCGAGTCCGTCGCAGACTTCGGTGTTACCGGGGAAGTTGGTGCTTCCGGTGAGTGGGTCATCATCGCAGTCTGCGCAAGACAGGGTGCCGTCGGCGTCGCCATCCACCTCGCCCAGACCGTCTGCGTCGGCGCTGCCGCTGCAGTCGTTGTCCTGACCGTCGCAAAGCTCGTTGTTGCCGGGATAGTTGAGGCTGTTGCTGTCGTCGCAGTCGATGCAGGAGGGGGCTCCGTCGCCGTCCGCATCAATCTCACCGTTGCTGTCGAAGTTTGCGGCACCGTCACAGTCGTTGTCGAGGCCGTCGCAGACTTCCGTATTACCCGGGAAATTGGCTCCCTGGCTGTCGTCGCAGTCCTCGCAGGAGAGCGAGCCGTCGCCGTCGCCGTCGGTCTCATTGCTGAGGTCGAAGTCAGGGGTGCCGCTGCAGTCGTTGTCGAGGCCGTCGCAGAGTTCTGGGTTGCCCGGGTAGGCGGCGCTGTTGGTGTCCAGGCAGTCTTCGCAGGATAGATAGCCGTCTTCGTCCACGTCTGCTTCGCCACCGGCGTCAGCGTCGGTCATCCCGTTGCAGTCGTTGTCGATCCCGTCGCAGGCTTCTTGAGCGCCAGGGTGGATGCTGTCGTCCTGGTCGTTGCAGTCCAGGCAGGCGCTCCACAGGTCACCGTCACCATCGCCCTCGCCGCCTTCAAAGTCCGCAAGTCCGTTGCAGTCGTTGTCGTCGCCGTCGCACAGCTCGGTGTTGCCGGGAAAGTTGTGGCTGACTGCGTCGTCGCAATCACCCTCGCACTCGGCCAGGCCGTCGCCGTCGTCGTCGCTCTCTGAGTCGGGCTGACCACCAAAGTCAGCGGTCCCGTTGCAGTCTTCGTCTTCGCCATTGCACAGCTCTTCCGCTGCTGGGTGGACCGCCGCGACCTCGTCGTTGCAGTCGCCGCCTTCCCCGCTGTGGCCGCTGGGAGCTGCGCAGGCCGAGACTGGTTCTCCGCTGCCGTAGCCGTCGCCATCACCATCGACGTAGTAGAAGGCCGAGCCGAAGGCGCCAGCTTCGTCGACCACGCCGTCGCAGTTGTTATCACGACCGTCACAGATCTCGGTTGAGTCGGGGTGGATGGCCGGGCTGGAGTCATCGCAATCCTCTTCACTGGAGAAGCCGTCGCCGTCATTGTCAACGGGCGCCTCGCAGCCGCTCAGAGCAGTGACGAGCAGGGTTAGGATGAGAACGCTTCGGGAGGAATAGAGTCTGCTCATGGGGTCTCCGGTAGACCTGCTGTGGATGAGATTCTGGCCTTCAGGATCGCCTCGATCCCCTCGATAAAGCCAGCGCCTCCTTCTGCCCGGGTGCACCACTTTGGCAGCGCGGGCATTCTCGCTGCCATCTTGCGGACATTGGCAACGCCGATGCCATTTCTAAATAGTGAGAACAGCGGTGAGTCGTTGGGGGAGTCGCCGAAGAAGGCGACCTTGTGGTTGTCGCCTCCGTCCAGCGCCCAGTCGAAGCGTTCGAGGCCGACGCGGAGGCACATTGTGGCTTTGTCGAAGTGGCCGAACCAGGCGTTGATGTGAATGTTAGAGACCTTGACCGTGCAGCCGGCTGTGCTGAGCTGCTGGCAGATGGCGTCGATCTCGGCATCGGGCAGTGGAGTCACGTCCTCACAGAAGTCGATGGCCAGGTCGAATTCCCGATACGCTTGATCCGAGGCCAGCGCCGCCCCTGGGTGGCGGGCGAGGATACGGTCTCCCAGTTCCTTGAGGCGTGCGCGGTTGTCGCTGCGGGTGGCATCGTCCTGAGCCCATAGGCGCTCCATTCCCTGGCCATGCGCACCGGCACGAAAGTAGAGACCGCCATTCTCGCCGATCACACCGTTGACCGGCCAGGTTCGAGCAATTAGGTCGCACCAGCCAGCAGGTCTGCCGGTGACTGGTACCACTGCGAGCCCGGCTGCACGAGCCTGCTCCATGGCCGCAAAGACAGCGGAACTGAGCCGGCCTTCAGCATCGGTGAGGGTGCCATCGATGTCGGTGAAGACAGCCTCGATGCCGTTTGCCGTCACACTACCAATGGTTGAGATGTCCTCCATGGGCGCATTGTAGACGCTCGCTTCGGATCGCATCGAGTCAGAAGCTACGCATGGAGCTCATGAGCAGCCCCTTGATCGGCTTGGGGTAAAAATTGGTGGACTTCGCTGGCATGACGGCGCCGCTCAAGGCCACCTCCATGATCTTGTCGGGCGGGGGAGGTCGCACCAGGATCGCCAGATCTGCGCGGCCACTTAGGACCTGGGCGGACACCTCTGCCGCCGAGCTGCGGTTATGGGCCCAGGGGGAGCCTGAAGCGCTGGCGTCACTGATGGAGTCCGAAGCCTTGCCAAGGGCTTCATCCATGGGGCCCAGCACCAACTGCTCCAGGACCGCGGCGTCTACCGAGTGAAGGACCGGTTCCAGTTGGCTTAGTAATTGGAGTGCTGCTGGCTTGAGCAGCATGGTTGTGCGGCGGCCGGGACGAATCAAGGCGAAGCGATGTCCTTGTCGCTGGCCGAGGAAGCTCAGCAGCTCCTGCTCCGACTCGACGTCCTCCAGCTCAAAGTGTCGGTCGAGCTGCTCGACGATCATAGCGGCCCCCTGGTTGAGCTTCTCGCAGACTCGGTGGGTGGGCTGGCAGCTCAGCCCTTGGCTCTGTACTGGGACCAGCATCATCATGATGTAGTCGCAGGAGTGCTCCCGGCGTCGTCCAGGTCCTCCTTGTTGGTCACGCACCCACTGCTGATAAGCCAGTGCGGCGAGATGCCGGTGGTGACCATCAGCCACTACCGCGACTTCATCTTCCAGCGCCTGAACTAGCCGCAAGTGGGCAGCAGGGTCTTCATCGCGCCAGACCCGCGAGTGCATGCCCATGCCATCGAGGGTGACCAGCCCGGCGCGGTCCGCGTCGAAGCCATTAAGGAATTCAGCCAGCACACCCTGGCGGTCCTGGATCATGGCCATGGTCATCGAAAGCTGGGTTGAGGTTGCCTTGAGTTGGGCCAGCAGGGCATCAGTGGCCCCCCCCAGTGTCTCTTCATGGGCGCGGATGTATTGGTCTTCGCCCTGGTCGAGTCGTACCAGTGTCACAAGGCCGCGCCTGCGGGCGTTGCCCCACTGCTGTTCGTAGACGTAGAGAGCAGGCCGAGGGTCACGAACAATGATGCCTTGTTCTTTCCAGCGCTGGAGCAGCCGGGCGGCGTGGGAAAAGCTCGGCTCATTAGGTCTGGCCAGGGGCCCGAAGTCGCCACGCACCAGCCGTCGGATGTTGAACTCATGGACATCCCCAACCTCTCTTCGATCCAGCGGTTCGCCGCGAATCGCAGGCGTCACCAGCTCGCCGAGCAGAGGTTGCACATTGGAGCCGTAGTGAAGGGCTCTGAACGGTCGAATCAAGGGCATGTCAGCTGGCGAACATAGCAGCAGATGGCCAGCATCGCGGCGCTGCTGGGCCAGGTCCTGTTGACTCGACCGGCCCCATCGGCTTCAATCCCAGGCGTTCATCTCCGGAGCCGCCGTGAAGAATCTACTCGTTGTCAGCTCTCTGTTCTTTGCGTTGGTCGGTTGCGACCAGGGCCCCAACGTTCCCGACATCAATGTGGCCGATTATCGGGTTCTCTATTCCAACGCGACGGCCAGTTCTTCCTGCAGTCAAGAGCTGCTCGACGCGGCCAACAATTTCACTGAGTATGCTCAGATCTATCGTCTGCACTTTCCAGAAGGGAATGGCAGCTCACGGGTGGATCTGCATTGGAAGAATGAAGGCGATACTGACTCCAGTTATGCGTTCTTTGCTGCGGGGACGCTGGTCTCGCCGGACGGTGGCCCCGGCACTCTGGACGATGGTCAGCTTAACTATGCCGGCGGGGCTTTTCAGGAGGCCCGCAGTCAGGGAACCGTGACCTTCGAGATCGAAGGGCGGGCTCGAGCTGCCTTTGGTGACCTGCTCGACAACGCTTTTGAGGAATACATCATTACCGAGTCGAGCAATACCGCGGCCTATCCCATTGGCTGTGTCTACACCCTTGAATACACCGCTCAGGGGCTCGCAGAGCAGGGCGGCGACAGCTGAACTCCGTGCTCACCTGGCAGGAGCGCCAACAAGGGCTGCTTCCCCCCAGCTCCCGCCGCACGCTGGCCCTGCTTCGTGGCCTGGAGCCGGGGCCCAGGCGTTGGCTCGCCACCCGTTACTTGAGGTACCGCCCGCTGGCTCCGGCGTTGGAACGTGAGCTGGTGGAAGAGATCGATCGCTGCTGGGAGAGCGGCTCTTTGCCGGTCAGTCGCGCCGCGCTGGTCGACGAGGTGCGGTTGCTGGCTTTGCTGGAAGCAGTTCAGGCGCGGGCGGCGCAGTGTGCCGGTCCGGTTGCTACCGGTCGCTACCTCAAGCTGTCTTCGCTGGCTCCCATCGAAGAACTGCTGGATTGTGATGGTCGGGTCATGCTGCTGACGCCGAGCTTTGGCCCCTGGCAGGTGATCGCGCCCGCACTTGCCAGGCGCGGCTACCGGGTAGGTCTCCTGGATCTGCGCCCGCCACACCGTCGTCCTCCCCAGAGCCATGCGCCTGGGCCGGGTCTGGACCTGTTGCGGTTGCCGGTCCGGGGCTATGCGCGGCCACTGGTGCAGTTCTGCCGCGGCCCGCGGACGGTGGTGGTAGCGGTCGGGGATGAGGGTTGTGGGCTGCGCTGGGCACATGCTCCTTTCCTGGGTCGAAGTGCCGCCATCGGAGCCACCCCTTTTGAGCTGGCCAGGTTGGCTGAGATGAGGATCTTGCCGGTCTTTGCTCTGTCCGAGCCTTTAGGCAACAGGCTTCTCATAGAGCGCCCGCTGCGACCTGCCTTAGCGGCTGGTGGAGATCGACTTGCGGGCCTCGACGGGGTCGCAGCCCGTTGGCTGAAGATTGTAGAGAAGCTGGTGCGGCGTTATCCGGCGCACTACACGGCGCAGCTGTTTCAGCGCCGTCGCCAGCGGCATCAGGATCCGATGCCGTTGTTCGGTGATGTGGATTCATGACTCGCCTGTGGTTGCTGCGAATCGCCAGGGGTGGAGGCGCCGCCTTGCTGTTGGGAGGACTGCTCGGAGGGCTTGAGGCATTCTGGTTATTGCTCGATGGTTTGCTGATGTTGAACCCCATCGAGCGGCTCTCGCTGTGGGGACTGGCGGTGCTCGCCAATGGACTGGTCGGCGGGGTCTTTGGACTGGTTCTTGCGGCGGCGTTAGGCGCTCACCTGGGGCACGATGAGGAGGCCCGAGGCCTGGCTCTGGATACCGGCAGAGATCCCCGTTACCCCTGGCTTCCCTGGGTTTTGGGTTTGGTGACCTTTGCGCTGTTGGTGATTCAACAGCTTCCCACTTTGTTTGCTGGCGACTTGCGGGTGGCGGTTGCGGTTTTTGCTGTGGTGGTGCTTGGGTCGCTGCTGTTGAGCCTGGCGCTAAGGTGGTTCTTGCTGCGGCTTGATAGCACCGGCAAAGGCGCTGCTCTGGCGGTGCTTGGCCTGCCCACCTTATTGGCCATCAGCAGCTCGCTGGTGGTTTCAGCGCCGCTGGCGGGCGGTAAGGGGCGGAGCGTCGCCGATCGAGCAGGTCTGCCCAATCTGCTGCTTATCAGCATCGATGGTTTGCGGGCTGATCATGTAGGTCCCGGGTCCCGGGTTGATACGCCCAATCTCGATTGGCTGGCGACTCGGGGGGTGTGGTTCCAGCAGGCGGTCACTGCATCGACTGGGGAGGGACCTGCTCTCGGCTCGCTGATGGTCGGGCGTCACCCCCTGGCCATTGGCTACCTTGATGATGCTCAAGCGCTGCCGGCTCGGCTGCCTGGCGCGGTAACTGAAGCGGAACTTCCCAGCCTTGCTGAGGTGCTTGGGCGGGAGGGTTTTCGGCGTGCTGCCTTCGTCTCTTCGGCGGCCTTGGATGGAGCTTCCTCCGGGCTCGACCGGGGTTTTGAAGTCTATGACGATGACCTCTCTTCGCGGACGCGTGGGGCAACTCGCCTGGGCATCATGGAGTTGCTGTCCTGGCTGCGTTTTGCCGTGCGTGGCAGTGCTGATTTACGGGATGTGTTGCGTCCTGCGCAGGACAGCATTGAGGCGTTGGACTTTTTTCTGGACTATCACTACCGGGAGAACCTGTTTCTCTGGCTGCACCTATCGGACCTCTTGAATCCGAGTCTCGAGGTGCAGGCGATCGAATCGGAGCGGCACGACCCCATCTCAGGTCCCGCTGGCCGGGGCTATGCGGCGCGGCTGGTAGCGCTGGACCAGCGCCTGGGACAGCTGGTTAAGAGCATGGAGGGTCGCGGCCTGATGAATCGCACCATTATTGCAGTGGTGGGTAGCCGTGGAGCGGTGCCGGGCTCGCCTCGACCAAGCGTCAGTGAGGCCTGGCTTAAGGTTCCAGTGATTCTGTATGGCCCGGGTCTTGAGTTGGAGCAGCGGATCCCTGCGCAGGTTCGGCTCCACGATCTCTACCCCACTTTGCTGGCTGCGGTTGGCTTGCGGCGGCGTCCTCGGGGCGATGCGGTGTCGTTGCTGCCCTTGCTGCAGGGACAGCCGTTGAGCCCCCTACACGCGCTCAGCGTCAGTCCCCCGCGCAGCGATGGCCGCTATGGGGTCAGTCTGCGGAGCGAAAATCGTAAGTATGTGCGGGAGCCGGGCGGTGCCCAGGCGCTCTATGATCTGCGCAGCGATCCCAGAGAGTTGCACGATCTCAGTCAGGAGCGGCCGGCAGACTTCGCCAATCTTGGGGCACAGCTGAACCGTACATTAGGGCCCTCGACGCCCACTGCGGTGCTTCCCTCCCTTGATCCTGGTCGTAAGGCTCGGCTGCGGGCTTTGGCGACTTTGCGTTGATGGTAAGAACCTTGTCCCGAAGATCGTAGCGGACCCCTTGCTCCCTTCGCCCGCTTCGGGTACCACTGCTTCCAGCCTGGAATTTGCACCGGAGCACGGATGGCTGAGCCCGCATATCTCGTCCTTGAAGATGGTCGCTTTTGGCGAGGAACTGCCTTTGGTGCCCGCGCCGCCAGGACCGCTGAGGTTGTTTTCAATACCTCAATGACGGGCTATCAGGAGATCCTTACCGATCCTTCTTACGCCGAGCAGATCGTCACTATGACCGTGCCCCACGTGGGTAACTACGGGATCACTAAAGGTGATGATGAGAGCGCCAGACCACATGTGAACGGCTTTGTTGTTCGCGAGCTGAGTCGGGTGTACTCCAATTATCGCGCGGATGACGACCTCGACTCCTACCTGAAACGGCATGGGGTTCCCGGCATATCGGGAGTCGACACGCGCTCGGTAACCCGCCACATTCGCTCCAAGGGTGCGATGCGAGGGGTAATCGGCAATAACGGCAGTACCGTAGAGGAACTGCAGGAACTGCTGGTCGACTATGAGGGTTTGTCAGGCCAGGACCTTGCTGGTCGGGTGAGCTGTCGCCTTCCCTACGAACTTCAGCCTGAAGGGGAAGCAGCCTTTCACATTGTCGCCGTTGATTTCGGCATGAAGCGCAACATTGGCCGCCTGTTGGCAGGACGTGGTCCGGCGCGGGTTACCGTGGTGCCAGCACACTCCACTGCCGCAGACATTCTGGCTCATCGTCCAGACGGTGTGATGCTCTCTAATGGTCCGGGTGACCCTGAACCGGTAGCCGCCTACGCCGCGCAGATGATTCGTGAATTGCTGGGCAAGGTGCCGATGATGGGCATCTGCATGGGTATGCAGGTGATGGGTGTTGCTCTGGGCGGCAAGACCTACAAGCTCAAGTTTGGTCATCGTGGCGGCAATCAGCCGGTCAAGAATCTGCGTAACGAGGTGGTCGAGATCACCGCCCAGAACCATGGCTTTGCGTTGGATTCAGAAAGCTTCCCTGAAGGCAGCGTTGAGGTGACCCATGTCAATCTGAACGACGGTACTCTCGCTGGATATGCAGTTTCCGGAAAGCCTGCTTTTGCCGTGCAGTATCATCCTGAGGCGAGCCCCGGCCCCCATGACGCTGCCTATCTGTTCGATGACTTCTACGACATGATCCGTTCGTTTCAGGCTCGCTCAGCGACCTGATGAGCGGGCCGACGCCAACCCGGCGTGTGTGGGAGGTCTCGGAACTCGCCCGTCGCGTTAAGCGGAGCCTTGAGGGGAGCTTTGATAGCCTCTGGCTGCGCGGAGAGATCTCTAACTTTCGCTCCTATTCCAGCGGTCACTGGTACTTCACCCTGAAGGATGGCGACGCGCAGCTTTCTGCTGCGATGTTTGCCCGCGACAATCGCAGGCTGCGCTTTGAGCCCAGCGACGGTGATGCGGTGCTGGTCAGTGGTCGAGTTGACCTCTATGTGCGGCGGGGTGACCTCCAGGTAGTGGTTTCCCACATGGAGCCGGAAGGTGCCGGCCGTCTGGCTCGCGAGTTTGAAGCCTTGAAGGCTCGATTAGCTGCAGAGGGCTTGTTTGCTTCGGAGCGGAAGCGGGCCATACCCAGGGTGCCTCGCCACGTTGGCATCGTTACCTCTGAGAAGGCCGCTGCTCTACAGGATATGCTTCGTGTCCTGCGCTTGAGAGACCCGAGTCTCGACATTACTCTGGCGCCAAGTCGGGTCCAAGGGCAGGGCTCAGGCGAGCAGGTCGCAGCAGCCCTCGATCTGCTCGGCCGGGTCGGTGCGGTGGATGTCATCCTCTGCGGTCGTGGTGGCGGTTCGATGGAGGACCTGTGGGCCTTTAACGAGGAGGTCGTGGCTCGCGCTATCGCTCGGTCCAGGATTCCGGTGATTTCCTGCGTGGGGCATGAGACGGACTTCACCATTGCGGATTTTGTTGCCGACCTTCGTGCCGCGACGCCCAGTGCTGCAGCTGAACTGGCCGTGTCGGTCCGGGCTGATCTCGATGCTGCGCTGGCAGATCGTCAGCAGCGCTTGTATAGCGCTCTGAGTCGTGATTTGCGCTGGCGTCGGGAGCGACTGGCCGAACTCAAGGAGCGTCTCGGCCGTCCTGAGCGAAGTCTTGATGGTGCTGTGCAGCGGGTTGATGATGCTCGACAGCGTCTTGAGCGTGCGCTCCAGGGGCGGCTGGTCAGTGGCCGACAGGCTCTGGACTCGCTGGCGGCGCGGCTGGCAGGACGGAATCCGCAGCGTGAGCTGCTGCTTGCCGGAGGACGGCTTGACCGAGCTCAGAGGCAGCTGATCTCTGCGCTGGCCGGAGAAATAGCGGTTCGCCGTCAGGGTCTTGAGGCGGGCCGCCGGGCCTTGCATGCATTGGGCCCCCTGCAGTCTCTGGCGCGGGGCTATGCGCTGGTGACTGCGGAAGACGGCAGCTTGCTACGTTCTTCTGCGCAGGCAAAACGAGGAGATTCGGTGCGGGTGCGGCTGGCAGAGGGCGCACTGCGTTGTACGGTGGATGAAGCCTTTGTTGCCGGTAGCTCCGGGAACACCAGGAGGAACTGATGAAGTCTGTTCGCGGTCTTGATTCGATGTTTGCTGGGGCAGCCGTTGCTGCCTTACTCGCGCTCCTTGTGAGCTTTTCTTCTTGTGGTGGTGGTGGGCAGAGCTGCGAGGAGGACATGGACTGCCTGATTGTCTGCCAGTGCCCGGGAGTCGAGGCCACGGTTTCGGTAGGCCCATATCCCTGTCGTTTTGGCAGTTGTGGTCAGCAGCATGCAGAGGACCTTGATTGTGTGCGACCCTGTGTGGGTGCGATTCCTCCGGCGGTCGGTGACGACGACGATTCCGGTTCTCCAGCTGCCGGTGCGGATGACGACGACTCTTCGCAGGCGCGCTGATAAGGTGTTTGTTCAACGAAGGGGGTAGCCGGTGACCGAAGAAAGCCGAGCGCAGGAGATCGAACGCCGCCTTGCCGAGGGCGACATTGTGGTCGTTCATCAGCTGCACGATCAATTTGAAGAGGAGCAGATCTGTCAGGCGCTGGATCAGGACGATATCGCTCACGAGGTCCGACGCAGTTATGAGACAGCCTTCTCTTTCTTGTTTCGTCCGCAGCGGGGCTACGGGGTGTTGCTGTGTCGCGCCACAGATCGCGAGCGAGTTGAGACCCTCATAGCTGCCCTCGCAGCCAGCGAGGTGGAGGTGTCTGAGCCGTGAGTCTTGGGATGCCCACCAGCCAAGGGACCGAAGAAGAGGAAGACTTGAGCGCGTTGGACACCCTTGAGTTCGTGGGCATCGTTGAGAGTGGCGATTTTGAGATTGCAATCGCGCCTCGAGCCTCCTCTCAAGTGGGTTCTGTGGCGAGCAAGCGGGTAGCCCCGTCCCAAGCTACTGCCCCCACAATGGATACTGGGGTGGCTCTGTTGGCCGACGGGGACCTTGAGTGTGGATCTGCTGCAGGGCTCGGCCTCTTGAGCGGCGTCGATCCCATGTTGCTTTACGAGAAGCTGCGGCTGCTCTGCTCACAGCAGTATCTTGCTGTTGCTACCCAGATGATGACCCGCAGCGGTCGGGTCGTTGCGTCGAGTATCACTGCGGCCGATCGCCGCGAGCGTCTGGCCGATTTTGTGGTTTCGTCGATGGCTGAACTTCAGCATCTTGAGCTACAGAACCAGCAGGTGCTGGTCCCAGCAGGTGAGCTTCAGTTGTGGGCTATGGGGGTCGACGAAGTGCGGGTTTTCTCGGCGCTGTTTGCGGTGCAACCTTCCGCGGCTGAATTAAAGGTTGCTTGTGCCAGGGCCCTGGCTGATGGTCGTCAAAACGGTTGAGCTGAGGGCCCCGAGGAGCGGGGACTGCTGCTATCGTTCGCAGGCTGTCGCGGTATCTGCGGCGGGATGGAGTCCTTCATGAAGCAGTTGATCCAGATCCTGCCGCTCTTCCCTGTTTTGCTGGTTGTGGCCTGCAGCGGCTCTGGACCCAACCAAGCTGCAGAGCCGGGTGATCTGAATAGTGTCTTTACCTACGCACAGGGACCTGAGCCGCGCACTCTGGATCCCGCGCAGATCACCGATACCCACAGTGCCTTTGTCGCTTCCAACCTGTTTGAGGGCTTGTTGGTCTGGAACGCTTCTGGTGATCGCCTACAGCCCGGGGCCGCGAGTAGCTACGAGGTCTCGCCTGATGGTCGTCAATACACCTTTACGCTTCGTGAAGATGCCATCTGGAGTAATGGTGACCCTGTTGCCGCCGCTGACTTCGTAGTGGCCTGGCGACGTCTGCTAAATCCGGCCCTCGGTTCTCCCTATGCTGCGCTGCTCTATCCCATCCGCGGGGCCAGGACCCTGCACCAGGGACAGGTGCGAGACCCCAGTGTGTTTCGAGTGGAGGCGCGGGATCGGCGCACTTTGATTGTAGAACTGGAAAACCCGACCCCCTGGTTCCCTGCGATTGTTGCGCATACGATCGCCGCACCGATCAATCCCAGGGCGGTGAAGCGACACGGCTTTGCCTGGACTCGACCGGAGAATATCGTGGTCAATGGTCCCTTTACCTTGAGTAGCTGGACCCGGGGTCATGAGCTGGTTCTGGAGCGGAATCGCTACTATCACAGCGCCGATCAGGTCGCTCTCGATCGGGTTATTGCGCGGGTGGATCTCGGTCCGGAGCGTGTCGTCGATCTTTATGAGGGAGGGCAGCTGTTGTGGACCGGCAGAGCGACTGGAGCGCTCCCCCTAGACCAGCTGGATCGCCTCGCTGCTCGTCCTGATGCCCATGTTCAGGCTCAACTCGGCACATCTTGGTACTACTTCAACACGGAGCTGCCTCAGTTTGCTGATGTGCGGGTTCGTAAGGCTCTGGATCTGAGTCTGGATCGGCAGGCTCTGGCTGAATTGCTAGGGCCCAACGGTCTGGCCACAACCGGCTATGTTCCCCAGGGCATAGCGGACTATCGCTATCCGGCCAAGCGCAGCTACGACCCCCATGGGGCAAGGGCCCTGCTGGCTGCAGCCGGTTATCCTGCCGGGGCGGGCCTGCCAGCCATTGAGTTGGCGGTTGATGCCCGCTCCCTGCAGGAGCGCGTTGCCAATTGGGTGGCGGAATCGTGGCGTCGTGAGCTGGGTGTTGAAGTCAACGTCTTTGCGCGGCGCTGGGGCGCCCACTGGGAGGCTCTGGAGCAGGGTTCCTTTCAGGTTGGTCGTGGGGGCTGGCTCGGTGACTATCCGGATCCTTCGAGCTTCTTGGAGTTGTTTGTCTCCGACAATGAGCTGAATCGTTCGAACTGGGGTTCGTCTGGTTATGACGATCTGATCCGCGAGGCAGCGCGGACCCGTGATGCTGCCAGCCGCAATCGGTTGCTGTCTTCGGCCGAGCGGCAACTGGTTCAGCAGCTTCCTGCCTTGCCGCTGTTCCACTTCAGTACGGTATCTCTGGTCAATCCTCGGGTGCGCGGCTACATCGACAATCCGCTCGACATGCACCTGTTGCGTTACATCAGCCTTGAGCCGGCAACTGCTCAGGGGGGCTAGTCGCGCGCTTCGGGCTGCAGTTGCCCGGTCAGTTGCTCGCGTACCTCCAGGTAGGCCAGCCGTCTCGCCATAGGGTCGGGGTGTTGCTCGTAGCAGCGCAGGGTGTGATCCAGCACGCGGCTGCTCAGGAGTGAGTCGCCAGCCGGAAGTCCCGCCAGAATGCTGCTCCATACAGCAACGACTTCGGCGCATTCGGCATCAGCGAAGCGAAAGTCCCAGCCGAAGCGGCCGGGGGCTGCAACGGTAAGACCTTCATCTGTTGCCTTCCAGAACAGCGGGGTCCACTCGCCATAGAACTCAACTCTACTGTCGGGGCGTATTGAGGCCAGCATCCAGCTGGCGTCAGCTGCGATGGCGTCAAGGTTTTCGCGCAGGCTGGCCGGGCTGGACCAGGGATGAAGAAGGATCAGCCCGTGGCCTCGGCGCCCTTCGAAGTGCTCGCTATACCTGGCGCTAAGTTCTCCCAGGAGCCGGGCTGCGCGGCGATTTTCGGTGGCCTCCAGGCCTTTGTGGAAGAGCTCCAGACCATGATCGTCGAAGGCCTCGAAGCCTACCTGACCTAGATGCAGGTGGATGCCGAGGCCAGCGCACTGCTCGATGGCGCGCTCAAGTTGTTTGCGGTGGCGCAGTAGCAGCCACGGGATCGTTCGGATATGGAGTTCATCGCAGGCCGACGCTAGCGTAGGCTCCGCAGCGAGGCCCTCCAGGAATTCGTGCAGCAGTGCCAGTGGGTGTTCGGTCTGCAGGGACAGCCCGCGGGCACCGCAGCCCAATAGGTAGCGGGCTTGTGTCAGTAGCAGTTCGACACTGTTGGCGGCCGCAACGTGAGGGCTGTAACGCAAGCTGCAAAAGGTGCAGCCACCCTCTCTTGAGATGAATTGTTCACTTAGCAGCAGGGCAGCTCGCTCGGTCAGTGGCAGATCCGGCAGCCTCGGCCTGGTATTTCGGTACAGGCCCTGGTCCTTGAGGGTAGAGCGGTTATAGACGCAACCGAATTCGGCGACGATCGAGGGGATCCGCAGGTTGCTACCGGGTGCTCTTGCCGGACCAAAGTAGAGCCAGTCCAGATCCGGCTCAAATGGCAGCAGCTCTTGGTTGAGGCGGGCTCGTGGCAGGGGGGGGCCGCAGTCGATTTGCCCTTCGCGGTTGCGAAACCAGGTGCCCGGGAGCCCCTGTAAGGCAGTGCCCCGCGCGAAGGCTTCAGCCAGCGCGTTGAGCGCGGCTCTGCCGGGACCGACCAGGGTCAGGTCTGCGTCGCCACGAAGGGCATGCTGAAGTGCATTGTGGCCGCCAACCAGCACGATTGCGTTGACGCTTTCTTTGAGTCTGCTGACCAGTGCGAAGGGAAAAATGGAGTCTAAAACCAGCAGGTCACAGCAGTCTTGAAAATGATCGGCAGCCTGGTTGAGGTGGCTGGGGTGCACCAGGGCGCAGCTTACTTGGTGTCCGGCACGGCGCAGGTCACGCGCATAAAGACACATCGCCAGATGAGGGCTCTGGTGGCGATGCTCGAGCTCGCATTGCATCAGGACGACGCGGGTCATTGCATGAGCCTATCAGCCGGGAATAGACTGCCCGCCCATGAGCGACAAGTCCTTATCTTCTGAACCTGCTGCACGGGTTGCCGTGCTCCTCGGTGGTCTGTCCACCGAGCGTAGCATCTCTTTCAAGTCCGGAAGGGCGGTGGCCGAGGCCTTGCGCTCTAGAGGGCACGATGTGATCGAGATCGATGTTGACCTTCAGATTGATGAGAAACTCAGGGCGAGCGGGGCGGAACTGGTCTTTCCGGTGCTGCACGGTAAGTGGGGTGAGGACGGCTCTATCCAGGGCCTCCTGGAGTGCATGGGGCTGCCCTATGTCGGCCCTTCGGTGTTCTCAGCTGCTCTGACCATGGACAAGGTGGCTACCTTGGAGTTGCTGCGCGGTGCAGGCTTGCCGGTGCCCGATGGGAGGGTGATTTCGCGGGCTGCTCTGGAGACGGACTGGCTCGCTCCCGAACTGGACCTGCCGGTGATTGTTAAGCCGGTTCGGGAGGGAAGTTCCTACGGGATCACCCGGGTTACAGAGCCGGACCAGCTCCAGCCGGCCGTGGCTGAGGCTCTGAGCCTGGATGATCGGGTCTTGGTAGAAGAGTGTATTGAGGGGCCCGAACTCACCGTCGGGATTCTTGAAGGGCGTGCGCTCTGCGTGATTGAGATTGAGCCGCTGGAGGGGTGGTTTGACTTCGAGGCCAAGTACACCCGCGGTATGACTCGCTACCACGTACCTGCTCGGATTGAGCCGCAGTTAGCCGACTCGATTCGGAACATGGCGCTGCGCGCTGCTCAACTGACGGGCTGTACTGATTCCTGCAGGGTCGATGTGATGGCTGGCGCGGCACGAGGCCCGCGGATTCTTGAGATCAACACCATCCCGGGGATGACCGCTACCAGCCTGCTACCGATGGCCGCCGCCGAGGCGGGCATCGATTTTCCTGAGCTCTGCTGTCGGCTGTTGGACATGGCTCGCCTGCGTAACGGCGCACCACTGTCTGAGCGCTGATGTGCGGTCTTCTGGGTAGGCCCGGTTGGCGTCTTCCTCTGTGCTAGGCTGCGAGCCAATCAGCTGCTTGGTGGTCGGTTTTGCTGCAGTTGAACGGGAGGGCCGCTGTGCCGGCAATGGCCGAGCTTGTCTTTCTCAATGGTGACCTGGAGGGGGACTCTTTTGTCCTCGGCTCAGGGCGCACCGTGGTGGGGCGCCAGGTTGGCGATCTGCTGGTTCCAGATACTGAGGTTTCATCGATTCACGCGATCATCTCCTTTGAGCGGGGCGGATGGTATGTGATGGATCTCGGTTCGACCAACGGTGTCTATGTTGGTGAACAGATGCGGCTTGAGGCACGCCTTAAAGACGGAGAAGAGCTGCGCCTGGGCAAGACTCGCATGCGCTTTCGGGTGGTGCCGTCTGACAGCGATCAGTCGGGGGGTATTGAGCTTGATCCCGCAACCGCTGAGACCGGCCCTATCGCTCGCCAGGGGTCAGTTGAAGCAACTCTGGATCATCGTGACCCTGGCGAGCAGGTCATCGATGATCTGGCGCCAGGGCGACCCAATGAGCGGGTTGACACCCAGAAGATGAAGCGTGCTGATCTGGTTGCTGCCGCTGCTGGCGCTGATTCGGTTCAGATCACCTTGGAGATCGTTGAGGGGCGGGATCGGGGCTCGGTCCGCAGATTCAAGCAGGAGAGCATCCTGATTGGCCGCCTCAACACAGATCTGGTGCTGCGAGATTCCGATGTGTCGCGCAGGCACGCCATCATCGAGGTTTTTGATGCCACTCAGGTCTACTTGCGCGATCTCAACTCCACTAATGGCTGCAGGGTTAACGGCGATAAGGTGATCTCAGCGCGTCTCCAGAATGGCGATGAACTGGAGATCGGCCGCTGTGTGTTGCGATTTTCCGCCAGAGCCTTGTACTCAGAAGAGTCTTGAGTGCTGGGCCAGAGGTAGTTAGTTGGCAGTTCCGGCGTTGCTTGATTCCCCAGCTCGCCGCTTGCTCCACCAAGCCGTCCAGGCCTCGATGTCCTGATCACTGACTGGGCTGCCGCTCAATACCGAGCTGCTGCGGAAGTTCATACCGGTGGTCTGCCGAAGCGCCAGCAGCGCCGCCATAGAAACCTCAGGATCTGCATCGGATAGCGCGCCGATGAGGGCGTCCATACCCGAGATGCTACCGATGCTCCCCAGCGCCTGAACCATGTGGCGGCGCACGAATAGTGAGCGACCTTGATGGAAATTTGCGGGCAGGTCCAGAGCGCGACTCAGCGGTTTAGCGCTGCGCCGTAGGCCGAGCTCTCCCAGCGCGTCGGCTGCCGCTGCCCGCACCGTCATGGCTTGATCAAAGAGGGCTCGCTCAAGGGCTGGCGCACTTTGCTTGTCGGCCGTAGTTCGCAGTCCAGCGATGGCGCCCAGGCGAGTGATAACCCGCGGGGACTCAAGTCCGGCCTCAAGACTTCGCCGCGCTCCCTCTCCGCCGATGCGGCCGATGGCGCGGGCTGCTACCCAGTTTTCTCGGTCGCTGCTGTCGCGGGTGCGAAACAGTCGGGTCAGGCTGGGTAGTGCGGTGGCTCCTCGCGCTACCAGTGCATCAAAAAAGCGCTGGCCTTGAGATTCTGGAATGCCTGGATTAGCGGCCTGGCCCAGCAGTTCAAGGATGGGATCGACGGTGGCCTCTACTACTGGCAGCTCTGGAATCGGTTCATCGTCGGGCAGGTCTCCCGCCGGCAGATCAGCGGGTGGCTCCTCCGCCCAAGCTGGTGCAGAGCCCAACAGGACTATGGCCAGCGCGCAGGGCAGGGTTCGTAGGGCAAGCTCGAGCATGGTCGAACCATAGCAGGACTGCTCGGCAAGCAAGTCTTTGCTCGGGCCCGCCCATCGCGCTATATAGAGCCCCAATTCGACAGCGGTGGAGCCAAGATGTCGTCCCACAACGCCATGTTTTCTAAGGTCCTGATCGCCAATCGAGGCGAGATCGCAGTGCGCGTAATCCGCGCTTGTCGAGAACTGGGCATCGTCCCGGTCGCCATTTACAGCGAAGCCGACCGAGATGCGCTCCATGTACGGCACGCTTTTGAGGCGTACTGTGTAGGGCCCGCGCCTTCAGCAGAGTCCTACCTGCGCATTGACCGGATCATTGAGGTCGCCCTCGAAGCTGGTGTGGATGCGATCCATCCGGGCTACGGCTTCCTGGCCGAGAACCCGCTGTTTGCGGCAGCGGTAGAGGCTGCCGGAATGGTCTGGATCGGACCGCCACGGCGGGCGATGGAGGTCATGGGTGACAAGGTGACCTCTCGCAAGGCGATGGAAGAGGCTGGGGTGCCGGTGGTGCCAGGTACCCAGGACCCGATTTTGGACGACGAAGAGGCGGCCATTATCGCCGCTGACATCGGCTTTCCGGTGATGGTCAAGGCCAGCGCTGGAGGTGGCGGTAAGGGAATGAGGCGAGTGGATCAGGCTGAGGACCTCGCCTCGGCCCTCCGCGGTGCTCGCTCCGAGGCTGGCAGCGCTTTCGGTGACGATCGGATCTACATCGAAAAGTGTATTGATCGGCCCCGCCATGTGGAGGTGCAGGTCCTCTCTGATGCGAGTGGCCAGCACCTGCACCTGTTTGAGCGGGACTGCAGCATCCAACGGCGACACCAGAAGTTGGTCGAGGAAAGCCCCTGCCCGGTGCTCAGTGATGAACTGCGCCGGGAGATGACTCAGGTTGCGGTGCGTGCCGCCGAGGCCATGGACTATCGGGGAGCGGGCACGGTCGAGTTCCTGTTGGCTCAAGACGGGTCCTTTTACTTTCTCGAGATGAACACTCGCTTGCAGGTTGAGCATCCCATCACCGAGATGGTTACTGGCATCGATTTGGTGCAGGCTCAGCTGTTGGTCGCAGCTGGACAGCCACTGCCCTTCCGCCAGGAGGACCTGGAGCAGCGAGGCCACTCTATCGAGGTGCGTATCTGCGCCGAGGATCCGGCTGACCGATTCCGTCCCAGCCCTGGTCGGGTGGCCAGTTTGCGGGAACCGGGGGGGCCCTGGGTGCGTGTCGATAGTTGTCTCTACCCGGGCTATGAGGTACCGGTGTTTTACGATCCGATGATGGCCAAGCTGGTGGTCTGGGGACGGGACCGCGCTGCGGCAATTGCGCGGATGAAGCGAGCGCTGCGCGAGTTCACCCTGACCGGGGTCCGCAGCAACATTCCCTTCTATGTGCAGGTGATGCGGCATGGTCCTTTTGTGGATGGCGACTACGATACCGGCTATGTGGATCGGCATCTGGGCAGCGATCTTCTCCTGGATCAGGGCCACCATGCCGAGGAGGCAATTCTTGCTGCAGTGATTGCCAGTCATCGCGCCGAGCAGGAGCTGGCTGCTCAGGGTGGTAGCAGCTCGGACAACAGCCCTGCGGCGGGTTCGGCTTGGGCGCTGGCAGGTCGACTGGCTCGCCTTGGGAGGTCTTGAGATGGCCTGGGAAGTCACCATCGGTGGGGCCAGCGTTCGGGCCGAGGTTAAAGAGTTGGATGGCTCCCTCTACGAGGTGGTGATCGATGGCGCCAGCAAGCTTGTTGATGTGCGTTTTCCTGAACCTGGCGTGATGCACTTGATCCGCGATGGGGAAGCTTTTGAGTTTGACCTTGCGGCGACCGATGAGGGCCAGGAGGTCACCCTCTATGGGACTCGATATCTGGTTGATGTTGTTGATGAGCGACGCAAGGTGCTGCGGGCCCTTGGGCGCGGCGGGAAGGACGGTGGCTCTCAGGTGATTACCACCTCGATGCCAGGCAAGGTTGTGGCCTTGTTGGTGGAGCCCGGCCAGCGGGTCGAGCAGGGTCAGGGTGTGGTTGTGGTTGAGGCCATGAAGATGGAGAACGAACTCAAGGCCAGCGCCCCCGGCGTGGTTGCTGAAATTTCGGTGGGCGAGGGGGATGCGGTTGAGGGGGGGGCGACTCTGGTTGTGCTGGCTCCGGTGGAGGAGGAATGAGCGCTCGCGATAAGATCGGTGAGCAGCTTGAGCTATGGCATGCGGAGGTTCTTGATCCGCTGCTGAAGCGTCGGCCGACCCGTCGCGCTGAGTTTCGTAATTCCAGCGGTTTTGAGGTACCTGCTCTGCTCAGTCCTGCTGATGGTCTTGCAGAACAAGATTACCTTGCCAAGAGCGGCTTCCCGGGGCGCTATCCCTTCACCCGAGGCGTGCAGCCCAGCATGTATCGCGGCAGGCTGTGGACGATGCGCCAGTATGCGGGTTTTGGCGATGCTGAGGCCTCTAATGAGCGCTATCGATATCTGCTCGAGCAGGGACAAACCGGGCTTTCTGTAGCTTTCGATCTGCCGACGCAGATGGGCTATGACTCGGATGCCGAAGCGGCGCTCGGTGAGGTGGGTCGGGTTGGGGTTGCCATCGACTCCATTCATGACATGGAGGTGCTGTTGCGGGGGATTCCTCTGGACCGGGTCTCCACATCCATGACGATCAACTCGACCGCTGCGATTCTGCTGGCGCTCTATGTTGCAGTTGGCGAGCGGCAGGGGCTGTCGCCGTCGGTCCTGCGCGGCACGGTGCAGAATGACATCCTCAAGGAGTACATCGCACGCGGTACCTGGATCTATCCGCCGCGGCCGTCCATGAGGTTAGTCACCGACATCTTTGACTACTGCCGCCAGCAGGTGCCCAGCTGGAACACCATCTCCATTTCCGGTTACCACGTGCGGGAGGCTGGCTGCACAGCGGTTCAAGAGGTGGCATTTACCCTCGCCAATGGAATTGCTTATGTGGACGCTGCTCGCGCGCGAGGCCTGAAGGTGGATGAGTTTGCTCCGCGACTTAGCTTCTTTTTCAACGTGCACAACAACTTCCTGGAGGAGGTGGCCAAGTTCCGTGCCGCCCGCCGCTTGTGGGCGCGCACCATGAAAGAGCGTTTTGGAGCCACCAATCCGAAGTCCATGATGTTGCGTTTTCACACCCAGACTGCGGGCTCGACCCTCACTGCCCAGCAGCCTGATAACAACATCGTCCGGGTCGCGATCCAGGCTCTGGCAGCCGTGCTTGGCGGGACTCAGAGTCTGCACACCAACAGTCGGGATGAGGCACTTGCACTGCCTACCGAGGAGTCGGTCCGTATTGCGCTGCGTACCCAGCAGTTAATTGCTGCGGAGAGCGGCGTCGCCGATCTCGTTGATCCTCTGGCCGGCTCTTATGCAGTGGAGTGGCTGACCGAGTCGATCGAAGAAGAGGCCCTCGTTTATCTGCAGCGCATTGAGGAGATGGGCGGGATGGTAACCGCCATCGAGCAGGGCTATGTGCAGCGGGAAATCCAGGATGCTGCTTACGCCACTCAGAAGGCTATGGAGAGTGGTGACCTTGAGGTGGTTGGGGTGAACGTTCACCAGGTCGGCGAGGAGCCGATGCCCGAGACTCTGCGGCTCGACCCCGAGCTTGAAGAGCGACAGGTAGCGCGTACCCAGGCGGTCCGCAAGGGGCGTGACGCGGCCAGGGCTCAGCGGGCGCTGGATGAAATCTCAAGGGCTGCCGAAGGGATGGACAATCTGGTTCCGCTGATTCTTGAGGGGGTACGCAGCGAGTGCACGCTCGGCGAAATCAGCGACGTCCTCCGGGAGGTCTTCGGCCTTCACCAGGAAGTGGTCGTACTGTAGTCCTCGCTCTGCTTTACGAGGACCCTGTGGGGGTTGGATTTGGTGTGGCATCTCGCCGTGGCGGAAGGCCTCGCAGGGCGAGGCGCAATTCGCTGTCCACCAGCAGCATTCCCCGGTTCGGGACCTCTTCCCAGATGTCATCTGGGCTGGTGGGGTCCGAGGCGATGAGAAGATGGGTGTGGCTGATCCCCACTCGACGGGGTCCAAAGCAGACTTTGTTTGCTACCGGGCAGATGTCGTAGTCGGCGCAGCGCTTCTTTTGGGTCGAGAAGCTGAGATTGCCGTTGAAGCGGTTGGCGATGAGGATGTCACCGTTGGTGAGGATGAAGTTCATCATCGCTTCCCGTTCATCAGCGCCGGTCTCCTCGCAGATGTCACGGAGCCAGCCCAGGAGCTCCCCCAGGCTATCTTCGATTCCGTCTGGGAAGGTGTCGGGCGGGTCGTCGAGGTCCATCCCTGCGTCTTCAAGAGCGCCCAGAACCAGATAAAACAGCATCTCTGAGTCGGTGCTGCCCTGGATGCTGCTTGCGAACCTGGCCTTCAGTCGTTGGCGGACCTGAGCCTCGATCTGCTGGTAGCCGAACAGGGTGCCGTTGTGGCAGAAGGTCCACCCCTTCCAGTGAAAGGGATGAGTGTTTTGTGGAGATAGCTCTCCCACCGTCGCCTTGCGGACATGGGCAACCACCGCATTGGCAGTGAGGAATTCTGAGACTCTTCGAAAGCGCTCGTCAGCAAAAGCAGCGTTGACGCTGCGAACATCATGGGGGATGCGCTGTCCACTTAGATAGTAGGCGATTCCCCAGCCATGGGGATGCTCAGTGCTCTGCAGTTGCAGAGCGTTCTCTGCCTTGACCAGGCTACGCTGGACTTTCAGGCTCACACGGCTCTTGAAGGCGAACATTCTGCACATGAACAAGCTCCACAATATCAGTCTCGCCGACTGGGGGCCTGACCTTTAGTTTGTGAACTCTGGGTGGGGGCAGTCTTGAACACCTCCCAGCGCTCTGTTGCGGTGCTCATCTTCGCCTGCTTGCGGGGGCCACGGGGCATCGCCATACTGCGCCCATGTTGGGAATTGGATTGTGGGAGTGGCTGGTCCTGCTGTGCCTGGCTCTTGTGGTGGTTGGGCCCCGCCGCCTGCCTGAGGTGGCCCGCAGCCTGGGTCGCTGGACCCGTGACCTGCGACGGGTGAGTCGTGATCTGCGGCTTACCCTTGAGATGGAACTGGATGAGGAAGAGGACCGCAGACGCAGGGCTCAGATTCGGGATCGGCGCTCAGAACTGGGGCGGGGAGTGCAGTCAGTGGCTGCTCCACAACTGGCCACGGAGCGGACCGAGGACGAGGTTGTTACTGCAGATGAACTGCCGGCCCTGCTTGATCCTGAGCGTGAAGATGAGGTGGTCACCGCAGATGAGCTACCGGTTGCTATTGCGCCAGCTGAGCCGAGTTCGGCCACGGAGTCGGGCTGATGCAAACACAGGTGGGTGAGCCGAGTCCTGATGTGTCTGCTGAAGACGAGGTAGATGCCTACCGGATGACCCTGCTGGAGCACCTCCTTGAACTGCGGCGCAGGGTTATCTTTGCTGGTTTGGCGCTGGTTATTGCGGTCTGTGTGATGCTCCCGCTAGGGGGAGAGATCTTTGAGTGGCTCAAGGCGCCTGCCGAGCCCTACTTTCCCGAAGGTGGCGGTTTTACTACCAGAAAGGTGGCCGAGAAGTTCCTTACCTACTTGAAGTGCTCCTTGTTTGCCGGGGCATTTCTGGCCAGTCCGGTGGTGTTCTTTCAAGCGTGGCGGTTCGTTGCACCGGGGCTTTATCGGCGCGAACGAAGCCTGGCGCTGCCCTTTGTCGTCTCTTCCACCTTGTGTTTCGTAGGCGGGGCAGCTTTCTGCTACTACCTGCTGCTGCCCATTGCCATGCAGTTCTTCATGTCGGTGGGTGCTGGGGATGGTATCGCCAGTCAGATTGAGATCGCTGAATATCTCGCTTTTGTGACCCGCTTGATGTTGGTTTTCGGTGCGGTCTTTGAGCTTCCCCTGCTGATCTTCTTCCTGGCCCGCCTCGGGGTAGTCTCGGCTTCAGGGCTACGCAGCTTTCGCAAGTACGCCATCGTACTGATCTTTGCGCTGGCTGCTTTTGTCACCCCGCCTGATCCCATCACCCAGATGATGCTGGCTGTTCCTTTAGTGGTGCTCTACGAACTTGGGGTCCTGACTGCCCACCTGTGGGGCCGTCCTCCGCTTGGGGATGACGACACGCTGTGGCAGGGCCCTGCTGCCTAGCGCGGGGGCCTGCTGTCTCTGATTAGCTGCCCTTGAGTTCGCGGATTCTCGCCAGCAGGGCGCGTGGGTCAAAGCCGCGAAAGCTCTTGCCGTTGACCACGATCAGTGGGACTCCACCATAGCCGCCTGAGGCTTGTTGGTATTCGGCTGCTCCTTCGGGGTCTTTCTCGATGTCTTTTTCGGTGAAGGGTATGCCGTTGTCCGTGAACCACCGTCGGGCCTTACTGCAATAGCCGCACCACGAGGTGCTGTACATGGTGATCTGGAGCGCACCTTCTGCGGGCTTGATGGCGTTGGTCTTTGCCGTCGCCGCGGTACTGGCCGCCGCTGCCGCAGTTAGAGGATCCGCCGCGGGCCGGACTTTGCTGAAGTCGGTGGTCGGTGGGCGGCCTATCTGGCGGTTAGCAAGGCGGTCAGGAAGGTGGTCAACCTGTTTTGGTAAGGCACTGTTGAGGGCGATGCGTCTGGCATCGGAGATGCGCTGCATAAGATCGACAGCTCGGTCCCGATCAGGTGATCCCGCGGGCACCCGCCGCAGGGCCCGCATTACATGTAGATAGCGCGGCGAACTGTAGTCGGTCTCCGGGTTCTGGCGTAGCAGTTCGCGTTCGATGGCGAGGGCTCGCTGGTAGTGGTCATCTTCGGCATTGCAGCCAGCAAGACAGCCGGGCAACAGCAGCAAGGCAAGGAGCAGCAGGACGAGTCGGTTCAAGAGATCAGTGCGCTTTGGGGCGGGGCATGGGCGGTGGAGTCTTCACAGTGTGCTCGCTAAGGCCATAGCAGGTCGTGCGGTCGCGACCATTTTCTTTACTGACGTACAGAGCGCGGTCGGCATTTTCGATGAGTGCTCCCTGCTCTTCGGCATCATCCGGATAACAGGCGATTCCGACGCTGACGGTGCAGTGAAAGGTCCGCGGTTTGGTTCCTTCGCGGTAGACAAAGAGCTCGTTACGAAAGCTCTGACGCAGGCGGTCGGCGACGACGGCTGCGCCCAGGGCGTCGGTGTCGTCCAGCACCAGGCAGAACTCCTCGCCGCCATAGCGTGCTGCCAGGTCGGTACCGGTGCGTCCGTGTCCCTCAAGGACTCGAGCCAGGCGGCGAATGACTTCGTCGCCCATGGGGTGCCCGAAGTTGTCGTTGATATTCTTAAAGCGGTCGATGTCCATCAGCAGCAGCGAGAGCTTGAGGCCAGTACGGTCCGCTGCTGCGATCTTGCTGGCCAGGACATCCTGAAAGCGGCCGTGATTGGACAGACCCGTCATGCCATCGGTGATGCTGCGAGTCTCGTGTTCGGAGAACAGTCGGCCGTTACAAAGCGCAGCACCTACCTGGTGGAGGAGTACCTGCAGGCGGTCGAGGTCTTCTTGATTGAAGCCCTCGCCCAGGCGTCGGGCCACAACCAGGGCGCCGAGGGTCTGTGTGTCTACACCACCTGGGGTAAGGATCGGCAGAACCAGCAAGCTGGAGAAGTCCCGTGTGGGTTGGGAGTTTCGACCAAACAACAGGGGCGGCTGATGGGCGCCGGCCAGGTCGGGACGATCGATGGGCGTCTGGTGCCGCACCGATTGCGCTAGCAGGCCCTCGTTATGCTCAATGGGGAAGGGGGTTGTTGGTGGCTCGGTGCGAAAGCCCTTGGCGCAGATCACCTGCATCTGTGCGACATCATCGTCGCAAAGAGCCAGGGCGCAGGCGTCGAGGGTGACAAATTCGCCGGCGGAGGATACCACCGCATTTGCGATGTCCGTGATCTTGACGTGTCGACTCACTTCGCGACAGGCCTCGTAGAAAGCGTGGTTCTCGCGCATGCCCTCACGGATTGCGCTGAGGTCTACGGCGCGGGTGATCAGTCGAGATACAAAATCGGCGATGTCCGCGGCAAGGGCACGTCGCTCGTCGGTGATCTGGCCTGGTTTTTCGCAGTCTACGACCATCACCCCCCAGCGCCGCTCAGCCTCTACCAGCGGCAGGGCAAGTACGCAGCCTGGCGCAGCACCGGGTAGTCGGTGAACGATGCGCGGGTCATTTGGGCGCGGTGAGTCCAGCAGCACCGGGCTTGCTGCCTTCAGGGCAGCGGCGAAGATCCCCTCTCGCTCTCCTACTTCGCGGACCAGATTGTGGGTGTCGCCAGCGCTGGCCACCACTACCAGTCGGTCATGCTGGTTACCGTCGGGTCGAAACACGCTCGCTGCCTTCGCCTCTGTCACCGAGAGCAGTAGGTTGCAGGCCCGGTCCATGTCCTGCTGTAGTTCGCGGGCAATGGTACGTAGATCCCGGTCCCGATCAGCCGAGTCGTAGCCGTGCCCACGGTAGGTGGGAAGGACCTGAGTGGTCTCGGCACGGAGACCGCCCGTCTCATCGTCAAGGGCCCGCAGTCGGGCACGGGTCGCCTCGTGCGCTTCTCGCTCTGCTGCGAGGCTACGCCCTGGCACCAGTGAGCAGAGCAAGACTCCCAGGGTGAACAGGAGTTGAGTTGAGGCGGTGGCGGTGGCGGCGACTCCGAGTGCCGAGGGAGCGATAATGATTAACAGCAGCAGCAAGGCCCAGGGCAGGCTGCGTCGGAAGCCGCAGCTTACGCTTGCAGCGACCACGGCCAGAAAGGCCAAGGGCGTGAGGATCCCCGCCGCGCCACCAGTGGCTTGAATGAGAATCGCTGCTAGGACCATGGCGCCTGGCACCCAGAGAGGCGTTCGCTGGCCGCGGCGAACAGCTAAATTGCTATCGGTGCTGGCACCACTCAGGCCACGGATGAGCAGGGCAACCGGGACAACGCAGAGCACGGCTACCCGAACCATGTACAGGTCCGCTCGCGCCGGATCAGCAAAGCCGAAGCCGACGCATGCAGCACAGAGCAGCAGAATGCCAAGCTCTGCGCGCTGCGCAGCTAATGGTTGGCCAGGGCTACGCAGGGGCATCGAAGTTTGCTGTCTGCCGTGCATGGTGGCGGGGCACTGGGCGCTCAGCTGGGGTCTATGGTGCGAGGTTCGGACTGCCGGAGCAGGCTGAAGTCTGCCGAGCGGTCACCGGGGAAAAGATAGAGGATTTCTCCCGGCCGAACGTAGCCCAGTTCTTCGCGAATCCAGCGCTCCTGGACTCTCGGGTCTTCTTTCATTGCCTGGATCTGACGGCGGAGATGTTCGATGGACCGCTTGCGCTCGATCAGTTCCGTGGTTCGGGCTTCGACGTCTTGCAGCAAGCTACGATTGGTGAGGATGCCGCGTTCCCCAAAGCAGGCCCACGCAGCCGAACTCGCCAGGATGGCGAACAGCACCAGGGGAAAGGCAGATTGGAGAGTCTGGATACGCTTCATGGTCCGCTTTAACTGTGGACCGAGTGTACAGTGGCGAGGATCTTCGACTCAAGGGAATTTACGCCAATAGTGGCGGGTGGCCGACCGGGCTGAACCTCGATGTCCATCTGGATGGATCGCTGCTCTACTGTGGCGAGGCTCCAGCGGTTTCCGTGGCGATGGCAAATCGGGTCAGTCCAACCTCGCGCACCCGGTCCATGATTTCCACGACCCGACCGTGTTCGATAGACCTGTCGGCGCGAACCACCACCAGAGTTGATGGGTCACGTTCAGCGCGTTCTCGGAGGGCTTTGCCGATGGCCTCTAGTCCCATCGCCTGTCCGTCCAGCTCGATGGCGCCATTGGCGCCCAGCACCAGGGCTACGTCCTGTGCCTCTTGGATCAGATCCCGTTGCTCGGAGCGCGGCAGCTCCACGGACAGCCCGCCCTCATCGCTAACAAAGGTGGTCGAGACCATGAAGAAGATCAGCAGCAGGAAGACCACGTCGATAAGCGGGGTCAGCTCGAGGGCGAGTGGCGGGCGCTTGCGCGAAGAGCTGAAGTTCACTCGGCCAGGCTTCCTGCCGCAGGCTCGCTGGCATCGAGGTTGGCCTCGCGGCCGCTGTCCAGCAGTTCCAGCAGCTCCAGCGCGAGTTCTTCCAGTGCCACGATGAGTCGGTCTACTCTGGACTGCAGGAAGCTGTGGGCGACCCGGGTCGGGATGGCTACCAGTAAGCCGGCGAAGGTCGTATAGAGTGCGGTTTCGATGCCGCCAGCAAGGGCTCCGGCGTTGCCGACCCCGTGTATCTCAATGGCACGGAACACGGCGATCATCCCCCACACGGTGCCGAGCAGTCCCAGCAGCGGTGAGATCACCGCGACTACATCAAGCACTGGCAGACCACGGGACAGCACGATGGCTTCATGACGCCCCACTTCCAGCATACGTTCCTTGATCAACTCTCGACTTCGTGCCCGATTACGGAGCCCGGAGAGGTATAGGCGGGCCAGCGGCCCTTCTTCCATGCGGCACAGAGTCAGGGCTTCGGTGAACTGTTCTCGAACGACCAGATCGCGTATCGCGTGGTTGAGGCGTCTGGGTACTACCCGCTCGATCCGTAGCACGGCCAGCCGGGCAAAGAACACCGCTGCAGCGACCAACGAGGCGAGGCCGATAAGGGCGACGATGAGGCCGCCCTGGGCGAGGAAGGGGGAATCCTGCACAAGCTCAAGCATCGTCGCGACGATAGGTGCCGAGGCGGTCAATCGCAAACCAGCTGGGCGCGGATGTCGATCCAGCTGGGAGCGAGGGGTTCAAGATATAAGGGCAGTTGATCGCTGGTGAAGCTGTAGACTTCGCCGGCTTCTATTTCTGTGTAGAGACTGCAGCTAATGCTTTGCCCTTCAGGGCTGCCACTACATGCCATTCCCGCTTCACCGAAGCTGAGTTCTATGGTGCCAGGCTGGAGGGGCTGCTCCAGCACCAGCTCTGCGCCTCCCCAGAATTCGTGACTGGTGCGACCTTCTTGCAGGTAGAGCGTACGCTGATCATCGAATGACCGCAGTGTCGCGGGCTCAAGTTGTTGGGGTGTCTCGCTACAGTCCAGCTGGATTTCTTCGAGATTGTTCTGATCGTCCGCGCAGCGCGGTTCCCGCGCGCAATGGATGTCCGCGCAGTCGATCAGCCCGTCATTGTCGTCATCGCTGAGGTTGAAGCAGATCTCTCCAGGATTGAAGCAGCGCATGCTGATGGAGCCGAGGAAGCCCGCTTCTCCCGCTCCCAGCAGCTCCAGATCGAGGCTTTCTCCCTGCGCTCGAAAGCCGGGGATGATCTCGATGCCTTGAACTGGATCAAAGACGGGCAGTGCCCGCTCCAGGGTACTTTCGCTCTCAGTGCGTAGGCGAGCTAACTGGTTTGGTTCATCGAACTCAAGCAGTACCTCCAGGCTGCTCCCGACCGGCAGGTCGAGGGGAACCGAGCTGCCAGGCTCCACCCCATCGACCGACATCATCTCGCCGCAGGAGAGCACCCCATCGGTCGCTGGGTCCGGTTCGGGCTGCGGCGGTGTGATGAAGAACTGGCAGCCGCTCAAGCACAGGGTGCTGAGCAGGATGAGCTTGTAGGAATGTAGGCCAGCCTTGTCGAACATCGCGCTGATGTTAGCGTTCCCCATGACTTGGCGCATCCCACCCAGCGTCCTCATATCGATGCTGGCCATTGGGCTGCTCAGCGCGCTGCTGCTGTCGCGTCCCGGTCGCTTTCTGTTAGATGTCAGTCGTGGACACCTGTCACTGATGCTGGGTGCGGTCCCTCTGGCCGATGCGATCGAACATCCCGACCTCAGCGAGGCCGAGCGGACGCTGCTGAGCTGGGTGCCGAGAATCAAGAGCTACGGGGAAGAGGCGGTGGGGCTCCGAGCCAGTCGCAATTACGAGACGCTGAATCCTGACTTTGAGGCCCAGGTATGGAATGTCTCGGCCAGCGCAGCAGATCGGTTTGAGCCCTATCTGTACCGCTTCCCTATTGTCGGAGCCTTACCCTATACGGGCTTCTTCGGGCTGGAAGCGGCCGAGGAGGAGCAACGGCGGCTACAGGAGCTCGGCCTGGATACCTGGGTGAGATCGGCAGGAGCCTATTCGACCCTCGGTTGGTTCCACGACCCTCTGTGGCGCTCCATGCTTCGCTGGGATCTGGACCGCCTAGCCAACACCGTACTCCACGAGTTGGTTCACGCCACCTTGTGGCTTCCTGGTTATGGTTCCTTCAACGAGAGCTTTGCCTCGTTTGTGGCAGATAAGGCGACTGAGTCCTTTGTGGCAGATGTCGCCACTGAATTGCCCCAACTGGCTCAGCATCGACGGCTGCGCCAGGAGGATGAGGAGCGTTATCGCAGCTCCTTTCGAGGGTTGTATCAGGAGCTGGAAGAGCTGTATCAACAGGCGCTGCCGCGCAGCGATCTGCTGGAGCAGAAGGCTGAGCTTATTGCTGCAGCTCGCCAGCGTCATCAGGAGCTGCCGTGGAACTTCCCTGCCTATGGACAGGCGATGGCCGCAGGGCGGGTAGTAAACAACGCGCGCTTATTGCAGTTCTCAGTCTACAACCGCCGCAGTGAGGTCTTTGATGAGGCCCTGCAGCGGTTCTCCGGGGACCTGCGGGCGCTGGTTGTTGCGGCGCGGACTCTCCCGCAGCGTAGCAAGCAGGAAGGTGACAGCTTTGACCCGTGGCAGGCGATGGCTCAGCTGGTCCCAGGATCAGGCCCGCCGTGATTGCGCAAGGGGCGCAGAATCTTGTTGACGTTGGGGGCTTTGGATGAATTTGCCCCACCCTTTGGCATACGGCTTGCTCATGTTCTGGGCGAACCGAACCCAAGGCCAGGGGAGCGCATGTCAAAAAGAAAACCCATTGAGACCAAGAATCGCGTTCTTAGTGAATACCTCAGCAACATGGGGCGGCATCAGCTGCTGACCCGAGATGAAGAGTACGAGACGGCCCGTCTCATCAAGGAAGGTACTCCGCGCGAGCAGGAGCTTGCGCGAGAGAAGCTCACCAACTGCAACCTGCGCCTGGTGGTGAGCATCGCAAGGCAGTACAGCTACCGGGGAGTGCCCCTTACCGACCTCATTCAAGAGGGCAACATCGGTCTGATGCGCGCGGTCGAGAAGTTTGAGTATCACCGCGGCTTTAAGTTCAGTACCTACGCTTCCTGGTGGATTCGTCAGGCGGTTGTAAGGGCCATTGAGAGCACCTGCCGCACCATTCGCGTGCCGATCTACAAGCTCGAGGTGATCAATCGCCTTAACCAGAAGCGCCGCGAGCTGAGCAGGGCGCTTGGCCGTGATGCGAGTCGCCACGAGCTGGCCGAAGCCATGGAGTTGGAGCTGGACGAGGTGGATGACCTGCTGCGGATGATCCGTGATCCCTTGAGCCTGGAAAGTCCTATAGGTGACGAAGGCGACGCACGGCTCAAGGACTTCATCCCCGCCGAGGGAGTCGAAGAGCCGGGTGAGGCGATGATGCGGGAGGCCCTGCAGAATCGCATGAAGAAGGCCCTGGCGACCCTCACCCCACGGGAAGAACAGGTGCTGCGGATGCGCTTTGGCCTCGATAACTTTGTTACCCATTCGCTGGAACAGATCGGCCGGGATTTTGGCTTGACCCGGGAGCGCATTCGTCAGATTGAGCTTAAGGCGCTTGCCAAGCTCAGGCACGGCAGTCGCAAGCAGTACCTGGGTGAATTTGCAGAGGCTTGAGCTTCAGGCTCAGGGTCGCTCCAGAGCTGACCTGCTCTTGGTCCGAGCTGGCTTTGAGGGGTGCCAACAGCGCAATTTAGTCAGAGAACCTCGCAAAAAGTACATAGTTTTTTGACGGGCTTGGGCTTGCATGGGCTCGATTTCGCACTGCATCCAAGGGGCTTGCCATGGTAATTGAAGGAGTCTCATCTGGAGTCTCTATGCCCTCGATCTTCAAGCCTGCTCTTCTTGGTTTTTTAGTCGCACTCGCTGGGTTCTGCCTGACCCCGGTGCCAGCTCTCGCCTGCGGAGGTTTCTTCTGCTCCCAGGTCAATGTTGACCAGACTGCCGAGCGCATTCTGTTTGAGGTCAACCCTGATGGCACCATTACCTTGACCGTGGAGATCTCCCTGACCGGGGATTCTGCCGCTTTTTCCTGGTTGATTCCGCTGCCGCCTAACAGTGCAGAGTCCGGCACTGCTGCCAGCGATGGCATTGATAATGACGGCAACGGTCACGTGGACGACTTTGTATTGGTGCCCACTGCCGACGGGCTCCCTTACACCACCGCCACCCCCTCAGCACTGATGCTTCTGGACGGCATCACCATGCCGCGGATCATTGCTCCCCCCCAGAACGGCTGGGAGGACTTTGCGGATGATGCAGCCGGTGGCTTTGGCGATGATGATGATGGCGACGATGCTCCCACCGAGGCAGACAACGGCGTTGATGTGGTTGACCTGCCGCAGGTTGAGGATTACGTCGGTGAGTTGATCTCATCGACCGACACCAACGCCCTGATTACCTGGCTCAATGACAACGGCTATGTGATCACCCCTGACATGTACGAGTTTGTCGCCCATTACGTTGCTTCTGGGATGTCCTTTCTCGGCATTCAGCTGGCGCCAACGCCGCAGTCCGGTGTGTACAGCATCAAGCCGCTGCAGCTTCGATACAACGGCACGGTACCGATGATTCCCCTTACCTTGAGTGCGGTCGCGGCTGAGCCTGAGATGGGGTTCATCACCTTTGTCGCCGGCGCCGACAACTATGAGGTGGAGCAGCCCTACCAGAGCCTTGAGGTCGACACTGACCTGCTCTGGGCTGATCCTCGCACCGGTGAGAGCAACTACTATGCGCTGATCTCTTGGCTGGCAGATCTTGACTCGGGCGGTAAGGCCTTCTTCCGTGAACTTGCCGATAGCACCGATTTTCTTACTGACATGGTTTGGAGTGTCTGGCTGGGTACCGAAGATCAGCAAGCAGCGGAGACCTTTGTCCTCGATCTGGCGGGTCGTCACGACCGGATCACCCGGCTTTACTCACGCATGTCCAACTGGGAAATGGAGGTTGACCCGACCTTCGTGCCGGTAGTCGGGGGCATAGAGGACATCTCCAACCTCCATGATCTGAGCGGCAGAGAACCGGTCCACTGGGATACCGCTAAGGCTCCGCCCTTGTCCTGCAACAATACCTACTGCGGTCCCTTTGGAAGTTGCGCTACTACCGCCCTTGGCATGGACGGTTGCGCATGCAATGCGGGCTCCACTGCCCGCGCGATTGTCTCGCCGGCAGTGGGGGCAGGAGGCATGGACTTCACCGTTTCATGCCAGGCAACCCACTTCGATCTGGGGGTCGAGGACGTCGCCGGCCTGGCGGATCCTTGCGATGGCTTTGATTGCGGCAGCATGGGCAGCTGTATGCCCTTTAACGGCAGCCCGACCTGTGTCTGTGCTCCCGGCTATGCGGCGGTCAACCTGGGCGGCAGTCTCATCTGCTCTCAGGTTCAGCAGACCTTCCTCGCCAACCAGTTGCTGTGGCCGGAGTGGCCGCCAGAAGTGGCCAGCGGGGACGACGACGACACCGCCGGCGATGACGATGATGCTGTCTCTACCGACGACGACGACACCAGCGACGACGACACCACCGGGTCCAGTGACCAAGACGACGGTGGAACCCCGTATGGCGGCATCGACTCAGCCATCAGCTGTGGGTGCGACAGTGCCGCTGCGCCGGGTAGGCATGATCTGGGCTTGTTGGTCCTGGCCTTGCTCGTGATCGGAGCGCGTCGCCGGCTCCGGTAAGGTGCTCTCGGGCTTCCTCTGTCGGCGCGGCCTGCTACCTCGAGTGGCCCGTTGAGTTGATCAGCTGGCGGCCGGGTCGGGTACCAACTAGTAGGTGCCCATGGCCGCCTCTACTGCGGTAATCGTGGCGAGGTTCTCTATGGCGGTTACCTCGGAGCCGAGTTGGAGGATGTTCACCGGGTGGCTCATTCCTACCAGTAGGGGGCCAATGGCCGTGGCCCGGCTCAGCTTGGTGAGCAGTTTGTAGGCGATGTTGGCCGACTGCAGATCGGGAAACACCAGCACATTCGGTTCGCCCTTGAGATCGCAGAAGGGAAAGGTCTCTTCGCGGAGCGCGATGTCAAAGGCAACGTCGGCTTGCATCTCACCGTCGAATGCGAAGTCGACCTCGCGTTCTGAGAGAATGCGAACGGCCCGTTCCACCTTGCTGGCCTTGGGATTTCGCGTCGAGCCAAAGTTGGAAAAGGAGAGAAAGGCGACCTGCGGCTGAATGTTGAAGGTTCGGGCCACCGCAGCTGTATTGATCGCAATCTCGGCCAACTCTTCGGCGCTTGGGTCCACATTTACCGTGCAGTCGGCGAACAGCAGCAGACGCTCCTGGAAGACCATCACGTAGATGCCTGCGACGTTCTGGACGTCGTCGCGGGTGCCCAGGATCTGCAGCGCCGGGCGAATAGCCTCTGCGTAGTTGTAGTGGAGTCCAGTGACAACTCCATCAGCGTCACCCTGATGAACCATCATCATGCCGAAGATGTTGCGATTGCGGAGCCAGGCTGAGGCATCTCGTGGAGTCAGTCCCTTGCGTTTGCGAAGCTGCCACAGATGCTCTCGGTATTCTTCGCGTCTGGGGAACTCATCGGGGTCGATCAACTCCACGTTGTCGGGCAGCTCGATGGAGTGCTGCAGCAGGGTGTACTCGATTTCTCGTTGCTCGCCGAGCAGCACGGGCTGACAGATACCTTCTTCCGCTAGATTTCGGGCAGCGCGTAAGATCCGGGGGCGGGCTCCTTCCGGGAAGACGATGCGCTTCTTGTCCCGTTTGGCGCGATTGATCAGCGGGCGCATGACCTGATGGGTGCGGCTCAAGGTGCGCTCAAGGCGCTCCCTGTAGGCATCCCAGTCGTCGATGGTCTGGCGTGCCACGCCGGTCTCTACTGCGGCTTTGGCGACTGCCGGTGCGACCCATAGCAAGACACGCCGGTCGAAGGGCTTAGGGATGATGTATTCGGGGCCGAAGCGCATGTCCGGTTGGCCGTAGCTCTCGCGGATTGCGTCCGGCACATCCTGCCGTGCGAGCTCAGCCAGGGCCCTGGCCGCCGCGAGCTTCATCTCAATGTTGACCTTGCGGGCGTGAACGTCGAGTGCCCCGCGAAAGATGAATGGAAAGCCCAGGACATTGTTTACCTGGTTGGGATAGTCCGAGCGTCCTGTGGCCATGATCAGGTCGTCCCGCGCAGCAGCAGCGTCGGGGTAGGGGATTTCGGGGTTGGGATTGGCCAAGGCAAAGACGATGGGGTTGGCGCCCATGCTGCGTACCATGTCTTGCGTTACGACGCCGGCCACTGAGCAACCGATGAAGACGTCTGCGTCGACCATCGCCTCTGCCAGAGTACGCGCCTCGGTGTCGCTGGCGTAGGTCTCCTTGTAGGGGTTCATGCCCTTCTCGCGACCCTTGTATATGACTCCTCGACTATCGCAGAAGATGATGTTCTCATTAGGTACACCTATTGCGAGCAGCAGCTCTGCAGTGGCGATGCCGGCGGCGCCAGCGCCATTCATAACAATGCGGATCTGGCTCAGCTCACGTCCGGTGAGTTGACAGGCATTGATGAGGGCTGCGCAGGAGATGATCGCGGTGCCGTGCTGGTCGTCGTGGAAGACCGGGATGTCGAGCGCCTCTTGAAGCTCCTTCTCGATGCGGAAGCACTCTGGGGCCTTGATGTCTTCCAGGTTGATGCCACCGAAGGTTGGCTCAAGGGTCTTTACCGTAGCGATGAACTCGTCGGTATTCGCTGTGTTCAGCTCGATGTCAAACACATCGATGTCAGCGAATCGCTTGAACAGGACACCCTTGCCTTCCATGACCGGTTTGCCGGCCAGAGCGCCGATGTCGCCAAGGCCGAGGACCGCGCTGCCATCGGTGATGACCGCGACCAGGTTGCCTTTTGCGGTGTATTCATAGGCCGCGTGGGGCTCATCGGCGATGACCAGACAGGGGGCAGCAACGCCAGGGCTGTAGGCGAGGCTGAGATCTCGAGGGGTGCTGACCGGCTTGCTGGGTTGAACCTCCAGTTTTCCTGGTCTGCCGCGACGGTGGTAATCGAGGGCATCCTTGTCGAGCTTGCTCATAGCTTCCTCCCTGCTCCGCTGAGCCGCCTTCTCTTAGCAATGGCGGCGCCGGACTTTAACCGCTTCCGCGCTCAAGTACCACCGACCGGTTTCCGTAGCTGGGCGGCTCCCGCTACCATGCGTTCATGGCACGTTGCTACAGCTGCTCCGCTGAGCTTGTACTTGATGGTCGCCCCGGTCGCCGGGACGAGTGTCCCGCTTGTGCTGCATCTCTGCACTGCTGTTTTGGCTGCCGCTTTTATGACTCTTCTGCCCATAATCAGTGCCGGGAGGTCGGCACCGAATTGGTGCGTGATCGGGAGGCAGCCAACTTTTGTGACAGCTTTGAGATGACTCAGCTTGCTGGTTTGTCTTCTTCATCCACCGATGAGCAGGCGGCAGCCAAAACTGCCCTGGCAGACCTGTTTAAGATCTGAGCTAGGAGGCCGAGTCGTCATCGTCGCCGGC
>DJIF01000032.1:0-3240 GCA_002433485.1 Deltaproteobacteria bacterium UBA6601
GCTTAGAGTCAGAGCCATACAGACTTCAAGACGCCGCCGCTCACCCCCTGACAGGGTCCCGGCCCGGCGCTGGGATAGCCCCTGAAGCGACCAGGCCGTCAGAGCCTCATCAATAGCAGCTGCTCCGGCCAAGCGAGCATCGAGGCCGCGGCGCCGAGCAACTGGCGAGCGAGCCGCGGCGATGAGGTGGTCGCGTACCTTAAGCTCGGCAAAGACACAGGGCTCCTGCGGGACGTAGCCCAAACCAAGCAGCGCACGCTGATGAACTGCACGCCCAGCAACGTCTTCACCACCCAGCCACAGCGATCCAGCGGTTAGCTCAAGGCGTCCAGTGATCACATCAAACAAGGTGCTCTTACCGGCCCCGTTAGGGCCGAGCAGCGCCACTCGCTCGCCCGGCCCAATGCCCATACTCAGCTCAGCCAACACCGGGTTTGACCCCCAGGATGCAGCCACACCCTCGACTCTGAGAACCGGACGACTGCGAACGCCACGAACATCAGAGCCAGCCACCTGCTGCGCGCTGGACTCAGTCACTGCGCAAGGCTCCCCGAGCCGGACCACCTAGCTCAAGCTGCTCCAGCACACAGCCAGCACAGCTCAACTTCGCGCCGCCTTCCCAGAGCAACATGGGAACCGAACCGGACAGAAACTCCTCGGATATCTTCTCGGAGACCGAGCTGGTCAGCGCCCAACTCACCTGATTGAGCTGCAAGGGTCCTTCTGGCCAGCGGCCCTGAGCACTGGCCGCAAGGATCTCCCCCTGCGGCTCGGAAGACTCCCCAGCCAGGACAATACGAACCCCACGAAAATCTCCCTCTGCTCCCCCTTCGAGCCAACTACCACGGAGCCGGTTGGCCGAGAATGTAACTTGCATGCTGGACTCCAGATACCCGGTCCATCGCACCGCCTCAGCCTCCAGAGTCCACTGCTGTGGATCAGTGGGCAGCATGGGCACACTCTGCAGAGGCGCACAAGACAGCAGCAGGAACGGCAGAGCGATGCAGAGGATCGCCATCGGACGCACCCAGGCCCAAGCTCGAGGAAGCCGCTCAATGGCCTCGCGAAGCAGCGCAACACTCCGATCAGCAAGCTGGCGCTGAGGGCAATTCATATCCTGCTGTGCAGCATCCATCGAACCGTCGGCGCAGCGCAGCACCTGCAGATGAAAGCCACCCTCCTGGGCGGTCGCAACCCACAAGGCGGCACCCTGACGAGCAGCCCAGGCCACCGCCGCATCAGGAGCAGCAATGCTCCAGGCAACAAACGGCAGGGCTCTTCGACCACGACGACCCGGGAGCGTACTGTCGATCAGAAAAACCACCGCGGAGCCCTGGCCAAGGTGCTCCACCGCGACTCTCCAGCCGGCAAAGCCGCGAGTAACAGTCTTGACCCCCGCCCGGGCCCGGAGTCTGGCAACCAAGCGCTGCGTGCGCGGCAGATGCGGCCAGGGCGCAACGACCACCAGCGGCCTCAGCCCTCGTTTCGCCAGCTCCCGAACGCCTCGCTCCCAGGCGCCTGCATGAGCGGCAAGCACAACCGCTCCGCTAGCTGGGGAAAGAGATTCTAAGGCCCCATCGGGTCCACTCCAGCCGCTCACAGCCAGGCTCTCCTCTGCTCCCAGGAGGGTCGCCAGATTCCGTCCCCACAGCGCCCCCCAAGCCCATCGAGCAGAACACCAGGATCGCAAATGAGCTCCGCGCCCGCCCAGCCCTTGAGGACCGACAAGGCAACCAACAAGTCCGCCCAGCAAAATCAGCAGGGCGCGCAGGCATGCGGCAGGAAAAAACAAAGCGGCAAGGCAAAGGACCTGACCCACAGCAGCAAGCAGGAGATCTGTGGTGTCCCGGCGGAGACGCCGCAAGCGACTCAGCAAGGAGAGCTACCTCAGGATTCGGCGGAGACGCCCCCCGGAGATACCGGAAGGATCGCGGCTGAAGCCAGCTCTTTACCCGACGTTACGGACTCGCCGAGCTCTTTTTTCGAGGCCCCTTTACCCTTCTTGCCCTTAGCTTTCGGCTTGTTTTCAGCCGTCAGGTCGCGGGCCTGGCGAAACTCAAGAGCAGCGCGGACGAAACTGTGGAACACCGGATGGGGACGGGTCGGCTTGCTCTTGTACTCGGGGTGAAACTGGCAGCCAAAAAACCAACGATGCCCCTCGAACTCAACGGTCTCGGGCAATAAGCCGTCGGGACTCATACCGGCGGCCTTCAGCCCTGCCTCAGCGAGCTGCGGCAGATAGGCGCTATTGACCTCAAAGCGGTGGCGATGGCGCTCTTGAATTTCCTCAGCACCGTAGATTCGGTGGGCCAGTGAGCCCACCTTGAGTTTGCAAGGATAAGAGCCCAGGCGCATGGTTCCACCCTTCATCGTGATCTCCTTCTGCTCTTCCATGAGATCGATCACGGGGTGGGGAGTGCTGTCATCAAATTCGCGACTGTTGGCCCGCTCAAGACCGACCACATTGCGCGCAAACTCAACCACAGCGAGCTGCATGCCCAGGCAGATGCCAAGGAAGGGGACGTCATTCTCGCGAGCGTAGCGGATGGCAGCAATCTTTCCCTCGGTCCCGCGCTCTCCAAAGCCGCCTGGGACCAGAATCCCATCGACTCCCTCAAGCTCATCAAGCCGACCTTCTTCCAGATCATCCGATGAAATAAAACGCAGCTCAGTGCGGGCTCGGTGAGACATTCCCCCATGGACGACCGCCTCATTAAGACTCTTATAGGACTCCACCAGGTGGACGTACTTGCCGACAATTCCGATCACCGCATTCTGGTCGGTGTGCAAGTAGCGATTGACCAGATCCTCCCACACCGAGAGGTCCGGATGGCGGGTCCAGATGTTCAGCAGAGTGCAGAGCTTGTCGCCGAGACCTTCTTCCTGGAAGACCAGCGGCAGTCGGTAGATGGTGTCTACATCGGGAGCGGAAATCACCGCCTCGGCCGGGAGATTACAGAACAAAGCGATCTTGGCTTTGATCTCCTGGGGTAGCGCCCGATCTGAGCGACAGATCAAGACATCCGGCTGGATACCAATCTCCCGCAGCTCCTTGACGCTGTGCTGGGTCGGCTTGGTCTTGAGCTCATCGGCGGTCTTCAGCCACGGCACCAGGGTCACATGGGCATAGAGCACATTGCCATCGCCCAGATCGAACTTGAGCTGACGGATCGCCTCAAGGAAGGGCAGGCTCTCAATGTCACCGACCGTGCCGCCGACCTCAACAATGAGCACATCGGT
>DJIF01000032.1:3621-14708 GCA_002433485.1 Deltaproteobacteria bacterium UBA6601
ACCTGCACGGTTCGCCCCAAATACTCACCACGACGTTCCTTGCGAATCACCGACTCATAGACCTTGCCGGTAGTGAAGTTATTGAGCTTGCCGGTAGTGGAATTGGTGAAGCGCTCATAGTGTCCCAGATCCAGGTCTGTCTCGGCACCATCATCGGTCACATAGACCTCACCGTGCTGATAGGGGCTCATCGTGCCCGGATCCACGTTGATGTACGGATCGATCTTCAGGTGCGCTACGGTAAGGCCACGGCTCTCCATCAAGGCGCCTATGCTCGCCGAAGAAAGGCCCTTACCCAGGGACGAGAGCACTCCTCCCGTCACGAAGATGAACTTCGTCTTCATTCAATCCTCCAGAGCTCTACTGAAACTGCTTTTCACTGCACGACGAGGGCCGAACCAACAGCGATTGATGGATCCGCACAGGAGTATAATGAACCCACGCCTGAACGCAGCCAAATCCTGAACAGAAGTGTCCACTTCCGGGAATAGCTACAGCCGCCCCGGCCAGAAAGCCCCTAACAGGAATGCTATCGCTTGCTGAACTGAAAGCGAGCTCGAGCGCCGCGCTGACCGTACTTCTTGCGCTCTTTGCAGCGCGCATCACGAGTCAGGAAGCCCGCACCCTTGAGCTGCCCGCGCAGTTCAGGGTCCATCTTGATCAGGGCTCGAGAGATGCCATGCTTAATGGCCCCAGCCTGACCACTGGTGCCACCGCCGCGCACAGTCACCGAGATGTCGAACTTGTCACCCATGTCCGTAAGGACCAGAGGCTGCTTGATGATCATCTTGTCGGTTTCGCGCTGAAAGTGAGCATCTAGCTCCTTACGATTCACCGTGACCCGACCGTTGCCCGGACGGATGAAGACTCGTGCACTGGAGGTCTTGCGACGACCGGTGGCGTACCAGGTGGGAGTGGTCTTCTTCGACATCGTTCAAACTTCCTAGAAGGACAGGGACTCGGGCTTCTGCGCCGAGTGGGGATGTTCAGAGCCGGCATATACCTTCAGCTTGCGCAGCTGCTGGGCAGCGAGCCGGTTCTTGGGAAGCATGCCCTTAACGGCATGAAGAATGACCCGCTTGGGATCCTTCTCGATCAGGTCCTCAAAAGTCCACGCGCGCAGACCCCCGGGGTAACCAGAGTAGTTGTAATACTTCTTGGTCTTGCGCTTGGAGCCGGTCACCTTGACCTTAGCGGCGTTGATCACCACCACAAAGTCACCCACATCAACATGGGGGGTGTAGATGGCCTTATGTCGCCCCCTCAGCACCATTGCGATGTGAGTGGAGATCCGACCGAGGGTCTGCCCTTCGGCGTCAACGACGAACCACTTGCGCTCAATCGCGCCAGAGTTGACGTCTTCCTTACGTGCTACCCAGGTCTTCATGACAACTGACTCCTCTGGAAGACCGCTTGTGTGCGATGTGTTCCAGACCCCGACGCCTTATTGGCGGACGGATTCGGGCTTTTACACGAGCACCCTTAGACGGTCAAGGCCGCATTTCACAGGAATCTGTCCCATCCGCAAGAGGCAGGACTGACGCTCAAGGGACTGCAAGGCCGGCCGAATCCATTGAGCGGAACCAGAGGTCACCGCGACCAAGGCGGTAATCCACCCACAGGAAGTGAGCGAAGGGGCCCGACACAGCAACCTGCAGCTCGTCCGAGATTGCGGTGCTCTGAGGATCGTCATCGACTCGCAGTTCAGGCTCTGACCAACTCATCCCACCATCATCGGATGCCCGATACCAGAGATCTGGCTGGGGAGAGGTCTCGAGATCACTGCCCAGCCTAAAGTCACTCCAAGCGGCCACGACCCGGTTGCCATCACGAGCCAGGCGCACACCAAGCGAGTGTGCTGAGCCCACCAGATCGGTATCCAGTCGCATGGGGGGGCCAAAGCTCTCCCCGCCATCTTCGCTTCGACGCAGATAGATGTCATAGCCAAGGTCCCGATCGTCGTGCCAGGCCACAAGCACCCGACCATCGGCCGCGGTAAGCGCCGGATAGAAGCTATTGGAGCCACCCTCAACATCGGTATCCAAACGAATCGCGGCACTTTGCCAGGTGTTGGCTGCGTCAAGACTGTAGTTGAAGTAGATATCCTTGCCGCCGTTGCGATCGTCGTGCCACGCCGCATAGACCGCCGGTACCGCCGCCTCCTGATCCACCGTCAACTGGACACCAAAGGCATCGCTTGCGCCTACATCCACGCCGCCATCCAACCGCACGTCGCTGGCTGCCCAGTTGTAGCCACCATCCTGGGAGCGATTGCTGTAGACATCATTGCCACCATCACGGCGGTCCTGCCAAACCACATAGAGACCGCCTCTACCGTCACTTGCAAGGCGCGGATGAGCGGAGTAGGCCGCACCGGGAACGTCAGTGTCGAGGCGAAGCTCTTCGGGCAGGAAGTTGTACCCATTGGTACTGCGGGTGAAATAGATGTCATAGGCCCCACTACGGCCGTCATACCAGGCGATGTAGATGGTGCGATCCGGTGAGGTGGAGGGATCATAATCGACCACAATCTGGGGGCTTAATGCGTCCCAGTCGCCCTCAGGATCTGAGGTGATTCGCTGGTCCTCCTGCCAGGTCCTGCCAGCGTCATCAGAGTAGCTGAAGTAGATATTCCGATTGCCAAATTGAGAGTCCCGATCATCCTCCCAGACCACATAGATAGAATCCCCCGCACAAGCAATTGACGGATGCTCGGCGAAACTCTCAAGACCTTCGGGATCATCGGACAGTTGTTGATCGGCACCCCACAGCTCACCACCGCTACGTCCCGCATTAAAGAACACCTGACTGCGGCCGGCCCGGCGCGAGTCATGCCAGACCGAGTAGACGTTGGTTCCGGATGCGCAGATCCGCGGACTGCTCACATCGGCAGAACCGCTCTGATCCAACAAGCGGTCCCGGGTCGTGTAGGGCACTACCTCCTGTTGCCCAGCGCTGCCACTACAAGCAGCCAACAAGAGCGAAATCAAAAGCAAGGCAAGATCAACTTGCCGACGTAAGGAAAAGTTGGGCCAGTTAGACTTTGAGCGACACATGACGAAGCTATAGCATGTTGCGAAGGGTGCCATTAGGGCAGCATCGTTTGCTAAGGTTGACCACCGCTGTAGCCCGTGGCAGGTTGGCTAGGTTCAGGTCTAAAAGCGTGACGGAGGGGTCAGCTAATGTCGAAGAAAGCCAATAAACTCGGCCAGAGGTGGACCTGCTTCAAATGCGAATGCAAGTTCTACGACCTGGGCAGCTCGGAGCCACTCTGTCCACGCTGCGGTGCGGACCAGCGAGAGGACCTCTCGGCAGCTCCGGCAGCGGCCAGCAAAAGCAGTGGCAAGAGCAAAAAGAAGGCAAGCACGCTAAAGGCAGCTGAAGAGCCCGAACAGGACGGGGATGCAGATCTCCTCGATGAGGACTTCGACGAGACCGCGCCAGAACCGGCAGCAGAAAAGCCAGCAGGTTCCTGACCGAAACCAACCGACTCTGACCTCAATCAGCAGTAGCGAACCAGCTCTAGGTAGAGTCCTTCTGCCGGAGCCGTGCGTCCCGCCGCACGGCGATCCCGTGCTGCCCGCGCCTCGACCATCGAGCCGGGCTTGCGCTTACCAAGACCGACCTCCACCAGAGTACCCACCAGAATCCGCACCATGTGCTTCAAGAAACCTGAGCCCTCAAAGCGGATCGCAAGTACCTCATGCTCCTCGCGCTGCAGGTAGGCCGCCTTAAGCTCCTTGGCCGGGTTCGGGTCGCTGCCATCAGCAGCGCAATAGGAGGTCCAATCAAAGGTCCCCAGCAGGCCTGCTAACTCAGCCTCCATCAGGTCCACATCAAGGGGCCATGGGACATGCCAGGTGCTCCCAGCCAGCAGCGCGCTGGGCGCCGCCCGCGCCAGGATCCGATAACAATAGAGCTTGCTCCGGGCGTTCCTGCGCGCATCCCAATCAAGCTGCACCTCTTCAGCCTTGACCACCCGCACTCCATCCCCAGCCAGTGCATTCACCCCACGCAATAGTCGATCGCAGGGCAAAGTCGAGCGAGTAAAGAAGTGCGCCCGCTGTGCCCAGGCGTGTACCCCCGAATCCGTTCGCCCAGCCACCCGCACCACGACAGGATGACCGCAAAGCACGGCCAGACTCTCTTCCAAGGCGCTCTGTACGGTTCGTTGGCCTGGCTGCAGCTGCCAACCAGCAAAACCGCGGCCGTCATACTCCACAACCAGCGCTACATTGCGCACGCCGGACTCATCCCGCTGTACGGGATCGCGGCGCGCCACCTGCTCAGTTCCTCACGGCTAACGGCCTGCGCAGATGGCCGATCACCAAAACAAGCAAGACCAGCCAGAGCCATGGCTTCGACGGAAGCTTCCGCGCACCCATAGCTGCAGAACAGGAACAGCCATATTCATCACCGGCACATTCAGCAGCCCCACAGGTCTCCGCTGGACTGACCGAGAGGACCTCGCTAAAGGGGCCCAGCAATCCCCCAGTATCCAGGGCTCGGACCGCCAGATAATAATTCTGCCCGTTGGTAAGGCCCTCGATCTCAAGAGAATGGGTCTCGTCAGGAAGTCCTGCGGGCACACTCAACGGGTAGGAGACCTCACCCGCCCCGGTCTGAACCACGAAAACCGGTAACTCGCCATCCTCGGTTACGAACCAAGCATCAGAGAGATAGACCTCAAAGCTCTCAAGATCGGTCTCTCCTCCGGCAACCCATTCCGCCACCAGCCTGCCATCACCTGCGGATAGGCTGAACGACTGCAGGGCCCCGGGAGGACGATCCAGAACCACCTCCAGCGAGTCCACCCCGGTTCCAGCCCCACTGGTGACAAAGACAAACAGAGAATTGGTCCCTTCTTCAACCAAGTCAGAAGCGGCCAGCTCCACAGAGACCGGGGTCTCTTCGCTGATCATCCCGGTCGCCAGCGAGCTACCGGCACTCTGCACACCGTCACCGCCCAAGCGGAGTTCCCATGAACCCGCTTGCGTGGCAGAGAAGCTGACAACAAAAGACTCATCACCACCAACAATGGCTTCACTAGTTGCCAGGTTCTCAATAAAGGGAAGATCGCTGAGAACCCTAAGGCTGCCGTCGGCCGCAGCCACATAAGCGGTCGCCTTAGCCTCACTGGCAAGGGCGCAGGCAATCGCGCTGCTGTCCACCAGATCAATGCTCTGACGCTGCGTGCCGGCCATATCAAAGACCTCTACGGTGGTACCGCTGCCAGCGGTCCAAGCCAGTAACTCAGTACCCTCCTGGGCCAGCTCTACCCACTGCGCTCCCGACAGGTCCGTCGCCAAGGGGCTACTGGCAGAGCCGGGGACCGCGGCCATAGACCACAAGGTCGACTGGGCCGAATCGGTCACAAGAACCAGCCCATGGTCACTGGAGACCGCCGCCGAGGTCAGTGCCCCGCCAAAGCTCACCAGCGTGGCCACCGTTGCAGCGGTATAGCTGTCGCCACTGCGGTCAAACCAGCTCAAAGAGCCGTCACTTCGCGGCACCACCAGCGGGCTACCAGCGTCACCAATAGCCAGTGAGGCCGGGGTTCCGCCAACCACCTGAGGGGGAACCACTGCTGTGACGCTGTCTTGATCGATAGAGATTCGATGAATGCTCATAAAGCCGGCATCAAGAACCAAGGCGTGAACGTAAGTATCTCCTTCGGCGAAGGCCAGATCTACAACGTCACCCGAACCCTGATTGAGTTCGATGGCGCTGGATACAGTCAACCTTGGCGGTGTCGTCGAGGGGTCGAGATCAACGTAGTGGACCTGCGCCCGTTCGCAGCCGACGTAAAAACGATCCGGAGTGGTCAGCCCCGCAGCAAAGACCAGGCCGCTGGCAGGGGAGCAGGTCGTAGCCGAACTGGGCCCCATGGAAAAGGCTCGGGTATCCCAGACAAGCACCCCAGCACCCTCCTTGCCGGAGACTGCCAGGTATCGATCGTCGTCAGAAAGCGCAACTCCAGAGGGGAGGGTCGCCCCTGTCAGGCTGCCCGCCTGCCCCGAAGGAGCGGCGCCCGCTTGACCAACCAGAATGAGGCTGCCCAGGGCAAAGGCCAACAACAACAAGCGGCCATCAATCATTCCTCAGGACCCTCATCGAAGACTTCCGCAATCTGCACGGCATTCAGGGCCGCGCCCTTGCGGAGGTTATCTGCGACAATCCAGAAATTAATCGTGTCTTCTCGATCAGGATCCTGGCGAATCCGGCCCACGTAGACTTCGTCACTGCCCGTCAGCTCCCGACCCATGGGATATAGATCCTCAGCGAGGCGATCCTGGACCACAATTCCTTCACCGCCACTCAACGCCGCCCGCGCCTGAACCGCAGATACCGTTCTTGAGCAGGTCACGTTTACCGATTCGGCATGACAGGAGAAAACCGGCACGCGTACCGCAGTAGGTGAGACAGAAAGGGTGGGAAGCTCAAGAATCTTGCGGCTCTCCTGAACCAGCTTCCACTCCTCTTCGGTATAGCCGTTGTCCAGAGCCTGCCCAATTCCCGGGATGCAGTTGAAGGCGATGGGGTGAGCCATGGCTTCGGCAACCGGCTCCTGCGAGCTGAATAGAGCCACCACCTGCTGACTGAGTTCCTCCATAGCAGCCTGCCCGGCCCCCGAAACACTCTGATAGGTCGACACCACAACTCGCTCCACGCCAAAGGCGTCAACCAACGGCTTGAGCGCTACCACCAGCTGAATTGTGGAACAGTTGGGGTTGGCAATGATCCCTCCGCCATCGGCGACCTCAAAGACCGCCTGCGGATTCACCTCTGGCACGACCAGGGGAACCCCCTTCTCCATTCTCCAAGCCGAAGAGTTGTCGATCACTACCGCCCCGGCCGCAGCAAAACGCGGCGCCATCTTACGACTGAGGGACGAACCAGCACTGAACAGCGCAATATCAATCCCTGCGGGGGCCTCGTCACCGAGGGCCTCTACGATGTACTTGCGACCGCAATAATCCAGCTGCTCGCCAGCACTACGCTCTGAGGCAAAAAGCCGGAGCGAGCCCACTGGAAAGGAGCGCTCCTCAAGGATCCGGACGATCTCCCGCCCCACCAGACCAGTGGCTCCAACCACCGCAACACAGTATCCCGCTTCCTTGCTCATTCTTCGCTCCACACCTGGCTGTCGCGCCTCTTCCTCACGCCAGAACGAGAGTTAGATACTGGCTGCTGCGCGCTTGCGACTGTTTTGACCATCGTGTCCACGCAGGTAGATGGGGGTTGGTCGCTCGGCATCGGTCTCGCCACTAAGTAACCGGTGGACCCCATCAAAGGCAATCTTCGATAAGTCAGGCCCGGCCGGAATTGGACTTGCCAGGCTCAGCTTGCCTTCCAGTTGCCCCTCGAAAATGCCGTCATAAAGAACGGCGCCGTCTCCGACCATCACCGCACCTTGCGGAGCAATCTCCTCCAAGCGGGCAAGCCAGGCTTCGGGACTCAGCAGCGTACTGTCCTGAAGCAACTCAGGGGCAGCCGACGGGTCCAGCCGAAGCAAGGCTGTATAGACTTCACCACGACGAGCGTCGAGGGTCACCGCTACAGGAAGCACAGAGGCCCCGACCGCATAGGCCCAGCCCAGAATTGAGGGATAGGCAAAAACGGGAATCTTCAGCGCGTCGCCCAGGCCGCAGGCCAGGGCGAGCCCAACCCGCAAACCGGTAAATGAACCCGGACCGCTGATCACACACACGGCAGCAAGATCGGTAGGCGTCCGCTCGGCCAGAGCGAGCATCCGATTCAGCGAGTCCGCGAGAGAGCGGCCCGAGCCACGCTCTTTGCGGAGCTGGAGCTGCGCTAGAGGCAACTGTCCCTGTACCAGAGCGAGTACTTCAACCGGTCCAGAGCTATCGATGGCCACAACAAGTGGTGCGCTGCGGTCTGCACGAACTCGAGCAGCCGGAGCTGGAGAGCCACTGCTCAAAGCACTGCCTCCCTAACGGCTACCACCCAGAAATAGACCACTACAAGCGCAAACTGAACTCCATCAATGCGATCCAGCAGCCCACCATGCCCCGGCATGATCTTTCCAGAGTCCTTCACGCCAAAGCTGCGCTTGAGCATGGATTCCACCAGATCACCCAACACCGCCGCTGCATAGCCCACCACTCCGAGGACCGCGCAATCCAGCAGCCCCAGCGGTCTGCTGAGCTGAGCAGGTTCAGCAAGCAAGGGATCATAAAAAACGTACTTAAACAGCAGCAGCCCCAATGCCGAAAGGAACAGGCCACCAACAAAGCCTGCCCAGGTCTTCTTCGGCGAAATCAGCGGAAACATCTTGCGATCGCCAAATGCGCGCCCGGCAAAATAGCCCCCGATGTCACCGCACCAAGCAATGAACAGGGGAACCCAGAGCCAACCCTGGCCCCCCTCCAGACGCACCAGTGCGGGCAAAAGACCCAGCAACAGCGGCACATAGACCAAGCCCAACATGAAGCGCGCCCACCGATCAGCGAGCCCGTCCGTCTGCTGCGCGGTAACCACAAACCAGATTGCGGACAGGCACGCGCTGAGGAGGAGCAGCAGCAAAAGGCTGCTGGAAGCGCTGACAGAAGAGCCAAAGAGCTGGGCGCCAGCACCCGCAGTTGACTGAGCTGAGCTCCAGTACATACCGGCGCCCAGAAGCATCATCAGAAGCATCGTCCCGCGCGGCCGATCGGGCAGAGCCATAGAGACGAATTCCCAAACACAAATAGCAGCCGCCACCGCCACCAGGACAAAGACGCCGGTAAAACCACCGAACAGCAGCACTGGCAGAACCGCCGCAAAAGCGATGAGGCCAGAGATCAGGCGGGTGCGAGTGCCGCTCACAACTGCTCCTCTACCTGCGCTCCGGTCAGCCCATAACGTCGCTGACGCTGATTGAACTCCTCAATGGCTGCCAATAGTTGCGGCTCACGAAAATCAGGCCAGGCAACATCGGTCACATACAGTTCGCTGTAGGCCACCTGCCAAAGCAGGAAGTTGCTCAGCCGATAGTCACCGCCAGTTCGGACCAGCAGATCCAACTCAGGAAGCCCCGCGGTATACAGCACTGACTCCAGCGCGGCTTCATCAAGACTCTCCAGGCTGCGAGAGCCGGCCTGAACCTGCTCGGCGAGCAAGCGCGCAGCCCGCACCAGCTCCTGTCGAGCACCGTAGGAGAGCGCAAGATTGAGCCACATCCCCTGGCAACGGCTGGTCTCCTGTTCCAGAGCAAACAGTGCGGCTCGGGCAGACTGGGGGAGGCGGTCCACATCGCCGCTGTGCATCAAGCGGATGTCGTTACCCAGGATCTCTTCGCGCTCCGCCTGCAGATAATGCTCGAGAAGAGACATCAAGGCGGCAACTTCCTGATCCGGACGACCCCAGTTCTCAGCGCTAAATGAATACAGGGTCAAGGCTTCTACATTGAGACGAGCACAAGACCTGGTCACGGTCCTTACCGAATCCACTCCGCGTGCGTGCCCTTCTATACGTGGCAGACCACGTGACTCGGCCCAGCGGCCGTTGCCGTCCATAATGATGCCTATGTGCCGGGGCACCGCAGCAGGAACGGGAGCTGGACTCATAGCAAATATGAAGTGGGGAACTCAGACCTCAAGGATCTCTGTCTCCTTGGCCTTGACCACTTCGTCGATGAGTTTGCAGCAGGCATCGGTACGTTCCTGAACACGCTCAAGGAATCGCTTGAGTTCATCTTCACCCAACTCTCCCTCTTTCTGACTGGCCTTAAAGAGGTCGTTGTAATCGCGACGCACTCCGCGCACCACAACCTTGGCGTGCTCGCCCCGCTCACCTACCTGCCTACACAGGGCCTTGCGCCTGTCTCCGGTGAGCTCAGGAAACACCAGGCGAATGATCTTGCCGTCGTTATTAGGGGTGATGCCAAGGGAAGATGCACCAATCGCGCGCTCCAGCTCCGGCAGCATACTGGGATCCCATGGCTTGACGATGATCATTCGCGGCTCGGGCACACTCAGAGTCGCAACGCCACTGAGCGGAGTCGGTGCACCGTAGTACTCGACCCGAATATCGTCCAGAACCGCTAGGGAAGCGCGTCCGGTTCGAACCTTTGTCAACTCAGCCCGGAGGTGCTTTACCGGCTTTTCCATCTCCGCAGCAAGCTCTTCAAAGTACTCTTCCATAGCTCCACTCTCTTCCCTCACAGCGGGCTCACCACGAGCCAAAAAGCCACCCGCCGAGGCCTGAATTTACCAAGGGTGAGGAGTCTAGCAGCACCAAGAAAGAAGCGCCGGAACGGACCCGCTCCGGCGCTTCACAAAACCTCAGTTCTCGGACCAGCTTGGACCGTTCAGCCGCCGTTCGCTATCAAGCCTCGGCCATCCGCCGAACCTCATCAACAAAGTCGTCAGCCTTCTTCTCAAGACCTTCGCCCAGGACCCAGCGAGTAAAGCGGCGGATCTGAATATTCTCGCCACAACGGGCAACGAACTCGGTCTGCAACTGCTCGATGGTCTTATCTTCGTCCTTAACGAAGGCCTGCTCCATCAAGCAATTCTCCTTGAAGAACTTGTTTAGCTTGCCGGTGACCATCTTCTCGGCGATTTCCTCGGGCTTACCCGAATCCATGGCCTGCTGCTTGAAGATGCCCTTCTCCCGCGCGATCTCATCCTCAGGAGCCTCCTCCCGACGGACCCAGCGCGGCCCAGAAGCGGCAATATGCATCGCCACATCCTGAACAAAGAGCTGGAAATCATCACCACGAGCGACAAAGTCAGTCTCGCAGTTGATCTCGACCAGCACACCCAACTTACCGCCGGCGTGAATGTACGAGTGAACGGTTCCCTCAGTAGCTGCACGGCCGGCCTTCTTGGCAGCAATCGCCATGCCCTTGGTACGCAGCCAATCAACTGCCTTATCAAAGTCACCAGCGGTCTCAGTGAGCGCCTTCTTGCAATCGAGGATGCCGGCGCCGGTCTTGGTTCGAAGATCCTTCACCATGGAAGCAGAAATGGACATTCTCAGTTCCTCTCGGCCGACTCGCGGCCTCTCTCAGTTGGAGGGCACCGTCCATAGCGACGGCACGGGGTAAATCTCAGCTGGCGGGAGCCTCATCAGCGGCAGCC
>DJIF01000046.1 GCA_002433485.1 Deltaproteobacteria bacterium UBA6601
TCTCCAGTCCCATAATGGTCGCGGCGCAGTGGGTAGCCAAACACATCAAAGCGGGCGAGGTAAGGTCGTATGTCGTCGACCCGCCCACAAAATGTGAATCGTTCATCCGCTTCGGCGCCAATCTCCTGGTGGCGGTCACCACCGCAGACGATGAAGTGGACATCCGAGATCCGTGCAGCTCCGCTCAGCGTGAGAAAGTCACGGTGCATCTTGCAGTAGTCGACTGTGCCGATGTAGCCCACGTTGAAACCGCTGTGCGCCTGCGGCGTGATGCCTTCTACGTGTTCTGTTCCGGCGCTGGTGAAAACCAGGCGAAGGTGTGTGTCATCGCTTCGCAGTGTTGGAGCCCGCAGACTGTAGGGACTTGCCACTACAAACAGATCGGGCAACTCAATGAGGCTGCGAGTAAAGGCCTGTGGTGTGCTGTGCCCCCCAACGTGCGACCAAAGGAGCATCCGCATGGCCGGCAATTGCGCGGCGATGAGTAGTTCCATGAGCAGTGGGTGGTTCCACCAATGGATGACCACCAGATCGGCTGCCGCCATGCGGGTCAATAGCTCGGCTCTGGTGAGCTCGGCGCTCACGCTTATTCCGAGCTCCTTTGCACGTTCAGCTGCGCTCTGGTTGCAGTACTCTAAGCAGACGATCTCATGATGATATTCGTCCTGCGGGAAACCACAGATCCCCAGCAGCACCCTGCCGACGCCTCCTCCGAGGTGCGGGGTCACGTGGCATACGCGGCTCATTGGAGGACCTCGAGCCGAGGTGCTGGACGCGGCGGTCTGGATTCGCTCAGGTCTACTTCCTTGTTGGCGTAGACCGAGCAATAGCGATGAAGCCCGTGGGGCATGCAGCGGGAGCACAGCGGATGCTCGTCACGCGCCGCCGCGATCTCTGCGATGGGCGTCTCCAGGAAATTGTGCGCGACCGTATTTCCCTCAGGGTAGAAAAACATCATGCACTGGCTTACCGCGAGGTCCCAGTTGATGTGGACGACCCGCATGACCAGGCACTCTTTCTCGCGCTCTTGGTAGGCCAAGGCCATACCTTCATCGACGCTGACCTCAAGCATAGGTTCCAGCTTTCGTCCGGGACCTGCGAGCTGTCCCCCTTCCAGGTAACCGAGCACGTCGTCCAGACCGATGATGTAAGCCCACACCGGAAAGAAATCGAGGCCGAGCTCTTCACAGAGTTGACGGGCCCTCTCCAGGGGTTCTCCTTGGTTGTGCCGGTAGACGTGATAATAGAGCTCAGTCTTCATTCCCGGGTTGAGTTCGTCACGTAGTCGGGCGAGCTCAATAAGGTTGCTCTTGAACAGGTCCCATCGGCCACCGGTATGGGTGATTTCGTAATCTTCACCCCAATTGGACATGGAGATCCGGAAGCGACCGGGCCTTGCGGCGATGATCGGCCGAAGGTCTTTGCGAAGGCTGAGGTTGCTCGATATGGCACAGCTCACGCCTCGCCGGTGGGCTGCTTCGAGGATCTCGGGCAGCGCCTTGTTGAGCAGTGGCTCACCCCATTGGTACAGCATGATGTTGCCCACAAAGGGGTCTTCGCGCAGGATTTTGTCGAGCACCTGTTCGAACACATCGACACTCATGAAGCCTCTATCAGGGTGCCGCTCGAAACGTGCAGAGCGTGGGCAGGACATGCAGGTCAGGTTGCAGACACCACTGATCTCAACTGCGTAGTCCAGGGGCTTTAATTCTTTGTACGAGACAAAGTCGTCACCATGCTCGAGACCAAAGGACTCACAGCGCTCACGAATGGCTTCGTCGTAGAAGAATGCCGACGTGATTACAAACGCCCTAGGGTTGTCTGCGAGGATGCTTGGTGGGTGGACCGGGGCATCCTGCACGCCACTTTTTTGCAGGGCTTCACTGCTGTCGATAAAGCCGGCAAAGGGGATCCCCTCACGCTCAAGCAGGCGCTGCATGCCGCGGCCTTGCTGCCCAGCACCCCAAAGGTAGACATCACGGGTGAGGATACGCTTCTTGAAGGCAGCTCTGTCGAAGGTGTAGTGGCTCATCCCGCTGCCTTCTTCTTGGCCGCGAAGCCTTGCTCGCGTACGTAGACGCTGGTGAAACGGTGGATGGAGTGGGACTTGCAGGTCTGGCAGATGCCGCTCTCATCGCGCAGGCGGCGTAATTCTGTGAGCGGTTGGAGCAGATAGTTATTGCCGACCTCGGGCTCGAAGTACGATCCGCAAGAACGAACCTTGAGGTCCCAGGTGATCGGCAAGCAGCGCTCTTCAGCGCAGGGCAGATGCGCCTCCTGGTCAGCAAGCGCCAGCCCGTCGTCGAGACTCAGGTTGAGGAGTGACAGAACCTTCTTGGACTTTGCATCCAGCTCGCGGCCCTCACGGTAGTCAAGAATCTTGTCCAGTGGGTAGAGATATGCCCAGTTAGGCCGAAACGCGAAGCTCAGTTCGTCGCACAGGGCCCGCATCTGTTCAAGTTGCTCGCCCTGATTGTGTTGATAGACATGGTAGTTCACCTCGACATACATCGAGGGGTTGAACTTGTCGCGATGGCTGGCCAGCTTGTAGAGATTGTCGTGGAACAGCTCCCATTTGCCGCCGGTGTGAGTGACCTCGTAGTCCTCGCCGAACCCTGAGCAGGAAACTTTTAGCCAGTCGGGGCCTGCGGCGATGGCTTCAGAGAAGTCCCGCTTAAGATTGAGGTTGGTGGACATGGCACACAGCACCTTGTTGCTTACTGTGTGTCGGATGATCTCTGCCACATCGGGATTGATCAGCGGCTCGCCCCAAGCATAGAGCTGTACCTGGCCCAGAAAGGGGATCTCACGAAGCAATTTGGCGAGCACCTTTTGATAGGTTGGCAGGCGCATGAAGCCCATCGGTCCCTGCTCTTGAAAGTTGCCCCGCGGACAGCTGATGCATTTGAGATTACAGGTGCCGGTGATGTCTACGCTGGGGTCGACCGCGTTTACCCTCGAGGCTCTTAGATAGTCGACATTCTCGCGTAGTCCGCGCTCTTCGCAGACCGCTACGATCTCGTCCTCATAGTGGCCAGAGGTGATGATCAGAAAGGCGTCTTCAGGTCGCTTGGTAAGGAACTGGTCTGGATGAATGACCGGGAATCCCATGCAGTGCTGTCCTTGTAGCCTGGGACTTCGATCGACAAAGCCAGCCATGGGGAACCCAAGGCGGTCCATCGCCCGGCACATACCAAAGCCGATGATCGCTGCCCCCCAGAGGTAAATGGGTCGGCCATTTTGTAGCTCTCGCATCGCTGCGATGGAGATCTCAGGGCGTCCGTCGTTCATCCGGCGCTCGCAATCCGGATCGGTTCGATGACCTTCTCCGTGGTGTACTGGCGGCAGAAGTGGTGCAGCCCATCGTCCTTGCAGCGCGCACAAAGCGCACTTTCGGCCCGAATCCCTAGGATCTCATCTAGGGACATCTCCAGGTAATTGTTGCCAACCTTGTTGTCGGTGAGCCCAAACCACAGCCCGCAGTGAATGACCTGCAGATTGTAGTCGATGTTGATGGTGTGCTCGAAGGTGCAGTAAGGGTCCATGTCCCCACCTCGTTGCGCAGCATCCAGGGCTTCGTCAATGGGTAGCAGCATCATGTCGATGGTTCGCTCGGCCTCTTTACTGATCGGCAGACCGTGCTTGTAGTTGTAGACGTTGTCCAGAGGCAGCAAAGCTGCCTGATGGGAGCGAAACACGAAGCCGAGGTCGGCACAGATCTGCTCAACCCTGCGGTAGTGCTCTCCTGTATTGTGCTGATAGAGATGGTAGGTGACCTCAACGATCATCTCGGGTGCGTGCTGGTCGCGCCACGCCGACAGCTTGTGCATGTTGGCCAGGACCAGGTCCCAGCGTCCGCCGGTGTGAGTGATGGCGTAGTCGTCGTCACAGCCCGAAACCGAGATCCGGAAGATGCCTGGCTGGGCCTTGATGACTTCTTCGAAGTCCACTTTTACCGACAGGTTGCTGGACAGCGCCGCCATGATTCCGAGGTCGTTGCCGCAGCGGATGATCTGGGGCAGGTCTTTGTTGAGGAGCGGCTCTCCCCAGTTGTAGAGCTGGACCACCGACGCCATCGGGTTCTCGCGCAGGATTTTTAGTAGCACCTGCTTGTAGGTAGCGGCGTTCATAAAGCCGATCGGGCGCTTCTCACTCAGCTGGTTGCCTACCGGGCAGGAGATGCAGCGCAGGTTGCAAACACCGGCCACCACAATCTGATAGTTGAGCGGATTCAGCTCGTTGTAGCAGGTGTAGTCACGCTCGGCTCGGAGTCCTGCCGCTTCGCAGAGACCTGAGATCTCAGTCTGATATTGGAAGGTTGCGATGATTACGTGCGGCTTGTCCGCACGGGTAAAGAGCTGCTCGGGAGAGATCACAGGAAGTCCCATGATGGTACCGCCCTGGAGGCTCAGTCTGCTATCGACAAAGGCATCGGCTTGCATGTCAATGCGTTCAAGTGCCCGGATCAGGCCAGCGCCGCTCTGACCCGCGCCCCAGATCAACACCGGGCGCTCGGCGATTCGAGCTTTGAAGGCCTCTGCCGATAGGGGAGTGCTCAGCATGCCTGTGCCTTTGCCGATGAAGCGCCGATTTTGATCAGGTTTTCGTCTGCGTAAACGATGAAGCAGCGATGAATGGCTTTGCTCTTACATTCTGCGCAGAACGCGCTGGTCTCTCTGGCCTGGACCAGATCCTCGATCGGCGTATCAAGATAGCTGTCGGCCACCAGCTTGAGGTCCGGCTTGTAGTACTCCATGCACTGGCTGACCGTGAGGTCCCAGGTGATCCACAGATAACGTTCATAGAAACAGGCTCGGTCGCGCTGGTCCCAGGCCAGTTCCATGGCCTTCTGCACCTTTAAGGTCTGTAGCTCTACGGTCTGCTGAGCCGCGTCGGTGATCTCTTCACCGGCGATTACTGCGGCTACGTTGTCCAGGGGTGCGAGTGCTGCATGGCGGAAGCGCAGAGTGAAATCGAGCTCCTCGCACAGTTGCTTGACCTTCGGCAGGTCTTCGCTGGCGTTATCGTAGATGTGATAGAAGACCTCGACGAACATCTCAGGGTGGTGCAGGTCTCTGTAGTCACGGAGTTTGTAGCAGTTCTTCAGAAACAGCGGCCACTTCCCCCCGGTGTGGGTGATCTCGTAGTTTTCTTCCCAGCCAGACATTGAGACTCGGAACCAGGTGGGCTTGGCCTTGACCACTTCTTCGAACTTTTTGACATTGAGATTGCTCGATACAGCACAGTGAACACCGCGCTCATTGCTGTAGCGGATAATCTTGGCCAGATCCTTGTTGAGCAGTGGCTCGCCCCAGTTGTAGAGGGTCACGACTCCCACAAAGGGGTCTTCTTGGAGGATCTTGTCGAGCACCTGCTTATAGTTCTCAATGCTCATCATTCCGGCAGAAGGCTGCTCTTCCATGTTGCCGCGCGGGCAGCTGATGCAGAACAGGTTGCAGATGCCGGCGACGTCTACTTGGTAGTCGAAGGTCTGCAGATCCGAGAATAAGACGTAGTCTTCATGCTTGATTAGGCCTGCGGCTTCACAGCTGTCGCTGATCTCATCGCCGTAGAAGCCGGAGGTAATGATGATAAAGGGCCGATCGCCGATCGGTCGATCCAGCGCATGACTGGGCGGGTAGACGTTATGTCCGAGGACTTTTTCGCCCTGCACCATCTCGCTGCTGTCGAGGAAGCCGGCAGGCTCTAGTCCCATTCGTTCCAGAACCCGGCACCAGCCAAAGCCGTTGGAGCGAACTCCCCAAAGATAGACGTCTCGACTGCGGATCTGCTTCTCGACGACTTGTATCAGCTCAGCGCGGTCCATCTCAGCTCCTGTGGACGGTCCTTATGGAACCTGTCCGGTGTGTGCTCAGGACTATGCACGGCGCGTGCCAATATAGACCCTTGCTTCGTTTGGCAGCCTTGGAGGTTGCCGGATCTGGATTGTGCGGCTGGGCTCCGCGAATCCCGATGAATGTCTATACTGCTCAACTCCTGCCAAGCTGCTCCGTGCGAGATGTCCTGGGGGCAGTAACTGTAGGTTGGAGACTAGCATCAGTTGTACGGTGAGAGGTCCTTCACTGAGTGGTTCGCAGAGTTGGACTACAGTGGGCTGTTCTGGGGTGAGGTTTTTGGCAGGTGAATCGGCCGCTTTTGTCCATCTGTATTCCGACTTATCAGCGAGTGGCTCTGCTTAAGGAGCTGCTCGAGAGCTTGTTGCCTGTCAATGAGTTGACGTTTGCGGTCGAACTGGTTGTCAGCGACAACGCGTCCACCGACGGTACTGCAGAACTCCTCGAGCGCTATCAGGCTCGTCTTCCATTGCGAGTCCTGCGTCAGCGCAGCAACGTCGGCATTGCCGCGAACACGATTGCTGCATTCCGTGGGGCGCGCGGAACCTACACGCTCTACCTTGCGGATGACGATCGGCTCGATCTTGCGGCCCTTGAGCGCTGCATGGGGCACCTGGTGGACAAGCCCGAGGTGGTCTGTCTGCAGGTTCCCTGGGTGCTCTGGGATGCTGCGAGCGATAGTGAGATGCATCCTTTTTACCGGCTCGATGAGACCGTGCTCTTTGCCCCCGAGCAGGGTCTGGACTGCATTAATTTTGTGCTTGGCAGCAGTGTATTCCCGGAAGTAGCCATTTACCGCACCGAGGTGCTGGCGCGCATTCTGTTGTATCCGCGGGGAGTCTATGTGGGCTTTGTGATGCTGCTGCGGGCGCTGCGCTACGGCAGTGTGTGCTTCTCTCCCGACAGTTATTATCGCTCTCTGGTTCGTTCACAAGGAGGTCTCGCTGGCGGAACTGAGGGTCAGGAAGGTCATCGGCAGGCGGTCTCTTATTTTGATCGCTACCGGGGTGCGCTTGAGGTGGCCTTGCTCTCGGCGCTTCAGAATCTGGCGCCCTTGCCTTTGCCCAGCGATCTCCGAGCACAGGCTGATCGCATGATCAACGACTTCGTTGTGATGCGGATGCGGCTGGCGGTAGGCCTCTGCATTAGTGCGCGTCGGTTTGGTGCTGCTCATGAGCTCCAGCAACGCAGCCTGCTGTGGCGTGGCGATGTCACCGCTGCAGAGGTTCAGGAATGGGAGCGTCAACTGATTGGCTTGGTCGGAGTGGAGGCCGCGGTCGAAGTACTTGATTCCTTGCCCGACAAGCGGGGTCTTGTGCTCTGTGGCTTTACCGATCCAGATGGTGTCCTGCCTGCTTTCGAGGCACTTGAGGCCAACTGCGAGGTTGAGGTGCGGGATGAAGCTACGGCGCTGAGAGCCGCCGACCGCCGCGAGTATGTGTATCTTGTCGAGCGGGCTGAGAGTCGCCAGCGACTGCTTGAGTCTGGGCTTCCGCCCGGTCATGTGATGGAATTTCAAGCCTTGATCGCGCCGTTCAGGATCCTGCCGCGGAGCTTTTCCCAATGAGCGCTCTAAAGTCCGGACCGATGGAGCGCCCGACCCTGTCCATCTGCATTCCCACCTGGGATCGCTCCGAGTTACTTGCTGAACTGCTGGACTCCCTTGGTTTTGTGGTGGACTTGCCTTTTTCGGTCGAGATTCTGGTCTGCAACAACGCGTCGGAAGATGACACAGTTGCCATCGTTGAGCGCTATCGAGACCGCTTGCCGCTTACCTGCTCGCAGCAGGCGACCAACCTTGGGCCCGCGCGTAACACCATTGGCGCATTTCGGGGTGCTCGAGGGCTTCTGTCTGTATATCTGGCCGATGATGATCGGCTGGTCCCCGAAGCTCTTGAGCGCTACGTTCAGTACCTGTTGGAGAACCCTGGAGTGGTGGTTCTGCATGCCCCCTGGTTTCTTGAACAGGAGGACGGCGGCGGTTACCTCAGCTATCAGGTCGATCATCCCGCTGTGTTTGACCAGAGTGGGGCCTTGGGCTGTCTGGACTTTTTGCTGAAGCGCAAGGCTCTGCCTGAGATTGCCATCTATCGCACTGAGGTCCTGCATAACATCCTCTACTATCCCGCGTCCGTTTATGTTGGCTTTGTGATGCTGTTCCGGGCCTTTGCCCACGGCAGCGTCTGCTTTCATCCGGAGCCCTTCTATCGTTCGCTGGTCAGGGCTTCGGGCGGGGTGAAGTCGGGTTCCATGGGGCAATTGGGCCATCGCCAGGCGGCGACCGATCTGGATCCTTACCGGGGGAGTATTGAGTTGGCCCTGCTAAGCGCCCTGAAGGATGTGGTTCCACTGCCGACCCCACCGCAGATGCTGAGCGCCGCCCTGCAGATGATTAACCAATTCCAGCTCGATCGACTGGAGGTCGCGGTCAAGCTGAGTCTGGCGCGCCGTGACTTCATCGCTGCCAACGAGTTTATGCATCGCTCGCTGGTGTGGCGCGAACAAGTGAACCCCGCTGAGGTTCAAAGCTGGGAAGATCAGCACCTGCTGATGATGGCTCTGCAGTCTGTGGTCGAGTTGCAGCAGGGCCACTCTATGTTGGGTCCTTTGCTGCTCTGTGACCTTGAGCGGCCGCAGGGTGTGGTCGAAGCGCTGGCTAGCTTTGACGACACGCTGGCGGTGCGCGTTTCTAGTGTGGCTGAAGTGTTGGATGATGAAGACCTCGACCAGCACCTGTTCTTTGTCGAGGGTGAGGGGGCGCGGCAGCAGCTCGCGGGGGCTGGCGTTCCACCAGGACGCCTGTTGTTCCTGCCCGATATTCTCGATCAGTTCAGGGTCCTTCCACGTAGCTTTAGCGGTAACTGAAGTATGCCCCAGCCGCTGCTCTCTATCTGCATTCCTACCTTCAACCGAGTCGGGCTGCTCGGTCCCTTGCTCGAACAGCTGCAGGGACTCTCAGAGCTGACTTTTGATTACGAAGTTGTGATCTGTGACAACGCCTCGGATGACGGAACCGCTGAACTCATCGAGCGCTACGCACAGCGTCTGCCGATCCGCTCCTTCCGTCAGAATCGCAACACCGGCATTACCGCCAACACCAGCCTCGCTTTTCGTCAGGCGCGGGGTCGCTATTGTCTCTACCTGGCCGATGACGACCGGCTCATTGTCGATGCCCTGGGCAGGCTAATGAGCTTCCTGCAGGAGCGACCTGAGATTGTAGTGCTCCATGTGCCCTGGTTGCTTTGGGATGAGCAGGGGCAGCAGGCCCCCCACCCGTTCTATCGACTCGATGAGGTTAAGCTCTTTAGCCCCGAGCAGGCTCTTGATTGCTTTAATTTCCTGGTGAGCGGGCGGATTTTTCCTGAGATAGCCATCTACCGAAGTGATGTGCTGTATCGCATCCTCCATCACCCTCAGCGGGTGTATGTGGGCTTCTTGATGCTGTTTCGTGCTTTCCGCTACGGCAGCATCTGTTTTCATCCTGACTCCTTTTATCGATTCCCCTTGCGTCATACGGACGGGGCGACGGAGCGCTGGCAGGAACAGGAGGGCTACAAGCAGTCGGTGGGTAATCTGGACCGCTATCGTGGCAGCCTGGAGATCGCTCTGCTCTCGGCGTTGCGGGAACTGACGCCGCTGCCTCTCGATGAAGAGCTTCGAGCCCAGGCCCTGGCGATGGTCAGTGACTTCTTGCTGGATCGAATGCGAGTGGCCTGTGAGCTGAGTCTGGCGAGGGCCGATTTTGTTGCCGCTCATGAGTTTTTTCAGCGCCGCTTACTGTGGCGTCGCGATGTGGCTGCTGCGGAGGTCCACGAGTGGGAGAATAAGTTTCTCCCTCTGGCCGCGCTCCAGGCTGCCATTGAGGTGCAGCGAGAGAACAGTTTGCTCAGTGGCCTGCGATTGAGTGGTTTTACCGAGGTCGATGGCTTGATGCCGGGCTTTGGATATTTTGAGGACGCCCCTGTGGTGGAGGTGATTGGTCTACAGGAAGCCGCCGGAGCCGGGGACCGTGATCTTTGGTTGCATCTGGTCGAACAGCCAGAGCAGCAAGCACTGCTGGTGGGAGCCGGTATGGCGCCCGGTCAGGTGCTGTGCTTTGCCGATTTGCTGGACGCCTACCGGATTCTGCCCCGCTCGTTTCGTCGCTGATCAGTGACGGCGCCTCAAGTAGCCGCTTGGGGCCGCAGTGATCTGTAGTTTGGCCTCGATTTCTTCATCAACCTCGAATTCGGGGTGCTCGTTGAGAAAGGCGCGCGTGGCCGTCAGTGGATTGTCACCTGGCCCCCAGGGACGGTCTGCAGAGAATGAGGCGGGCATCCGCTCAATGATGCCGTCGAAGACCACCGCATAGCTGCCCGGGCTGACCAGTGGTGTGTAGATCTCCAACTCGCGCAGTACGTGCTGGTGAGTGTGCATTGAGTCGATGCAGAGCAGCACCGACCCGGCACCCTGTGCCACTGCGTGGACCTGTTCGGCGACCGCTGGGTCGATGCTGGAACCCTCGATCATGGAGATCCGATGGGCCAGTGGGTGCTGTTCGATCTGCTGGCGATTGTGAGCGCGGATGTCGATGTCCACGCCCAGGACCCGGCCGGCGCCGCCCAGGAGCTCCAGAAGTGAGGCCTGAAAGATCAGGGAACCACCATGGGCGATGCCCAGTTCGATGACCAGATCGGGCTGAATCCGCCAGGCAATCTCCTGCAAGGCGAGCAGATCCTGCGGATATTGGATAATAGGTCGGCCCAGCCAGCTGAAGTTGTAGCTGTACAGCGCATCGAGGGAGGCTTCGATAAATTTGGAGCCTGCCTCCTGCAGTCTCCGGTCGGTTGCATAGGACTTGATGCGCTGAGCTCGCTCCTTTTCAAATTGGCGGATTGGGTCCATTCAGCCCTCGCAGTGAGCCTGCTGGCTCTGGTCTTTGCCCTCGGCCCAGGCATCAAGTGCGGCGTTCAGGCGGGTGGTGTCGCCCCAGAAGTTCATGGGTGCGTGGCTGGGATAGCCGTAATGGCCGAAGTCAGGACGAATCTGGCTCTGTCGGCGGTTGATGTGCCGCTCGACCAGCTCGCGCACCGAGATCGGCTGGCCCGAGCAGATGTTGAAGACCCCGGAGTGGGCCGACTGCAAGGCGACCTTGGCGATGGCGCTGGCGAGGTCACTGACTTCCATATAGTCCCGAATCTGCTCGCCCCCGCTCATAGGGAACTGCTCATGGCCGGCATCGATGGCTCGGTCGAGCTGTGGGATGAGAGCTCTTTTTTGTTGCCCGGGGCCATAAGTGTAGAAGGGGCGGAGCCAGCGAAGCTCGGCCGAGCTGGTGGACAGGCGGAACTCCAGCATCCGGCGCAGACAGTCTTTGGCGATTCCATAAGCGGTCACCGGAGCGGTGGGCAGACCCTCGTGTAGGCAGCCGTCTTGAAGCCCGTATTCGTAGCAGGTGCCGACGCAGGCGATCCGTTGGGCTCCCGCTTCTGCCATCTGGAGCACGAAGCGGTAGCTGTCCATCAGGTGCCGCTCAATGTGGATCGGGTCTCGATAAGAGGAGAGGTCTGGCCATGCGAGGTGGATCAAGAGTTCTGGCTCGCCAAGCCGGGCGAACAGATCTTTGGGCCGGTCGTGCAGATCTACCGCGACCCACGGCACTCCCAGCGTTGCGAGTTGCTCTTGGTTGCGGCCAGTCGCGGTTATCTGAAAGGGCCCCAAGGCCTTAAGGGTTTGAACTACATGGCTTCCGATGAAGCCTGAAGCACCAGTAACCAGGATCCTGTTCACGCTCTCTCCTGCACCATTGGGGCCATGTGCCTCGTTAAACGGCTCGAATCTTGCCGGGGTAGCGATCATCGAGGAGGGGAAAGTTGGCGTCCTTGTCGGACAGCATGTTTACTTCCAGTGGCCACTTGATTCCGACCTTGGGGTCATCCCAGCGAACCCCCGCCTCCTGTCCTGGGGCGTAGTGAGCCGTGACCAGATACATGATCTCGCAGTTGTCTTCGAGGGCCTGGAAACCATGGGCGAAGTACTCGGGAACCACCATCATGCGCATGTTGCGCTGGGTAAGGATCTCGCCGTGCCAGTGCAGATAGGTGGGGGACTCAGGTCGCATATCGACAATGACATCGAAGATCGAGCCCCGGGTGCAGCGCACCAGCTTCATCTCAGCGCTGTCGCCCAGCTGGTAGTGAAGTCCGCGCAGGGTTCCGCTCAGGTTGCTCTGGCTCAGGTTGATGTTGCGCACTGAGCGCTCACCGAGGATCTCTTCCAGTTCTCGGTCGCAGAACAGTCGGGCAAACAGCCCGCGAGGGTCTTCAAAGGGTTCGCACTCGGCGAGGATGGCACCGTCCAGGGGAAGGGGGTTCAGCTTCATCTTGCAGCGACCTTTCAGCGGGGGACCAGCATCAATTCAGACTCCGTTGGCAGGATAGCTCAGATGGGTCCCTGGCGCGGGTCGCGGCGCCCAGGAGCAAACCAAAACAAGGCGCCTCGCTGCCGCTTAGGGGGCTCAGCCCTGGCGACGCAGTACGCCCAGCGTCTCGGCCTTGGTGAGCAGCTCTTCGTAGATGCGGTCGGTGTCAGCCCGTCGGTCCAGGTCCGAGCCGTCCAGCTTACGGTCTACCAGGGCCTCAAGCTCAGGCTGGAGCGTGAGGCTGCCCGGGCTCGGCAGCTCTGAGCGAAATCCGACTCCATAGCTGCACTCGGGTCGATACAGTTCCTCATCGCTGGCTTCGATGAGTGGCAGTGTGATGGGGGCCGCTGGTTGGCCGTCCAGCAGCCGCTGCTGGTCCAGGGTGGCGATTAGATTGCCAGCGGCGGCGTCTCGTGCTGTAAGTGGTTCCAATTCCCACAGAGTTGAGAGGAATGCCAGCACTGAACTGTGGTCGTAGACCTCGCTGCAGATGTGGCCCTGGCGGACGTAGGGGCCGGCGAGCAGTGAAGGGACGCGAAAGCCCAGCTGGCCGAAGCCCTGGGCTGCCCGGTCGTCGTCGGTGCTAGGAGGCGGCACATGGTCAAAGAACCCGCCGTGTTCGTCGTAGCTGATGATGAACAGCGAGCGATTCCACTGGGGACTGCGGGCCAGTGCCTCATAGATGGAGGCTACGTAGACCTGTCCGGCAATGGGGTGGCAAGGGGGGTGGTCGTCGTTGCGCCCGTACACCGGATCAATCCAGACCAGGGATGGCAAGTTGCCCGCTGCCGCGTCGTCGAAGAATTGTTCGATGGGCAGCATGCCTCCTTCTGCCAGCGAGCGTGACGGCAGCAGCATGCTGAAGGGGAGGTTGCCGTAGTAGTTGGCCCAGCTCCGCCCCGCAGCTGCCACCCGGTCAAAGATATCTGGCCAGTCCCAGGCTTCGGTGGTCTCGTTGCCTTGGGCTCCGCCACTTTGTCCAGCCATGGAGTAGAGGCGATTGGGCCAGGTGCTGCTGAGCAGCGAACAGAACCAGCGATCGCAGATGGTTCCCGAGTCTGCCAGCGCATAGAAGGTGGAGAGCGTGGAACGGTCCAACCAACCCATGACCCGATGGGCGTGGTCGGCCCCGTGTCGTGCGTAGTGTTCTGCTACGAAGCCGTCGTTGGCGCCCCCAGCAAACTGACGGTGGGAGCTGCCCCAGCTGTGCGGCGGATCGGCGATGCAGTAGCTGTCGGCTGGATGGATCTCGACGGCTCCCCCCTGTGGGTGGGGGTTGCTCATTCCCTCAACGAGTCCATCGACGTCGTCGCGTCCTTCCACCAGTGATAGGGCACCGAAGTAGTGGTCGAAGCTGCGGTTTTCCATCATCAGCACAACGACCGTGTCGATTCGATCGCGAATCAGCTCCGGGTTGAAGCTCGCTGGCGCTTGCGGCTGTGGCTGGTCAGTGCCACCACCACAGGCCGGTAAAAGCGGCGCCAGACTGACCGCTCCCAGCCCTTTGAGGGCTTTGCGTCGGTTCAGTTCAGAGTCGTTACTCAAACCAGTCTCCAGAATGCTTACTGCAGATTATAACCGCACTGAGCTGGCCCTCTCAGGCCCTGGCTACCCGGCTCCAGCGGATGGTAGCGTCCAGCTCGGTGACCGCGCGCTCATCGCGCAGCTTCTGCTCGTCGATCAGCACAGGGATTCCGTTCAAGGTCGGTCTCTCTAACCAGCCGAGCAGCTTGTGCCATGCCGCAAGGTTTTCTTCTGGCGCCGCTAGGACAGCGTCGCGCAGTTGATCGCTGTAGATGACAGCTAGGAGTGGCTTCAAAGAGAGCCCGATGACGACGCTGCCAGCGGTCTGCAGCAGGGTGTCGTAGATCGCGTTTTCGGCCTCGGCCAGTTGCGGCTTGCTAGCTTCCCTGCTCAGCAGGGAAGCAAAGCTGGCCACTGCGTCGGCAATGCGCCGGCGTCGCGCTTCGTTGCTGCTGCTGCAGAGCCGCTCCAGCAGGCCGGCAAGCAGCAGCCTACGTACCATCATCAGCTCAGCCGCCAGTTCCGGAAGTTGTTCGTCCTCAAGGGCGATGTCCAGGATTGGCTCGAGCAGGCCAGGCCCGCCGTGGCGCCGAAAGTCACGCACTGTGTAGCCGCTGCCCTGACGTACCGCCAGCAGGCCCTCTGCAGCTAGGCGACCCAGAGCGCTACGAACCGTCACTCTGCCCACCTTGAGCCGCTCGGCGAGTCGTCGCTCTGGAGCGAGCCGCTCGCCCACAGCGAGCTCACCGCTGAGGATGGCCCGGCGTAGTTGTTGGGTGCAGTTGTCGACCTGTGTTGTAGCCTTGTTCATGACCTCATTATTGGTCGGACCAATCTTTAAGCGCAAGCCAGGACCGAACAGTTCCTGCTGTGTCCTTGCTCCTCTCGCTACGCCGCGCTAAGAGGCAGCTTCTCTGCACTTCGGGAGAGCGCATGCTGCAGCTCCAAGGCGTCACCGTACAGTTGGGCGATCGGGTGTTGATGGATCGAGTCGACCTGCGCCTTGGGCCCAAAGAGCGCATCGCCCTGGTGGGCCGCAACGGCGCAGGCAAGTCGACCCTGATGAAGAGCGCAGTGGGGATGATCCCCCACGATGGTGGCGATGTCTCGCTCGGCCGTGGTGAGGATGTCGCTTACCTTAAGCAGGAGCACCTGGTCAGCGGTGATCGCAGCCTTTGGGATGAGGTGCACAGTGTGCTTGAGCCTATTTTGGCTATGGAGCGCAAGGCTGCCGACCTGTTCGCCCGGGCCGCTGAACCTGGACTGGCCGAACCGGAGCGTGCCGAGTTGCTCGAGCGGGCCAGTGAGCTGCACGATCGCTTTCAGGTCGCCGAGGGATATGCAGCAGATGCTCGCTGCGGTCGGGTCCTGTCTGGACTTGGCTTCTCCCGCGAGGAGTGGGACAAGCCTGCCGCTTCGTTTTCTGGTGGCAAGCAGGTGACCATAGGTCTGGCGCGCTTGCTGCTCTCGCGGCCCTCCTACCTGCTCCTTGATGAGCCTACCAACCACCTGGATATTGAGACCCGAACCTGGTTGCTCCATGAGCTTAAGGTTTATCCCGGAGGCATCCTTCTGATCTCTCACGATCGGGACTTTCTCGACCGACTGGTGACCCGCACCATTGAGATCGAAGGCGGAGGGTTGACCAGCTATAGCGGTGGCTACACCTCTTATCGGCGGCAGCGTGCCGACCGAGTTGCTCAGCTTTTGGCCAGGGCCGAGGCCCAGGCCGAGGAACGCGCCCGGATGGAAGCCTTCATTCGCCGCTTTCGCGCCAAGGCCACCAAGGCGGCGCAGGTCCAATCCCGCATTAAGATGCTCGCAAAGATGGAGCCCATTGTGGTTCCCCATCAACAACAAACAGTGCGCTTGCGCTTTCCCGACCCACCACCGGCACCAAGTCCCATGCTTGAGCTCCGTGCGGTGGGCAAGCGATACGGTGATCTTGAGGTGCTCTCCGAGCTCAACCTGTCGGTCTATTCTGGAGAGCGGATCCTGTTGGTCGGCGCCAATGGTGCGGGAAAGTCTACTCTGCTGAAGCTAATCGGCGGGATTGAGTCGGCTGATGCTGGGTCAGTGCAGGTAATGGGTGGAACCCGACAGGCCTGGTTCGCCCAGGATCAGGCTCGCGAGCTGCCCGGCGCAAACAGTGTGCTCCAGGCCACCCAGGCTGCCGATCGATTGTTGAGTGAGGCGCGCTGCAGAGCGCTACTCGGGGCGCTGTTGTTTCAGGGGGATGACGTGCACAAATTGTGTTCGGTGCTCAGCGGCGGGGAGAAGAGTCGCGTTGCTTTGGGCCGGGTGCTGCTGGCTCGTGCCAACATGCTGCTGCTTGATGAGCCCACCAACCACCTGGACATCGAGTCAAAGGATATCCTTGCTGAGGCTTTGGAGCACTTTAGCGGGACGCTTTTGTTTGTTTCCCATGATCGTGAGTTCGCCAATCGCCTCGCCACTTCGGTGTGGGAAGTGGGGCAGGGGACTGTGGTTGAGCATCGCGGTGATCTGGACGCCTTCCTGTGGCAGAAGGCCATTGCCGCAGGAGTCGTCAAGCGCCGAGGCCCTGGCGAGCCAGCTCCGGATGCCTGGCTGCTCGGTGGCCTGCCAGAGGTCGAACGTGGCGGCTCTGGGATTGATCTGGGCGCTACAGAGGCTGATGTTGAGTCGGCCTCTCCGGAACTCAGCTGGAAGGAGCGGAAACGCCTGGCCTCTTTGCGTAGGCGGCAACGCCGTGAAGCCGATGAGCTGATGGAGCGGTTGGAGGAACTTGAGGGCAGGATCGCTGGCCTCGATGCCCAGATGGCCGACTCGGCCCATGCGTCCGATTGGGACCAGCTGCAGAGCTGGAGTGACGAGAGGGCTACATTAGAGCAGCAGCGGGCGGCTGATTGGCAGCGCTGGGAAACGCTGGAGACGGAGCTCTCTGCCGAGGACGACCAGCAGGACGGTTGAAGAACTCTGGCCTTCTTCAGGCCGGATACTGGCCGAGCGAGCGTAGATGAACGTCAAGGGCAGCCTGCCCTGAGGAGCTGAGATCATGGTACGAGCGTTTGTTGTTTGCCTTTGCAGTTGGCTGACCCTGAGCAGCCTTAGCGCTTGTGGCGGTGCTGGCAGCAGTGGTCTGGAACCCGAGGGCCACTCTGATCTGCTCCTCAACGAGCTGATGGCCTCGAACGACACGGTGATTGTTGATGAGTTAGGGGAGTTCGACGACTGGTTGGAGCTCGTAAACCGGGGCGAAGAGACCATTGAGCTTGGGGGTTGGGCGCTCAGTGGCGGGTCTCGATCTGCCGCGCAGCCCTTTGTGCTCGCTGCGGGCACCGAACTTGCCGCGGGCGCTTATCTGGTCATCTGGGCCGACGATGATGTGGACCAGGGAGCGCTGCACACGGACTTTAAGCTGTCCAAAGAGGGTGAGACTTTGGCCTTGTATCGCCCCGATGGCAGCGTTGCCGACAGTGTTACCTTTCCGGCTCAACAGACCGACATGAGCTGGGCGCGTCAGCCTGATGGTAGTGGCGAATGGAGTCAGGCCAGCAGCCCCAGCCCGGCCGCCGCTAACCCCTGAGACGCTTGCTCAGAGGCGTTCAGTCTAGCTTCCAGTGAGCTCGATGAAGCTCTCCTCGTTTAGGGTGCGCTCTTCAATGTTGCTGAGCTCGCAGTCCACGGTAAAGACCTGGCCAGGCGGGGCGTCTCCCCAGGGGTCCAGGTTGATGGCTTTGATTCCACAAGCGCCGCCGATAGGGCTATCAAAGAGCAGCGCGAAGTCCCGTGAGAAGTGATGATGAGTCGGGTTGTAGATTAGCTTCCAGTAGCTCGTCTGCTCAAAGTCCTGGCCGTCCAGATTGCCGGCGGCGCGGATGAAGGCCGCTGGCTCGGTCGCCGCCGCGGACTCGCCCATGCGGATGTCCAGCTGGAGTTCGCCGCCATTGAATTGCAGGCTGTGACGCTGAAGTCGGTAGCCGGTCGGGTTGCAAGACAGGAAGTGGCGACCTTCATAGCAGCTCTGGGCGTCATCTGGACAAAGGCTGAACTCAAGCCCAGTTCCCGACCAGGCCGATGGAGCGCTGCCGTCGGCGAGCAGCGGGGCCGGCGACTGGGAGCCAGTGGCCTCTAGTCTCAGTGTTCCCTTGAGCCACCATTCGCTACTTTTGCTGTCGGTCATGGGTTGCTCAAGGAGGTGGCTGTAAAAGGTGCTTTCCTGCCAGCCGCTGGTCGTGGTCTGGACATTTCCAGTGCCGTCCATAACTGCCTCTCCCTGACCCTCTGCCAGTTTTATGCAGACCGGCAGAGCCATGCTGCTCAGACCCTCCTCATGGGGTAGGCCATAGCTGCCAGGGATCAGCCGCAGTTGGGCCTTGAACGATGGTTCCTGCTCGAGACTGCGGCTTTCGTTGAACATTGCACAGTAGAGGGCAGCGGAGCTGACCTCGAGGGTCTGCTGCCAGTTGGTGTTGCCCACATAGCTGGAACTTTGTGGGCAGAACGGCCACAGTTCGGTTTCTGCACTGTCGTCGTCGTCTGAGGTGCTGTCGTCGTCGTCTGATGCACTGTCGTCGTCGTCTGAGGTGCTGTCGTCGTCGTCATGCGAACCATCGGGCCCATTGCTGCCGTTGCCGCAGGCGATAACGCCGGCAAGGGTGAGCAGCAGGAGCAGGGCCATGGGTTGAGGTTGCAAGTGGCTTGAGTCGGGCATGGACGCTCCTGCGAAGAGGCTCAGGGGGTGGCCAGAAATGGGCGTACCTGCTTGACGACCATTCTGCCGTCTTCAAGGATCTTCCACTCGCTGTCCAGAAGCAGGGTTGTGTCTGGTGGCGCCGCTTCGTCCAGCGGGAAATCTTGCTGCAGGGTCCAGAGCTGCGCGCCAAGCTCGCGTAGTTGGGCGTCGTTGAGCACCTCGACTCCTGGCAGCACCACGCTGCTGGGCGACACCCGATCAATCTCCACCACAGCTCCATCCGTCACCCTCAGCAGCACCTTCTCGGGTACCAGACCGGGCTCAGCAGCGACCACATCCAGTTCTCCCGCCTGCGCGTTGACCAGCATCCTCTCATCGCTGGCCTGGGTAGGGTTGCCGGTAAATGCGACAAAGTTGGCTCGCTCGTTCTTGCTGCGGGTATTGATCAGCACCCCCATGGCAGCCAGCGAATGGTCGATCCCGTACCAGCTGCGTTCTTCGAAGGCCTCGATGTTCCACAGCGAGGCCCACACCTTCAGCAGGGCCCGCTGCAGACTGCGCTCCTCGGGCTGATCGCTATCACAGTGGCTGGGTCCCACTTCGTTGTCGTCCCGCTCGTCAGCCAGGCAGGCGCTGGTCGAGTCGTAGATGCCGGCCCCAGAGAATGCCAGCGCGTCTTCCGCGTTGCTGCTGCTGCGAAAGCGGAGCATCTGGCTGTCGGTGCCGAAGATGTCCCGGATGCGCGCATCCAGGGCGTCGATGAGCGGACTGCTGACAGAAGCAGCGCGAATCGCGGCGCGCAGGTCGGCCAGCCGCTGACGTCGCAGTGCACCGTCGTTGATGAAGTCCGGTTCGCTCAGCCAGGCCGAGACGGTGTCAGCAAAGCTGTAATCGGAAAGGCCGCTGCCGAGATCTACCTGCCATGAATTGTTCTCCATGAAGGTGGCGTAGTAGTGCATTGGAACCAGGAAGCCCTGCAGCTGAAGCTGGGCGTCGATGCGCTGATACAGGCTTGCCAGATTGCTTCCCTTGGAGCCGTAGCGGGTCATAGCTGCGGCGCGCTCTTCAGTAGTGCCGGTAGGGACTTCAAGGAGTCCTTCGAGTTCGGTCCATTGTAGCTGGGCGGGGGGGATGTCGAGCGGATCCGGGCGTAGCTGCTGCCAGAACTCCTGGGCCTCTTCGGGGCTCGCTTCTTCGACGCTGAGGTCTTCCAGTCCGCACTCCAATCGGACCAGGCGCCCCTCCCATTGGGCGAGTTGCTGGTGAGGCTGGCGTACGAAGCAGTTAGGCGTACCCCTTGCGGCGCTGCGCACGTTGAGGTGGCTAAGCTCGCCTTGTCGGGTGCCGGTGACTGCTCCTGAAATGACCTGTTCAATGTCGGCAGGGGCTTCATCCAGAATGAGGATGTCTTCATAGCCGAAGTCGACCGCTGCGCTGGCCTTAGCCAGATCTTTGAGGTCAAATAGTCGCACGGTCCCATAGCCGACCCCCTGGGTATAGACTTCGTATTGGATGGAGTCGTCAGCTCCGACAACGGGAACTGCTCCGTCCCAGCTGGCGGTAGCGGCAGCCTGGTTGCTGGTCTTTGGCAGAAAGGCCAGTTCGCCGATCTTCAGACCTGCGGATAGTTCATGGTAGGTCCGCAGCACCTGTGCATAGCTCACTGTAGCCGCTTCATCGGCGGGGTCGTCGAGCACCGTGAAGGCGAAGCGAGGTTCCTGATCAACGTGCAACTGGACCAGGCTTCCTGCGGTGAATTCACGGTCGGGTGTGAGTACCAGTTGGTTGTACTCCCCCGGGCTGAGCAGTGGAAAACGCTCGTCGAAGACGTTGCTTAAAAGCTCGTAGTGCAAGGTGAACAGCCCGACGTTCATGAACAAGGCCGGTAGCCGAGCGTCGTCTCGGGCCGGACTCAGGTACTTGGTGAAGGCGATCTGGTCATGGGCAGCGGAGGGGCGGGCCAGCTGTTCCCATTGCTCCCAGCTCGATATCTGGTGACTGCAGGGTGGCGCTGTGAAGCCTTCGCCCTCTACCTCACAGGGTAGGTCGGCCGGTGGCTCGGGGCTGGGTGGGTCTGCGTCGTCGGCCGGACACCCAACGAGCAACCCGAGGCTGAGCAGAACCATGCTGCGCATGATCTCAGGATGACCGGGTTAGCGCCGTCATGCCAAGGAAGTCACCCAAGAATGCCCGCTTCAATTCGGGTTGTTCGATGCCCTGCCTGCTCCCCTGCGGTGGGCTGCTAAGCTGCACTGCATGGCCGAACTGCCGTCCCCTGAATTGTCGGCCTCTGGCTTGCGCTTGCTGGTGCTGGTGGTGGTTCTTGTTGTGGGGCCCCTGCTGCAGCAGTCCTGCGCTGCCGCCGATGATCACGACAGCACGGCCGCCGATGATGACGACAGCGCCGCCGATGATGACGACAGCGCCGCCGATGATGACGACAGTGCCGCCGATGATGACGACAGTGCCGGGCAGTGCGAAGCCTGCCCGGGTGACTATGTCCTGAGCGCTACGTCTGACCTCAAGGCGCTTGTTTTCTGCAGCAGCGTCAGTGGGTCTTTGCGGTTTGAGGCTGACTTTGTCGCGCCCGCCGCTGCCCTGACCTGTCTCGCTTCCATAGGTGAAGATCTAACCGTCGAGGGGGCAAGTCAGCTGACTTCCCTGGACCTGCTGGTGACGCTGCGCAGCGTGGGAGATGATCTGGTGATTGAGGATAATGACCGGTTGGAGGACCTCGATGGGTTGCTGGGGCTAGAGAGCATCGGGGGAGATCTTCGCATCGAGGACAACAACGCCCTGCGCTCGGTTCAGGGCTTGGCCCAGCTGGAGTCGGTGGGGGACGATATGTACCTTTGGGACAATGATGTCTTGGCGGATGCTGATGGCCTCCAGCATCTGGTCAGCGTAGGCGGGGGGCTGTTTGTGGCGGCCAACGATGGGCTGCTTGACCTGGACGGTTTCTCGGGCCTGCTGCGCATCGGTGCTGACCTGACCATTCGGTCCAATCAGATGTTGTCCAGCGTCAGCGGTTTTCTGGGCGTGCAGGACTTTGCTGGCGCGCTGATGATTACCGATAACCAGGCGCTGTGCCAGGAGCGCGTAGCTGAGCTGGCGGCGCACCTGGGGGTGACCGACTCGGCTGTTCTGTTCGGGAATGACGGGGCCTGCCCCTGATGATTTTGCGTGGTCTTAGCCCGGCGCTGTGTTGGCTGGTGTTGCTTGCCGCTTGTCAGGGAGGTGGTATTTCCGCTGATGACGATGACTCATGGGGGACGGATGATGACGACTCCTCAGCGGTCGACGACGATGACTCAGCCGAGCTCTGTGTCCCCTGCGATGGAGACCTCGACTACGGTGCTGGTGACGACTTTGGAGCGCTGCTGCGCTGTCAGTCTCTGACCGGCGATCTGAGCTTCCGTGACGCGGGCGCCACTCTGGTCAGCTTGCCAGTACTCAGCTGTCTTGAGCGTGTTGATGGGGACCTTCGGATTCGCGGCAATGAAGGTTTGCAGTCGCTGGCAGGCTTGGAGTCACTGACCACCGTGGGCGGCGACCTCAACATCTCCTTCAATGCCAGCCTTGTCGATCTGTCGGGTTTGCGCAGGCTGCAGTGGATCTCTGGAGGTCTGTTTGTCTCTGCCAATCCTCAACTAAGCGCGCTCCACCTGGACTCTCTCGCTGAGGTTGGTGCGGACCTCAGCCTTACCCGCAACGGTAGCTTGGTCTCGTTGGCCGGCCTTGACAGCCTCATGAGTGTGGGTGGCGACATTCGCATCTCTGAGAACAATGTTTTGACCTCCTTGTCTGCGTTGGGAGGACTCATCGTTGCCCCTGAGGACCTATCCGTGCAGGACAATGTGGCGTTAACGTCTCTTGAAGGTCTGCAGAACCTGAGTTCGGTCGGGAGGGATCTGGATGTCTCGGGTAATGCAGCTCTTGTTGATCTCTCGGGCCTTAGCGCTGTCGCTCGGGTAGGGGGAGACATGCGCTTTATGAGCAACCCGCTGCTGGAGCACCTTGACGGGATGGAAATGCTGGCTGAAGTGGTGAGCACCTTGACTGTTTCGAGCAGCGAATCATTGACTAGAGTCGATGGATTGCTCTCCATCACTGCCAGTCTGGAGGGACTCAGAATTCACAGCAATTCGGCTCTGTGTCAGAGCCACGCCGAGGCCATCGCCGAGCAACTCAATGTGCAACTGGAAGTCTCGGTTTACGACAATCTGGGAGGCTGCCCATGATGGTGCAGCGCTTGATGTTGGTCATCGTTCTGGGGCTCTTCGCCTGTCAGGGGACATCCGGCGTGGGCGACGATGATCGACCGGACAACGATGATGACGATAGCGCCAGTGGCGACGATGACGACAGCGCCAGTGGCGATGACGACGACCGTGCAAGTGGCGATGACGATGATGACGACAGCGCCGGTGATGACGACAGCGCCGGTGACGACGACGATAGTTCGATTGACGACGACGGCCTGGTAGGCGGCATCTGTCTTGGTGATCAGTTGGTGACGACGGTCAGCGACATCGCAGCGCTGGCGAACTGTGAACATATTGAGGGGAGCCTCTCGGTCAGTGGGCTCGACCAGGGCAGCATTGGGCTCGGCGCTCTGGACCGACTGCAGAGCATCGGTGGGAGCCTTAATGTGAGCGCTAATGCGGGGCTTTCCAGTCTGGCAGGGCTGAGTGGCCTGCGTAGCGTGGGTGCCAGCGTTATGGTCCAGGAAAATGCTGTCCTTACTGATGTCTCAGCGCTCGCCGGCATCGAGAGCATTGGCGGCGACTTGAACCTATCGGACAATCCCGCACTGGTAAGCATGGGAGCCCAGTTTGTGCTTCATTCTCTGGGCGGCAGCCTGGAATTCACCGAGAACAATGCCCTGGAGCTAGTGCAGGGATTCTCTCAGCTGGTCAGCATTGGTGGTGGACTGTCCATTGACAGCAACGATGACCTGGTGCGGCTGGAGGGTTTTGCTCAGTTGAGCGCGCTGGGCGGCCCACTGCGGGTGCTCTACAACGCCTCGCTGGTCGACTTCGACGCCCTGTCCGGGGTGCAGACAATCGGCGGTGAGTTGCTGATTGAGGGCAACCTGCTGCTTGAGGACCTCGATGGACTGGCCTCTTTGCTCGCAGTCCCAGCTCAATTCAAGCTCCAGGACAACATCTCGCTGCTTCATGTGGATGGCTTGTCTTCGCTCGGCTCGGTGGCTGGTGAGCTCCGCATCGAGGACAACATTGTGCTGACCGATCTCGACGGTATGTCCAACTTGATCTCTCTCGGCGGCAATCTCGACATCACCGACAACATCGCCCTGCAGGACCTTGATGGCCTGGCATCGCTGAGCTATCTGGGCGGTAACCTGTTGATTCATCAGAATGATGTTCTGAGTGATGTAGATGGCCTCTCTGCCCTGATCTCGCTCCCGGGGATCGCCAGCGTGTTTGGCAACGACTCACTGGCCAACCTGGACGGATTCGCTGGTGTCACCCTGGTTCAAGGGACCCTACAGATCTCCAACAACCTCGTTCTTAATGATCTGGATGGGCTGGCCGCGATCACTGCTGTAGCCGGCTCGGTCACCATTGATGGTAACGGCGCGCTGAGTCAGCTCAACGGCCTGGGCGGGCTTCGCAACATCACCGGCGCGCTGACTCTCTCCGGTCATCCTCAGCTCGTTGATGTCGATGGTCTGTCAGCACTCGAGAGTGTCGGCATGGCGCTATTGGTGGTCGATAATCCGAGCCTGCAGCACTTGAATGGCTTTGCCTCGCTCGAGTCGGTCGGAGCTGAGGTGGTCGTTGAGCGCAATCATCAGCTGCATTCTGTCAGCGGCCTTGAAGGCCTACAGGTTGGCTCAAATTTCACCTTGAGCTCCAATGATTCGTTGTGCCAGCAACACGCTCAGGAACTCGCCTCAAGCCTCCAGACCGGCGGTTGGGTTGAGGTCAGCGACAATAGCGGGAGCTGCCCGTGATCCTGGTTCGCGCTGGTCTGGTTCTGCTGCTGGCCGTGCTGGCCGAATCCTGCGCCGTGCTTCCTGCTGAGGGGACTCGCCCTGGTGACTGTAGCGATGGGGCTGATAACGACGCCGATGGAGCCTATGACTGCTCTGACGCGGGCTGCTCAGCTGCGCCGATTTGCCAGCAGGATGATGACGACAGCAGCCTTGCCGAT
>DJIF01000137.1 GCA_002433485.1 Deltaproteobacteria bacterium UBA6601
CGGTCATGAGCATCATGGCGGTCACGGCGGTCACGGCGGTCACGGCGGTCACGGCGGTCACGGCGGTCACGGCGGTCACGGCGGTCATGGCACAGCAGCACCGGCGCCGCCGTCCCGCATCGCCAGCTCCGCGATTCTCACCACAGCAGGCGGCCTCGACGCTCATCCTTTATTCGCAGAGACGCTGCTCAATCGAGCACTGGAGTTGTCGACACAGCCTGCCGAAGAAACCATCATCTTGACTGCCCACGGAGTTGGCGACGACAAGCGCAACGCTAGCTGGTACGTCACGCTCAAGGCGCTCGCCGAGGAAATGGTTCAGGCCGGTGGCGACGCATTTCGAGGTATTGAATACGGCACCTGGCGAGAAGACTGGCCAGCCAAAAGAAAGCCTGAGATCAAGCGCTTGCGCGGCATCGTAGAGGCAGCAAGCGCCAACGGAGGACGAGCCATCGTCGTCCCCGCACGGACCCTTGGCACCGGTCCCGAAGCAGAGCTTTTGAAGGGTCTGGATTTTCTCCTGGGGAGTGGCTTCGCACCCCATCCAAACTTCGCTAAGTGGGTCGAGATGATGGCGGATGAAGCGCTAGCAGAATTGACGCTGCTGCCCTCCAAAGCAACACCGCCTCACCCTGAAGATGCGGCGGCGACCGAAGAGAGCGGCGAGGCTGCGAGTTCCAGGTGATCGCCCGACCGCTGCTCATGCTGCTCTCGCTGCTGGTCTTCAGCCCCGCAGCTATGGGGGCGGATCAAGACCAGGAGAGTCAGGAGGAAGGCGAGACAGGCCGAGACCGCAGTAAAGAACAAGAAGCCCTGGAAGAGTCGGTTCTGGTCACGGCCACCCGCACCGCTCGCGCCCTGGCCCAGTCGGCGGTCCCTGCCACGGTAATCACCCGCGAGCAGATCGAAGAGTCCGGCGCCCGCACCATCGCCGACCTGCTGCGCTACCGCAGTGGGGTCCGTATTGAGTCATCCTTTCGCGGCGACACCCTTTCACTCCAAGGGCTGGGCAGCGAGTACGTGCTGGTGCTCGTCGACGGAGAACGCCTGCCTGGCCGCACGGACGGCGCGATCGACCTCGACCGGATCACACTACAGTCCGTGGAACGAGTCGAAGTCGTGCAAGGACCGGCTTCTGCTCTACATGGAGCCGACGCCCTGGCCGGGGTCATCAACATTGTGACCCGCGAGGTGCCCGAAGCACCACTTCAGTCCGAACTTTCAGCCACCTACGGCGGCCGCCACACACTCGACCTGGCAGGTTCCGTTGCCGGCCGCTGGAAGAACCTCTCTGGCCGCATCTCCGGCGGATGGCGACGCGGTGACGCCTACAGTCTTGACCCCGACAGCGAAACCACCCATGGAAGCGCCTTCCAGCACTTTGATCTCCGCGGCTTATTGGTCCTCACCCCTGTCGAGCGTTTTCGTCTGGAATTCCGCACCAACTGGCGCCGTGGCGACGACCGCAGCGTGGACGTATCGGCCACCGGAGCTACCTCTGATCGACGCAAGCTGATCGAGGAGCACGGCATCTCGATCCGGCCGGTTCTGACCTGGGGCAGCCAGAACCGCATTGCCGCCAGAGTCGGCTACCTGCGCTTTCACGACCAATATCTGGTGGACCAAAGAGGGACCGATAGCGGCGACTCCTTCCAGCGCACCATCGACGACCAACTCAACGCCGAAGTGCAGTGGGATCAGGCACTGGGAGACCGGATGGTAGTCACCTCAGGCGTCGACTTCTTCCTCGACCGACTGCAGTCCGACCGAATTACAGAGGACGGTCTCCGAGCTCGGCTCGGCCTGTTCGTGCAGGATGAGATCACGGTGCTTCAAGGCGTGGGACCGCGTCTGGTCATCACTCCCGGCGTGCGCGTCGACATCGACTCCAGCTACGGCACCGCTCCTACGCCAAAGCTTGCGGTCCGCTTCGACCCCCACCCGGCCATCGGCCTGCGGGTGAACGGCGGCCTGGGATATCGCGCCCCCTCCTTCAAAGAGCTGCTGCTGTTGTTCGAAAACAGCAGCCGCGGCTACGCGGTGCAGGGCAACCCCGATCTGAAGCCAGAACGCAGCTTCGGACTGGGCGGAGGCTTGATGCTTCGGCCGACGCCCTTCTTGACCATCACTGTCGATGGATATCGCAACGACCTGCAGGACATGATCACCATCGAGACCCTACCGAGCGATGACACCGGCACCCTGCTACTGGGTTACGTCAACGTGGGCCGCGCCACAACCCAGGGAGTCCAAGCCTCTATCCTGGTGCGCCCCCTAGCCTTCCTGCAGATTCGTGGCGGCTACGAGTTCACACACACTCGCGACCACGCCACAGATTTGCCCCTGGAAGGACGTCCGGAACATCGTGGCACCGCCGCTGTCGAGCTGCTCCAGGTGCCGTGGGGCTTGATCGCTTCAATTCGTGGCGAGTTCGTCGGGCCGCGGCCCTTCTACCTCTTGGACGAGCTCGGCCAGGCCGCGGAGACCGAGCCGTCAAACCCCTACGCACTCCTCAATATTCGCGTCGCCAAGCGCTTCGGCAGACACATCGAAATCTTTGTTGGCGTCGAAAACCTACTGCTCATCGATGACGGCAAAAAGGCCCACTTCGTGGACCTTTCCAACGCAGACATCGCTGGCCCATTCACTCACTTTCCCAGCACCCCGTGGCGCGCCTACGGGGGCATCAACCTCCGCTACTGAGCGGCCCTCCCGGAGCCTTCCAATGCCCCGCTTTCTTGTGTTCTTTGTATTCGCTACCACGCTCGCACTCAGCGCCTGCGTTGAAGACCTCGACCCCGGCGAGCCCCCGGTCGAAGACGAGGACCCGACCGCTGAGCACTTCACCTTCGAAGACGAGGGCAACGGGGTCACCCTCACCCTGGTCGATGCCACGCACGAAGAAGACTGGGTGTATCTGGCCCTGGCAGGGTCTGCTGAGGTCAGGCCTGACGCGCCAGAGACATCGACCGGCTGGGATCTTGGCTTCCGTCGCTCCGATGTCAAAGTCAACGGCGGCGCCAGCGGCCTGGGCGGAGTTGAAGTGGCGATCTTGGAAGGGGCCGACTTTAGCGCGCTCACCCAAGCCCCTGCCGAGGGCTGGACAACGGATCAAGCCGACAGCAACGGCGACGGCGTACCAGAGTATGTATTCGGCGGCTTACAGCCTTGGTACGACTACGACTTCAGCACCCATATCCTGAGCGCAGCCGACAAGGTCTACGTGGTCAAGAATGTCTTCGGTGTCTACTACAAGCTCCAGTTTGTGGACTACTACCACGACGGAATTTCGGGCATGCCAAGCTTCAGATTTGCCGAGATCGAAGCCCCTGAGCCGCCATCCGGTTGGGTCGTCGATGCCAGCGATCCAGAAGCCTGGGTCTATCTCGACCTGCTGGCCGGAGAAGAGGTCGAAATTAGCGACCCGGCCAACGACGATAGCTGGGACCTTGCCGCATGGGGCGCCATGTTACGTACCAACAGCGGAGCCAGTGGACCCGGACTTGGCGGGGCCTACAAAGCCGAGCAGACGGTCACCTTCGAGAACCTGACCAGCACCGATACGATCGGCTTCACTACGGACCAGAACATGCCAATCCCCGGCCCCCCAGGAGCCGGCAACGAAAACGGTAACCCGGTGCTATCGGCCTGGTGGATCTATGACCCCATCAACCACACGTTGAGCAGCGCCCGGGACACCTTCGTGGTGCGAACCGCCAATGGCCAATACGTAAAGCTGCGGATTGAAGACGCCACCGATCAGGTCTTTGTCCTCTCGGTGGAACCCATTACCCGCTCCCCGCTTACCCACAGCATCTCAGTTGACGCCAGCGACGCCGCTACCCCGGTGCACTTTGACTTGCGCAACGGCAATACAGTGAGCGTCGCAGACGCGCTGACCGACCTAAGCTGGGATCTCCGCCTGCAACGAACCCAGCTGGCGACCAACAGTGGCACCAGCGGGAGTGGCAGCGGTGGCGCTATTGACCCGGCTCTTGCATCACTCGAAGCAGTCACTACTGCGCCGACGGAGGGCTGGTCGATCGACGAAGATTTGACCCTGCCCGCCGGCCTCGGCGGCACTACATTCTCAGGCAGCCCGGTGCTCAATGGATGGTTCGACTACACCAACGAGGTAGTGACGCCCGGTGATCGCGCTTACCTGGCACGTACAGCGACAGGAGGGGCAGTACGTCTCAAGGTGACCGATTGGGTCGACGGCGTCTTCAGCATCGACTACAGCTACGCAGGTGCAGGCCAGACCGACTTCGGCACCACGGACTAAACAGCGGGCTACCTGGCAAGGCAGCGCGAGCTCTCAACTCCTGGTCGGCACTTGTAGCCGACCAGCCAGAGTTCATTGACCTGTGCCGCACTGGCCAGCAGTGACTTGAGTTGGACCCTCGGGCGAGTTGCACCCTCGGGCGAGTTGCACCCTCGGGCGAGTTGCACCCTCGGGCGAGTTGCACCCTCGGTCTTGAGGATGCAAGACTCAGGGGCAGGTATTCCATAACCTGTTCCGACTTCGCTGCATTGGCCGCGGCTGAGAATCTGACCACCCTTAGCCCGATCACCATCGGTCGCAGACATCCGCTGAGCCCAAGCTGAGAAGAGACCTGGCGCGTGACTCTTATCTTCAAGGTTGCCGACAAGCTGTCGCCTGGCGAGGAAGCACTCGGGGTCCTTCGCTGGGCGCCAGTGTACGCAGACAGCTTTACCAGCCACCAATACTTCGAACACATTCATGGCACCCACCAGGCCCAACAGACACTGCTCACGCCGGGTGAAGTTGGCTGCACCCTCGCCCACCTGGGCATCTACCGGGAAGCCGTAGCCCGAGATGCTGCGGCATTGATCTTTGAAGCGGACATCGAGGTCACCGAGAGCCTCCTAAGCAGGGCCAAAAAGGTGCTCAAGGTATACGGGGAAGTGGACTTCATCCACCTTGGAATCCACCCGCACCGCAGCTTTTTCGGCAAGCGTCCGCGTTCCTCAGTGGCCGTCGCTGACCCCCGGTACTTTCTGTACGGAACCTTTGCCTACTACATCTCGCCGCACGCGGCCCAGCACCTGCTGGACTTTCATGACCGACGCCTACGACGCGCCGATTCCTGGCAGGAGTTCTTCTCCGAACACGACATTGTTCCGCACTACTATCCCCTGGTACGTCATCCCGATGAGCGCGGCTCCATTGACACCGAGCGAGACCTGGCACGGCTCGAGCACCCTTTGAGTCTGATGCTGCTGGCCAATCAACTCAGCCAACTCGTGCGAAGGAAGCTCATGACCCTGTATCGGCTCGTGGCACTGGTCCCGCTAACCGAAGAGCGCTGCTGCTTAGCTGAGGACCGGGACGGAGATAGCAACCAGCCACCTAGACACTGACGTAAGTGGTCTGATTAGCGCCGCGGCAGCCTGCTCAACCGGCGCCGCGCCTGCGCTGTCGCAAGTGAATGTACCTGCGCGCTCGCAACACTGTCCGGCTGATGACATGGCGGGGCCCGAGGTGGAGAATACCTTTCAGCTCCTCAGGTGCCCGCAGGAAGTCAGCACCGAGTTCACGAAGCCCCAGCTCGCGCTGACAGCTACCATCAAAGCGCTCTCTGCACAGCTGCGGGAAGGTCTCCCGCTGCCAGGCGTCAAAGAGCTCTCCGCTCGGGTCGTTGCTCTCAGACAGGCCCTGAACAGCACCCCACAAAAAGAACGGCACGCCCAGGCTCAAAGCATAGAAGGCTGCAGTACAAACCCTGTTTGAGGTGACAAAAGAGTGCTGCATCATCAAGGATCTTTGTTTGTGGAGGAACCTTGGGTTGCCATCGCGGTGCCCCATGGTTGTGACCTCAAATCCGCGTTCCTCGAAAACCGCACGCAAGGCGGCCTGCTCATACTCAATCCAATACAGGCAGACCGTGATCGGACCAAAACCCTCTCGGCTCAAGGCACTCAGACCCTCGGCATACCGCTCCATACCACCTGACAGGCCCTCTTTCTCCCAACCATGGAAAGGAATGGCCAGCAGGCTCTTTGCCTGAGCCGCCGCCACGACCTGCGGCTCAGGCAGGTACAAGAAGGGAGCACCAATGGCCAGAAAGTCAGAATAGCCCTGCTCCTGAGCGCTCTCCAGATTGCGGCGTGACCAGAGAATCTTGGCTCCCGGCTCAGCCATTCTCTTTGCACCAAACCCAGGCCCGGGCTGCCAGCCGTGCTGAATAGGATGGTGAATTACGCTCTGCTTAGGCAGGCCGCAATATTCGAGCAGGACTTGGTCGTGGCCGTAGTGCTGATTCTCGGCAATGGGCATGTCTGCTAACTGACAAAGCCCAATTCATGAAGCAATTGACGAGTCTCCTCAGCACTCAGCATGTAGGTCACGTTGCTGGAGTAGCTGAAGCGCTCTGTGGCGGCCTTCCCATCGGTTCGAGCCGGGCCTCCCCATGCTGCATAGGTCGGCTTAACGACGAAATAGTTGTCGAACTCAATGACGTTGTGGCTCTCGTCATAGGTGATCATGGTCTCGTGGATCTTCTCACCGGGCCGAATACCGATGTACTCAATGGGCAGGTCGGGCGCGATGGCCTGGCACAGGACATCAACAGTGCACGCTGGCAAACGCGGCACGAAGACCTCCCCACCCAGACCCTTTTGTAGCGCCAGCAGGACCAGATCAACGGCCCTATCCATCCCAATCCAAAAGCGGGTCATGCTTCCTTCGGTAACCGTCAACCGACCCTGTTCTCGCTGCTTGAGGAACAGCGGAACAACGCTCCCCTTGCTGCCCACAACATTGCCGTATCGAACCAGATCAAAGCGAATGTCTCGATTGCCGGTATAGGAGTTGGCCGCAACGAAGAGCTTCTCCATACAGAGCTTGGTTGCGCCATAAAGATTGATGGGGCTGACTGCCTTGTCGGTTGAGAGGGCAATTACCCGCTGAACACCCCGCTCAAGAGCGGCATCAATGACATTGGCCGCACCATCCACATTGGTTCGGATCGCCTCGATCGGGTTGTACTCAGAGATGTGGACATGCTTCATCGCCGCGGCATGGACCACCACATCAACACCGCTAAACGCTCTCAGCAGCCGGGCCTTGTCCCGGATGTCACCCACCAGAAAGCGCAGCCTCGGGTCCGCCATCTCCGCTTCCATGGCGTAATGCTTCTGTTCATCACGGGAGAAGATGATGACCTTCTTGGGGTCAAAGTCTGCCAACAGGCGTTGCGCAAAGGCTCGACCGAAGGAGCCAGTACCGCCGGTGATCAGAATCACCTTGCCGGTCAGATCGGGAGGCTCACTCAGGAGTGGCGTGAACGGGTAGGTCATGGGGTGCCCTCGTGCCGTTCAGACGGCTCTCTTTCGGACCCGCGTCTAGCGGAAAAACGTGCTGACTGTCAAGACTTCCGGGTCCTGACAAACTGCCCGGAGCGACCAAGCAGCGCAGTTATCGAACTTAATTCAATCCTGCCCAAACGCATAGCGAGCAGCTTCCCAGCAGCTATCGGGACCCGACCAGGCGCTGCTTCAGCCAGGCCAGTTCCTCAGGACGCCAGAATCCGACCCAGTGCAGCAGCAATGGAACCATCGCCAACAGCATGATCTTGACGGACAGTTCCCACCACAGGGGCAATAAGCCCTCCAATAAGACCGCCAAGCCAACAACGCTCAACAAGACGAACATCAACCAGCCCACCCGACCCGTCTCGAAAGGCAGCCGCGTGTATCGTCGACAGGCCCATCGCACCCCCAGAGCCAAGGCCACATAGCCGACAAAGGTCGCCCAGGCTGCGCCTACCAGCCCGAACTCTGGGATCCAAAGCAAGTTAAGCACCACGTTCAGAAGACCACTCAGGATGGTGATCACAGGAATCAAGGTGTTCTTCTTAAAATAAAAGAGCCCGGCGACATAAATGTAATAGACACCCTGAAACAGACCGGCCAGAGCAAGCACCGGGGCAAACTCTGCTGCCGCGGCGTAACGCTCATTGAAGACCACCAGGATGAGGGTCGGCGACAGCACTGCTAGAGCCACACTGGTGCAGCTGATAGCGAGCAGAAAGTAGGTTACCGAGCGGGCCACAAAAGGGCGCTGGCTGTGATCTTGGTAGGCCCTGGTGAACTGCGGAACGAAAGCGCGGTTCATAGAGACCGCGATCATGTTCACCATGTTGATGAAGACATAAGCCGCACCATAGAGCCCGACCGCTCGGAGACCGGCGCTTAGACCATCGTCCCCCAGTTGACCATCACCGCCATAGTGATGGTCAATGATGAACCGATCGGACATACCGAGCACCCAGTGAGCAAGCAGGTGCGGCACCAGAGGCAAGCTGAAGGCGAGCGCAGCCTTGAGATCTGACCCATTCCAAGCCAGGCCCACACGGCGAACCGAATAGACGGTGAAGGGAATGGCCAGCACCAGCAGGCTGGCGGTACGACCCCAGAACAAACCCATCACTCCCAAGCCGGCAAAGATGACCAGCCCCAACGAGCCGGCAAGGTTGGTGACAGACCCCAACAAGTTGATCCCGACAAACAAGCGAGAACGCTCAGCTGCAGCCCACAGCGCCCTGGGGATGAGACCGGCAATGCTGATAAAGGTCATCCAGACGATAAAGGCCCCGTAAGGCCAGAACGCCAGATCGGTAAACGCGAACTCGAACAGAGCCGGGCCAAACCAGGTCATGAGTAAACAAAGGCTCAAGGACCACAACAGCAGGAAGCTGAGCGCCGTTCCCTGAAACCTGCGCTGAGCCGGCTCGTCAAACTCATGATCGTAATAAAACCGAGTCACTGCACCGTGCAGCCCCAGTCCGCAGACCGTTGAGAAGCCAGCAAACAACATCAGCGCCAGAGTCCAGACTCCGAGCTCAGCAGGGGCCAGGTAGTAGGTCAGCAGAGGAGTGAAAATGGCGGTCAGGAACCGCAGCCCGAGTTCTCCCAGAGCATAGATGGAGGTGTTCGCCAACAACCTCTTGAAGCGCGCACCCTCGCTCTCCACAGAAGAGCTATCTAACGGCTTCTCTTCACTCATGGAGCTCAGTGACCCCCACTCAATTGATTGCCAGGGCCAGACCGCTACAGCCCAATGTCCGGCGGCGCTGAGGTTCAGTCACCAAGGACCCTGCTGAGAGCATCTACAACCCGGTCAACATCATCATCATCCATACGCGGAAACAGCGGCAGAGAAAGGGTACGCCGATAGTAATCAGCTGCGCCTGGATAGTCCTGCTGCTTGCCACCGAGGGCCTGATAGTAGGGCTGGTGGGGCACTGGAATGTAGTGAACTTGAGTACCTATACCCGCAGCACGCAGCTGCCCCATAACATCGGCCCGGCTGCGCCCAAGGGCGTCAAAATCCACCAGGACTGAGTAGAGGTGATATGCACTCTGACTGCGGTGGCCACCGGGCGCAACAGGATGCACCTGCGGACAGTCAGCGAACAGCTGATCGTAGCGTGCGGCGAGCTGTCGACGGCGCAATAGGAAGTGATCTAGACGCTTGAGCTGACTCAGACCCAGCGCACACTGAATGTCGGTAATGCGATAGTTGTAGCCGAGTTCTTGCTGCTCGTAGTACCAGGGACCCGGGCTCTCCCGCTGCAGAGCCTCTGGGCTGCGCACCATGCCGTGGTTGCGGAAGCGACGGAGCCGCTCTTCGAGCTTAGGGTCATTAGTGACCACCATGCCCCCCTCGCCGGTTGTCATGTGCTTCACCGGATGGAAGCTGAAGATGGCCATTTCGGAGCACTGACCATTGCCGATTGGCTGACCCTGATATGTGGCGCCGAGCGCGTGAGCCGCGTCTTCGACCAGCGCGATCCCGCGGGCCTCAGTCAAGGCCCGAATCGGAGCCAGATCAACCGGACGTCCGGTGAGGTGAACTGGCAGCACAGCTCGGGTACGAGGGCTGATAGCAGCTGTGACGGTTTCGGCAGTGACCAGGCCCGAATCGGGGCAGACGTCAGCAAAGACCGGTGTCGCTCCTACGTAACGAACACAATTGGCGGTGGCGAGAAAGGTCAGCGCTGGGACCACCACCTCATCGCCCGGACCCAAGCCCAGCGCATGACAGGTGGCGTGCAGAGCTGCAGTCCCGTTGCACACGGCGACCCCAGCCGCAGCGCCCACATAGTCGGCAACGGCCGCCTCGAACTCGGCAACCTTTGGACCGGTGGTCAAGTAGGGAGACCGGAGGGTTGCGACGACTGCAGCGATGTCGTCTTCATCGATGCTCTGAGCGCCATAGGGTAAAAACGGCTGGTTCACAAACAGTCTCCCTCACGGTGGGTAGCGTTAACTCGCTCGACCCAATCTGCCAGGCCCAGCTGGCAGCAAGCTCGCCGCTGCTAACGAGCGACTTTCTGAAAACAATGAGCGTTCTTGCTCCGCAGTTCCTGATCCGAATTCAAGCGAAGTATGGCCTCCTCCGCCGTGATATCAGCAGCACCGGCGAACAGTTCCTGCAGCACCATGTAGTCCTCCTGGTAGTCGAGGGTCAAACGCAACTCTGGGTATCGTAACTGGATTGGAGGATCCAGGAAGCGGCAGCGATATAGCTCGGGATTTTCGTACAGGTGCAGCGTGACATGTTCCCGCTCAGGCGGATCAAGCTGGGCCGCGTCGATCCGCAAGAATGCCTCTGTTTTGATGAACTCAGCGGTAAGGCCTCGGGGAAGGGCTTCATGGCGCACACAAAGGTAATGATCTGAAGCCTCGATGTTGCCCATAAGAAAACGCGCAAGCTCGGGAGATAACAGCGGACAGTCCCCGGTGACCCGAGCAAACCAATCACAGCGCCGAACTCGAGGGTCCGACAGCGCCAAACGGTAGCGCTCAAAAACATCATCCAAAGGTCCGCGGACACAGACCACACCGCGCTGCTCGCAATGCTCTTCGATGGCCTGGTCGTCTGGATCGGTAGATGTGCAGACCACAACCTGCTCCGCAAACAGGCGGGCCCGCTTCACAACCTGATCAAGTACAAGGCCGTCCCCCAAAGGCAGGAGCACCTTGCCCGGGAGTCGAGAAGAAGACATCCGCGCTTGGATAATGGCAATCATCAGCAGCCCATACCTATGCGTCGAAGAGAGTCCCTGAACCCGGTCTCATCAGGACGCCACGAATTGAAGCAGCTCAACGCCCTGGACCCGAGTCTGCTCCGAGCGCAGGTAGCCGGCCGCCAGAAAAGCCCGCACACTGCCAATGTTATCCGGTCGAACCAGAGCGATCACCCGCTTGACCGCGCCGCTATCAAGGCTCGCGCGGGTGCCCGAAGCAATGATCTGGCGGCCCAATCCCCTACCCCGATATGCAGGGGCAAGCGCAACACTGATAGTGGACTCCTCACCAGCGCGGTCAAAGCGAAGCACGCCCACTCGCTCGCCCTCCAGCTCCGCCACGTACAAGACGGTCTCCTGATCAAGAAGTCGTTGCGCATACCAACGCTGGTGGGACTCCCAGGGGATGGGTTCTGGTGAGATCGACTGGGCCCGCGTGGACGGCTCATTGTTCACCTGCCAATAGAAGCGACAGTCCTCCGCCTCTGCAGCGCGAATGCTGACCACAGGATCAGTCATCGGAACCGCCAACCATTGACCAGTCCAGCGGAGTCGCGGCAGCAAGGTCACGGGCTGCCGGTCGACCAAGCACCCGCTCCAGAGCGTCGGGCTCAAGGCCGTGTCCAGGGCGAATCACCCGGATAGTCTCGGCCGTAAACGGCTCACCTCGCCTCATGTCCCGGGCAACGAAGAGCGAACGGCGAAAGGTAATGTTGGCGGACTCTGCCAGACCAGCCCCATAGCGGACCCCACCGATTGCCGCGTCTGCCTCCCGCACGGCAGAGACCAAGGCGCTGAACTCGGCGGGCTCCATGCTGAAAGCGGCATCTGGCCCTCCATCCGCTCGGCTGCGAATAAAGTGCTTCTCAATGATATGACCGCCCAACGCAACGCTAGCCACAGCGACGGTATGCCCCATGCTGTGGTCAGACAGGCCAGCGACGACATCAAAGCGCTGGGCAATGTCCGGAATCGTCGCCAGGTCAAAGTCGGCTGGATCGGCCGGGTACGATGAGACACAACGAAGGACTGCCAGGTCAGGACAGCCGTGATCGCGGAGTGTCGCGACACAGGCCCCAATCTCGTCGAGGCTCGCCATGCCTGTGGACATGATCACCGGACGTCCGGTCGACGCGATCTTTCGCACCAACGGCAGATCAGTCACCTCAAAAGAAGCGAGCTTGTAGACCGGCGGCTCAAACTGCTCCAGAAAGTCCACTGCAGTGGCATCAAAGGGCGAACTGAAGCAAATCAGCCCCAGTCTTTCAGCCTCTGCAAACAACGCTTCGTGCCAGGCCCATGGAGTGTGCGCTTCTTCATAGAGTTGATACAGCGTATAGCCGTCCCATAACCCGCCACTGACCCGAAACGGCGGCGCGTCAGAATCAAGAGTCATGGTGTCGGCGGTATAGGTCTGCAGCTTGATCGCGTCTGCACCCGACGCAGCCGCAAGCCTGACGATCTCAAAAGCCCGCTCCAGACTCCCCCCATGGTTCGCACTCATCTCAGCTATGACAAAGGTGGGCTGCCCGTCACCGACCAGTCGATCTCCAATCCGAACCGTACGTGTCATCTCTCGCTCCCGTCGACGCGCAACAGGGTTGCCCCTCCAGACGCAGGATTCAGCTCGTCTTCCAGTTCCACCTTGGCGCCCATGGCGCGAGCAACTCGCCACGCACCCAGGCCATCCAGTCTAGCTCCGGGATCTGCCGTTCTGGCAAGCCCATCGCGCATCGCCGCAGCAGCTTCGGCTGCTGCTGTGAAGACCGGCACTCCAGCTTCACGGAGGGTCCTGACCACACCTTCCTGATTGTCTGCGGTCTGAAGGGCCACGATGGGAGTACCCATCGCCAGAGCTTCCCAGCTGAGCGTGCTTGAACTCACCAGGGCCGCCTCGACAGCACCTATAGCGACAGCCAACGACTCGGGCGCCAGCCAAGGGACTCGCCGGGTCTGGACCGACAACAAACCATCAAGACCCTGGCGCTCTGCTATGGCATCAGAGGCAAGCACCAACAGCGACCTGTCACTTTGAATACCGGCCAGACACGCCGCCGTATCGTCGTTGGGGTCAGCCCCCCCCAAAGCCAACAGCCAACCCTCTCGGCGAGCAGCTTGCGGGGTCCGGGTAAAACAGGCTCTGATCGGCTGAAAAGCCGGGCCGGCAAGAGTGTTGGCAGCTGCCGCCTGAGTCGGCGCCAGCCTCAGGTCCGCTCCCTGACGAACCTGATGGTCATCGAAAACCATAACCCGAGCGCGACTGTGTTCTCGCAGGGCCTCGAGATAGGCCGAGTCAGCACCGTAGTGATCAACAAAGATCCAATCCGCATCCTGGGCAAACACGCTCACCGCCTCTGCCTCGACAATAGGCAGCGAGCCAAGCGTCGGGTCACCAGGCAAGGCCAACCTCGGCGAAGACCCCACGAAGCGCTCAATCGCTGCCTCAGCGCGGCAGGCCCACTCCACCACACTGCCAGCCGTCACCAGCACCTCCGCCAGCGCTGAGCAGCGACTCAAGTGCCCCCAGCCGACCAGGCCGCCACCATCCGCCCGGATAACGACCTTCACAGCGTGAAGACTCGGCTCAGCTCAACCATCGGACAGCGAGCACCCTGGCTGCCAATCAGACCGATGATGATCACAAGCTCATCAGAGTTCATAGCTCAGCCTCACTCAAAGCTGCCTCTTTCCGCTCATGGCGTCATCAAGACGCCTACAGCGCAGTCCATGCGCCTATATCATGAGACCATGGCAGCGACCAATCTCTGCCCACATCCATTACCCCACCGAACTACGGGTCGTAGGCCTTTGCAGTTCGGCTTTAGCGCGCGTCGGGATGAACAACCCGCAACAAGCGCCTGGTGGCAATGCTGGTTGCGCTCATCTGTTGCCCGTCCGGCCAGGTAATCACCAGTTGGTCGAGCAGGTCTCGATCGCCCAGACCCAGATGAAAACGGGATGGAGCCTGAGCGGGTCCAAGCACCGCGTGAAGCTCCTCAGTGTGTCGCCAGTCACCTGCACGAGCATCGAGACGAGCACCGATCCCCTGGGAGTTGCCCGCCGGACCGACCAGCTCAACCTCCAGCCAGGCCTGTGCTCCACAGGGATTGTCGTAGAGCTTCGGAGTTCCGCTCCAGGGAGAGACGATGAGTTCCGGGTAGCCGTCACCAGAGAGGTCAGCGGCTACCAAGCCATAGTCCGGGTTCGGATCGCCAAAGCTCAACTGCTCAGTACGCTCAACAAAGCGGCCCGGCGCCAGGCCCTGCCAGATCGCATTGGGCTGTTCATGAACCTGTACCGAAGTAGCGACCGAGCCAAAGCCCGGCGTGGGGCCGGCGACAGTGGCGAAATCACGCAGACCGTCGTTGTCGAGGTCGGTCAGCGTGATCGACCACGGGACCCAGTCCGCGCCGTCATCATCCGGCAGCGGAAAGCCAGGTAAGGATGGACTGAGACCGGTGGTCAGCGAGATGTCGATGTAGCCCCCCTGACCGTCGCTCTCAAAGCAGGCAAGCGTCCTGGCAAAGTCCGACATGCAGTAGTCAAGGAAGCCGTCACCGCCAAAGTCATCGGTTACCAAACCCATGCCCGATACGTTACCGGGCATGTTGGGCCCGACCGCTGGCAGGCCAAAGATGGGCCGTCCCAGCTGATCGTTGCCCTGATTGCTCAAGAACACCCCCTCAGGCCACCAGGGCAAATTAGACCGGTCCGATGTGATCAGCAGATCGGAGCGGCTGTCGCCGTCCCGATCAGTAAAGACCGAAAGGTAGGCCAGGGATGCTGTCGAAGCAGGCGCGGGAACCTCATAGGGGACGAAGCCATCGGCATCCTGCAGAAGCATCAGATCGTCCGCGCCATAAACCCACGGCCCATCCTGATCGAGTTCCCACCAGTCGGCATCTGGCACCCCTAACAGACCCGGCAGAAAGACATCCAGATCGCCGTCACCGTCAGCGTCTCCCCAGGCCATGGAGTTAAAGCACGACCAGGGGTACTCAGGACGATCAAAGACCGGCTCGGGGGCGGAAAAACTCAGCGAGCCGAGATTCTGGGACCGATAGAGAAAGTTTGGCCCTGCCATGTAGAGTTCAGGGAGCCCATCGCCGCTGGTGTCCACCGCGGCCAGACTCATCACAATTCGTTCACCGGGGACATCGAGCGGCGGGCCGGGCTTGGTCGCTTCAAACTGACCGTCACCGTGGTTCCGAAACAACAGCGGAAAGACAGTCGGCTGAGGAAAAGCGAGGTCAACATCACCATCGCCGTCGAGATCTTCGGCGACCAGGCCGGGCGGGAAAGGCGAACATTGATGGGGCAATGGCTGAGGCAGGTCGAGGCTGACTCCACGACCGACATGGTTTTCAGTGAGTCGAGCAAAACCTGTAGTGGGAAGTTCGCAAGAACGCTCCTGACCCAGTTCAAAGCCGGCAGGAAGCTCCGTGACGACCGGTGGCAGGTCCACTGGAGCAGAGCAAGCCAAGCCTAGCCACATCAAGCTGATGGTGGCGGCACCCAGCCAAAGACCAGAGAATTGGTCAACACGGAGCCAAGCCATCAACATAGCCCGATCTTGCCACAGCGAAGCCCGCAAGCGGACAGGGACTCCACTGGCAGAACTCAACCGCCGAGCACAGCCTGGCGCTCATGGCGCCGGCGCAGACTAGGCCGAGTCGGCCGGCAACCTAGCGGCGGGTCGCTCCCGCGCTTTGTAGTAACGCAGCCGATAGCTCAGGACCAGCACACTGAACAGCACCGCGATCACTCCCAACGGCAGGAACTCTGCTCCCACAGCGGCCGGAGCGGTCAATGCAAAAGCGGCGAGGATCGCGCGCCGATGGAGCCTCTTCCAGCGCCCCGGACCCAACCGCTGCTGAGCACCCCGACGGCTGGTAAAGCCCATCCACAGCAACAACAAAAATGCCACCATTCCCGGCAGGTCAGTAAGCGGATGAATGACACCCTCAAGAAGCTCCGGGGTGCTCCAGATGACGAGTGCAAAGTGAACGGTTGCTGGAACCAGAGTTGCAATTCCCAGGGGTCGCCGCCACAGCACCAAGCGGGTTAAAGTAGGGGTGGAGTAGAACCGAGCCAAAGGCGAACTGAGCAGGATCAAACCCAGCAACAGGAAGCTAAGATGCCCCAGGCCGCGCGCCATCAGGGAGGCCCAGCTCTTTTCGGCAGCCAACAGCGCGATCAAGCCGACTACCAGCAGGCTCAGACCGAGAGTAAAGGCGAGAGCCCGGGCCTGTCTTGACCGACTCAAGGGAGGCCGGCTAACCATCAACAACGAGCCCGAACAAGGCCAGGGGTCGCAGCGACACACCGCGAAGAGGCCGCCACAAGAGAGCAGAACTACGCTGCGTCTTATCCATCTTCAGAGGGCGACCTCTCCATTCACATCTACTCTCGGCAGCGTCCCTTCCGGGCGCGTTGCGAAGCTTAACAGGGGGGTATGGATGCGACGATAGGATTGATCATCGCATCCCACTATGATGATCCTGGTTGCTCAATCGATGAATTAGAGCATCATGTCGATGCCCAAGGATGGCCGGACCGGCCCTGACAACAAGCCCCCGATAGACGTGCCCGACAGCCACGACGACAAACGCAAACAGCAGGACACCGCGGAGACGGCATTGTCGTCGGCCAGCTGGTCTGATGACAGCCTCCTCAAAGAGCTCGACTTCAGAGGCAAGAACCTGCAACCGAACAACAGCGCCCAGACGCCGAAAGAGGCTATTAGCCGTGCTCTGAGAGAACCGCAGATCAGCTGTCGAACCGTTGCAAGCACGCTGCGCTTCCTTGAAGAGACCGAAGGCAGTGAGCTAGCCGAGCAGGTGATCCAACTCGGCGGATTACCGCGAAGCTATCTGGAGAATCACGCGAACTGGGTCAGCAGTGGCTACGTGGCCTCCTGGACCCGCAACGTATGCAGGGAGCTCACCGGACTTCAAGAACTGCCGGAGCCAAGCCATCCGCACTGGCAGCATTACCGAGAAGCCGGCAGGCAGAGCATGCAGGTCAGATACCTCGGGCCGATCTTCTGGGTGATTCGGGCCCTCGGCTCGGCCTCGGTCCTCTACGCCCAGCTTCCCCGCCAGGTCGAAAGGGCTAACCGGACGATCTCCATGGCCTTTTCTGAACTTGGTCCCGGGCGAGTGAGCATCGAAGTCAAGCAAAAGCTGCCCAACGCATTTGGCACGGCGCATTGCTGGAACACCCGCGGCATCCTGGAGACCATCCCCACCATCTGGCGCGGGCCGCTTGCCAACGTTGAGCACACCAACTGCATGCACGACCCGATCGCGCCTGCAGAGAGCTGCCTCTATCGCATCTCCTTCCAGGACCGACTGTTGAGCCGCATGCTCAAGCTTACGGCGCCGGCCTTACTTGCAATTGGCGGCGCCGTCGGCGCGGCGCTGGTCACTCCGGCTGCACCAGCACTGGCGGCAACCGCCGCCGGCGCCGGCATCGCGGCGCTCATCGGCTGGCAGCGCGCTATGGCCTCTAACCGCCGCAGGCTGCGGGACATGGGGGTGCTCGAAGCTGCGCTGGAGCAGGCCGACCAGAACGTCCAGCGACTCTGGGAAGAGAAGCAACGCCACCATCGCGCCCTTTTGACCAGCCGCAAGCTATCTGGCTACCTGTCTGCCGAATTGGTGGAGCAGGTATTAAAGAGCCCGGACACCGCCCCCCAACTTGGTGGTGAAGAGGTAGAGGCTGCTGTGTTGTTCGCCGACATCGTCGGCTTCACAGCTCGTTCCGAAAACGTCAAACCCGCCCAGGTCGTGCGCGAACTGAACCACTACTTCTCGTACATTGACCCCGTCATTGAGCAGTTTGACGGCGTGCTCGACAAGCGCATGGGAGACGGGATCATGGTGGTCTTCGTGCCCCGTGACGACGAAGCTGCGATAGAGCATCGGCGGCGCGCACTATGCTGCGGTCTGGCCCTGCTGCGCACCGTCCAGGAGCAAAATCCACTCGGCGCAAAGCTCGGTATCGCTCCCTTGCAGATCCGGGTAGGGATTGCCGCAGGTCCTACGGTGCGGGGCAACCTCGGCTCTCACAGCCAGATCGAATACACCGTCATCGGCGACACAGTGAACCTTGGCTCCCGCCTGGAGAGCAGTGCTGAGCCAGGGCGTCTTATGGTCACAAAAAACATATTTGACGCTGCCAGGACCCTGGACCTCGAGGCTACCGAAATCTCACGGCAGGCATCCATCCAGGTGCGCGGCCGAGATCAAACTCAGGAAACCGTCGAGTTGGCTATCGAACCGATAAAGGACCGCTAACCATTGCTCCAGAATAGCTCGGCCCGGATGCCCGGAAACGCTCTCTACAAGACTTCGAGAACTTCCACCTCTAACGCCGAGCCACCGTGGCTCAGCTCGGCGCTATCCCCGGCCTCGAGGCCAGCCAGGGGACGGGCCCAGGGCGAAGTGGCGGAAAGCACCCGCAAGCGCTGCTCTCCCTGCTCTAGCAGCGAGGCGTCACCGCCGGGAAACACAGCCAGCCAGGAAGCTTGGCCCTGTTCGTCCATCAGGTGAACCAGCGCCCCGACGCTGACCCGGCTGCGAGACCCGGCGCCCATTTCGTCGAGCAAGGCAAGAGCTTGCTGCAACTCTGCAATGCGCTGCGCAAGACCATGAGCAAGATAGCCCTGACTGGTAACCGAGGCACGCTCACCACGATTCTCGGGGCGATGGCCTCCATCTACCCGGGTTCCTGCGCGCGCCGAGTCCCTGCCCCGCTGCAAACCTGCAAGCCGTTCCTGCAATTGCAGACGCCACTGCTGCACCAACTGGGCTTTGTTCCAGCTCATAGCGACCCGCTACTTCCTCACCTAGAGACCCCGCGATGAGTTTAGAACAGCGTCCACCAAGTTCGATGCTGGTCAGGCAATAAGCCGCTCACTGGCAGAGATCTTTGGCGACAGCCCTTGCTGCTATCGGCCGAAACGCGACTTGCGGCAGTTGGCAGGCACCGCCGCTTTGAACCGTGAAAATAAGCCTGGACAGCTTGGTCATGACTCGCCGGACCAGCGGCTTGCTAAGCTAGCGGGTACTGCTGAAAGGTCGGTCATGAATCGAAGCCGGTTTTTGTTCTTACTGGTGCTCAGCCTGCTACTGGTGACAGGTTGCGATGTTGAAGTCCCCAACAACGAGACCGGGTACTGCTCCGACCAAGTCGACAACGATCAGGACGGTGCGACTGATTGCGCCGATGATGACTGTCTCATGGACATCGCTTGCAGCGGCGACGATGACGACTCGACCGG
>DJIF01000012.1 GCA_002433485.1 Deltaproteobacteria bacterium UBA6601
TGGCGGTGGCAACGGCGGCGGCAATGGTCAGCTGAGCTGTCCGGATAATGATTCCTATGAGGACAACGACACCATGGGTGAAGCTCATGAACTGGGCGAACTGGCGATCGGAACTCACACCATTGACGGCATTCTTTGCCCTGCGGTCGGCAGCGCTTCCGATGATGAAGACTGGTTCGCCTTCAGTGTGTCGGGGCAGTGCTATGACCTGGAAATCTCCAGTGGCGCCCCGGCCGGGGTCGATGTGGTGCGCACCAATTACAGTGGCGGCTCCCAGGGGACTGGCACAGCGTCTAACGTTGCCGTTGTTCAGTTTGACAATGTGGACGCTCCGACCATCGGTCACAAGGTTCATCTGAGTCGCTCGACTCCTTCAACGACGCTGGCGCGTCGCTTTACGATGACCTTTACGGTGAAGGGGTTGAGCCAGTGCAATAGCGTGGTTGGCGGCAACGGCAGCACAATGTAGTACGCCACATTGCATGAAGCCCCAGGGGCGCTCCGGTAGCTCCCCTGGGGCTTCTTTCGTTCTTGCTCATACTCCTGGTTTGTCCAAGGGCAACTCTTGAAGGCGCGTATCAATCAAAAGTAGCGCGCTCCCGATTTTCGACGTCATCAAGGGAGTCCTTGTCAAAGCTGGCCCCCTCAAAACGTGCGCCGCTGATATCGCTGTAATGGAGGAGCGAGTTTTTCAGAGTTGCGTTGCGGAAGTCGGCTCCCACCAGCTTGCACATGGCGAGTGAAAACTCGCGGAGTTGCGCACCCTTGAACAATGCACCCGAGAGATCCGACCCCACAATGCTGCCGTCCCCGAGCTTGGCTCCTGTGAAATCGGCTCCCACGAACATTGCTCTGGAACTACGTGTCGAAAGCCAGACGGTGTCCTGGAACGAGGCACTCGAAGCATTGATCTTGTCGATCCTTGCAAGTGTCAATTTACACTTCGAGAGGTCCGCACCGCTCAGATCAGCCTCATTGAGGCCTACCCTGTTCAAGTACATGCCGGCGAGCCTTGCGCCGCTCAGGTTGCTGGCGTCGAGTGAACTATCTTGCAGATTGCAGGCAGTCAGATCTGCGCCGCTGAAGTCAGAGAGCATCAGGTCCATCTCGGACAGGTTCACTGCGCCCAAGACGACGCCGCTGAAGTCGACTCGTCCCAGGCGCTGCGGCGGAACCGCCTCTCGGTAATCGTTGAAGGTACGTGGGTCTTCGAGGATCAATTTGATCTGACGGACAGTCTCCTGGTCGTCTGGACTGCCCCACTGAACGTCCTGGACAGTGGTGCCGACCAGGCGGCAAGTCGGAATGTAATAGACCGGCAGTTTTGATCCGTTGAGGTTGGCGTCGCTGAGATCACATCGCTCCAGCCTTGCCTGGGTGAGATCAAGGTTGGAGAGGTCTGTCTCCCGCAGGTCCACGCGCTCACCCTCGGGCAACCTGGCCCGTTCCTCATTAAAGCGGCTAATGTCGCTCCGCAGAAGCTCACACCATGCCGCTGTGTCGCTGCTGGGGATCATCCTCAGGCCCTCGCGATGGAATTGATGTTGAGGCCGACGGTCTTGACCTTGTCCTTGAGGCCACCTCGCCCCTGGATGCCGCGGCCCTGAGCAATCTTCACAGCCAGGTCGCTCTTCTCTTTAGGCGACATGGACTTATAGGGTTGATTCTCTGCCTTACGCACCGGGAGCAACTCTGCGCTCGCTGCCCCCAGACAACCAACCTCACCTCCCAGTTGGATCGCCGGCACCTCCTTGTTCAGCTTGATGGCGGCATCGACCAACCTGTCTACATACTTGCTGGATTTGTACAGGCATTCGCCGTCTTCACTGTAGTGGTTAATGTCCTTGAGCGTGTCGCCCAGTTGTTCGTTGAATGACTGCAGTAGCTGCTGCTGACTCACGGTAAGGTCAAGTTTTGCCTGCATTTTGCCGACCACATGACGCACGGCGCCATCTGAGAAGTAGGCTTCGTTGGCGAACATCAGTGCCGCGGCCTGCAACCGCTTTACCTCAACTGTCTTGAGGTCGAGGTCTTTGATCTGCGACTGGCTGGGGAGTGTTCCATTTGGTGCGCCCTTAAGCGATGCCGCGATTTGCTTTTCGAGCGTCTCTCGTTCAGTCACCGCCTTTTGGACTTTTTTTAACTTCTCTTCATAGAGCCTGTTGCTGGCCTCGACCTCCAGATCAGGGTTGTTCTTTTCTAGAGCCTTGAGTTTCTTCTCGAGGTCTTCAACCTTGCCGTTGTAGTCGATGTCACCGGCGGCGCCGTCCTTGTCGAGCTCAGCGACCTTGGACGCCAATTCTCGTATCCAGCCTTCATAGTTTGTTTCGGCCTTGTTGAAGCGTTCCAAAGAAGTCAGCGCCTGGTCGCCTTTCAGGCTGCCGAGGATGCCTTGTTTATAGTCCTTCCACTCGGCTACATCCATGTTCTTTCGAGTCTTGGTAAGCGCGGCCTCGTCCTGGTACTTGTGGTCTTCTTCTTTAGCTTCTGTGTCCGTAATGGGGAACTTCTCGGTGATCTTCTTTTTGGCTTTCTTCCCCCTACCCACCTTTTCGACATCGGGCATGTAGCTGCCCTTGGTGTAGATATTGGTGTCGAAGACCGTTCCAGCTTCCTTGCCCCACTTTTTACGGAACTTTTCGTTGAAGACCCCGACGGCTTCCTCTTCACCTGCACCATCCAGGCTTACGTCATAGTCCGAGGTCAGGTTCTCGCTGCCGAAGGACTCGAGCTTGAAGTCCCAAGCAGTGTTGCTGCGTTTCACCCACCCGAGCAGGCCGTCGACATACAGCTTGCGGTACTTAAGGATCTTCTTCATGGCGTCTTTGCCTTCCGGCGTCGCCCAGTCCTTCTTGACTTGCTCCCAACTCCCGGCCTTCTTGACGGTTTCCTCGGGGCTCAGGGTTAGCATCTTTGGCTGTCCCTTGGCCGCAGTGTCATCCATACCCGCGCCCTCGAGGATGCCGAACAACTGAGCCAGTGGGGCTTCGGTCTCGTCGAGCTTCTTTTTGAGTTCGCTGGGCTTAGCTTCGCCATCCATGATCTTGTCGCCGATCTTGCTGGCAGCGCGTTCGATGGCGATCGCCTTGCCGATGAGGCTCCCTGCCGTGGACTTGGTCTCTTTGGGCAGGTCCTTCAGCACCTTCCTCCACTGGTCGATCTTCGTCATTACCGGAGTGGGGGTCGAGGCGACCATCACGGTGACACTGTTGCCCTTGGCCTCAGCATAGACCTTGTGTGTGTGACCGTCGGCGGCCGTAAACTTGGTCGGGGGCGGCAGATCAGCTTCTTTGTCGCCAGCAGCAGAAGCATCGCTGTTGACCGAGTGCATGGCGTTGACCGCGAGCAACACCGTCTTCGCCAGTCGATCTACAGACTTCTGAATGCCGGCGACGTCCTTGGTCTCACCGCGGATGTAGTCGCCGCCACGGCTCTCGGTACCCAGCGCCTCCACTTGCGCAAGCTCTATGAGCGAAAGCGCCTTCTGCTTCGCTTCACCCGAGAGCTTGGCGACATCCTTTTTCAGCGCTGGAAGCGACTTGGTTGTAAGGCGTCCCTTATGCGGACCCTTGAACATGAGCTTGGCGTGGTTGTCCCCCATCTTGGCGTTCCAGTACAGCTGGAGCCCGCCAGACTTGCTGATCATCATAGCGGTTCCCAGATTCTTGGGGTCGCCGTCGGCGGCCGCTGCCTCTGCCTTGTCGTCGAGCTTCTTGTCGAGCACGCCGGCCTTTTTGCCGAGATCCTTGGCCTTTTTAATAACCGTAGCGGCGTTCTTGTCGCCCACCTTCTTGCTCTTGGCCTCGAGGTCCTTGGCGCCCAGACCGATCGAGGCGGCCTTCGCCTCGAGATCGGCAATGGCCTTCTCTCGCACCTTTTTGGGCTTCTTCTCGAGCTCCTTGAGATCGGTGTGTGCCTTCTTCATGCCAGCGTCGAGCTTGGCGGCCTTCTCGTTAAGAGGGGCCATCTTGGCGTCGAGCTTGGCGTGGGCGTCGGCCAGCGGCTTGCCCGCCTCTTTGACCTTGTCGACGGCTGGCTGCGCCTTCTCGGCGACCGCTGAGGCCGCCTTCTTGGCGCCGGCCTTGACCTTGCGACCAGCGGCGCGAGCAGGCTCCATCGCCTTGTTGCCGACTTCTTCGGCCTTCTCGCGGATCGCGTCTCCCTTGCCCTTTTCCCAGAGCTTGTCGATGAGCTTGTCGAGCGCCTTGTCGATCTTCTCCTGGAACTTGCCGATGACCTCGCGGACCTTCTTGCCGATGCCGCCCAGGCCCAGCAGATTGGCCAGCAGCGAGATGACAATGGGCACACCCTTGGCCAGCACCCCCTCGATCCAGTTGGCGGCAGGGCCGATCTTGCCCTCGACGATGGCCGCAATCGACGAGACGATGGCCTTGAGCAGCGCCATGATCTTGGCCGCCTGCTCCTTGATGAATTTGTAGAGATTGTAGGCCGTCAGAAGCGCCTGAACGATGGCTCCGACTGGGCTGAATAGGGAAGCAATCTTGGTCACCGCAGCCTTGACGATCTTCTCCATCAAGAAACCCTTGATGCCGTCGATCACCATGTCCCAGAGGTTGCCGATCTGCTCCTTTGTGTGCTCCCACAGGCCTGCAAGTCCGCCCTGTATCGCTGCCTCAATGAAGCCCCAGACGAACTTCAGGCGCTTCATGTTCTCTTTGCCGACCTTCTTCTCGACCTTGGCAAGGATCTTCTGCTTGCTCAGCCCCATGATCTGCAAGACCAGATCAAAGATCCCCTTAGAGTCCCACTTGTCGGGCATCTGGAGTCCAGCATCACCCATCTGGCCGGTAAGCCAGGTGACGATGCCCGCCATCAGATGCTTGACGAAGTTGGTCTTGAATTGGGTGAAGCCCTTGCTGACCGCGCCAATCAGGTTCTTGATGAACTTGCCGGGCGCCTTGACGATGGCGGCAATGGTGTCCATCGCCGAACCCACAAAGCCGTAGAAGTCTGCCGGCGCGATACCGGCGATGCTCAGGGCCCCCTCCAGCATGGCCCGGGCCGCCTTCTCCCAGTCGCCGGTCACGACTGCCGCGGCCACGGTGAGGCCGGTCTGAATCGCCGTCTTGGCCACATTCAGGACCATCTGGATGACGCCGTTGACCTTGTCGGCGAGAGCAGTGATGCCCTTCTTGGCCCAGTCGCCAACTGCCTGAACCGCTGCCTTGAACTTGCCGACTGCCTGATCGATGAGCTCGTTGAGCGCCTTGGCCAGGCCCGGGAAGATGTCGCCCAGCAGGTTGGTGACCAGCGACTTGAGTAGATCGCCGAGCGCGTCGAGTGCCTTGCAGGCAAAAGCGACCGCCGCATCGATGAGCTTGCAGGCCGCATCCTTGACCGCGTTGATGATGCCGGCCACGGCCTTGCTAAGTGCGTCGAAGATGCTGCCGACGATGGAGCACAGGGCGTCGAAGAAGCTGCTGACGGCGGCCTTGGCACGCTCCCACCAGCTCATCTTCTTGCGCTTCTGTTCGGCTTTGCGCTTCTCGGCGGCGGCCTTCTGCTCAGCCTTGCGCTTCTCGGCGGCGGCCTTCTTCTCACCCTTCTTGTATTCGGTCGCCACCTTGGCGTCGGCGGTCTTCTTCTCCTTGGCGATGCTCTTCTCGACCTTCTTGCGCTCCTTGTCCGAGGTGCGCTTGGCCTTCTTCAGCTCCTTGTCCTGTTTCTTCTTGGTTTCTTTCTTGCCCTTCTCAATGTCGCCGCGGGCCTTTTTGGTTTCCTTTTCCTGGTCTTTGCGAGCCTTCTCGTTGACCGCCTCCATCTCAGCCTGACCATCGGCTACCGCTTTGTCGCGGTCAGCGTCGCGCTTGTCGATGGCCTTTTTAAATTCCGCGTCAGCTTTGCCCAGGTGCGATGAGAACTCGGGGGCCATGAGCCCATCGGCCTTGTCGTACACTGCCTTGTCGTGGCCGTGATTCATGAACTCGGTCATCGCTTTGTCGGGAGCCGGGCTGGCGATGTCCGGTGCGGTGAATTCAGCCACCTTGACGGTCTCTTCCATGCCCTTGGCGACGACCTTGGTGGTGGAGTCGACCTTGGCGATCTCAGTGGCGAACTTCGCTTCGGACTTGGCGATGTTGTCCATTGCCTCTTTGGACTGCGAGGAGGCGCGTCCGGGGTCGGCCTCGCCGGACAATTGCACCTTGGGGCGCGGACCCGCCGAGGTCTTGACCCCCGAGCTGGTCTTTACCTTCTTCATGCCCTTGCTGAAGTTCTTCTTCATCTGGCGCTTGTCGGGCTCGCCGTCTTTGTCCTTCTTCACCGGGCCAAGTCCGGCTCCAGCGCGCATCTTTTTGGGGCCCTTGCCCGGGTCTTTAGCGAGCTTGGGAGCTTTTTCCGTCTTGCCCTTGCCGCCCTTCTTGATGTCTTTCTTGCCGGCTGGCTTGGCCAGCTTCTTGCTGTCTTCGGACTGGTCCTCGGCAGGAAGAACCGCCTTGAATTCGGGCAGCGCCTTGTGGGCAACCTTGGCCTCATTGGCGCCGGCGGCGGCCATGGCAGCTCCAGCCGAGCCGATCTTGCCGGCGAATTCGGTGGGCTTTGAGGTGACCAGATCTTTGGCTACGGCCTTGCTGTCGCCGCCGGCATCGCCAGCGGCGCCGGCTCCAGCCGCGCCACCGCCACCGCCAGCAGCACCGCCACCAGCCGCCGCTCCAGCGCCGCCGCCTGCCGCGGCTCCGCCGCCTGCCGCCGCTCCGCCACCACCCTTGGCAGCTCCAGCGCCACCAGCAGCCGCTCCACCACCTGGGGCTGCAGCCCCGCCCGGGCCTGCAGCGTCGGCACCTGCTGCGCCGCCGCCACCGTCGTCTGCGCCGGCCATTCCGCCATCTGTGGCTTCTTTACCGGCCCCGGAGCTGCCCGCTTTCTCTTTGCCCTTGCCGGGGCCCTTTGCAGCTGCGCCTGCTCCAGCCGGGTCCTTTGCGCCCTGTCCGGCGGCTTTTCCTGCGGCCGCTCCAGCAGCTCCCGCCAGCTTGGCTGCAAAGCCATCAAGTTGCTCACCGCTGGCTTGGCCACCCTTGGGGTCTCGTGCTCGCTGGGAAAAGGGCGATTCCATGGGACCGCCCTTGGAGTTGCCCATCATGCCGCTGGCTTTGCCGCCTGCTAGCTTGCCGACGGCACCTCGCCCCTGTTTGCCTTCCACATTGCGCAGGACCTCGTCGGTCTCTTGATTCGCTCCGGCCTGGTCTTGGCTGCTCTGCTCGGCCTGTTCATAGGCCGCGGCACCGCCGTCAAGGTCGCGTTCTCCTCGATCCCACTCACTCATCGACCAGGGGCTCTTCCAAAGCTGTGCAGGCCGGCGGGCGCTAAGGGTCAGTGCAGGGGCCGGCGGGAGGCTCAGCCTAGATCATATAGAGGGTCGCTCCAAGGGGCATTGCGAAGAGCTTTGTTTCAGCCCTTTACGGCACCGGCTGTCAGTCCGCCGACGAGGTGCTTTTGCAGGGCATAAAAGAGCGCCATTACCGGTACGCTAACCAGCAGCGCACCTGCCGCAAAGCTACCCCAATCAGTCTGGTATTCGCCGACGTAGCGCTGGAGGGCGACGGGGAGGGTGAACATGCTCTCGTCGTTCATCAAAGTGGCGGCCAGGATGAACTCGTTCCAGGCCGTCATAAAGGAGAACAGCGCGGTCACCGCCAGGGCCGGGCGGGCCAGCGGTAGGATGACCCGCCAGAATGTGGTCCAGGAGGAAGCGCCGTCCATGATTGCCGCTTCCTCGAGATCCCGCGGAATGGTATCGAAGTAGCCTTTTAGCATCCAGGTGCAGAAGGGCACTGAGGTGGTGGAGTAGACCAGCACCAGCCCAGACAGCGAGTCCAGCAGGCCCGCTGCATCGAGCAACAGGTAGAGCGGGATCATCATCACCACGCCAGGGAAGATCTGGGTCAGGAGGAAGGCCGTGAGCCCGGCCTCACGGCCCGGAAAACGCTGCCTGGAGAAGGCGTAAGCGGCGGTGCAGGAGAGCAGCATCCCTACTGCAGTGGTCGCCAGCGCGACCAGCAGCGAGTTGAACAGCTGGTGGCCGAACAGCCAGGTGCCGGCGCCATCGCTGTGGGTGGTCACTGCGACAAAGTGCTCGAAGCTTATCGCAGTGGGAATTGGCGACGGTGAGGAGTCGAAGCTCTGTCCTGGGCTGAGCGCCATCTTCACCACCCACAGCACCGGGTAAAGGGCTGCCGCGCTGGCCATTACCAGGGCGCAGTGACTCCCTATGGAGTTCAGCAGCGATGGTGGCCGGCCGGTCTTAAGGGTGCTCATCAGCTGTTTGCCTCGGCGTGTCGGGCTATGCGTGCGGAGAGCGCGCTCCAGCCCAGCAGTATCAAGAAGATCAGTACCGCATAAGCAGCCGCATAGCCGTACTGTTCGCGGCGGGTAAAGGCCCACCGGTAGGCTTCGCTGATGAGGATTTCAGTGGCTCCATCGGGCTCGCCTCCTGAGACCAGGTAGACGATGTTGAAGGAGTTGAAGGTCCATACCGTGCCCAGTAGGACCGCTGGGATCAGAGCCGGGCGCAGTAGTGGCAGGGTCACGTGGCGCAGCTGGTCGAACCAACCGGCGCCATCCATCTCGGCGGCTTCGTAAAGATCGCTGGGAATGGATTGCAGCGCTCCCATGCAGATCACCATCATGAAGGGGAAGCCCAGCCAGACGTTGGTACATAGATTGGCGAAGAAGGCCGTGCCAAAGGAGCTGAACCAGGACACCGCATCCAGCCCCAGCCACTCAAGGAAGCCATTGATGGCGCCGAACTGCTTGTGGAACAGGCCTTTCCAGATCAGCGCAGTGATGTAGTTGGGCACTGCCCAGGGCAGGATCAGCAGGACCCGGTAGATGGGCCTCAGACGTAGGGTTGCTCGGTTCAGAATCAAGGCCAGGGCCAGGCCGATGCCCAGGTGCAGCGCTACGTTCAGAACGGTCCACAGTAGGGTGACCCCGAGCGCAAAGTAGAAGCTCATCGGCTGGGTCGGTCCGTAGCTGCGGGCTGCCAGGATGTCGATGAAGTTGGCAAGCCCGACGAAGGTCCAGTCGCCTTGCCGGTGGGCAAAGAAGGCCAGCACCAGGCCAACCGCAAAGGGCAGGAACACCAGGATTGCCGTGGCTAGCGTGGCTGGTCCTGCCCAACTCCATGAGCGCAGGGCGCTGGCTGTCTCGCCGCGGCGGACCACCTCGGCGCCCCAGCGCAGCAGCAGTCCGAGGCTGCCAAGCACCGCCAGGGTTGCCAGCAGCAGATAGAGCTGTGGTGCGGCTGGCTCGGGCAGCGGTCGGGTTATGGCCCGGTGTCGAGCTGCACCTGCGGCGGCGGCCTCCGAGGCTGAGGCTTTGCCGCGCAGGATCTTTTTCAGTGCCAACTGGGTGGGCTCCCATACGTCGCGCATTGCCGGTCGATTGTCCATGGCTACGGTAGTCGCCAGCTGCGCCCGGAAGGCCGATAGAACGGCGTCGTCGCGCAGGAGCGGGTCCTCCCAGGCTGCTGCGTGGGCGACGATCTGTCGGCCGATGTTGCCTCGTACGATGGCCGATTGCCGACCTGTCAGGTGCCGTGCCAGCTGGACCGCGGCCGACTGTCGCTCGCTGAACGCCGAGACAAACACCGCCTCATCGGTGAGGAAGGGGCTGGCTGGCAGGCCAGTAGCGCTTACTCTCGGTAGGGGAGAGACCGCGAATTCTACCTGGTCTTCGATCTCCCCAAGAAACCAGGGCCCACTGACCACCATGGCGGCCTTGCCCTGGTTGAAGAGGCTGGAGATCAGGGCCCCGGTAGGTTCGGAGGGGATCACCTTGTACTGCTGGAGCTGGGCAACAAATTCCAGGGAGCGGGTAAAGGCTCGGCCGCCGTATTCAATGGGGGCATCGTTGCGGAACAGTGCTCCGCCAAAGCCGAAGAACCACGGCGCATGGAAATAAAAGGAGTCGCTCTGGTAGGCCAGCCCGAAGCGCCCCTCTGCAGAGAGCCTGGCGGCCATGCTCAGTAGCTCATCAGTGCTGGCTGGAGCCTCGGGAACCAGCTGAGTATTGCGGAACAGGGCGGTGCTCTTGAAGGCCAGCGGCAGGGCGTAGAGGCTGCCCTTGAAGCGGAGTGGCGGGATCGTCTGCGGTAGGAACTCTGCCAGTTCGCCTGCTTGCAGGTAGGGGTCGAGAGCGGTCACCAGTCCGCTCTCCGCCCAGCCACCGATGCGTTCGTGAGCGAAGATGAACAGGTCTGGACCGTTGCCGCGGGGGATCGTGGTCGTCAGCTTGGACGCCATTACCTCGTAAGGAATGGCCAGGGCGATCACCGGAGTCTCAGGGTGGCTGTTGGCAAAGTCCTCGAGCACCTGGTTAAGGGCTTGCTCTTCTGCACCCCGGTAGCTGTGCCAGAGGGTCAGAGCCTCTGCCGCCGCCGCTCCCTGGCTGCCCAGGGCGAAGACTAGGGTCGCCAGTATTGCGACGACCAGGCGAACCAATTCAGGACTCTGCACGACAGTGCCCGATGGCCCGCCCGTCGCTGGCGAACAGTGTTCCCCGCCCGAGTCTTGGGCGCAGGCGCAGTTCTGTGCCGCGGCGGACGTTGGCGGCGTCGGCCCCTTCCAGCCGGGCGATGAGCAGGGTTTCTCCGCAGCGAATGTGAGCGAAGGCCTCCCAGCCCATTGCTTCCACCGCTTCAACCTGCCCAGCGAGGGGGCCGTCACCGGCCGCCAGGTCGTGGGGCCGCAGGCCCAGGGAGGCCTTGCTGCCTGCCGCCGGGGCCTCACGGTCGAGATGTTCGAGGCTGACCTCGAGCCCGCTGCCAGCGGTGAATACCGCATGCCCGTCGCGGGTGCCGATCTCGCCGTCGATGAAGTTCATGGCCGGAGAGCCGATAAAGCCTGCCACAAAGCGATTGGCCGGCCTCTCGAAAACTTCTAGCGGCGGCCCTACCTGTTGCAGCACTCCCTGGTCGAGCACCGCGATGCGATCGGCCAGGGTCATGGCTTCGACCTGGTCGTGGGTCACGTAGATCATGGTGGTGCCCAGGCGGGCGTGCAGGGCCTGCAGTTCTGCGCGCATCTGGACCCGCAGGGCAGCATCGAGGTTGGACAGTGGCTCGTCGAACAGGAAGACCTTGGGGCGCCGCGCGATGGCCCGGCCCATAGCGACTCTTTGCCGCTGTCCGCCGCTGAGTTTGCCGGGTCTGCGCTCCAACAGTTGCTCAAGGCCCAGCATGCGGGCGACCTCGTGGACGCGATTTTGGATTTCTGCCTTCGGTAGCTTCCGCAGGGTCAGGCCGAAGGCAATGTTGTCGAACACGCTCATATGCGGGTAGAGGGCGTAGGACTGAAACACCATGCCGATGTCGCGGTCGCGCGGAGAGATCTCGTTCATCCGGCGCTCGCCGATGCGCAGTTCCCCCGCGCTGAGCTCTTCAAGTCCGGCGATCATGCGTAGGGTGGTGCTCTTACCGCAGCCGGACGGGCCTACCAGGACCAGTAGCTCGCCTGGTTCTATGCGAAGCGAGATGCCGCGGACCACCTCTAGGTCTTCGTAGCTCTTGTGGACAGCGTCCAGTTCGACCGAGCTCATGGCTACAGTAACCTCAGCTCTGCCATTTGCCGCGAACGGCCTGGGTCTCTTGGTCGCCGCGCACCAGGTGGTAGCGGTTGTCACCGGGTTCCCAGCGGGGAGCTGCCTCGGCTCCGAGCACCACCAGCTTGAATTCCAGGACCCTGCCTGCTGGGACCTGCAGGGTCACGCTCCACCCCTCTTCTGTAGCTTCGAGCGGTTGGCCAGCTTGGGGTTGCCAGTTGCCTAACTGCGCACCGGCGCCAACTAGCACCAGCTGCTCGGCGGGTCCCACCGGAGCGGCGGTGAAGTGCAGGTCCACCGTTGCGGGTTTCGCGGAGTTCGGCGCTGTTGGCGGGAAGCTGCTACCTGCGATCGGCACCAGCTGGACCACGCGCAGTGATTGTCCGCTGATGGACAGCGGGCCTGGCGGCTGCTCCGTTGGTGATCCCAGGCTCAGCAACTCTCTGGTGTGGGCTCCCTTAAAAGCTGTCGGTAGCTCCACGGAGTGGTTGGCGTCGCCGCGGGACACCATAATCACAACCGCCTCTTCGGGGGTGGCGCGCAAGTAGGCCAGGAAGTCTGGCTCGACCGCCAACAGGTGGGTCTCCCCGCGGCTAAGTGCAGGGTGCGACCGGCGCTGCTCCAGCAGTTGTTGGATCAGCGCGTGGGTTGGATGCTCGGCCGCTGCCTCAAAGTGCATGTCGCCGCGGTTGACCGGCTCACCTGCTCCCCGCAAGCCAATCTCGGTGCCATAGGTGAGTGCAGGTACCCCCCGAGTGGTCAGCTGAAAACTCAGCAGTTGGTGGGCGCGCTGCTGGTCCTCTGCACAGGCGGTCAGGAGCCTGGGCAGGTCGTGGTTGTCGGCGAAGGTGACCAGCTGCGCGGCGTTCGGGTAGAGCCGGTCCGCGGAAAGTACTGAAGCCAGGCGGCCCAGGGGCGCCTCGCCGCACAGGCTGTCGCGCATGGCGTAGTAGAGTGGAAAGTCGAACAGGTGGGTGAAGCCGCCGCTACGCCAGGTCGCGGCGAGCACCTGCGGGTCCCCATCAAAGACCTCGCCCAGCAGCACCAGATCCTGGTCGGCAGCCTGCTGAAGCGCTGTGTTATAGCGTGACCAGAATGCATTTGGTACGTGGCGTACCGCATCCAGGCGCAGGCCCCTGGGGCGCGCTCGCTGTAGCCAGGCCAGCCCGTGGTCGATCAGCCATTTGGAGACTTCCGCGCGTTCGTGGGCCAGATCAGGTAGACCGTGGACGTCGTGGTCGGTCACCTGGACGGGGTCGTTCCAGTCGGTGATGTCGCCCTTGCCGTGGAACCACTCGGGCATCTCGGTGACCCGCTGCGCGTCGTAGGCGAGGTGGTTGGTTACCTGGTCCAGCAGCAGGCTCATACCGCGCGCTTCCAGACCGGCTACCAGCTCCGCCAGTTCCTGCTCGTCGCCCAGGTGCGGATCCAGTTCCCCTGGCTCTTCCATCCAGTAGCCGTGAAAGGCGCCGTGCTCGCCAAGCTTGTCCCGTCGCATCTTGGTGATTGGAGACAGCCAAACGGTCTCAACGCCCAGGTCCTGAAGATAGTCAAGACGGCGGCTCAAGCCAGGCAGGTCACCGCCATGGAAGGCTTGTGGATCGTCGAGGTCAATGTTGCCATCGTTGTCCGGGTTGCCGTTGTCAAAGCGGTCGACGAGAACGAAGTAAATCGGGCCCAGCTTTGGCGCGCGCCTGCCTTGGGTGGCGCCAGGCACGGTGGACTGCTGGTCTTTCTGGCTACCCCAGCGGCCACCGGGGTCGGCCAGCGCGGTGTCGGCCAGTCGCGCCAGGTTCCGGCGCAGGATGTCGGCAGCCTCCTGTAGTGCCTCGTCCTGGCCTTCGTGCGGAAAGCGCAGGAAGACCGGCACTTCAAAGCTGCGTTGTACTGCGAGCTCAGGGGCATCTGGGCGGCCCATGGTGCACTTGAAGGTCACCGTCCAGCGGAATCGCCCTCTAAGCTGCGAATAGAAGCCGGCCTGCGCCTCAATGAGCAAGGCCAGGTCGGCGCTCTGCGACTGCTCGGCAAGCCAGGCGAAGCGATGCGAGCTGGCCCTGCGGGCGGTGAAGGATTCGAGCAGCTCGCGGAGCTCGAGCACTTCTGGCTGGAGGTTGCGCTGCTGCAGCGGGGCCGAGATCTCCTGGACAAAGTCCGGCGCTACCGCGCGGGGTTGGCCGGTGGCGAGGTCGTCAAAGGAGAAGGCCACGGCGACCCGAGCCGGTTGGTCCAGGGGCACTACCGCTGGGCGTTGGCTGCAGGCGCTGCCAATCATCAAGGCAGCCAGGGCGATGGCGCTAACGAAGGAGGCGCGGATGGCGGGAGGGATCAGAACCATGCTTCTACCTCGAGGGCCAGAACATGGTGCAGGTGGGTCTCCCAGGAGCCGAAGTCGTTCCACTGGCTGACTTCCTCCACGAAGCTGTTGCCGAAGGCGTTGTTCTGGGTTGAGTATTGAATTCCGTACAGCACCCGCAGCGACGGGCGCGCATAGATGCCGGCTCCCAGCGGACTGAGGACAACGCCAGCCTTGCCCTGCCAGGTGGTGCGGGTGTCGGCGTCGCCGAACTCAAGGCCTTCGCTGTCCGCCTGTCCTGCAGAGGACTGGAAGATGGAGTCACCGTGATTGCGCCAGATGTTGCCTTGAGTTGAGACTTCCTGGGCGATGCTGCTTTCGACTAGGAAGTGTAGGAAGGGGGTCGCAAAGGCTTGCAGCCGAAGCACTGTAGAGAGGTACCAGCGGTCGTGGTCGCTGGGGGCGATTTCATTGTCCTCGTCCCAGTGGTTGCCGTACAGCAGGCCCCAGGCCAGCTCGAGGCGGTTCGGCACCAGCTCTAGCTGCATCTCGTTGCCTACGGTCAGCTGAAAGCGTTGGTCAGTGAGCGACTTGGTGTAGAGGATCACATCTTCGCCGTTGAGGCTCTCAGTGGACGACTGCAGCGGGTGTCTTCGCTCAAAGGAGGCGTGAACGCTGTTCCAAAGCAGAGGCCCGAGACCACCAAAGCCAAGGTAGCCAATGAGTCGACCTGATAGCGCCTGGGCGGCCACCGGATCGGGGAAGGACTCCTCCTGGCCAGGATTTTCCCGTAGGAAGTTCTCCACCACTTCTCCGCGCAGCCAGTCTTCGTAATCGATTCCGGGTGTGTCGTAAGGAGCGTTGCGGCTGCCCTGTACGCTGGGCTCGAACAGCACCTGTCCACCCAGGGCCAGCTCAAAGCCCTTCGGCGCCCTCAGCCGGGCAAAGCCGCCTGCGGTCAGGATCGGGCTGTAGTTGAGTTGGCGAATAGGGAAGCCAGAGTCTCCCAGCCCAACCATCAACTCGACCGGTCCCAGTTGACCTTGTGCCGACAGCCCCAGGGTCTGCTCAAACAGCTGCGAGGGGCGCATATCATAGAGCCCCAGATCGCCGAACCAGGTCTCCAGGGTGCCGATCCTCCAGGTCAGGCCTGGCAGAATGCCACCCCCGGCCTCTACGTAGGCTCGTGATAAGCGGAACTCAGCGAGCGAGCCGTTGCCGCCACTGCCGCCGGCTACGGTGCCCCCTTCAATGCGGAAGTGAGCCCGGGCCCACGGGGAGCTGCTGCCCGGCTGGGCGCGCAGCAGCAGTAGCCGCAGCTCCAGGGCAGCCCATGGTCCTTCGTTGAGCAGGCGGCCATAGAGGTTCCAGTGTCCCAGCTTGCCGTGACCGCCCTGAAAGTCGGGGCGCGCCATGAGGCGCAGGTAACCACCAACCGAGACGCGCGGTTCTTGAACCTCGGCCTGGGCGGGGGTCGGCAGGGCGCTCCAGCTACAGGTCAGGACTGCGCCGAGGAACCAGGCCAGGTACTTCCTGGAAAGGATCAAGGCGCCGCCTCCAGCACCACGATCGACGAGTCCTGGACCGAGTAGCTCGCTCCTACCTGTTCCGGTGAATCAAGGCTGATGTTGTGGCTCAGGGTCGGGTCGGCTGAGCTGGTGTCGAAGAAGTCTTCAGCAGAGTCTGAGCTGTCCACATCAAACCAGCGCTGGGTGTCCAGGAGTCTGCGCCAGGTCCGGCCCTCAGGCAGGCTGAATTCCACCGGGCCGCGCTCCATGTTGATCAGGATCGCCAACTCGGGTCCGGCCTCGGCATCGTAGTAGTGGATCATCAGGTGCTTTGAATCCCAGTTGGGTGGCTCGGTGTTGGCTGCGCTCTTCCAGGCGAAGGGTGCGTTGGCTCCGTAAGCGGTCGGGGAAAAGGCGTGCTTGTTGGCCTTGCGCATGCGGATCACCTGGCGCACAAAGTCGTGCATCCGGCGCCGTTCATTGTTCTGTTGCCAGGTGCCCCATTGGAACCAGTTGAAGGGATTGTCCGAGCCGGTGGAGTAAGCGTTGTTGTTGCCATGCTGGGTGCGCATCCACTCGTCCCCGCCCAGCAGCATCGGGGTGCCGTGGCTGACCATCATGACGGTGAAGAAGTTGCGCATCATCTGGCGCTTGAGCGCTTCGCCGCTGGGATCTGAGCCCCAATTGCGGGAGCGGTTGTGGTCCTCGCCGCTTTCCTGGTCGCACCAGGATGAGGCCGGATCGTTGCAGCACACCGGGTTGAGCGGGCCACAGCCGTTCTGCTTTTCTTCGTAGCTGAGCAGGTCGAACATGGTGAAGCCGTCATGGACCGTGACGAAGTTCACCGAGTGGTAGGGCCTGCGGTCTCCTTCCTGGTAGAGAGGAGAAGATCCGGTGAGGGCGCTGCCGCCGTTGATCTCCGCCTCGTAGGAGGACAGTAGCCAGCTGTCATCATTGATGAAGGCGCGCCACCAGTCGCGGAATCGAGCGTTCCACTCGGCCCAGGCTACTCCTGGAGCGTCGCTCGCTTCGGGGAATTGCCCGAGGATCGGGTTGTAGAATCCTCCGGCCGACCAGGGTTCGGCCACAATGCGGGTTCCGTAGGCCTGTAGGATTGGGTCGTCGATGATGTCCTGCAGGACGGTGGTCGCCGGGTCAGCCCAGTTGTTGTAGTCGAGATCCACTTCGCCGAGGATCGGCGCCAGATCGAAGCGGAAGCCATCGACGTGGAGTTCTTCCACCAGGAAGTGCATGGAGTCCATGATCATGCGCCGGGTTGGCGTGTGATTGGGGCGGGTCTGATTGCCCACACCGGTATTGTTCCAGTAGGTCAGACCATCGTTATCGAGCGCGTACCAGGAGGCGTTGTCGAGACCCCGGTACGAGTAGATACCCGCAACTTCATGGGGGTCGAAGTTGTACCAATTACTGTCGGTTCCCGGGTCCAGGCTGGTGTCATCCTGGTAGATGCGCTCTCGCCACAGGCCACCTTCGCCGGTGTGGTTGTAGACCACGTCTACCCAGACCTCTATGCCGTGCTGATGGAGTTGATCCACCATCTCCTTGAACTCGTCGATGACCCTGCGCGGGTCCGGGTCCGAGGCGTAGCTGAGCTCCGGGGCAAAGAAGCTGAGGTTGTTGTAGCCCCAGTAGCCGCCATCCAGAGGTTTCTCGTGGATGGGCAGTAGCTCCACTGCGGTGATGCCCAGGTCAGCTAGGTAGGCTGCCTTTTCGCCCACTCCGCGGAAGCTACCGGGGTGGTCGACTCCCGATGAGGGGTCAGCGGTAAAGCCCTTGGGGTGAACCTCATAGACGATGAGGTCTCGCCAGGATTCATCGCTGAGGGCCGAACTCTGGCGGGCATTGACCCAGTCGGTCTCCGCCTCGCTCCAGGTGTAGTCACTATCGACCACCACCGACTTTGCCGCGGCTCCCCAGGTGCTCTGGGTTCTTGCCGGGCCGCTGGCGATGCTGCCGCGACTCCAGTCGTGGTCACGATGAAAGGCGCGGGCGTAGGGGTCCATCAGCAGCTTGTTGGGGTTGAAGCGGTTGCCCTGGGTGTCTACATCGGCCATGAAGCCATGGATGGAGCCGGGGAACCAGTCTTCGTGCTCGGGCCAGTTGGGCCCCCAGGCGACGAAGCCGTAGTGCTGCCCCAGGCCGATGCCTTCTACGTAGAGGCTGAAGACCTCGCCGATGCGGCTCATCTCGAATTGTTGGGTGGGTTGCTCGGCTTCCGGGTCATCGAAGAGCAGCAGGTCCAGGCGGTCTGCGTTGGCCGAGTAGACCGAAAAGTTGACGCCGTCGTCGCTGAGGATCGGGCCCAGATGATTGAGGGCTGCGATGCTGCTCTCGTCCAAGCTGGGCGCATGGGCTGCGGTCTGATAGAGCCGCGGCGCATCTCGTTCGTCACAGGCAGACAGGGTGAGCAGGATGCCCGACAGCAGGGTGAGGGCTGCAAGGGCGCCTGGCGTGGAGCGAAGTGTTGGTGGCCGTTTCATCTTTGCGGAGCGTACTAACATCGGTTCGGGGCTGAGGTCGAGACATCTTGGACGGTCCTGTCCAATTGGTAGGTTTTTAGTGGTAGATGGGCCTCTTAGCCAGTGGAATTTGGAGTCTCTTGCAGGGTTTTTTTGTCGTCGCTTCGAGCGGTCGTCTTAGGGGCAGGAGACCGTCCAAAAAGACCTTGCGCCCACATTGACCCGTGTCGTCTTGAGCAGCACTCAAGATCCCGTTATAGAGTGCGCAAGCTTCAGGGCCCACCAGGAGATTAAGATGACAACAAACGACGGCTCGACCGTTGCATATTTCTGCATGGAGTACGGGCTGGATCCGGCGCTCACCATCTATTCGGGTGGGCTGGGCGTTCTCGCCGGGGACATCCTCAAGGCCAATTACGATCAGGGCAGAGACCTAGTTGCCGTGGGGATTCTCTGGGACGAAGGCTACACCCGGCAGCGTATTGGTGAGGACGGGCAGCCACGAGACGACTACGAGAAGACCGACCGCTCCAGGCTGGAGCCGGTGGCGGCCGAGCTTAGCGTGACCCTGCGCGGTGAAGAGGTACCCCTGCGGGCCTGGCTGATGCGCGCTTATGGGAACGCGCCGCTGTTCCTGTTGGAGCCGGTCAGGGACGAGCATCGAGCTCGGTACACAGCTCGTCTTTATGGTGGGAATGATGATGACCGGGTCGCTCAGGAATTGATCCTTGGGGTTGGAGGTGTCCGGCTACTGCGTGCCCTGGGCCAGAAGGTAGGCCTCTTTCACTTCAATGAGGGCCACGCCCTGTTTGCCGCCTTTGAGTTGCTGCGGGAACGTGTCATGAGCGGTGAGAGTTTGAGCCAAGCTCGTGAGGCAGTCCGCCAGAATATTGTCTTTACCACTCACACACCGGTCCCTGCCGGCAATGAGGTTCACCCCATTGAGCGGCTGCTTGAGCAGGGCGCAGGTCTGGGCGTGTTCAGCTTTGACGACATTGCATCGCTGGGCGGTAGCCCTTTTGAGATGACCCGAGCTGCCATTGAGTTGAGCCGCAAGGCCAACGCAGTGGCCGAACTGCACGGCCGAACCGCCCGGAGCATGTGGGCCTCAGTCGCGGGGGGCAGTGAGATCCTGTCCATCACCAATGGCGTGCACATGCCGACCTGGCAGGATCCCGAGTTGTCACGGCTGGCCGGGGAAGCTGGCGATGAAGCTTTCCAGGCTCGTCATCAGCAGCTTAAGGACGAACTGGTTGCGGAGCTTGAGCGGCGGACCGGTGCCAGGCTCGACGCGACTCGTCTCATCGTTGGCTTCAGCAGGCGAGCTGCTACCTACAAACGCGCGACTATGGTCCTGAGGGACCTTGAATGGCTGACGCCGCTCTTTGCCGGTCAGCGCATCCAGTTTGTCTTCAGTGCTAAGGCTCACCCGAGAGATGCCGGCGGCAAGGCGATCGTAGCGGAGCTTGCGGCGGTGGCCCGGACCCACCCCAACAATGTGGTCTTTGTTGAGGACTATGACATGGAGATTGGCGCCATGCTCACGCGCGGCTGTGATGTGTGGTTGAACACCCCAAGGCGTCCAAAGGAGGCTTCCGGAACTTCTGGAATGAAGGCCGCGGCCAACGGCTTACTGAACGTCAGCATCCTGGATGGTTGGTGGGATGAAGGCTGTGAGCACGGCCTAAATGGCTGGCAGTTCGGTGACGGTTATGAAGGAGAAGGGCAGGACGAGCATGACTATCATGCTCTAAAGCAATTGCTCGTCTCAGAGGTGCTGCCGACCTTCTACGACGATCGAGCCCGTTGGGTGAAGATGATGCGTGCGGCGGTACGCACCGCCGAGACTCGCTTCTCAGCTGCCCGGATGGTCTCTCGCTATCACGATGAGCTGTATCCGTTGACGTGATGATCAAGGTTTGTGATGGAGCCCCTGGCGGGGTCAAGCGGCGCTCAGGCTGGCCCTCTATGGGCCTGCTTGGGGGCGCTTCGCTGCCGTTGCTGCTCATGTTGCTCGTGTTCCAGCCGGGCTGCGATACGATCTGCGTGGGGCCTAACTGTCGGCAGCAGCCCGATGATACGGAGTCTGATCCTGATACCCAGCAGGGCGACGATGACGACTCTGCTGATGCTGCGGTCAGCAGCACACAGAGTCCTGATGAGCGGTGGCCGGAGGACAGCAGCCCTCGCAGCTGCGCGGTGATCAGGGAACACCTTGCCCCCACTGGGGTCGCACAGGTCCAGCTCGCCGGAGAATTTTCGGACTGGCAGCCCCTGGAGATGGAAGGGCCCGATGCGCAGGGCTGGTGGAGCATCGAGCTGGGAGAGCTTGCCCCCGGCAATTACGCCTACAAGTATCTGTATGACGGCGCCTGGGAAGCCGGGCCGCCGCCCTGGAGCCTGGGCCACTGGAGTGACGGCATTGAGAATCGAAATCTCCGCGTTGCTGATTGCAGCAGTCCACTGTTGCGGGTGCTTAGCGGTTCAGCGACCCCCTCTGGCGAGCTCGAACTTAGGGTCCAGTTCCTGGCTGCTGCAGACGGCGCGTCGCTGGACATGGGAGGGCTGGAGGTCATGGTGGGAGAACTGCCGACTGAGGCCAGCTGGGACCCTTCGAGTGGTCAGCTGACGGTGGCGGCTACCGGCCTGCCTTCAGGCAAACACACTGTCCGGCTCAGCGTGGTCGATGCCGCAGGAAGAGCCGCTGAGAACTCCCCTTTGTTTGTTCCGCTGTGGGTAGAAGACGAGCCTTTCCGCTGGGCCGAAGGTTTGATGTATTTCGTCTTCACCGATCGCTTCCGAGATGGGGATTGGGAGCAGGACCCGCTGCTGCCGGCCACTCCAGGTGTCGCCTGGAGGGCTGACTATCAGGGAGGCAATTTCCTCGGCGTGATTCACGCCCTGCAGGAAGACTACTTTGCCGATCTTGGGGTCAATGTGTTGTGGATTTCGCCCGCCCAGGAGAACCCTGAGGGGGCCTATCTCGGTATTGATGGGGTGAACCTTTTTTCTGGTTATCACGGCTATTGGCCAGTCTCCGCTCGTGGAGTAGAGGAGCGTTTTGGCGATTCCAGCGCCGTCGCGAAGGACCGCCTCCACGAGTTGGTTCGTGAGGCTCACGCGCGCGGAGTTCGGGTCGTGTTTGATCTGGTTCTTAACCATGTACACCTGGAGCACGAGTATCTGGTTGAGCACCCGGAGTGGCTCAGTGACGGCTGTGTTTGCGGTACTTCAGGGTGCGACTGGGATGCCAGAGTTCTGGACTGCTGGTTCACTGACTACCTGCCTGATCTCAACTATCGTAATCATGCGATCGTCGAGAGAGTGGTTGATGATGTGCTGTGGTGGGTGCGTGAGTTTGACGTTGATGGTCTGCGAGTGGACGCAGCCAAGCACCTGGATCATGTCATCATGCGAACGCTGCGTAGCCGCTTGGAACAGCATGGTTCAGCCCCGGTAGGAGCTCCCATTCATCTGGTCGGTGAGACCTTCAGCGGTGCATCTGAGCACGAACTGCTGATGGATTATGTCGGTGATTACGAACTGCATGGGCAGTTTGACTTCCCCCTCTACTGGTCGATCCGCAGTACCTTTGCAGGCGATGGCTCTATGGCGGCCCTGGAGCAGGCAATGCAGACCAGTTGGTCTGCATTTGAGGGCGCGATAATGTCGCCTTTTCTTGGCAACCATGATGTCCCTCGCTTCGTAACCGAGGCGGCTGGCAATGGCATGGGACCCTGGGGTTCTACTCCGGATCTGCTTGCCGATGGTGCAGATCAGGTCACTCGCTGGGACCTGGTCAATCGGCTCTCGATGGCATTCGTCTTCACTTTGACCCAGCCCGGGCTGCCGCTGCTCTACTACGGTGATGAGATTGGTCTGGCTGGTGATGGTGACCCCGACAATCGGCGTTGGATGAATTTTGCTCCTTATCTCAGCGCTAACCAGCAGGAGTTGCTGGACCGAGTGAGAGCTATCGGGACTGCTCGCAAGGAGTCCGCGGCGCTTCGTGGCGGGCAGGTCGAGGTTCTTTGGGTCGATGAGGAACTGTTGGTCTATAGCCTGACTGCAACCTCCGGTGAGGTCGCGGTGGTGGCCATGAATAAGGGCTGGGGGACGCGGACTGAAGTGATCCCCGCCCCCGCTCTGGAAGATTTAGGTGTCGCTCAGTTACAAGGACTGCTTCAGCCGAACCGTCAATGGAGCGTGGGGCCGCAGGGCCTGGCTCTTGCTCTGGGCAGCTGGGAGTACGCGGTCCTTAGCAGCGTGCAGCCCTAGGGTTGAGCAGGAGTCTTTTTTCCGACAGGTTCGTTTCCGCAAGGACCCAGGCAGGAGTAGCCTCTTGCCTCAGAAAGCCGCTCAGGAGAGCCGTGATGCGTTGTGAAAAATACATTCTCTTCATTCTGCTACTGGCAATTCTGCTGCCAGCCTGTGGCTCTAATGGTGGCGACAGCCGCGCTGACGACGATGACAGCGCTGATAACGATTCTGGCGACGACGACGACTCCACTCACGGCGACGACGACGACTCCACTCACGGCGACGACGACGACTCCACTCACGATGACGACGACTCCACTCACGATGATGACGACTCTACTCACGGCGATGATGACGACTCTGCTCACGGCGATGATGACGACTCTGCGCTGCCCGATTGGCAGCTGTGTGGGAGTGCCGGGGGTGAGCCTGGCCAAGACGGTTGGACCGTCAGTCTGAACGGCTCTGCCGGGGTGTTCGGCGATGGTGACTCGACCCTGAACGGTGGTGGAGGGTCGCTGGGAATCAGCCCGTCCGCCTGGGGCTTGTGGGCTGATTTGGGTGCGAGCAGTGAACTTTCGCGGGATCTCGAAGGAGGGGTGCTGAACCCAGGCTCCAGCTTTTCTCTTGAGTTCGATAACGGTTGGGTCGAGGCTGGCGGTGAAGTTGGGCTCCGTCTGGAGTCGCTTGCGGATGAGGTGTTCCGCTTCTCCTTCAGCGGTGGTGATAGCAATTACCGTGTCCTGGATGGCGCTGGTAACAACCAACTAAGCCTGCCGCACAGCGTCGATGGACTGCACCTCCAATGGAGTCTGGTCAGCCCAACCAACTACGTACTTGAGGTCAATGACGCACAGCTTCATCAGGGTACTTTGGGTGGCTCTGGTGGGGCTCCAGTCCGACTCTCGGTATTTAATTCTGCAGCGGGGCCAGGCCCACAGAATCATGACCTCTACATCAACTGTCTAGCGCTGCTCCGTTAGGACTGGTTCGGACAGATGACCTGGGTGTTCCGCTGCCTGAAGCGCTACGCGAGCTTCAGTGGTCGAGCCGGTTTGTTGGAGTGCTTTGTCTTCCTGGGTTTTGTCTGCGCCTGTCTCTTGGTGGCATTTGGGGTGGACCTGGCGATGGGCTGGAGTAGGGAGAACCTGGTTTCCTGGCTCCGCTGGTATCCGGCCTTCGAAACCACTCGGCTGTTGCTGATGCTGCCGACCTTTGCGGTCACTTCCCGCCGGCTACACGATTGTGGTCGTAGTGCTTGGTGGGGCGTACTGTGGCTGCTGCCGGTGCTGGGCTGGGTCTATCTCTTGCATTTGTTGGCACAGGACGGTGACCAGCAGGCCAACCGTTACGGTCCCCCCGACTTCCCAGCGCAGCGCCCAATTAATTAGGTCAGCCGGTTCCCGGCGGCGGCATTTATTAGCTCTCAGGCTCGCTTTGCGCGACCAGCGTTCATGATGTCCTCTCGCAGTGCTTTTGTGATGGGTTCGTCGAGGGCATCCTTAGGCAGCCTCCAGACCCAGTTGCCGCCCAGTGTTCCCGGACGGTTCATGCGGGCTTCGTCGCCCAGGCCGAGCACATCTTGCACAGGGAGGATGGTCCAAAATGATGTAGAGCTGAGGGCCATGCGGACCATCCTTCGGGTGGCGGTTCTGCCGTCTTCGCCGAGGCCGAGCTCAGATCTACGTTCGGCATCCTGGGCTTCCCACCAGCCGCGCGTGGTTGATGAGTCGTGCGTTCCGGTGTAGGCCACACTCAGCGGGACATGATTGTCGATTCCATGGGGGTTGCTGGGATCTCCATCGAGGCCGAACTGGAGGACCTTCATGCCTGGTAGCCCCAGAGCATCGCGCAGTGCCAGGGTGGACTCGTCAACCAGACCGAGGTCTTCAGCGATGAGAGGCAGGCGGCCAAGTTCGGCCTCGATGGCGTCAAATACGGCCCTGCCCGGTCCCGGAATCCACTCTCCTGACGCAGCATGCTCTGCTTCAGCATCGACCGCCCAGTAGCGGGCAAAGCCGATGAAATGGTCAATGCGCAGTACGTCGCAGTGTTGCAGGGTGCGGCGCACGCGCTCGATCCACCAGCGGTAGCCGTCTTGTTCCATTGCTGCCCATTCGAACAGCGGATTACCCCACAGTTGGCCAGTCTCTGAGTAGGCATCGGGAGGTACCCCTGCAACCTTGAGCGGGAAGCCCAGGGCGTCGAGCTGAAAGAGCTGCTGGTGAGCCCATACATCGGCGCTGTCGCGGCCCACATAGATGGGCATGTCGCCGACCAGACGGATCCCGCGGGCTGCGGCATAGCGCCGCACAGCGCCCCACTGATGCTCAAAAATAAACAGCGCAGCGCGCCAGTTCTCTACTTCGTCAGCGAGTTCTGCTGAGGCCTGCGCCACGGCGTCCGGATCAAAGCTACGAAGTTGCGCCGGCCATAGCCACCAGGGTGCCCCTTCCTGGCGCTCCTTGATGGCGTGAAAGAGTGCTGCGTCAGTGGCCCATGGAGCGGTGGTGACGAAGCGCTGAAGCTCGGCAAACCAGGGATGGTCGGGGCGGCTCAGCAGGGTTCTGGCAGCTGCCAGAACCCGGGGGCGCTTCTGTGCTCGGGTGCGCTCGTAATCAACGCATTCGGTTCTGGCCAGCTCGGCCTCTGGGTCAAGAAGGCCTGCCTCTGCGCAGCCTCTCAGTCCAACCAGATCAGGATTACCGGAAAAGGTAGACCAGCTGCTGTAGGGGCTGCCGTGGTCGTCGGTTGGTACCAGGGGCAGGACCTGCCAGACTCCGACTCCTGCATCGGCCATCCAATCGATGAAGTCCCTGGCCCCATCGAGGCTGCCGATGGGTCCGGGGCCATCCAGGGCACTGACCGGTAGCAAAACCCCAGCTCGCTTGTCAGTAAGGCAGAACGAACTCGTCTCGCTCCTGATGGGCGATGGCTCAAGGTTTTGCTGGATGGTTTTGATCAGCAGTTCAGTGCCCAGGTTGCTGGGAATCTGGTTCAGGTCGGCCTCAAGTTGTGGGCTCAGGTCGACCCCGCAGAGTTCTCTGAGCTGGCCGGTCGCGGCAGCAGCGTGACGCAGGTTCTGCAGTGGCTCGATGCCGCTTACCTCGTCGAAAAACCACGCGCAGCTGGTGAACATGGCCAGTAGGTGACGGTGCACTTCGAGCCATTGCAGTGCCTTGGCAGGATCGCCTGTGGGTGCGCTCTGCTCTGCGTACCAGGAGTCGAAGGGCTGGGCGCCGGAAAGGACTTCGCCGTACCCGGATCTGGCCTTGTTGGGCTCGGTGAACAGCGTTTCTCCGATAGGCTGAAGTGCCTCTCGCGCCTGGTCCCGCAGTCTCTCGAGGCTGTCTCGCAGCGGTCCGCGCCAGCGTTGATGCCAGCCTCTAGAGGAGTCCATACGGCAGCCGCAGTCGCGGGACCAGCGACCGACTCCGTGAGCACAACTCCAGCTGCTGGGTTCGAGGATTCTCGCTTCCTGAGTGGGCGGGTTGGCGGCCAGCCAGGAGGCTGTGTTGGTTAGCCGTGCATCAGACCGCTGCTGAATGGCAGCGATGGCACAGGACAGCGCCATCTCGCCAAAAGTGTGGTGGTGGCCGTAGCTCTCGCCATCGGTGGCGACCACTGTGAGGCCTGTCTGTGCCGCCGCCTCTACCATGCGTTGGGCAAAGCGGTTGCCGTCGTTGAGCAAGCCCTCGAAGGCGACGCCGCGAGAGGTGCTGCCATCGTAGACCAGGGCTTTGATGCTGCGGCCTGATGGCAGTTCGATACGAAAGGCCCGATTGGCGCAGTCCTGTTCGGTGGCTGGCTGCCAGTTGCCGTGAGCGGTTCGGATCGAATCGATCTGGTGCGGTGCCAGAATGACGAAGGAGGGGCCAGCATCGGCTACTGAATCAAGGCTCGCCAGATCGATGGCTGTTTCGGGTAGCCAGATCCCGTCAGCTGGACGCTCGAAAGTTTGTTCAAACACCGCAAGGCCCCAGCGTATTTCGGTGGCTCGGTCCTGGGCATCGCACAGGGGCAAGATGGGGTGATGGTAGGGCTGGGCGATGGCTGAGCCCTTGCCGAAGCGCTCGATGCTGTTGCGATCGGCAAGCCGGAGGGCTTCCAGCAGCACTGGGTGCTCGCTAGCGATCCAGGTCAGAAGGGTTGGCCCGATGTCGAAGCTGATCCAGCCGTAGTTGTTGCTGGTGGCGCGCAGCTTTCCTTCCGCATCGAGCAGGCGTGCCGCCATGTTGGGTGCATAGCACTCAAAGGCGATTCGCTCGTTCCAGTTGCGGAAAGGAGCGGCGGAAGGTTGCGGATCGAGCCGGTTGGTCCAGGGGTTCAGCCGAGTAGGCTGATAGAAGTGGCCGTGTATGCAGATGTCCTTCAAGGCTTTGGCTCCTCGAGTTCTCCTTGATCTGCGCCCTGCTGCATTTTTGCTACCGGGTCTTGTGCAGGGATCAACAGCGTTGTTGTGGCAGGGGCAGCTGGCGGCGCCCCGGACTGTGCTGTCTCGGGCAGCTTGTTTGGTGGTTTGACCGCCGGCTGAATTCGCCCCTCTGGCTGCTGGGCTGCGTGTCGGGCAAGCCCTTTCTCGAGGTCCTCGATCCAGCCTCCTGCCAGCTCTTCCGCCAGTCGCCTGACGCGACCGTCGCTCTCCGGGAGTTCCCGAAAGTGCATAAAGACCATTGCCTGGTAACCGCTGAGTGTGGCGAACAAGCCCTGCTCTTCGAGCTCCTTGCTGCTTCTTAGAATCCAGGCCTGCTGCCGGAGTTCCCACAGCCCAAAGTAAAGGTCATCCTCCACACGCAGCTTGAGAGCGCTCACCAGGCTCCGCTGGACAAGCTCAGGCGTATCGCTGTCGCCGACGTTGATGGCCGTTGAGGTGCGGATCCAGCCGGAAGTTTTGTGGCAGGTGTTGTTGTAGAGCACCAGACTGCTTTCTTCGGCACGCTGCGTGCGGTTCGAGTAGGCAAACACGTTCTCGTCGACACCGCCCTCGCTGAAGAAATCGAGCAGGGCGAAGTTCGCCACTCCACAGAAGCGTCGCCGTTCTCTCAATAGTGGGAAGATGACTCGTTCGTGGTGATCGATCAGCCCTTGATCGGGGCTTTCGTCCCAGTAAGCCTGCGAGTACTCCATGCCGTACTTCTCGGCATAGCCTTCGATCTGTCCGTGCCCGAACATCGGTAGGCCAGGGAGCGTTGCCATCATGGTAGCGATACCGAAGTACTTGTCGCCCTTGCCGAATTGCTCGACCGCGCTCTCCTCATCGGGGTTGTTCATGAAGTTGACGTAGCGCTCAAGAATCGCGGGGCTGTATTCCAGCACGTTCTTGATCGCACTGCGATAGCCGGCGTTGTCTTCGTCGCGCAACATGTGCATGAAGGCGCTGTTGTA
>DJIF01000093.1:0-10501 GCA_002433485.1 Deltaproteobacteria bacterium UBA6601
CAGAGCACAAAATCGTTACCAGCAAAGGGTGGCCGAGCCTGGCCTGACAGGGAGACTGTGGCGGGAATTGCCACCGGTACTACGGTGGCCTGCCGTGCTGATGGTGCGCAGCCAAGTTCGCGCGCCATCAGGCTCGCCTCATCTTCGTGGGCGAGCAGGATCTGATCCGCCAGTGCAATGACCTGGCCAGCACGGGCGCGCAGGTCAGCGCGCCCCCAGCGCAGTGCCGCAAAGCGCTGGGGGTCTTGGATGAAGCGGGCCATCAGGCCGTCGAGGCCAATTCGACCATGACGATGGTATTGCCCGAGCGAGTGGAACAGCGGAATCAGGATAAGAGCTGCCCCGGCGGCCTGGCTTCGCTCTGGCAGGTCCTCCCAGTCCAGGCAGCGCTGGAGGTTGAAGAGCACCACTTTATCGCCGCGTTGTGGATGGATCTGGGAGGGGTGCTGGAGCTGATGGACCGGTGCGCCTTCGCGACGCAGAATTTCCGCTATCTCGTCCAGCTGCATCGCGTCACCGCCGAGCCGTCGTGGGGCTGAGCGGCGCCCAAGCAGCCAGAAGTTGGCCGTCATCGGAGCGACTCCAGGCAGTGCGCTACCAGTGCGGCTGACGAAGCAATCAAGGGCCCCTGCTCTCGTCGCAGGTATTGAATCAGGGCTCGCTGTGACGCTCGGCGTCGCTCAGCTGGCCAGGCCCGGTGGCCGATGTGGGTCAGCTGTGCGGCCTCGACCCGGCCAAGGCTCAGACCCAGTTGCTGGACTCGAGCACAGAGTTCGAGATCGGTGCCGTGGAACCAGAAGTCCGGGTCGAAGCCACCCAGTTCTTCCAGCACTGCTCGGCGACTCATCAGAAAGCAGCCCATCAGCCAGCCTACTGGAGTGACCTGGAGACCTAATGAAGGAACCTCGGATGGGCGCAGCCGGAGGTGTTGGCGAAGCAGCTGCTGAGGGCTGGGTAGATACCAGCCATTCTGCTGGTGCTGGCCGTCTGGATAGCGCAATCTCGGTCCGACCATCCCTAAGCTCGGGTTCTTGCGGAGCTCGGTGATACAGCGATCGATCACTTTGCCGTCTGGGAAGGTGTCTGGATTAAGAAACAAGATCAGCTCACCTCGGGCCTGTTTGAGGCCAAGGTTATTGCCGTGTGAGAAGGAGGAGTCTTGCTGTAGCGAGATCACACAGAGCGGGAGCTCTGAGGGGAAGTCTACGAGCATGTGGGCGCTGTTATCTTCAGAGGCATTGTCGATGACAATGACCTCGAGAAGTTCTGCTGAGGGTCGCTCCAGCAGGGTCATGAGACAATTTCTCAGGTTTTCGCAGTCGTTGCGGCTGAAGATGATGATGCTGAGGCTCACCTGTCGACCTCTTTCGGGGTTTTCTGAGGTCGAATCAGGCCGACGGCGTAGCCCAGCATTCCGGCCCCGCAGGCGGCGCTGCCTAGGATTGCTTCGCCCAAGTCGGCTCGTCGGAACAGTGCGGCTAGAGGCGCCCGCAACGACTTTCTTGCCATGCCACCTACTAGGCTGCCAGGCCCTGGTGCCAGGCCCGGTGTGCGTAGGGTGGCACGCATTCCCTCGCGACAGTGCAGATAGCAGCCTTTCAGCAGCTCAAGTTGACTGTCGTGGCGAAGGTGACGAACCCGCAAGGCCGGCTCGTAGCGTAGGCGACGGCCTTGTGCACAGAGCCGTCGGCCGAGATCGACATCTTCACCGTGGCTGCGGTGACGCGGATCGAAACCATCTACAGCATCCAGGGCCTTAATTCGATAGCTGGCACAGGCCCCTACTAGCATCGGTGCTGCCTTCAGCGGTGTCTCGCCCAGCTGTTGGGACCAGAACCTGGCGCGCCATTGATCTGCACGACTGAGGGGTTGTTCATCGAGGTTTCGGCCCCCAACTCCGGCGAATCCAGGTTCCAGTAATTGACACACCCGTTGGACATAGTCTGCTGGTGGCTGCACATCTGCATCGAGGTAACAGACCGCGGCAAAGCCAAGCTCCTGGGCCCACTTCCAAAGCCGGTTTCTGGCCGACCCAAGGCCCTGGTTCTGTTCGAGAACGATCACCTCAAAGCCGGCGGCTCGTAGCCGATCGCAGGTCCCGTCCTGACTGCCGTCGTCCACGGCAAGCAGCGCGCCTGGTGGCGGTGACAGGGCTGCGATGGCCGCGGCGAAGCCTACCAACTGCTCCTGGTAGGCGGGAACACAGAGCGCAATATGATGGGGCATCAGCCAGCTCATATCAGTGCTCCGTAAAGCTGGATCAGGGCCTCCGTGTGATGTTCCAGCTGCGGTGTTTCGGGCCAGGACTCGATCTCGGCTTGTAGCTCGAGCCCCCGTTCAAGGATTCTCTGCATTGCATCGGCCAGGGAGTCCACCTCTCCCGGTTCAAACAGGCAACCGTTGACTCCCTCATAAATAAATTCTGGCAAGGCCCCATGGTTGGCAGCGATCACTGGGACTCCAGCCTGCAAGGCAAGATTGGCGGTTCGGCCGAAGCTCTCTCGGACTCTTGATGGAACGATCAGTGCCGCGGCACCGTCGAGGATGGAGAGCAGCTCCTCTGGCTCATAGCGCCCATGAAAATTCACTGAGGAGCCAGTTGCTGCCTGGCGCAGGCGGTCCTCATAGGCGACTTCTCGCGGAGCTGGGGGCGCCGGTGCTCCACCATGGAGTTCAAGGTGAATCGACGGTTCTTGCAGTGAGGTGACTGCAGCAACCGCCAGATCGGCTCCTTTGGCTTCTCGCAGGTCACCGGCAAACACAAAGCGGCAGGCCCCGTCCATGCCGCCCGGCTCCGCGAGGCGGATCGGTGCTGGAAGCCCTGGAGGAAGCACTTCAATACGAGCGCTGTTCACTCCTTCTCCGAGCAGCACGTCAGCTATGTATTGGGAAGGTGCGATGAGTCGGTCGCATCGATGTAGAGCTCCGAAGTAGCCAGCGTAGCGCAATCCGAAGACAGGCGCGGCAAGCAAGCCCTTGAGCCCTCCAAAGCATGGCCCGCAGGCAGCCCCCAGCTGCGGGCTTGAGCAGGGCTTGCCGTGACCATCATGGAGGTGGCTGCGCGGACAGATTGAATACAGATCATGGAGCGTCCAAACAACCGGGATGCCGAAGCGTACGGCGCGCTCAGGGAGTCGATGCGAGAGGCCCTGCAAACTATGAATATGAACCAGATCCGGTTGTTTTTCGGCGAGGACCGCATCAAAGGCCCCAAGAGTCGAGTCTTCGCTGCCTTGTGAAAGACGCCTGGCCAGTTGTGCAGCGGGTCCTCCATGGCCACTCTGCTGGCCTCGGGCCGTATAGGTCACAACCTCCAGGTCCTCGGCAGCTAAAGCTGTTGCCAATTCTTGCACGTGCAGATCAAGGCCTCCGCGGGCCAGCTCGGGCAAGGCATCGGTGAACAGTAGAATCCGCACTCAGTGGCTCTCCGGTCGGTTCCAGGTCAGGGCGCTCTGCTCCGACCTTGCCAGCTGCCTCCGGTAAATGAACAATGGTCTTCTGCTCCAGCCCGTCGTTGCGAGGCTCATGCGCTCACTGAATGCACCGCAATTGTCTGCCATCGTCGTTGCGCACGACAGTGGCGAGCTGTTGCAGCGCTGCTTGGATTCCATCGAGCAAGAGCTGAGCCGAGAGGACATTAGGGCAGAGATCTGGGTCATCGACAACGCTTCACGTGATGGCTGTACCGATGATCTGGGCGACAGGCCGCAGGTATCCTTGCTGCGCAATGCTCGGAACCTGGGCTTTGGGGCGGCGGTAAATCAGGGCTTCAGAAAGAGTTCTGGTGATCTGGTGTTGCTGTTGAATCCAGACGCAGAGTTGGAGCCAGGAGCGCTCAAGCCGCTGCTCGAGAGTCTTGAAAAACACCCCGAGAGTGCCATCGCGGCGCCGAGTCTGCTGCTTCCAAGTGGACGGCGTCAGAACAGTCCAAGACGCTTTTACTCGTTGAGCTCAGTACTCGCGCGGCGAACTCCTTTTGGTGCGACCAGCAGAGGTCGCAAGGCTCTGCAGCAGCACCTGATGTTGGAGATGGATCGGTACTCCAATCAGGAGGTGGACTGGGTGAGCGGGGCAGCTATGTTGCTGCGCCGGTCTGCAGTTCCAAGCTGTGGACCTTTCGATGAGCGGTACTTCCTTTACTTTGAAGATGTGGACCTCTGTAGGAGGCTGGCTGCCAGCAATCGCTCGGTGCGCTATGAGCCTCGATCACGGGTGAGGCATGGACTCAGTGCTGCGAGCCGCCGACAAGTTCCCTGGAATAGACTTCTTTGGCATCACCTGCAGTCCTACTGGAACTATGCGCTGAGCTGGAGTGGGACCCGTTGGCGTACCCGCTGGTGGACCTTTCCCCTGCTGAAATGCAGTGGTCTGGTGGCTCGCTCGCTGGTCATCGCGGGCTCTGGTTGGCTGCTCGGCGTTGAGGGGCTGGTTTTGCTTCTATTGGCGGTTTGCGGGTCTTTTGTTGTGACTCCGCAGCGGCCGGGAGTTGGCCAGCGAGTAGCTCAGCCAAGGCTGCTCGACTCTGGTCTGCGCCTGTTCCTACTGGCGCTGCTGTTGCTGCCCATCGCCGGTCAGGTTACGGGGTTTAGGAACATGGGGGTCCCCATAGCGGCCCTCGGCTGCTGGGCAGCCTTAAGCGCGCTGGCCCTTCAGATCATCGGTCTGCTGCTTCAGCGGCCAGTGGTCCGCCGGACCCTGGGACTGCGAAGCAGGGCGCTGGTCATGGGTCCAGCCGCACAGGCGACGGCCTTCTTTGACCGGGTTGCCGAGCAGAATCCCCAAGAGCTGAGTCTGTTGGGCTACGTTCCGCTAGACCCCCTGGCTAAAGATGGCCCACAGCCCCGGTTGAGGGCCCGCAGCGAAGTCACTCATCTAGCCGCTGACCTTCGCGCTGATGTTGTGTTGGTGGTTGGTCGTCCCGAGGATGTCGAGCGGAGCGCCGGACAGATTGCTCAGCTTGCAAGGCTGGGGGTCGCGGTCAGCTACGTAATGATGGGCGCTACGGAATTGCTACAGGCACCCGGTGGGCCTACAGTTGCCGGCTTTCCTGCCCTTACCCTGGGCGCTGGACCAAGTTCCCGAGGGCAGCACTTATTGGTCCGCTGGCTGGGGCGTTGCGCTGCTCTGGTGGGCCTGATTTTGTTGCTACCTGTGGCACCAGTCCTGTTGTGGTTGTCCTGGCGGCTCTCAGCCAGACCTCCCCTATATGGCTGTCTGCGGGTTGGCCGTGATGGTAAGCGGTTCTCAATGTTGCGTTTGCGCACTGGAGTTGGTCCGGTGGGAGACCATGGAGGCGGGAAGCTTGGGCAGCTGATGCGTAAGCTGCATATCGACGAACTGCCACAGCTTTGGAACGTTGTGGTTGGCGAGATGGCCCTGGTCGGGCCGCGGCCCATTAAGGTCTCGTTGGCCGAACAATTGGAGCCCTGGCAGGCAGCTAGGCTCCAGTTCTTGCCCGGGATCACTGGAGTCTGGCAGCTAGACCGACTGCGTCGCTGGCGGTTGGAGGAGATGATATCGGCTGATCTCCTCTATGTGCTGCGTTGGTCACCCCGACTAGACCTTGAAGTCCTCCTCGCAACCCTGCTGGGTCGGAGTTCGCCTTGAGCCGGCTATTATCCATTGGTCGCGGTCTACGCTCAGGTCGGCAGTTGGCCCCTGCCCCTTTGTGCATTGATGGTTGGACCGGTACCGGTGAGGCCGCGAGCCTGCTGGGTGAAGTTGAGCATGGACTTGCTGCAGGTCACTACACTCAACTTAGGTTGCGGCTGGACCGACAGCAGCTTTCAGCTCAGTCTTTGGTCGATTCGGCGCTGCACGAAGTTCAGCTGCAGGTGTGTAGTGATCGGGGAAATCCCCAGGAGTTTGTTCGCGCTTTGGTGCGCGCCCGAAAAGACCGGCCAAGATTGGCGGTACAGCTTGGTGAGGATTTGAGTGCAGAGGCATGGCTTTCCTGGATCAAGCTGTGCGAGGAGCAAGGGGTTGAAGAACTGCAGTTGGGTCTGGAGCCGACTGGGTTAAGGGAGCTGCCCGAGCGAGTCCGGTCTCGCCTAGGAGAGCTGGCGGTGCGGGCACCCTGGCGTCGTCCGCGGTTGATAGCAGAGGCTCCAATCCTGCAATTGCTCCAGCAACTACCTGAAGGTGCGGATGAGTCGGGCCGGCTGCTGGATTCTCGTGCGGGTAGCAGGGACTCTTGGAGCCAACCTGAAGGGGCGAAACTTAGCTTTGCTCCAGGTGCGCCACGCTTGTCGATTGTGGTGCCGACCTGCACGGGGTCAAAGGCCTGGCTCGTTCCTTGTCTTCGGTCCATTTCTCAACTCAGGGGTCCGCCCTTTGAAGTAGTGGTCGTCCTGGATGGTCCGGCCCCTGATCTCACAGGGTTGATTCGCACGGAGCTGCCGGCGGCGCGGGAACTTCGTCTATCGGTGAATCGAGGCTTTGCTCATGCCGCGAATGCCGGCCTTCGTAGCGCCCGTGGAGAGTTGCTGGCCTTGATCAATGATGACACTGAGCTGGCTCCCGATTGGCTGCAGGAAATCGATAGGGCTGCACGCAGCCACCCGAACGCTGGCTTCTTTGCCAGCCGGATTCTTCAGCATGCTGCTCCTGAGCTGGTGGACTCCGCAGGTCATGGCATGACACGCTGGGGTGAGGTCTTTGAGCGCGGCTCAGGTAGCCCCGACAGCAGCGCCTTCGATCCTGACTGCTGGGTTCTGGGTGCGCCTGCCAGCGCAGCCGTCTACCGTCGTGAGTTGATTCGCGATTGCCGCGGTTTTGATGAGGGCTTTGAGGCCTACCTTGAAGATCTCGACCTCAGCTTGCGGGCTCAACTTTTGGGGTACCCCTGCCTCTATGTTGGCGGCGCACGACTGAGCCATCACCGGAGCAGGTCTTATGGAGCCCGTGCCGCGCAGCGCGCGCGCCTTCTGGCGAGAAATCGGATTCGGCTGCTGCTTCGGGCGATGCCTTCTGAAGTGGTTGCCGTTGGAGCGCCAGCGATTCTGCTCTCGCAGCTGATTGGACTAGCTTCGGATTTGCTCCACTCTCCCAGTAAACTTGCGGCGCTGAGCGGGAGCCTGGAAGCTGTTTCAGCGGCTCGCGAGAGCTTGGCACAGCGGCCAGCGGTCCTGGGGCGGCGCAGAGTCGATGGTCGATGGTCGCGCGCCATTTTTACCGCTTCCGAACGGCAGCTTCTGGAGCTATGTGATGGCGCTGGGGCAGGACAGCTGCGCCGTCGCCGGGCTACCCTGTGTCGCCTCCTGGGGGCGCTCGTTGACCTTCACGAGCGGCTGCAGCGGCCAACATCTATGGGGAGATGACGGGTGCGGGTTCTGGTCACTGGCGGAGCTGGATTCATTGGCAGTCACATTGCCGAAGCCCTCAGCGCAAGAGGAGATGAGGTGGTCGTCCTCGACGACCTGAGCAATGGTCGAGTTGACTGCGTTCCCGAGGCGGCCCACTTTGTTGAGGGCGATGTGCGTAGCCCGGCGGACATTGAGAGCGCCTTTTGTGCATTGAGCAGCGGATCTATTGAAGCGGTCTGTCATCTTGCTGGTCAGGCCTCGACTTTTCGTTCTTACGATGAGCCTGCCTGGGACATGGAAGTAAATGGTGTGGGTACTGCTCGGATGATCGAGGCGGCTCGCCGTCACCGCGCCCGGCACTTTCTGTATGCCTCCTCTATGACCGTCTACGGCGGCAATGTTCAGCTTCCCGTGACCGAGCTACAGCAGTGTGCGCCGACCTCCTATTATGGAGTCACAAAGCTGGCCGCAGAACAGGCAGTCTTACTTGCCGCTTGCCAGGGCCCTGTTGAGCAGCGGCTGAGAAGCTGCGCATTTCGCATGTTCAATGTCTATGGTGAGCGGCAGGCTCTGGATAACCCCTACCAGGGAGTGCTCGGTATCTTTCTGGGGCGAGCCCTGCGTGGCGAGCCCATTGCGATCTATGGCGATGGTGAGCAGACTCGAGACTTTGTCTATGTTGGAGATGTCGCCAGGGCCTGGTTGGCTGCCCTGGATCGACCCCAGCTGAGCGGCATCACCTGGAACCTCGGTACCGGCACCCAGACCTCCATTAATGAGTTGTGGAAGATGGCTGTTTCGGCTTGTGAATTGGATCCGGCCAGCTTTGCGGTCCAATACGGTCCGCAGCGACCTGGCGATCAGCGTCACATGGCCGCCGACATCTCCAAGGCAGCGCGGGATCTGGACTGGAGACCTGAGGCTCGACTGACCGATAAGGTGCGTGCGACCGCGGCCTGGGCTCGGCAGGATCTTGCTACAGCCGATGACTGAAAAAGAGGGCTTCAACAAGCTTGGGGTGACTGAAGTAGACGTCTTGATTGCGAGCTTTCGGCGTCCGGCCCTGCTGGAGCAGGCGCTTTGCAACCTGCAACAGCTACAAAACCTTCATCAACCAGACCTGCTGCTTAATGTCCATGTCATCGATGAGGCCATGGGTAGTGGGGCCGGACCTGCCGCAGCGCGCAACCAGGCTGCGCTCGCCGGCAGCTCGGAGTTTATCGCCATCCTCGATGATGACGATCAGTGGACCGAACACCGGCTGCAGCGCTCTATTGCCATCCTCCAGCAAGAACCTGAGGTCGTGCTCGTCTGTGGGGACATGGAAGTCCCAGCTCGGGGGCTCGACAGCATCCTTGGGGCTCGGTTTACTATTCCTGAGCAGGGTCTCACCTTGGATCATCGAGACTTGTCGTTGGATTGCTTTGTCTGCACTTCTACCGTCACCATGCGACGCGCTGATTGGGAGCAGGCTGGAGGGATGCGAGAGGAACTTTCGCGGGCTGAAGATTATGATCTGTGGTTGCGGCTGACAGCGCGCGGAGGTCGGATTCGGTTGCTTCCGGACCGCCTGGCTCGGTACGGAGTAGCTACCGAGCGACTCTCCGACGACGTCATTGCCATGCTCGAGGCGACCCGCTCGGTCCTGGAACAGTCATCGCTTGCCCCGCTGGACGCCAGCATGCGAACCCGGCTTGGTCGCCTCGATGCTGCTCTTAGCCACCAGTTGAGTGCTCGGAACTCGCCACTGAGAGCCTTGCGTCACTCCATTCGAGCATTACGGCAGGCCCCCTTTGCGAGGCTATGTTGGAGTTCACTGGCCCGGGCTCTCCTCAGTTGCCTTGCTGTGCCGAGGTTCGGCAACATCTCACCGCCTTGATCAGTTCGGTCCGCCGAGGGCGAGAACTTTGCTGGGGTTGAGGATTCCGGCCGGATCCCAAAGCTGGCGGAGACCCCGCTGCAGGTTAAGTTCCTGGGGGCTTTGCTCCCATGGCAGAAAGCGCCGTTTTGCCAGCCCAACTCCATGCTCACCGCTGATGGTGCCGCCCAGATCGAGGGCCTGGCGCATGACCTCGGCGGCGGCTTCTTCACCACGCTGCGCTCCACCCTCGTCGTACCACAGGATATTGACATGGAGGTTGCCGTCTCCAGCATGACCATAGGTGGCCAGACGCAGGTCCCTGCGCTCAGCAATGCTGTTTAGTGATTCCACCAGAGCTGGGATCGAGCCCACCGGAACCGCGATGTCTTCGCTGATGTATCCGGTTGCTCCGTGCTTTACCAGCTTGCTCAGACGTCTGCGGAGAGCCCACAGTGCGCAGCGTTCCTCGCTGCTACCGGCTGCTCGCACGCTGAGGGGTGAATCAGCACCGAGGTCATCCACAAAGCGCTCCAACAAGTCGGCTGGTTGACCGGGTTCGCCATCGAACTCCACCAGCAACAAGGCTCCCCACCGGGGATCCAGCTCCAGTTCACCGGTGGTGCGTACCTGCTCCAGGCTGTGGGAATCAATGAGTTCCAGTGCTCGGGGACTTAGTCCTCGGCGTCGGGCGCGGGCGACCGCGCGGGCGGCAGCTGGAAGGTCAGCAAAGCCAAGCAGACTGGTACCCACCTCACGAGGTCTGGGAAGCAGGCCCAATCGAATGCTGGTGATGATGGCAAGGGTTCCCTCAGAGCCGACCAAAAGGCTGCTCAGGTCGTAGCCAGCGACGCCTTTGGGCTGGCGTCGTCCGGTTTCAATGAGTCGACCGTCAGCGCAAACAGCGCTGAGGCCCATGACGAAGTTGCCCGTTACCCCATACTTCAGGGCCACCGGACCACCAGCGTTGGTTGCGACGTTGCCACCCAAGGTGCAGTTGTCCAGGGAATTGGGATCAGGTGGATAGAACAAGCTGTATTCCTTGGCCACATGCTCTCGGAATGCTCCTGTGATTACTCCGGCCTCTACTTCGGCGTAGCCATGTTCTGGATAGACGCCCAGGATCCGGCTCATCGATGCCAGAGAAAGCACCAAGCCACCTGGTTCAGGAATGCAGCCTCCCGCTTTGCCCGTTCCCGCGCCGCGGGCAGTAACCGGGACTCCATTGCGACTAGCCCATTGCAGGGAGGCCTGAACATCGGCGACCGACCTGGCCTCGACTACAGCGAGGGGCATCATCGGGGCAAGACCGGACTCATCACCCCCGTAGCCGGCCAGC
>DJIF01000093.1:10794-30746 GCA_002433485.1 Deltaproteobacteria bacterium UBA6601
GGCAAGACCGGAATCATCCCCCCCGTAGCCGGCCAGCAGCTCAGGCTCCTGCAGCAGCTGGCCCTGAGGGAGGGCTACAGCGAGCTCTCGCAGCCGTTGTTCAGCCGTCACGACGCGACCAATCGTAGCTGGGCAGTCCCTGCTCAGGAGCCTGATGCGCTGGCGCGCGCTGCTCGTCCGGTTGGTCCAGATCGTAGGCTAGGTCCGGTAGGTTCAGGACCATGGATTCGCGTTCTCCAAGGCACTTGAGACCGTGCCATACGCCAGCGGGAATCCGTACCAGCGAGTGGTGCCGCTCACCTAAGACGGTCTCCAGTACAGTACCGTAGCTCGGGGAGTCGGCTCGGCCATCCACCAGTACCAGCAGAGTCTGGCCGTTGATCCCTACCATGCGATCGGTTTGTCGCTGATGACGATGCCAGGCTTTGATCACGCCGGGTCGAACCGTAGTCAGATACGCCTGGCCGAACTGTTCGCCGTTTAGCTCGGTCTGATCGCTGCGGAGCAGTACCGACAAGGAGCCCCGTTGATCGCTGTACCAGTCCAATTTCTGGATAAGGACTCCGGCGATGGAGGTGCTGCGCGGGGTCTGGCTGGGGTTGGGGTTACCGGGCATGAGCCCACCATAGACGATTCCTGGGCGTCTCGATGACGAGGTACTTCTCAGCCGGAGTCAGTCTGTCACCGGCGGGCTACCCTGCCAGTCGTCCAGTTCCGGCAGCCCCGCCTGCTGAGAAAAGCTTCGCGTTGCCCGGCCATCGAGACTGCTGTCCAGCGGCCTTGGTGCGCGCTGATCGGTGGCGCGCAGGCTGTGCTCAGGCGAGGTTGCTTGCCCTTGTTGCTCGATCAGCTCTACCTGGTGGTAGCCAAGTTCCTTGAGGAGATGGTCAGCCCACTCACCTCTCGTCGCCGCGGCACCGCCAGCCGGGTGCAGGAAAGCAGGTGCATCGTGGCCGTTGGCGAGCAGCTCGGAGAGGGCAAACAGCCAGCGACAGAGACCAGGGAGCAGGGTCGGTCGTGAGCGCTGGGCGGTTAACACCTCGACCCGCGAAGGATCGCGCTTTAGTTGCTCTTGCAGGAAAGCAAGGAAGCTTCCACCGTCTGCTTCGGTGAGCCAGGATACCCGGACCACCGATGCCCGTCCCCCGGCGGCCTGGACTGCGGTTTCGCCCCGCGCTTTGCTGCTGCCATAGACCTGAACTGGGCAGGCGGCCCGATTCTCGGCGTAAGGCGCTGGACCGCCGCTGTTTACATCGCCAAATACGTAATCGGTGGAAATGTGCAGCAAGGGCACAGCCTCTAGGGCGCAGGCCGTGGCGAGTCGACCTGGTGCGAGGGCGTTGATCTGTTCGGCGGCCTCAGGCTGTTCCTCACATTCGTCGACCCAGGCCATAGCAGCGGCGTTGAGGACCACCGACGGTGCGCTTGTTCTGACCCAGGCCTGCAGGTCTCGAGTTGTGGCCTGGGCAAGATCCAGCTTGCTGCGCGGTGGCGAAATGAGGGTCCAGTCTTGAGGAACCTGTTCATGCAGGGCTGTGCCAAGGCGTCCACTGCCGCCGAGCAGCAGCATTCTTAGCGGCGCGTGTCTGGCAGGTGCCATCAGCGGCTCACCCGAACCAACCAACACTTCAGGTACCGCGCTTCGGGGAAGCTCAGTGGTACCGGGTGGCAGGGGCTCTGATCACCACGGATCATGACCGACAACTTCACATCGGCCCAGCGACCGGCCTCTTCGACCACTCGCGCAAAGCGCTCTTCGAACAGGTGATGAGAGCAGGAAGCCAGTACCGCGAAGCCGTCATCTCGGACCTTGCGCAGGGCATGCGCAAAAAGGGTCCGATAAGCACGCAGTCCAGCAGATACATGCTTCTTGCTGCGGATGAACGAGGGGGGGTCGCAGATCACCGCATCATGACTACGGTCCGGAATGTTGCGGAGGAACTCCTCGACCGCCGCGCACTCCCCACGAAGCTGCTTTTGGAGGCCATTGATTTCAGCGTTTTTTTGGATAAGAGCGACGGCACGCTCCGAACGATCGACGCAGGTGACCTGGTGTGCGCCGCAGCGGGCCGCAACCAGCCCCCACTGACCTATGTAGCTGTACAGGTCGAGCACTTTGCCCTGGCCGAGGGCCGGGCCCATTCGAGCGCGGTTCTCCCACATGTCGAGAAAGAGTCCGGTCTTTTGACCTGCCCAGGGATCAAAACGCAGCTTGATGCCGTCGTCCTGGCTGAGCCAAAGCGATCCTGGGCCTTCACCTTGCGGGCCCCAGCCCAGACGGACCTCGCTGACCAGGCCTTCCAGCTGGCGACCTCTGCCATCGCATTTCCAGAGTCCCGCCTCGACCCCGAAGCGTTCCGCAATCACGACTTCTATGCGCGCTTTCCAGTTCTCCATTCCGGCGGTGTTGGCGCTCATCACCACGCGACTGGGTCCATCCCCGCTGCCATAGCGGTCAATGATCAGGCCAGGCAAGCCATCGGCATCGCCATGCACCCAGCGAAAGCTGCTGCGCTCTGGGCAGACTCCGTTGCGTAGCTCAAGGGCCTGGCGGAGGCGCCCCTCAAGCCAGTCATCGTCCAGGACTGCTTCCGGGTTCCGCTCGAAGATGCGGGCAGTGATCAGGGTAGATGGATGCCCCATACCCCGTCCGATGGCTTTGCCCTGGCCATCTAGGACCAGCACCTCGCTACCCGGTTCCAGCTCAGCAGGGATTTCAATGAGCTGGTTGCTGAAGACCCAGGGGTGTCCTTTCAAGACTCGATGCTTGCCTTTTGGCTTGAGGCGAAGAACAACAGGTGACGACTGATTCATACTTTTTCTACCTCAGGTGCGCCCAGCAGACCTGCTGGTCGCAAGGTCAATACCGCGACTAGCACTAGAAAGGCGATGGCATCTTTGTAGTCGTGGAATTCGGCATGGGGCCAGAGCTCTGTCACCTTGTCACCGTGCCGCCAATTGCCGAGCTGTTGCCAGCCAAACTCCATCGTCGCCACCACTACCGTCTCGCTGAGTCCCAACAGGAAGCCCCCAAGCATTGCGCCGCGAATGTTGCCGATACCACCGAGTACCGCCGCAATGAATGCCTTCAGGCCGATGATGAAGCCGTCGTTGAACTTCACCCCGCCATAGCGCAGTCCGTAGAGGATGCCTGCCGCGGCGGCTAGCGCAGAGCCCAGCATGAAGGTCGCGGTGATGATTCGAGCCACCGGAATGCCCAGCATCCGGGCCGCCTCAGGGTCCTGAGCAATGGCCCGCATGGCCCTGCCCAGCGCGGTCTTGCTGACCAGAATATCGAGCGCCACCATGAGCAGCAGTGCGGCGACGAGGGTGACCACCTCGATGTACTGAACTTCGATGCCGAACAGGGGAAAAGAGCTACGGGAGAGCCCGGTTTCCGGGTTCACTGGGAGCCCACTGAAGTCAGTTATCTGGATGAAGGTTTGAGTGTCCCTACCTACTGCGAGCATCACCAGATTCTGCAGAAAAATGCTCATCCCGATGGCTGACAACAGGGCATTGACCCGGGGGGTGGTGCGCGGCGCGCTGGGGTTTTTTGCGTCCAATTGAAATGCGGTCCACGCCATCAACAACAGAATCACGAAGCCGCCCAGACGGGTGGCGAAGACATAGGGCTCAGCGCCGTCTAGGAGTCCAAGGTCGAGCTTGCCGCGGCCGGGCAGCAACCATATGGTCAGGCCCAAGATCGCGCCACAGGCGGCCAGAACCGAGGCCCAGTTGGGTTTGCGCCGCAGCGGCTTATAGGCCACTGCGTCCAGGGCGACTCCGAGGGCGGCGCAGCCACACATGGCGACGAGCAGAGCCAGGACCGGAGCTACAAACACTGAGGTGATGCCCCAGCCGAACAGTGCCTGTAGGGCCAGCAGGCCGAGGAAGGAGCCGAGCATGAAGACCTCGCCGTGGGCGAAGTTGATCAGCTCGATGATGCCGTAGACCATGGTGTAGCCCAGGGCGATGAGCGCGAACAGTGCCCCCAGGGTCAGGCCGTTAACAAGGTGTTGGGCGAAGGCTTGGGGCTGCTGTTGTTGCATCAGCAGGAGGGCCCCTGAGAGGGCCAGCAGCAGGCTGATCAGCAGGGCGGCGAGCAGCGCTTCAGCGAGCTTTGCTGGCCCCCGGACTTGAGCCAAGTTCAGCCTCCTGCAGCGGGCGCGGCGGCCGAGTCAGAAGGCTTGTTGCTGGTAGCAGCCGAATCGTCATCGTCACCTATTGCAGGACTGGCTGATGTGGGGCTTTCTTCGAGACCGACGGTCTGCAGGTATTGGAAGCTACCCTGACTTGCTTGATAGAAGGAGAAGCGAGCATTAAGGGTGTCACCCTTGCTATCAAAGCGGGTTATGCCTAGGGCCCCCTGGTGGGTAATCGACCGGGCTCTGCGGACCACTTCAGCGCGTAAGTCCGTTGACTGTTTATTCTTAATCGCCTCATAGGCGGACTTGATCAGAATGTTGGCTACATCGTAGGCGTAAGGGCCGTAGTTCTGGACCGGCCGGGAAAACCGCTGTTCAAAGGACTTTAGGAAGGATTTGGCAGATTCGAGCTTGTCGAGAGGTGTGCCCGGAAAGGATACTATGGCTCCTTCGGTGGCCTCTCCGCCCACATCAAAGAAGTCCTGGCCGAAGACACCGTCGTCTGTGATGAAGCTGTTTTTCATGCCCAGCTCGCGCATCTGCCGAACCAGAAATCCTGCTTCATCATAAAGTCCGCCAAAGTAGATAGCGTCTGGGCTTTCAGAGCGGATTTTGGTGAGCAGGGCCTTGAAGTCCTTGTCGCCGACCTGGATGCCGTCGAAGGAGATCATCTTGAGTCCCAGCTGTTGGCCTTGATCGCGAAACACCTCGGCCAGTCCCTGACCATATTGAGTTCGGTCGTGGATCACTGCGACTCGGACCGGCCCCAGGTGAGCACGGACAAAGCGTGCAGTGAGCAGTCCCTGGATGCCGTCGTGGGGCGTTACCCTGGCGATCTCTGCAAAGCCCTTCTGGGTGATCTCGACATTGGTGGTGGCGGGGCTGATCGCCATCAGACCTGCCTCGTGATATCGAGAACTGGCGGGCAGGAAACACCCCGAGTTGTAGTGTGCGACCACCCCAAAGGTGGTGGGGTCTCCGCTGATCGCGTAGGCCGCGGCTACTGCCTGCTTGGGGTCCGATGCATCGTCCTGAACATTGATTTTCAGGTTGTAGCCCTGGTCGGCGAAGCGCTGGGTCCACTCGGCGACGGCCATCCGCGCCGCGTCTGCGGCTTCTTGACCTACTGCAGCGTTGGGACCGGATGTGGGCAGGACGACGCCCAGGGTTAAGACCGGGGAACTGCTGGAACTGGACGAGCATCCCAGCCCAGCCAGGCTAACCAAAACCGCTGATGTGGTGAACAGCAACAAGCGAATCATAAAGACCTCCACTGCACGGTTGGCTGGGAATCCACCAGCGAGTCATCTTCCACCTTGCTGGTCGCTGGCGTCGCGACTATAGCAACCTGTATGGCCCCGCTTTATCCGCCACCTATGCGCCACCGTGTTCGAAGCGCTGGAGAAGGAAGGCAGCTGCTCGACTACCTGAGTGAGCTGATTCCCTTGCCCAGAGAAGAGGTGCTAAAGGCCATTGATGAAGGCCGCTTTCGCTTGGAGATTGGGCCGCCCCTATCGAGCAAGGCGAGGCTTCGAGCTGGCCAGATTCTGCTGGCTGATGTGCCCGAAAGGGGGCAGGCGGATCCCTTTCTTCCCCCACCGCCCGAGCGGCTGATCGAGTTGTTTAATGACCAGCACCTGCTGGCGGTGAACAAACCAGCTGGTTTGCTCTGCCACCCGCTGGGCTTGACCCGTACATCGGCCCTTACGATCGCCGGACGTCAGCTCGCTGGGGCCGCTGCAGGAGAGCTGTTGCGCTGCGTGCACCGGCTGGATAGGGAGACTTCTGGGGCCTTGTTGCTGGCCAGGAACCTGGCTGCTGATCAGGCCATGGGTCGCTTGTTTGCGGAACGTAGAGTGGCCAAGCGCTATGTGGCCCTGGTGCACGGACGGCTTGCCCAGGACCAGCTGGTTGTCGACCAGCCCATTGCTCGAGATCAGGGGCCAATCCGCCTCAAGATGAGGGTGCATCGCGACGGTAAAAGCGCTGTTACCGGAATCCGGACCTTGCAGCGATTCGGTTCGGCTGCAGGGTTTTCCTGGATCGAAGCTGCGCCGCGTAGTGGCCGGACCCATCAGATTCGGGTCCATCTTGCTCACCTCGGTCATCCGCTAGTCGGTGACAAGCTCTACAACGATGAGGGCAGAGCTTTCTTGAAGAAGTGGCGGGCTGAGCTCAGTGCAGAAGACATAAAAAGCCTCGGCCTACCCAGGCAGGCACTACATGCTTATGAGCTGTGCTTCCAGCACCCGCTGGCCGATCAGCGGGTGCGTATTGTGGCGCCGCTGCCCAAAGATTTGCTCGACTTTGCGGTGAGCAGGGGTGGCAGCAGCCCTCTGTCTGTGCTCGGCTCGGCTCAGGGAGCGCCAGCGCCTTCTTCAGTCACCGCTGGATAGACATCGATGGCCATGAAGTCGATACCGCCGCGGCCATCGTGAAAGGCGTTGTTGAAATAGGTTGTGTCGTTGATGGCGAAGGAAATGAACCCGTGTTCTGGTGCTTCGAAGGGCATCGAGTAGCCGATGGCGTGGTAGCGGGTGTAGGAGCCGTCTTCCGCCTCGTAGCGCAGCAGCACCGCGCCATGGGGCATGTCTCCGGCCAGTCCCTTGTCGCCAGCCTCGGGGATGTCGGGATCACCCACCGAGGTGATGTATTTGTTGTTCTTAACCTTGCCGGTGTCTTCGATGGTGAACTTGCCGTTGTCCTCGCCGGTGGTCTCGATCAGAATCTTGTCGCCGGCACAGACATGGATCCTGAACTGCCAGCCGCTCTGGATGTCCAGATAGTTGTGGTACTCGTAATCGAGCGGCTTGTAGCACTGGCCACGCTCAAACTCGCGGCCGATTCCGGACAGATAGGCCAGGTATTCGCTGGGCTTGGTTTTGCCTTTTGCGACCGCCTGGCAGCGAGCAAAGTTCTCAGCAAGCCAGGTATCGATCAGTGAGGGTCGGCCTAGGAAAGCAGTCTCGAAGTAGGTGAGGTCTTCGTCACCGTCGATGGCGAAGCCCTCCATGACCTTGCCCGTGACAAAGCGCTGCAGATAGTCCAGTGCCTCGCCGCGGGCGGTCCGGCGCTTGCCGTCGCTCATGGCAGCAAAGTCGGGCGGTCCGTAACAGGTCCACTTGCCGATCACGACTTCGCCGACCGGAGGTGGCTCTTCTTGGCCCTTCTTCTTCTTTTTCTTCTTCTTTTTCGCCATGGCCGGGCCGGCCAGCAGGGCCAGGGCGAGTAGGACCACGAGGGAGATCAGGAGAGCGACTCGCAGAGGATGAGGAAGGGCTTTCATCAACGGCTCCAGGTGCTGTGTTTGCTGACTTTGGGCGACGACTTAAGGCAGGTCGACCTGCATACTGCCGAAGCGCCGGCAGATTGTAGTGCTGGATCCTCCTGGGCCCAAGCACAACAGGGCAGCCCACCTTTGTGGACCGCCCCGTCGCTTCGGCCAGGTCAGGCTGCTTCCGGTGGTAAGCAGCTTGAAGCCACGATCAGAGAAACTAGATCTTGCCCTGCAGGAAGAAGGCGATGACCAGTGCGTAGATGCACAGTGACTCGATGAGAGCCAGGCAGATGATCATCGGGGTCTGGATCTTGCCGGAGGCGCTTGGGTTGCGCGCGATGCCCTGGAGGGCACCAAGAGCAGCAAGGCCCTGACCAACACCGCAGCCGAGGGCGGCGAAGCCAATGGCGACACCCGCGCCCAGCGCGACCATGCCCTGGTCACCGGCAGCGATGCCAGCGCCGTCACCGGCAGCCAAAGCGAGAGAAGGGATGAGAGCCGCAGCGAGAATCGTCAGCGGAACGAGCAGAGAAGACAGCTTGCGCATGGGAAATGACCTCCAGGTCAATCAGTGATCGTGGGCTACGGCAAGGCCGATATAAAGCACACTAAGGAGTGAAAAAACAAAGGCCTGAATGAAACAAACAAAGATCCCGAGGGCCAGAAAAATCACGGGAATTCCAAAACCCAGCAGTGACGAGATGGTCTCTGGCAGGGTGTTCATAAAGATGTCTAGGACGGTGTGGTCGCCCATAATGTTGCCGTACAGACGAATCGACAGCGACGCGGGTCGCACCAGGTGGCTGACAACTTCCACTACGAACATCAATGGCGCCAGCCACAGGACCGGGCCCATGAAGTGCTTGAGGTAGCCGACCGGCCCCTGCCGAATGACGCCAGCGATGTTGTAGACCAGGAAGATCACCAGGGCCATTGGGATGTTGGTATTTAGCTGATCGGTTGGTGGCAGAAAGCCAGGGAAGACCCCCAGGATGTTGCTGACAAAGATGTACAGGAACAGCGCGGCGATGAGCGGGAAGTAGCGCTCGGCTTCCTTGCCCAGAACTCCGCGACACATGTCCAGGATCGCTTCGGTAAACAACTCAAAGCCGTTGCGCGTTGTCAGGGTTCCGTCCGGAACCAGACCCTCTCGACCAGCGGGAACCCGCATCAGGGCGATTCGGGCCACCCACGCGAGGATAAGGATGATCAAAGCGGCGAGGCAGGAGTGGGCAAAAGGAAGGTAGCGGGCCATCCCTTCACCCTGCAGGAAGGGAAGGGTGGACAACCAGGTAAAGGCGTCAGCCGCGGCCAGGACTGCAGGTGCCATCAGTTTGTTACTCCCTGTGGGGCAGGCCTGTCACGGAACAGGTCCATGAGAGATCCAAGGATGATTGCCGGAAAGATCGTGCCTACCCCAAGCAGCACACCCAGGGCGTTAAGACGAAGTAGCAGGACCACGACGCCTAGAGAAATGACCAGCAGAAGAAACTTGGACAGCATTCGGCCAAGCAACTGGGAACCGTTGATGGGGCCGGAAGTCGCCTTCACGACAATCCTTGAGAGCAGCCAGAAGTTGGCCAGTGCGACCATGCCGCCGCCTAAGACCGCAACCGCCATGGACACATCAGCAAGCAACCAGGCTCCAGATATGGCCGGGATCAGCAGCAGGGCGGCGAGTCCCATGATCTCCCAGGACCCAGCAGGGATCCCATTGCGTACTGGCCGAGGCAATGCCTCGGTTGCTGTATCGGAGAGCTTTGCAGCGTTCTCAGACAAGGTCATTCCACCATCTTTTCGGGCTCTGCGGAGGACTTCATTCGAGTACCTCCGATCCAATCAGAACCTGAATTTGGCGGTCGTTTACCCAACCTGTTCTGTGCTGTCAATCTCTGTGCCTCGTCGCACCATCGAGGTTCGAACCGAGAGACCGGTGAACAGGCCGATAGGCCAAAGCAGCGCGCCGCACAGAAGACCGAGCCACCAGGGCTGACCGACGACTTCTACCAGTAGCATTGCCACCGAAAGAGCCGGGATTGTCGCGCAGGCCAACTCAAACTCGCGCAGCTTGGGCTGTGATGGAGCGTCCCAGTCCTCGCGAGCCTCTACATCGGTGAGTGGCCATAGCTGCCACGAGTTCCAGATCAGCCGATACCACTCGTGCTCACCGTGGCCGGCGAAGTTGCTTGGTGGATCTTCGCCCCACGGTTCTCCGCTGGGTCCAAGTGACCGCAGCGGAGGAGAGCCCTCTTTGCTGAGTAACTTGAGTGAATCAGCAAAGCGAACTGGTAGGTAGTGAGCCAGCTCAGGGTGCACTCGATCCCGCAGCGCGGTGAATCCAGCCAGCGAGTTGCGAGGACGAACTGGTTCCTGTCGCTGGGCCCGCCAGCGTCGGTAATAACGCGTGTGGACCCGGGCGCGTAAGAACAGGACTACCAGGGTCGCCATGCCAAGGGCGCCGCCCAGGTAGAGAAAGCGTGGTGTGGTAATCAGCGCTTGCCGTCCGGCATCAAAGCCGGCCAGGGATCCTAAGGCCGTCATGCACCAGACTGCAAAGGCATGATAGGCCACAGATAGAGCGTTGAAGCTGGAGTGTTTGCGGGGACTGAGGTGATGCTCGACGCGGAAGTCGAGCAATGCTAGGCAGCCATCGCACACATAGTATCCCCGCGAGATGACCTCGCGGGGCGCCTCGTCATCGCTGACTGCGCCGACCCCGGCATATTTTACGGTCCTGGCGAATCGAGCCTCGATGACCGAGTAGGCCGGGTGGCCACAATAGACACAAGGTGTCACAGATGGCCGGTGATATCGGGGTAGGTGGGGCTGAGAACTGGAGCCGAGGCTCATGGCTGCTCCCAGGAAATGAGCAGTCCAGCTCTGGGCCTGACATCTACTCGTCTGAGCTGGACCCGGTCGTCATTGATTCGGGCAGCGAGCTGTTCTCCCACCAGCCGAGCGAGTCCCGCAGCCGTGGTCGGGAATGGCCCCTTACCGCTATGGAATGAGGCGAGGTCATTGAGGTGCCGATGGTCGATCGGATCCAGGATCGCCCACAGCTCTGCCTCAAGCACAGTGGGAGAGAGCACCTGCCCGGATCGGTCCAGGCGCTCGGCGCGAACATGTGCACTGACCTTCCAGTTGTGTCCGTGCAGGCCCTGCCGGCCCTCGGCAGCATCACTCACAACATGACTGGCACAGATCATTCGTTCCGCGCTCATCCAGTACATGTTCAGTCCCGAATCAGGCGGCTGATGACCTTGAAGGATTCACCCTGCCCGTGACGCAGCCAATCAAAGATGACCGTCTCGATGCTCGTAGTTACCGCCCCCAACTGCCGCATTAGTCCGACTGCCGCCATGTAGTCGTGCTTTTTGCGGGAGATCACCCCATCGAGCGGAACATGGACGGCATAGCCTTCTTCTCGAAGGCCTCTGACGGTCTGAAAAACGCAAACGTGGGCTTCCATACCCACCACGATGACGTGACTGCGACCACTCATGGCCAGCTCTTCCTGAAGCTCTGGCACCAGCGCTGCAGAGAATACGGTCTTGGGGTGGCGTACTGTGGCTTCCGGCAGCAGGTCGCTCAACTCGCTGACGGTTTGGCCAAGCCCCTGTGGGTACTGCTCGCTGGCCAGGATCGGCACCTCCAACTCGGCCGCTGCCTTAAGCAGGACTGCCACGGCTGCGCGGTTGCGGCTCTCGATCTGTTCAGGCATCGCTGCTACCAGCCGCTGCTGCCAGTCGATCAGGAGCACGATGGAGTTATTGGCGGACAGGTACAGCATGCAACCTCGCGTAGACAAATCGAGGCTAACACCGTCATGCTTCCCGTGCATGTCACAGTGGTTGCAAGCCTTGATTCTTGGAGCAGTCCAGGGGTTGACCGAATTCCTGCCGGTCTCCTCGTCCGGGCATCTGGTGTTGTTTCAGGAGTGGTTGGGCAGCAACTTTTTTGCTGCTGGTGAGGAAGAACTGTTTGCCGTGGTCCTGCACCTGGGCACCCTGTTGCCCATTTTGTGGTTCTATCGGCGGGACATCGGCCAGAGCATTGCTGCGCTCCGTCCAGATGAGCAATTGAGCAAGCTGGGGCTGTCGAGCTGGCTGCGGGCTGACGAAGGCCGCTGGTTGAGCGTGCTGGTGTTGATTGGGACGGTTCCCACTGGACTGATGGGCGTCGGCCTTCACGATAAGTTCACCGCTTTGTTTTCCAGCCCGGTCAAGGTCTCTATGGCGCTGCTCGTCACTGGCGCGTTGCTGCTCGCTACTCGCTTGGTGTCAGAGGAGCGTGCTGGCACTGCTCGTCTGGCGATCTGGAGCGCCCTTCTGATCGGCTTCGTCCAGGGCTGCGCCATTACCCCGGGTATCTCCCGGTCTGGATCGACCATCGCCGTTGCTTTATTTCTTGGCTTGGCTCGTGCTGAGGCTGCGCGCTTCTCTTTCCTGCTGTCCGTGCCGGCCATTCTCGGCGCTGTGATCTTGCAGGCTCGTGATGGACTCAGTCTGGAGGGCCTTGATGCGGCCCCTCTCTTGCTTGGTTTTGTTTCGTCAGCGGCGGTCGGCTATCTGTCGCTGGTCGCCCTGGTCGCCCTGGTCAATCGCGGCAAGCTGTATCAATTTACCTGGTATCTATGGCCCCTTGGGGTGACCGCCTTAGTACTGCTGCATTGAACAGCATAGCTTCCGCTAGAGTGGTTGCTACGACCGCCGGAGGGCGCGGCGGCGCACGGCGAGCAGCAGCAGTGCCGCCAACAGGGGCAGTGGCTCTCCTTTGACGCGGCCTGAGCTGCTGCAGTCACAGCCTCCTTCGTCAGCATCGGCGGTCACGATGACTTCAGCTGTGTATTCAGCGCTGCCGCCTGGTCCGGATGCACGCAGGGTCACGCTGTGGGTGCCCGGTTCATCAAAGCTGAGAGTCGGCTCATAGCTGCTCTGAGCACTGTCTTCGTTGCCGTCGACCCACCACTCAAAGCCCGTGATGCAGCCAAATGCGCCGAGCGGCGAGGTGTTCTCCAACTGGACTCGGTGCTCACCGAGATTCTGGTACCCGAACTCGGGTTGGGGCTCCTCGCAGGCCAGGACCACCCCGACCTTGCGCTGATCGGCCTCAAAGAAACCACCGCATTCCTCATCCTGGCCCTCGACCAGCAGGGAGATGGTGTATTGGCCTTCTTCCTCGTAAGAGTGACTCACCGGGGTCAGTTCATCGGCATCTTGCTCTTGAATCGTGCCGTCGCCGAAGTTCCACTCATAGCGGCTGTATTGGTCTCCCTGGAAGTCTTCAGGGACCGAGACGGTTATGGTGAGCGGTACGCCGCCAACCAGACTGGCCTGATCGCCGTCACCTTCGACCTCAAAGTCCACTGAGACTCCATAGATGGCGTTGATCCCGGCGTGGTCATCTTCGCCCGGTATTTGCTGGGAGTCGTTGCAGGAGCTGACGCTCCAGTACATCGTTGCCCAACGAAGGATGGGGTCTGGGCAGGGCTCACCATCATCACAGGAGTGACCGAGCCCGTAGCCGTGACCGATCTCATGGGTGGTCACTCCGATCCAGTCATAGCGATTGTGGCAGTTGGGAGAGGCGATGTCTTCGGGCATGCCCCAGCTAAGCCCTTCGTTGTAAATGATGTTCATTGAGGTGGTGCGGAAGAAGCTTTGGCCGTTGTGGGTCACCACATCGTTGCTGGAGTGAGTGACGGTGGCGGCCAGTGGTCCGCTGCCCAGATCGTCCTTGGCCCCGCCATCAAAGGTAAACAGGGTGATGTCAGGGCGGCCAAAGCCTGAGGTGTCGTTGTCAATCTCGCCGGCGAAGTTCGCCTCCAGGGGGGAGCAGGGGACATCCGACCAGTTTTGAAAACTCTGCTCTATACCCTCCAGGGTGTCCGATTGACTCAGTCCTGCTGGCTGTGCATCACCCACCCAGTATTCCAGAGGAAGGTCATTCTGGTGCCAGGCCCTGGGCGGATCAATGAACTTAAAGCCAACCAGCAGCGGTAGGGAGGCGAGCAGCGCGAAGCAGGCCAGGGATTGCTTCATCGGGCTGTCTCCAGTTGGGGGCGTCGCCACCGCGGATCAAGCTGTTGCCCGGTGGCCAGGGCTGCATCGAAAAAGGCCCTGGCTTTGGCCGCTGGCAGGCCCGGGATGGCCCGGTAGGGAGGGACATAAGACAATTGAAGGTCGTCTTCGACCCGTCCCACCAGATCTTCGCTGTAGCGTCGGACAGCGGGCAGTTTCACCGCCTCTTCATGAAAGCGCTGCAAGCCCTCGGGTAGCCTCAACTTGACCACTACGTCGCGTCCCGTGTCGGCTTCCTCGATGAAGGTCAGTTTGCCCTGGCTGAGCCCGACGGTTCGCCACATTGAGCCGCGCTGTTCCCGCTCCAGAAAGACCAGCACTCGCTCTCCTGCTACGTAGCGTGGCGCGCCTGGTAGCGCGGTACGTTCGCCGTTGAGGCTTCCGCCCCACTCGCGCACCTGGATGCGGTCCCCTTCAATGTGGGCCCCTTTTAGGACCCGATCCAGGCGCAGGGTCGAGACCGTTTTGATGTAGATTTCACCAGGCTGTTTCTCTGGTCGACTTTGTTCAACATGAGCGACCGCGATTAAATCACTGATCCAGCACAGTTCAGAGAGGCTGAGCTCGACCATGGTCGTAGCTCTGGAGCTCCCCACTCCGAGCGTTGAAAACAGCAACATCGCTGCAAGCACGAGGCCGATCTTTAGCGGTCTTGCTTCGTTCATCTAAAAAGCCCTGCCGACGTAGTGACCAAGATGCGCTAGTCTCCGCATTCAAGCGGTATGGATGGGCCGCCAGTCGGGCACCTTCGGTCCCTGGCCAGCGGTGGGCAAGACTAGCACGCTGAATCCCCACCGGGAGCAGAGAATATGAGCGCAAGGGCTACAATCTCGCGTCTTCCGTCGCTGGCTTTGGCCCTGCTGCTGATGCTGTTGTTGGCCCCAGCAGCTCAAGCCACTGAGCAGACGGGCAAGATCCGCGGGACCATAACCGACGAGGACGGGTCGGTCCTTGAGGGGGCTCGGGTCAGGGTTACCAGCGAGAGCTTGCAGGGGCTTCGCTCCGCTGAGAGTGACAAGAGCGGTCTTTATTGGCTCCCCGGACTACCGCCTGGGCAATATCAGCTGAACGTTGAGTATGAAGGCTTTCAGGGCTACACCCTTAACAACATCCGGGTGCTCATCGGAGCGACGCTGGACATCGATGTCACCTTGCGTACTGCCAGCGTGGAAGAGTCGGTGACGGTGGTCGACGATCGGCCCTTGATCGACACCTCCACTTCGACGACTGGCAGCGTCATTACCCGCGAGTACCTTGAGGCGCTGCCAACCAGTCGCTCCTATCAGAGCGCGGTTAAGTTCGCTCCAGGAGTCACCGGAGGTTCCAACCCCAATGCTCAGGGGGGCTCTTCACGGGAGAATAAGTGGCTGCTTGACGGCGCCAACACCACCGACCCGGTGACCGGTACCTTTTCCTTCAACTTCAATCTTGATGCCATCGAAGAGGTTGAGGTGATCACGGGCAACTTCCGTGCGGAGAATGGCGGTTCACTGGGAGCCATCATTAATGTGCGCACCAAGTCCGGGTCCAATAAGCTTGAAGGGGGCGTAAAGGGCTTTTACAGCAACGGCAACTGGTCCCCGAAGCGGGACGCCACCTTCGTCCCTGATGGTCGCCAGATTGAAGGCAGTGAGTTCGATCGAGACTCGGAGAGCTTCGATCTTAATGCCTTTGTCGGTGGTCCGATCCTTCGCGACAAGCTGTGGTTCTTCAATTCGGTGCGTTACATACGCAACACATCGACCGCTCTGGGAGCCCGTTCGCCGCGAGTCTTCGACGGTTTCAATATTTTCAGCAAGCTCACGGCCAACCCTGCGCAGGGTCATCACCTGATTTTTTCAGTGATGACCGGCCCGGCTCGTATCAGCAACCGCCGGCAGTCCTTTTCCGTGGACCCGGAAGCCCAGGCGCACCAGTACCAGAACTCCCTGGTGGCCAGCGGTGAGTGGCAGTGGTTTATCAACAACAATCTGAGCGCTAAGTTTCATTACAGTCATCTACAAACCGATATCGATGTCACTCCTCAACCCTGCACCTGGCGGGATGATGACCGGTTTAAGACCTGCCTGCCCGGTCAGGAAGAGGGCTACATTGATTTTGTCACTCCTGGACGTATTGGGGTGGGTGGGGCCCGCTCTACGGGCAATTCCCATTACTTCTCACTGAATGATCGCTGGCGGGATTCCCTCCGTGCGACTCTTACCGCATACGTGCCCAGGGCCTTGGGTGTCCATGAGATCAAGGGTGGTGTTGAGGTGAGCTTCGTGCGCTCGACCAACACCTTTGGTTACACGGGCAACCTCTACTACGTAGATCGGCTCGAAGAGGCCGATGACCCCACCTCAACCGTTAACTATTACTGGCGGGAGACCCAGGGGCAGCTTCACCAGACCAACCGCGGCACCACCGTATTCGCCTACCTGCAGGACAGCTGGGAGCCCACTCCAGGCCTGACCATTGACTTCGGGCTCAAGTATGACCACGCAGTGATGCGTAACGATGAAGGCGAGAAGATCGTCAACTTTGACGCGGTCTCTCCGGTGGCTGGCGTGGCCTGGGATCCGACTGGACAGGGGCAGGCCAAGATCTATGCCGGGGGTGGCGTTGTCATCGACGAGAGCCGACTGGCGATCAGCTCGTTTATCGACAAGAACGGTCTGGGTCGCAAGCTCTATCTGGGCCCCTATTTTGATGGCCGGGACTCCAACAACTCCTATGACCAGTGGAGTTACGATCGTGGTCAGTCCAACTATGAGAGCCTCCCTGATCTGACCGTACCGCGGATCTATACCGTCGCCGCTGGCTTTGACATGCAGCTGGGGGGCCGCACCTCGGTCGGTGTGATCGGTACCGCCAAGTTCTTCCGCAATCTCTGGGAAGATGATGAGGTCAACTACATCTGGAACGGCGAAGGGACCAACAGTGTTGGCGTAATCAACGGTCAGCAGGACTACTTCTTCCGACTCCGGACTCCAGATGCTGCCCGCCGTAATTGGCTCGGGATCACCTTCAAGATCGAGCGGCAGATGTTCAAGAACCTGCTTCTGGACATCAACTACACCATGTCGATGACCCGCGGTCTTACCTCGACTCAGATCACTGCGGCTATGGACAATCCTACCCAGACTCCTCATGAGTACGGTTGGCTCTACAGTGATCGTCCGCATGTCCTGAAGGCCTCGGCTGCCTACAAGCTGCCCTTTGGCCTGACCCTGGGCGGTACCCTCAATGTGACGAGTGGTAGCCGCTTTGACCGCAAGTACTACGCAGACAAAGGCAGTGGGTATCAGAACTATGTGGCCGAGCGCGGCACCTTTGACTCGGTGAACCCCTGGTGGGCCTTGAACCTGAAACTTCGCTACAACCTTCGCCTTCCGCGCGGCAAGTTGTTCTTTAGCGCTGAGCTCAACAACGTCACTAACAATCGGCAGGCCACAGGTATCAACACTGGCGCGCTTAACGCAGGAGGTGAGTACTTCGCTTCCGGTCGTCAGTCGCCTATGACCTTGGAGCTGGGAGGTGGCTATGAGTGGTAGAATACTGCTCTGCTGCTTGGCGGTCCTGGTCTGCAGTAGCGCCTGTTACGAGGAGCAGATTGACCAGCGCAATCTAGATGGCGAGATCGTCCTTCCTGGTGACCTGGTCAGCGATCCCCGCGATGCGGGAATTATCTACCTGGGCATCTACGAAGGCTACGATCCTGATCAGTTGGGATATCCCTATCCGAGCACCGGGCCGCGGGTAGGTGACAACCCCATTGGTGACGCACTGCCCTATGGAGGGACCAGCGTCGGGGCTTACACCTACGCTTGCTACAGGGCCCTTCGCTGCCAAGTTATCAGTGGTCGCTATCAGAGCCTTGAGTCACTTCTGGAGACGAATCCGGTGGAGCTTGAGGAGGAGCTGGTTGATGCTGAAGACCTCTATGACCAGTGCTCCTGGTATTACGGTTGGAACAACCTGAGCGAGTTCTCCTTCATCGGCACCGGGCAGATGGACTTCGTCCAGGACTCAGCGGGAGACTGGGTCGCACCCTTCAGGGCCTGGCACACTCGCATTCCCAGCGGTGCGGTGCTGTGGGCCTTTGCTGACAATGATTTCACCACCTGCTCGCCGGATCAGGGGCCAGTCAATCGGCGGCGGTCGCAGGACGACCAGTACTTCCGTGAAGGAAGTAATTTTAACGATATCCTTAACTTCCCGGACAAGTACATTACGGAGGGGGACTTCGTTAGCGGCGGTGATGTCGTCATCGAACCTGGGCAAACCAGCGGATACAGCCTCCGCGTCGATTATCGGATGGAGTAACGATGTTTCGCTTGATCTGCGTTGCAGCTCTGGTCTGTGCCGGCCTGTGGCTGGTGAGCTGTAATCTTGATACCCGGGCCTTGTTGCAGGACTTTGATCCGGAAGCTGGCACCTTCGAGACCGTCGACGTGCGAAACCTCGATGAGCGAGACCAGCCGCCCAGCATTGACGGAGGTACTTATGTGGGAACTCTGGGGCCGTCCAACATAGGCGCTGGTCTTTACAGCGGGGCGACCTTCACGATCCCGGGCAACGGCGAGCGGGTCTGCGTAATCGTCGACCCACAATCGGTCTGGCGCGATGACCTTCAGCTTGACTCCAGCAACAACGAGATCGCCAATCCTTTCATGACCGATTTCCCCCATGATGACGGTGATTTGGACTTGTTGGTGGGGCTAGCCTCCTACTATACCGGCACTCCTGGCGAGGTCATCGGCGACTTCCTGGGTAACTTCCCAGACAGCAATGGAGTGGAGCGAGCCATTGATTTGAATCTCTGCCTGCAAGAGGACTATCACGGCCAGGTCGGCGGCACTGCTGGCCGCTCCACCCCTGAGGCCTGTAGCTTTGTGACGCTGCCCGGCGTGGACTATCGAGTGGTTCTGCAGGTCTACTCTGTGCCGATCGACGATAACGAACTCCGCTATGCGCTTGAGGTTCGTTCGGGTGAGTGCCCGGTGACGATCGATGAGTGCACGCTGCGGGGCGATGCCGACCCTGCTCCAGAGGGCGCGCTGCCCAGCGAGTTCGATGCCCAAGATGTCGAAGAGTTGTACTGCGACTCCTACTTGTAAGAGTCGCTGCGGCGCCTTGCTGACGCCGCTTCTGATATCCTGATGTTGGAAGACCCACTGGCCTGGACTCTGGAGCATGGATATCCGGTCTTGTTTGGGATGTTGCTCTTTAGTGGCCTGGGACTTCCTATCCCCGAAGACATCCCGCTGATCGCCGCTGGGGTACTGGCCAAGCACGGCGGCATGGGAATTCTGCAGGCCAGCTTTGTCTGTATGAGCTGTGTTCTGTGTCGCGATCTCGCGGTGTATGGCCTCGGTCGCAGTTTCGGTGAACGGCTTTTAGAGAATCGTTGGGCGAGCAAACTGCTACGACCTCGTGACCTGCACCATATTGAAGCGAGAATGCGTCGTCACGGGGTCGCTGTGGTCTTTGTGGGACGATTCTTGCCGGGCCTGCGGGCAGCGGTTTTTTTTGCGGCGGGAAAGGCCGGCATTCGTCCCTGGCTGTTCTTCGCGGTGGACGCAGGTGCTGCCCTGGTGTCGATTCCAGCCTTTATTCTTGCTGGCTACCTGTTCGCCGCCAACATTGACCTTTTGCTGGTCTGGCTCCGCGAGTTTCGGGTACTGCTCATTGTTGCTGTGCTGAGCGCTGCGCTGGTTTTTCTGTTCCGGGTTCGTCGCAAGAGTGCCGCGGAGTCGCTTAACCAGGAGGATATTGGTGACTGAGGTCTTGAAGTCGAGCAACGCAAAGCCTGCGGTGACGATCCGGACGCTGCCCGCGATGCGTGCAGCTACTTTTGGCTACTGCGGACCGGCGAGCGAGGTCAGCAATGCATTTGCAAAGCTCGAAGCGTTCGTGCAAGGGGCGGGTATCGGTCCTGCCGGCCCTTTGCTTTGTTCCTATTCTCAGCTTATTGAGCCATCAGTGCAGCCCATAGCAGCCGATAGGGTGCAGTTGGAGCTCCTCCTTATGGTACCTGTGACGCGTCTTATTGAGGGCCACGGCCAGCCCTTCCGGATGCGTCGCTTCAGTAGCCAACGGGCTGCTTGTTTTACCTGGAGAGGCCCGCTTAGTGCTGCCTTTCGGGCACAGCACCAGGAGATCTTCTGCTGGCTTGAGCAGGAGGGACTGCCATATCAGGGAAGCCGACACCAGCATGCCTTCCTGGCGCGGGATGGTGACATCTGGACAGTGGAGATCCGGGTTCCGTTGCTACCCTTTGCCGATCTCGCATCCGGTACCGTCCACAGCCAGTAAGATAACCTCAGCAACGGAGATATCAGCTTGCAGCTTCGCACCATCCAGCGCTGGGTCATCGTCCTCCTGTTGGGCGTTTTCATGAGTTCCTGTAACGCGAGTTCCCGGCGCGCTGATGATGATGATGCCAGCGGCGATGACGATGCC
>DJIF01000108.1 GCA_002433485.1 Deltaproteobacteria bacterium UBA6601
GAGAAGCTGACCACCATAACCATCGGAGTCGGAGTCCAGATGCCATAAAGCGGCATCAATTGCCTCATCGTCTACCGACCCATTGCAGTCGTTATCGAGGCCATCGCAGCGCTCAATGGCGGCCGGGCTGATGGTTGGATCGCTGTCATCGCAGTCGTTGCCGCCATCGGCAACATCCACAAAGCCGTCGCCATCGGCATCCGCGCCATTGGGGGCCTGGTCATCATCGTCACTGGCGGTATCGTCGTCATCGTCACTGGCGGTGTCGTCGTCATCGTCACTGGCGGTGTCGTCGTCATCCCCAGCGCTGTCGTCATCGTCACCGGCAGCTTGACTCCGGCCAATGAGGGCCACCGCGACAACCGAAGGGACAGCCACCTGGCTGCCACCACCGCTCCCTGACATGGTGGCAGAGGATCCAGCCTCAACACTCAGGGTGCTGGTCCAGCTGCCCGGCTCCAACGGGGCAAAGGATAGCTGCAGTTCCACTGAGGAGCCGGCCTCCAAGGTCAACGGCCAGGCAGCGTCCAGCAGGGTGAAGACGGCGCTTCCATCGCCCATAATTGAAGGCTCAAGGACCTCAGCGGCAACCGTGCCAACATTGCTGATGGAAACCGAGGCTACCGCGCTGTCGCCAGGAGCTACGGCGGCAAAGTCCACAAAGGCCGCCGAGGCGACCAGGTCCGCCACCCCCTGGGAACCAGCACAGGCTGTCATCCACAAAGAAGCAGTTACACAAACAAGCGACCTCAGAATGCGCGCACAACTCATGGCTCAACCCTCCGTGCGCCAGCCTAGCGCAATCTCAGTCTGACAGCCCAAGCCCGAATTGTGCCCACCAGGTGCAGGGGTTGCTAACCTGTACTCTATGGAAGCTCTCAGCGCTTGGTTCCTGGAGCACTGGCTGATCAGCAGCATCGTTGCGGCCAGTGTGCTGGCAGTGCTGTTTGCTGTCGTTCTGCAGGGCAAGCGCAGCATCCGCTACCACTTCCCGCTGGTCGGCCAGCTTCGAGCTGCTTTTGGAGCTGCATGACGCGCAGGCTTGGACCATTGCTGGCCTTACTCCTGCTGATATGGGGCTGCACGCAGTCCCATGGCGAGGCCTACCTGCCAGGCCAGTGCAGTGACGGCCTGGACAATGACGGGGACGGCAGCAGCGACTGTGAAGACCAAGACTGTGCTGGAGCACCCGACTGCGCACCTACAGCGTCACTGAATGGCTGCACGGAGACGCCAGCCGGAGCCAGCTGTCTGGTCATCGCCGAACTGACCCTGGAGCCTGCCCAGGTACGACCCGGTGAGACCTTTAGCGTCTCAGTCTGGATCCCCCACGCCACAGCAGAAAACGTGGTCCTAGAGATCGCCGCAACGCCAATCGAACCAGCGCTTGAGCTTGCCGCCGCAGACGGAGGATTGCGCGGAAACTACAGCGCCAACGCCGAGCTCCCGCTGGGCGACCATCTGGTGGCCCTGCGCGCCGATGTAGAAGACGGCGAAGCGCAGGCATACGCGTTGCTGAGTGTCACCGAGCAGCAATCCTGTGACGACGGGCTGGTACGCGAAGCAGGCATCTGCGTGCCCAGTCACAGCGGAGTCGCCATCGCCCCGGACCGGATGTTTCATACCCCCTACGCTGGCCAGATCACCGGTCTGCCAGAGGGGGGTAAAGAACGCATGATGCTGCACCCTCGCCGCGTCTTCGCGGTCGAGAACGCGCTGGTCTCTTGCCTGACCGACTCGGTCGCCATCATCGACCCGGAGGCCATGTTCCCGATCGCTACCGACGCCAGCCCCTTCGATCCCCGCCCTCCGCCCCTGATGGAGCGGGCCGAAGGGGTTTTGGACCCGGACGGGCTGGCTCTGTGCGACGATCTGGCCCTGGATGCTGAAGCTGAAATAGCGGTCACCATGACCCGCGGCGCACTGGGCCAGCCGGCTGGACTTACGAGCTGGCGCTTACCGGACCTGACAAGCCCCCCCTTCGATGACCCCATCGAGCTGCAGAGCTGGATCGACGCAAGCGGCTTCGAGACCGGCGTCTTTGACGACGGCTACCTCTACGTCGCTGGCAAGCCAGACCGACTCAGCGTCTTCACGGTCAATGAACAAGGCGCCTTCACCCTCGTTCACGAACAGCAGCTACCCGGCTGCACCGGCTCATGGTCGGTTATCAAGGCCGGAGACAGGCTCTACCTGACCGACGCTGGAGTGCACCCAGAACGGGGCGATGGACAGCCCCAGGGCGGCAGTCTCTACGTGTTTGATGCCAGCGATCCCGCAGCCCCGATGCTGCAGAGCAGTGTGCCGACATGGGGGCTTGGCAAGTCCCTGGCTGTATCCAGCGACGGTCGAGTTGCCCTGGCGGGTGGCGAGGCTGGACTCGAGATCTTCGACGTCAGCATGATCGACGCGCCGGTCCTCAGCGAGCACATCGACACGCCCGGGTCGGCCATCTCGGTGGCCTGGTCTGACGGCTACCTGCTGCTCTCAGACTGGAACTCCATGCGCCTGTACGACGCCTCCGAGCCAGGCAATACCCGGCTGATTTCAGCCACGGACCTCGCCCTGACCCAGCTGAGCGGCGCCGAACAAGACCCTCAGTGGGCCATCGACAACTCGGGCTTCGTCGCTCTCAACGGAACTGACTTCATCATCACTGAGATGGACACGATCTTCCTGGGCACGCTGCAGCCGGGCGCTCGAACCGGCTCCCTTAATGTCATCGACCGGCGCTGGTCTATCAGTGCATCAAGCGAACGGCAGGACCAGGCATTTGTGCTGCGCCTACGCAACGGCGGGCGCCAAGCCCTGGAGCTGAGCATTCGGCAACAAAATGGGCTCACCCCCTCTGGTCAGCGCTACCTCATCGCGCCCGGACAGCAGCAGGCGCTAGAACTCCAGGCCAGAGGCCTACTGGACAACCCTGCATTGCGCTTCGTGACCCTCGATGCCGAAGACCCCATGCAACCTGAACGTCGGGCCGCTTTAGTTGTATTGGAAGGTGGACTGGCAACCGGCGACCCGATCCCGAGCTTCCGGCTGCCCTTCACCAACCGCTGCGAGGGCGAGCTATGCAGTCAGGAAGTGAACTGCTTCCACCTGGATGACAGCCAATGGGAAGGGATGCCGATCCTGCTGGCCTTCTACTCAAGCTGGTGACCCATCTGTGGTCTGGAGGTTCCAGACCTGGCAGCCTCAGTAAGAGCAGTCTTCAGACCCGAGCAAGTGGTGGTGCTGGCGGTCGCCTGGGAGGAGGGGCTGGCCCGCGCCCTCGCCTACGCTGAAGACACCGGCTTCCGGGAGCTGCTGGCAATGGACCTGTCAGGCGTTGATGCCAACTGCTGGGAGATGCCAGCCGGTGAGGACAGCCTGTATCGCTACTTTAACGACCGCATCGCGCTGAGCGGTGCCGACAGTCCCTTCCCCTTTCAGGTCATCATCGGACCAGACCGTAACCTGGCCTACGCCAGCCGCCTCCACCAGCCAGACCGAGTGCTTGGGGTGCTGGGTGCTCTGATCAGCGACAGCGAGGACTAGCTGAAACCTTGAGACGTACGCGCCTGTCGGCGGCCGTCAGGCGGCGCTGACACCGGGAGCCTGACCGCTGCGCATCAACTCGTCGAGATTGCGCTGCACCTTGCGGGCTCCTGGAGTCTTGTGCAACAGCGCGGCCAGGGCCCGGCGAAGGCGATCCCGGCGGCCGGTCCCCGCATCCTCGCTGGGCCAGTCAAGGGCCATTCGCGCCTCAATGACCCGCGTCACCAGATCTTCAATGGGTAGTGACACACCCAGCTGCGTCGTCACCAGACGCCCAGCATGGAGTTGCTTGGTCTGCCCTATCCGAATCGCCTTGCGTGGATCGATACCAAGGGCACGGAAGTCCTGTTCCATCTCCCGCACCCCATCAAGTTCGATGAGAAACATCCGCACCTGCCAGATATGAAAGTCCACCAACTGCGCGACGCTCATCCGCTTGATGAGCTGGGGCAGATAGTTGACCCCAAGGGCAATGTGGCGAGCTTCATCCCGCTCGTAGTAGGTCAGTAATTCACAGAGTACGGGCTCAATGTTGGCCTCACGAACCAGCTGAAACAGCGTCAGGGCGATCGGCTCTACCATCAACTGCATCCCGACCAGCTTCTTAGCCAGGCAGTCGGCTTGCAGGATCTCGTTGAGAATCCGATTAGCAGCTGGCGGCAGCTGCTCAGGCTGATAACCCAACAGGCTCAAGTAGTCGTGCATCACGTAGAAATGACGAGCCTCGTCGTGCGCCTGGGAGGTCGCCGCCATCTTGGCCTCTAAAGGCTCGATCTCCAGGGCCAGTTCAGCGCTGACCTTCCAAGCCGCCAGTTCTCCCCAGAAGATGACCGCAAACAGGCGCTTTATAGCCTCGACCTGCTGCGGAGGGAGATCAACCCCACCGTGTTTCTCCACCAGCTCTGCGAGCAGGTCCTTGCCGTCCCAGACCTTGGCCTGACCCTTGTGATAGACGCCCTCCAGCTTGCGTGCTGAGCGCAGCTCTTTGGCGGTCTGATGAGCGTCAAACATGTCGTAGGGGACAATGCTCTGGCTGCGCGGTCCGCGCAGGGTACGAACAATTCGCCGGGTCGCTTGAAGCGGCATCACAAAGACTCCGTTTGGGGTGAATTGGAAACAAGAACTGCTCGTTCAAAGAAAGCTCTCAGGTCTCGATAGGCCTGCTCGACCCGGGATAGCTCTAGTGCGGTGCGCGCATAAGACAGCTCAACCACCAGACCATGCAGCGCAGTGCGAATGATCATGGCCAGTCGCTCAGGAGGAAGGGCCAGCTGCGAGACCTCCTCAGAGAACACGTTGCGGACGCCTCGTTCCAGCAGCACCGTAGACTCCCGGTAGAACTCGTCCACATGCAGCCGGACCGGGCGATCCTGGGCGGCAAGGCTCAAGGTCTGCATCAAAAAGGGCGCCCATGCTCGCATATCAAGGATTGCCTCCCACAACGCATCAATACCCTCAAGGGCGGTAGCCAGCCCGCGATCACCACGCTCAAAGCGTTCCTCGAAGCGCTCGTGAATCTTTCTGAAGGTGTCGCGCTGCGCCTCGATAAGGAGCTGCTCTTTGGAACGGAAGTGATAGTGAAGCAGGCCTTTAGAGACCCCGGCCGCACGAGCCACAGCATCCATCGAGGCCCCCTGGAAGCCCTCGGCACCAAACAGCCGCGCTGCAGCGTCCACAATGCGCCGGGTGGTGCGCAGCCCCCTACGGGTAGGAGCAGCCAAGCTCTCAAACGCCATCGCCTTGCTCAAGAGCGCCCCCTTACTGGCCGCTTAGCACAATAATATTATTTAAGTATTTCCAGCAGGATACAAGCGAAAACTGGCCGCGCGTACAGGGACTTCACAGTCACCCCTCCTGGCCGGCAGCGATAATCAGCTGAGCCAAGCTGT
>DJIF01000110.1 GCA_002433485.1 Deltaproteobacteria bacterium UBA6601
GCAGATGGGACTCAGTCCAGAGGCGACGCAGGCGGCATACCGTGTGGGTGACTCCATCACGAACATCATTTCGCCCTTGATGCCATACCTTCCGATCATCATCGTGTTCGCCCAGAAGTACGATCGTAAGGCTGGGATTGGCACCATTCTGGCCGCGATGCTGCCGTATTCCATCGCCTTCCTCATCGGCTGGACCATTATGTTGCTGGCCTGGGTCTTCTTGGGGCTGCCGCTGGGTCCGGGGGCCGTGACGACCTACGGCTAGCACCGGACTATCGATGTCCAGCTATTGCTTAGCTTGTGCGGGGCAAGCCAGGTCTCAGTCCGGCTCTAAGGAAGTTGGGATCGGAGTTACTGAGGTCTCAGTAGCCATGCTCGGCCATCAGGTGATCTAGACTTCTCAGGTCAGGAGTTATTGCATGTCCGACTGGGCTCACTTCACCATTCTATGGATCATCATCGTCGGCCTCGGCATTGGCCGAGGTTTGTTGTTCCTCAGCTTTTACCTGCAGGCCAAGGTCAAGCAGAACAAGATTCGGCTGGAGCTGAAGGACAGCAAACTCCTGCTGTATGCCCTGTTTGCCGCCATGTTTCTGGCGGTGTCCATGTGGTGGACCTGGACCCCCGCCGGCTACATGTATGGTCACCCTGAGGTGCAGATGTCCTATGTGACCTTTCTGTTGCTCTGTCTGCAGGCGACGACCCTGTTTTTGATGATCGAGCTTTACACACCGGAGCTCACTCTGATTAAGGGCAACTGGGATCTGCAGGAGCACTACTTTGTGGTGGTGCGTCCGGCCATGTTGGTCACCGGCGCGATGTTTTTGAGCACCCTCGCCTTGACCTTCAGCCTGTCCGTTGACCTACGCCCTTCCATTGCCGATACCCTGCGCGCCCATACCGGGAGCTACATGCTGCTGGGCTTTTGTGCCTGTATGGCCTTTATGACCTATCGAGTTCGTTCCGAGCGAGGTCATTTCCTCTGCCAGACTGGCTTTTTGTTGATTCCAGTGCTGCTGGGGGTGGTCGCACCGGACTGGGGTCAAGTCGATCGAGACACCGACATGGATGGGGTACATGATGTGATGGACCGCTGCGTTGAGACACCTTCTACGCAGACCTTTGATGTCGATCTCTATGGCTGTTCACCTGAGCAGAATGCGGTCAAGTCTGCTCCCTGAACTCGGCTTGAGTTGGCCGGCCTGGACCAGGGGATCTGCTGGCGGCCATTGAACGCTCGCGAAGCTGGATTGGCGCTGCTCTGGGTGCCCATCTGCTGCCTGCGCCAAGCTTACTTTCTTCTCTTCACGGGCTTGCAGTGATGTATTGGAACACTCTGTAACAAGGTGCAACACCTCTGTTTCCGGGTGGCGGCCATCATCACCGTGTCGATGGCGCTTGCCATGACTCAACCCGCCGAGTGAACCCAGTCAAAGTTCATACCTGGAGAGAACAATGAACGCACAGCACTTCACCGCCCTGGCCATCCTGCCCACCTTCATTCTTGGCAGCTTCTTGAGCACCGCAGCTGCGGGCCCTCGTGATGGTTCCTCATCCCGCGAGTTTGCTCTTGAGCGAGCTGAGCAGAGTTCTTTGATGACCGACCGACCGACCCTTCGACCTGAGCCGATTCGTTCTTTTGATCTGGATCTGGCCTGGTTTGACAATGACGTCAGTGGCGAGTTTGACGCCGGTATTTTGCTTGATGGTGAGCTCTTTAATGTGCAGATCGAGGGTGAGGGCCGTCAGGGCTCGCTGTCTATCTTTGACCGGCGCGGTGATCTGCTGATCGGCTACGTGGCGACGCCCGACAGCGTTGTGCTGTTCGATAACAGCGGACTGGTCGATCGCTCTTTGGGCGAGCCCTTGAGCACCTCCGTTGCTGATTACGGTCTGGCTGCCTCCGTGCTTACCGATCCTGGCTTTGTGTTGGAGCTGGCTGAGGCGAGTGGTGTGGTAGTGGGCAGCGGCGACGATGATGAGCCCGCTGCCTACTGGTGGGTTGCTGCCATATTCATTGCTCGCTGCATCGATGCCAGCATTGAGTTTGACGGCGAGGGCAACGTCACTGGTGGTTCGTTGGGCTGGGATTGCTAGCAGTTTCACAGCTGGCAACTATCGCTACAAGCCCCCGGGTCTTATGGCTCGGGGGCTTCGCTGTTCTTTCGGTTCGGCTCTATTGGTTTAGCTGTTCAGCAGTCGCCGCAGACAGCGCAGTTCCACGGAGCGAAGGCTCAGCTTGTCGAGTGTTTCTGGTGATGGTGGCAGCTCATTGAGCAGTTCGGGCGCCAGCTTCTGAGTGGTGAGATTGACCAGGGCTTTTTCTACCTCTCCCTGGGTAGCCGCGAGCTCCATGGCCTCCAGTAGGGCTTCCTGCACCGCATCGGGCGCAGAGCCTCTAGCGTGAGCTACAGCGAGCACACAGAGTGCCTGGAGGCGCGCCTGAAGCTGGGTGTTGCGGGTCAGAACCTGCATGGCTGCAGTCAGCTGTATGGAGGCTTCATTGCCTGCGCCCAGCAGCAGCTGAGCCAGCGCCATACTGACCCGGGTAATGGCACCGCCGACAGCCCAGCCTGAGGCGGCCAGGCCGGCCAGGCCCACCTGCAGATGCTCAAGGGCCTGCTGGGCATCGCCCTGGTCGAGATGGATGCGCCCGAGAATGCCAGCTGTATGAGCAGCTGCTACTGAGTCGTTGAGCAACATGGCGCGCCGCATACTCTCTTCGACGAGGCGCAGGGCCTCGTCGTGGCGCCCGAGAATCAGCACGATCTCTGCCAGCAGCCCGAGGCAGGCGTAGGTGCTGCGAGGGTTATCGAAAGCTTCGTGGATCTCGATGGCTTCGCGAAAGAAGCCTTCGGCCTGCTGGGGTAGCCCCAGGTTGCAGTGCAGCACACCCAAGCGCCGTAGGCAGTTCCCCTCTCTGCGCTGCAGCCCTGCGTCACGGGCGATCTGGAGAGCTTTCTGGGCGTGCTCTTCGGCCTCTCCCATGCGGCCCTGCCACTCGGCGAAGTGGCTCATATGTTGGTGAGCCAGCAGGCGATCGAGGGGTCTTCCCTGGGACTCTACAGTGAGCAAGGCGGTGCGAACCTTGCCCTCGGCCTGAACGATGTGACCCATGGGAATGAGCAGGCCTCCCGCTCGGTATAGAGAGGCCCGGGCCAGGAGCAGCGGCCTCGTGGAGTCGCGGGCGACTGCTTCAAGTAGCTCAATGTCCCCTTCCACCTCGCTTAGCCGGCCGCCGACCCGTCTGCGCCAAAGGGCACGGGCGTAGAGCAGGTCCATCTGTACATCTGGACTCTGACGACCGGCGTGCTCCAGAACTGAGTTCAGTAGTTCCTCATAAGTCCCTGGTGGGCCGCGTTCTTGCAGGATGGGCTCCAACACCAGGGCGATGCGGACTGCGATCGCGCTCTCTTGCAGGCTGCACTCGCTCTCGATCTTGAGCAGATTGTCGAGTTCCAGCTCCAGCAACCGGCTGGCTTCCAGGCCACGAGCACCTTCTCTAAGCTCAGCGAGTCGCTCCGCTTCGGCGAGGTAATAATCGCGGTGACGTTGTCGCAGAGCACCGAGGCTGGTGAGTTCCGCTAGGTGTTCCGATGCGAACAGGTAGATGCTTTCGAAGAACGTGAAGCGGCGCAGGCCGCTGACACCTGTCACCTCTACGCAGCGCAGCAGAGACTTGTCCACCAGACCCTGCAGCAGATCCAGGACCAAGGCCCCGTCCTGTGGGAATTCGATGACCGCCTCGGCAGCCTCTGCCGAGAAGCCACCTGAGAAGATGGTGGTCTGGGCCAGGACGTGTTTTTCCTCGACGCTGAGCAGCTGCCAGGACCACTCAATGGCTCCGCGCAGGGTGCTCGAACGCCCGTTTTGGCTGGACCGCCCGGCTCGAAGCAGTTGGAAGCGCTGGGTCAGGCGCTCCTGTAGCTGACGGGTCGACAGCATCCGGATTCTTGCGGCAGCCAGCTCGACCGCCAATGGGATGCGGTCAAGTGCTGTGACGATGGAGCGAATGTCGGCCAGGCCTTGAGCGTCAGGCTGAAAGTCATAGCGAAGTTCTTGTGCGCGCTCGAGGAACAGGGCAACTGCTGGCTGTTCTTCCAGCGGAGCCAGCTCATAGACCCGTTCACCAGGTAGATTCAGGAGAGCCTGGGATGTGATCAGAAAGCGCGTTTCGGGAGCGGTTCGGAGCCAGGCCGCGACTACCTCTCGTGACGATTCCACCAGCTGCTCGAAGTTGTCCAGTAGGACCAGGCAAGGGCCTCTTCCGCTTAGCGCCTCGCTAACGGTGTCCATATCGCTACCAGCTGTACTCTGGCTCATGGTGATGCCAAGAGCCGCTGCCACCGTTCGAATCATGCCGGCCTGATCCCGGGCAGCCTGGAGGTCGCAGAACCACGATGGTGCTTCGCTCAGCAGCTCTGCTGCCCGCTGCTCCGCAAAAACCCGTGCGAGCAGGGTCTTACCCATACCACCAGGTCCGGTGATGGTCACCAGCCGAGAGCCCGCCTGAAACAAGTCTTCGAGGGCTTTGAGCGAGCTTTCACGGCCCTGCACGACGCGCCCGCCGAGGGTAATGACTGCGGGCTTCGGCTGGTTGGGGTCCGGAGGGACGCTAGCCCTGCTGAGAACTGCCGCTGGCTCGCTGCTGGCCTTGGACCCTATGCTGGGCACCGGTCCTTCTGGTTCTGCTGGAGGCTCGTACCGGTAGCCCTGCCCGTGGACTGTCAGGATGAAGCGTGGATCCGCTGGTTGCGGCTCAATCTTCATGCGCAGCCGCCGGACTGCAACGTCTACCGCTCGGGTTACAACCCGGCCGCGGATGCCCCAGACATCTCGCATCAGCTGGTCTCTGGTGATCACCCGACCGGCATGGGTGGCGAGGTACCTCAGTAGCCCTGCTTCATTGGTGGTGAGGCTGTCGCGTTGTTCCCCGTTGCGAACTTCGCCCCTGGTCAGATCGACCTGGCAGTGACCCAGGTCCAGCAATTCGAGTGGAGCGCGATTGATTGAGCTGCCGCTGAGTCGATCGAGGGCCGCCAGTACCTCTCCACACGACCCAATGCGCTGCCTGGGATCTTGATTTGCCATCGCCCGCAGCAGCTTAATAAAGCCAGCGGGCGCTCCTGCCTCATCCAGTGCCGCTGGGCTGGCCTGGCGAACTCTGACCTCTCGCCCCAGCAGCAGCGCCTCGCCGAGGCGAGCTAGGGAGTAGATGTCGTCGCCGGGACTGGCAGTCAAGTCCTGGCTACTGCGTTCAGGCACCAGGTAAGGACGGTTCTCCGCAGCGATGTCGCCGGTTCCAGCACGCACGCTACCGAAGTCGAGCAGCTTCACCTCATCGCGCTCACTGATGACGATGACCGATGGGTCGAGCTGGCCGTGACTCAGCCCCAGTCCATGGGCATGGGCCAGCGCTTCGGTGATGGTGCGGAAGATGCGCAGAACCCGGCGCACGCTGATCACTTCACCCTGGTTTTCCAGCAGCTCTCTCAGACTGGGCCCTTTGATCAATTCCACCACCAGAGCGCAGAGGTCGCCGTCTTCGATGAAGTCCAATACCCGCACTATGTGGGGGTGACGAAGGCGGGCTAGAAGCGCCGCTTCCCGACGCAACTCATCGCGTACCTGATCGAGCTTTGCCAGGTTTGGATGGAGCACCTTTACTGCAGCCTGCAGGCCAGGAACGAAGCGGTGCTTCCCTAAATAGACGGTTGTGCGCGATCCTGTGCCCAGGACTTCTGCGAGCTCATAGCCACCAATCTGCAGTGCCACAGCACCACAGATAGCATGACTGGCCCTTGCTGATCAGGGTCCTGCTGCCTGTTGAGCGGAGAAGCTACCCAGCCGCGCGGGTCAGAGCGTGGCTCAAGGGCTCATGGAAGCCATTGCAAGCTTGCCCTCCAGGTCCAGTTGCCTGCTGCCGGATGGCGAAAGGTGAGGTGTAGGACCCCGTCGGGTGTCTCGATGAATTCCGGTCCGTCGTAGCCAAAGCTCGCGTTTGTTATCGGCAGTACCGGGTTGCCTGAATACTTCTCCCACAGCACCAGGTCTTGGGAGCGCGCGATGCCGGTCGACCAGTTCGCTGCATCAAAGGGAGGGTCGGTTGAGCCCTCGTAGGCCATGTAGTACCAGCCCCCCTGCTTGCGGATGGAGCGGGCGCCGACGGTGCCGCTGTCCCAGCCGTTGGTGCTCGTTTCCAGCACGGGATTTGCCGGGTGCTTGGTCAGGCTGTCCAGGCTGGGCCCAGAGGCCAGGCCCAGCTGTACATCCTGGCCATTCCAGCCGTGATAGAGCAGCAACCAGGTGCCCTGCTCTTTCCAAAGGGAAGGCGTTCCGATGTTGAGGGACTCCCAGCCGGTTGTATCGTGGATGAGGATTGGATTGGAGCTGTCCTTGCTCCAGTTGAGCCCATCGGGCGAGGTGGCCAGGGAGATGTCACCAGGCCAGCTTGAGTCTGTACCTGCCGCTTCGTAGACCAGGTACCAGGTGTCACCGTCTTTCCAGACTCCCGGAAAGCTGGCGAGGCGGTCGTCGGAGAAGGGTACCTGCCCCTGACTGACGCCAACCTCGGCCTGGCGGACGAAGCTGACGTCGTAATAGAAGGTGCGAAACTCCATCACGTGGCTAGCTTGCTGGGTGTATTCCAGGTTGAAGGTCTGGAGCTGCCATGGGGCAGCAAATTCGCTCCGTAGAATGTCTTGTTGGGCGACGATTGCGCCGGCGGTTGCGTCAAACACGTCGAGGCTTACGACCGGCAGGTTGTCCGCTGAGTTGTTGTCCACGAGCAGCTCAAAAGAGACGGTCATAGGGCCTGCTGGCAGGGAGCTCACATAGGGGCCGTAGGCCATATAGCCAGCGTTATCCGCTGCGGTTGTAGCGGCCCAACCTCCGCTGTCGTTATGGCCGATTGCATGCAACAGATCGGTGGCGGTGTTCCAACTCCACTGCCAGGCGCCCCCGCGATCGATGGCAGTACCCTGGTCAGCGAAGGTTACTCCGTCCGTGGAGCTGGCGTGGCCGGTTATTGATCTAGGGATTCCGTCCACCACATCGTTCTGGATGTACCAGGCTTTGAGTTCTGCGCCGTCCCACCAGGTGGTTGGGAAGTGGAAGCCACTCCAGCCTAGAGGGCCAGCTGGATCGACCACGAAGTGGGCGGCACCGCTCCACAGATCGGCCAGTACTGGCGGGGGCGGGGTGCTGTCATCGTCAGCGGTGCTGTCATCGTCGTCAGCGGTGCTGTCATCGTCGTCAGCGGCGCTGTCATCGTCGCCAGCGGTGCTGTCATCGTCGTCAG
>DJIF01000064.1:0-15279 GCA_002433485.1 Deltaproteobacteria bacterium UBA6601
AGCCAGCAGCAACATGCCAGCGCCGTAGAGGTGGATCAGCATTGAACCGCGAGGAACTGGGCTACCGATACCGACCAAGGCTCGCCCGCAGGCGAATCCCCAACGCAGCCCGTCCCATCCGCCAGGTGTCACGCAGTGGCTTCACCGAGCTCGCCTCCATGTAGTGCCAGGTGATTGGGACCTCAACGATCTGCAATTCCTTGGAGCGGGCGAGATAGAGAATCTCCACATCAAAAGCGAAGCCCTCGATGGTCTGACGCGAAAACAACAACTCAGCAGCCTGCGCTGAGAAGCACTTAAAGCCACATTGAGAGTCTTCAATCCCTGGTAACAACAGACATTGAATAAGCCCATTAAAGGCTCTACCCATGAGGTGCCTGTGCCCGGGCTCACCCACCCGAATTGCGCCCGGCCCCTCTCGGGTGCCGATGGCCACATCAAAACCGCCCACACGAGGCGGCAAGAACAAAGCAATCTCCCCGACGGGCATCGAGAAATCCGCATCACAGAGCATTCGATAGGAGCCGCTAGCGGCGAGCATGCCAGCCCGCACCGCGCCGCCCTTGCCCCGATGTGGCTCTTGAAGGACCCTTAGTCGCGGTTCTGTCGCCGCCAGCTCGGACACAATCTCGGCGGTTCGGTCCAGGGAACCGTCATCAACCACCAGCACCTCGAAGCTCCAAGGAGAATGGGCCAGGTAGTCCAACAGGGGCGGTAGTGTCCTGGGCAATCGCGCCGACTCATTGAAAGCCGGAATGACGACGCTCAATTGGGGAGATGGGGTGTCGATGGCAGGCTTCATGGGAATCAACCACGCATACTAGCCGATCGCCGAGGATTGACCCTTGCACTGGGGCTCGCTACTGTCGCCCGGCAGTTCAGACCGCCCCTCAAGCCTTACCGAGTTGACGATGAATAGTTCCCAAAAGCCCAACAATAATGGCATCAGCCCTTCCGTCCTGGCCTTCGGCGCATCCATGCTCGCCGTAGGTCTGGTACTCGGCTACATGCTCGCACCCAAGCAGCAGACCGCGCCCAGCGCGGAACCTGTGGCAAAGGCAAAGGTGGTCAACACCACCGGGGGCGAGTTACGCAAGCTCACTGAGCAAGAGAAGAAGGAACTGACGGCGCGCAAGCAGCCGGCGGCCCCGGCAGCACCGCAGGCCCCAGCAGACTCACCTTTTCTAGCCAGCAAATTCACCGAAGCATTCAACAGCCCGGAGCAAGCGAGCAGCTACCGGCAGGCAGTGGGCTACATGTCAAAGGGAAATGCCAGAGCGGCTTCGGGACCGCTGACCCAGCTTGAGGGATCTAGCAAAGGTTCGGCATGGCGAGAGCCGGTGCTAGCGCTGCTGACAGAAGCTCAAGCTGCTACCAGCCGGACGGCAGACTCGCGACTTAATATCGCAACTTTCAAGCGCGAATATCCCGATTCGGAGTTCATGGCGACGGTTGTTTTGGCAGATGCACGCGCCTTCATGCAGGACGGCAAGCGAAGCCCCGGAGCGGGCGGCCCCGGTGCCATTACGACCCAGCAAGCAGACCTCTATCGACAGGCCATCGCCCGTTTCGGCGAAGTGGCTTCGAAATGGCCGAGCGACACGGCAGCTTCAGAGGCTCTGTTCAACAAAGCAGCTCTGCAGGGAGAACTTGGAGAGATTGAGGCAGCTCAGACCACCGCAAACGATCTGATCGCCCGCTTCCCTGACTACCGGAATGCTCCTCGCGCGCTGAGCAACCTGGGCAGGATGGCTCTTGCTGCAGGAGACAGCGAACGCGCTCAGGCGGTGTACCAAAAGCTCATTGCCAGCTATCCGAAGAACCGAATGGCACAGGGGGCTCGAGGGCAACTGAACTCTATCCGAATGGTCGGCAAGGCCGGTCCTGAACTACAAATCGACGAATGGCTGGGCTCAGGACCAGCCACCATCGAAGCGCTCCGTGGCAAGCCGACGCTGGTGGTGTTCTGGGCAACCTGGTGCCCTCATTGTCGTCGTGAGATGCCGACCCTCGAAGCGACCTGGAACCGCTACAAGAGCCAGGGTCTGCAAGTCATTGCAGTCACCAAGAACAGTCGCGGGCAGACCACGGAGAAGGTCCGCGAGTACATATCCGCCAATGGCCTGACCTTCCCTATTGGGGTCGACGCTGGAGGTCAGACCTCACGCGCCTATAGCGTGCAGGGCATACCGGCTGCGGCCCTACTGGATAAAGATGGAGTGGTGGTGATGCGGGACCATCCCACCCGGATCACCGATGAAGTGATCAAGAAGTACCTGTAATAAAATCCACCTGCAGGTTCAGGCTCCAGCTGTCTTCCCCCCAGATCTCAACCGGAGCGTGAAACAGCAGAGAGTGGCCCTGAACCTGCGTGCTTTGCTCGCAGCGAACCGGCACGCACCACACGCCTAGTGGCTCAGAGAAGCGCAACGCCAAGCGCAAATCGCCACCCTCCCGGCCTATATTCAGCCAATTAAGCGGAGCGAATTCCACGCCTTTTGGCCCGAGCTCACAGTGGTGCTCCGGCTCATCTTCACAGCCGCCCTTCAGCACCAGGGGAGCAGCGGCAGCACCGAGTTCTCCGAGGCTCCACTCAAGGCCATACCAGACCTTAGCTGGATCCCTCGATCGGTTCACCAGTTCAAGTTCTAGCGTCATGCGAGGGTGGCGAACACCAAACAGATAGGTCTTATCAATGCGCAATAGAGAAATGTCATCGACATCTCTCACGACGCCACTCTTCGACAGGGTGATACGACCCGGAGCACCGTCATCTGGGCTGGGAATAGGCTGAGCCTCATACTCCCCAGAGGAGAAATCACCCAACTCACGAAACTGGCGGCGAGCAAAACTCTCTAGGCTTGCTTCCGGACCGAGAAAACGGTCAAGGAAGGCGCCTCTGGCGCGCGCTTCCTGCTGGGTTCGACTACGACGATAGAGTGAACCGGCGCCACCCTCCCACGAAGCCGCTTGCAGAGGGTCATCAAAGACCAGGGCCAGCTCTGTCCCGGTAAGCTTAAGCGGCGCCGGTTCCTCTAGCGGCGACAAGCCGGACTGAAGTGGCAACATCCGCTCTCTGAGGTCAAGCTCAACCAACTCAGCGCCAAGACGGGGATGAATCATCGCTGAGAACTGTGGGGTTCGAACCAACAACTCCTGCGCGCCATCGGCGTCAAAGTCAGCCCGGCTCATGGTCCAGCGCCGCTCGCAAGGATCCTTCAGTAGCCGATCAATGGTCCGCTCCACGGCCAGCAGTTGTTGCAGGGCAAAACGCCGACCATAGGCTGAATAGACGCCAGGATCTGCAGCTGGGCCATGCCAATAAAAACTATGGCTCTGAGCCTGCCACAAACCCGAGCAGGCGCGGGCCAGCACCTTGCGCGCCTGCTCTAGGCCTTGCTCGCCGTCTGCCCTGGCCGCGCTGGCGGAGACCGCAGCGCGCACCTTGTCGAGTCGATGGGAGACTCTCAGCATGCGCTTATGCAAGCGATTAGCTTCAGGGTACTTGACTAAAGCGTTCTCCCAGAGCACCGGGCCCATCAAGCCGGTCAGGGATTCTCCAGCTTCCAAACCTGCCAGGGCCTGACCAAGATCACGGTAACGCCTTCCTGCCTCGGCTGGGCGCAGCCACCTTGCCAACTCTGGAGCGACCCCAGCTGAAAGATAGACCCTGCCTCGAGGCGGCTGTCGCTGGAGATAGCTTGATGGCAAGACCGTCTTTATCCAGGAGGAGTGTTCCTCCAACAGTCCGAGCAGGCCTTCAAGAGCACCGCCTTTTACAAGTAACCGGGCATCAAGAGGACACAGCAACAGGCCGTCGTCGGTGTGATGATCAACTCCGTATTCCTGCCACCAATTGGCGAACTCCTTAGGGTCCCCAAGTAGCCGCGCGGATAGCTGCCGATGAAGCGGAAAAAGACCGAGACTCTGGCCACCACGCTCGGTGAGAAAATAGCCATCAAGATCCCGCTCCTGGCAGCCGGCTCCGACCAGCTGCGCAGAATCCACAAAGGTGTACTTAAACCGGGCTCTGGTGAGCAGCGGCGGCAGCACCGGATCATAAGCCAGCAGCGGCAACCAGACTCCCTGGGGTCGGCAGCCGAGGTGTTGCTCAAGAAAGCGCGCTGAATATTGCAACTGCCCTAGAGCATCACGCTCCGGGATGGCACTCAGGACAGGGTCATAGTGCCCCCCGCCGAGCCACTCCAGCCGGCCCTCGCGCTGCAATCCGGCCAGCTGCTTGAGGAGGCTGGGGTGGCGCCCAAGCGCGTGGTCCAACAAGGTTCCAGAGAGACTCAGAGAGAAACGAAAGTCCTGGGTCTTGCTGACCGCGGCGAGCAGCGGTTGAAGCACCTCATCAAAGACCCCATCTAGGACCTCAACGCCCAGGCCTGGCGCCTCATGAAGGCGAATGCAGCAGCCAAATTGAACGGTAGATTGCGCCACGGTCACCTTCTATGACAGAGCCTTAGCGCAGGCCCTACAGACTGCGGGAACATCCCAATAAAACAAAACCACCAGTTACGACCTTAACCAACACGGGACCAAGAAGCAGACCGCAGCGCACACAAAGGTCCACGCCATCGCCACTTACACTGAAGCTCACTTTGCCGAAAAACACGCTCGCAAGCACCCGCTGCTGCGAAATAGCGGCTGCAAGATCACCTTGGATGGGAATCTCAGATGGCAAAGTCAGGCCCCCTCGAAGCAGACCCTAGACCGCCTCAAAGCCACCGGTCCGTTCGGATCAGGCTACACTGCGAGCGATGACTGAAGCCCCTAGAATTCGCTTCACTCCCCTGCCCCAGGACGACCCTCTGCACGCGGCGCTGTGCAAGGTGGGCGAGCTCTATTCAGCCACCAACTTCATGACCTGGTGGGACGCTCGAGCCTTCGCCGTCAGCGGACCTGACCTCGACTCGTGGGACCCGTTCGACCGGAGCCGAGCCGGGCTCCTTGCCAGCTTCGTGGAACAACACGTGCTGGTGAACTACAGCTCTGGTGCAGACCCACGCTTCGAAGAGCATGTCGCTAAGGTGGGTCGAGTGGACTGGCAACAGGTCCGGGATGGACTGCTGGACGCCCTTCGGCACCACCCGGTCTCGGGCGGTAGCCGGCCGGGTACGGCTGCAGGTCAGTTTTCTCCTCACGCCTTCATGTTGCTGGACCTGCTCGAGGACCAGATCGCCGGGGCCCTGGAGCTGAACTCAGGTGAGCTGCACGACGGCAGTCGAGACCACCTTCGCTGCGCCCTGCTCCACCCAAGACAGGGCTCCGCCTTCGAGGGCACCCTCTACCAATACCTATTTCTGGTGTGGGCGCCTGCCAGCCGCCGACTGCTGTGGTTCGATCTTGGGGGCAGCCAGTGAGAACCGGGACTCAGGTCCACCGTAGCGCCACTGAGAGTAACTTCAGGCTTCGCGACCTGAGCCGCGCACAGGAGATCTTGCGAGTCTGTGTCAAACATGGCTTTGGCAGCTTCTTCTCAGCGCCGGGCCTGCAGAAGATCCCAGGTCTAAAGGGGGTCCTACAAGAGAGTACCAATAGTGCCAGCGGCACCCCACCCCAGCGACTGGTTCGGGTCCTGGAAGAGTTGGGTCCTACCTTCGTCAAGCTTGGGCAGATCCTCAGTTCAAGGCCTGATGTATTACCCCCCGACTACCTTGAAGAATTCGAAAAACTTCAGAACGAGGTCAGCCCTTTCTCTAGCGAGGTCGCTGCCCAGATCATACTCGAGGAGTTAGGTGCTGCTCCTATCGAGCTGTTCAGTGATTTTGGCACCGATCCAGTAGCCTCAGCCTCGATCGCCCAAGTACATCGGGCACAGTTGCACGATGGACGATTGATGGCGGTCAAGGTCCAGCGCCCAGGCATCGAACAGACCCTTCGGTCGGACCTCAACATCCTGTATTTCCTGGCCAACTTCCTGGAGGGACGGCTCGACCTGGGGATCACCTCGCCGGCGGCCCTCATTGAGTCCTTTGACCGGGCGCTTTCGGTCGAAGTGGACTTCCTCACTGAAGCGGCCAACGCTGAGGCCTTTCGACACGCACTACACGCGACCGATGGGGTCTACGTCCCAGCCGTTCATCGTTCCCTCACCAGCAGAAGAGTGCTGACAATGGAGTGGATTGACGGCGCAAAGCTGACCGAAATTGAGCGCACCCAAGCAAACCGGGAGCTGGTAATGGAGCGGCTTATAGAGGCCACCTACCAGCAGATCTTCGTCCACGGGATCTTCCACGCAGACCCTCACCCGGGCAATCTGGTGGTCAATGACGATTCAACCCTGACTTATCTCGACTTTGGCCTCACCGGCCGCATTACTCCAGAGATGCGCGACACTCTCGAAGCGCTGTTTATCGGCGTTATCTTTCGGGACGCTGAGGGCCTGGCCCGCACCTTGTATCGAGCTGCAAGTAGCAATGCCAGGATCAATCTGCGCGCAATGAGCGGCGAGATCCGCGGCCTGTTGGATCGCTACGCAGGGCTTGCCATGGCAGATCAGGACACCAGCAGGATCGCCCTGGACATCCTCGAACTCGCCGGAAGATACCAACTCCGGCTCCCTGAGGAATATGCAGTATTGGCTCGCAGCGAGGTCGCACTTGATGGGATCGCCCGCACCCTGGTGCCCGACTGGGACCTGATGGAGGCGACCCGCCCCTATGCTCAGCGTCTCGCAGGGCATCGGCTCAACCCAGAGCGAATTGGCGGCGACATGCTGCGCAGCGGCATGGGTGCGCTTGATGTGCTCAAAGAGCTCCCCGGCCACATGAACCAGCTGATGATGGATGCCGAGCGGGGAAATCTCATCGTTCACGCACAGACCCCGGCGGTGGAGCGGCTCACCGGAACCGTCGACAGGATTGGCCGAGCACTGATCTTCGGAGTTGGGGCATCGGCTTTTCTGGTGGCATCGTCAACGCTGCTTGGCGTGCTCGTCGAGCAACAAAGCGAAGGCTACAAGGCCACGGCCCTGACCGTTCTGATCATGGTGATACTCGGGGGCACCACCATGATTGCTGCAAGCCTGATCACTGCCCTCATGTGGGACCTGTTCGTCAAGGTATGGCTACAGCGGCTACCCTGGTTGAAGTTGCTACGGCACGTACCTTTCCTGGGTCGATTGCTACCCGGTGGAAGACGTACTGAACCCGATCAAAAGGGCGCTGTCACGGCCACATCAACGCAGCAACAAGACACCAAGCCCTGAAACTGGCAACGAAGGCGGGCCGCTGACTGGACGACAGAGCATCTGCACTGGTAGCATCCGCGGGACCTGTCGGGACTCCTCTCTTCAACCTCAGAAAGAGACCATGAGGAGCCGATTTTAAGACCACTCACTCCCTCGATTTCGTCCAAGAGGAATTACACCGAGCAGTTGATGACGACGACCAGCATCAGTGTCCAGGCAGCACAGGATCACCCCCTACCCGAGCAGAGCCCAGGGTCCGTCATTGGCGGGCGCTTCGAGGTTCTATCTAAGCTCGGCGAAGGCATGCTTGGGGCGGTCTACTGCGTTCGCGACAACAAATCGGGCGAAAAGCGGGCGCTCAAGTTGATGCGACCCAAGCTGGTCGCAGACGACTTGGACATCAACCGCTTCAACCACGAAATCCAGGTCGCTAAAAAGTTCGACCATCCCTGTATCGTTAAGGTGTTCGACAGTGGCGAACATGAGTCGACTCTCTACTACACCATGGAACTGGTGGAAGGGGGCGAGTCCCTGCGCCACCTGCTCGATCGCTACAAGTCTCGTGGCGAAGACCTTCCAGTAGAAGAAGTACACGACATCATCGATGGTGCCCTTGAGGCCCTGACGCACGCCCATGAGGTCTCCATCCATCGGAACCTCAAGCCTGAGAACATCCTGCTCTATGATGTGAAAGACAGCGACAACCACCTTATTCGCAAGGTGAAGGTGACTGATTTCGCGATCGCTAACATTGTCAGCCCGACCATCTTCGCGACCTCCTATCTCAACCGAGAGGGCGCCTTCTATCTGGCGCCGGAGATGAACGAATTCCGCGACAAGGTCGAGGTCAACAGCGACCTCTACTCGCTCGGCGCGATCCTCTATGAGATGCTTCTCGGAGAGCCGCCAATTGGCCGCTACGAGATGCCATCGGACATCCGCAACGGCGAGCTGACCACTGCCATTGACGACCTGGTCGAGATTGCGTTGGCTCCCAATCCTCAAGACCGCTTCCAGAGCGCCGAGGACATGCGTAATGCATCGGAACAGGCCTTCGCCGATGTCTATGCCGCTGAGCAGACCAACTGGCAACGAACCGCTTTTCTGCTAGTGGTTTTGGCGCTGCTCTCCATCGCAGCGATCTACAGCTCGCTGGAGAAGCGAGAGACCCTGGCTGAAGTCTATTCAGCAGATCAGCTACACAGAGAGGCCCTGCTGAACCAGGTCAAGAATGACAATGGAACCCTGAAGCCTCGACCAGCAACAACCGACCCCAAGTTTGAGAGCATGGCCTGGGTCCCAGGTGGATTCTTCGTGCGCGGCAAGTTCTTCGACCGCAGCGGTAACATGCTGAAGAATCTCCCTGAAGACATCACCATCTCCAAGAAGCTCAGGCGCTCATTAGAGGACACCTGGCGCGACATGGGCGAGGAGTCTGATCCGAGCGAAGTGGCCAAGGGCTACGCCCGCAAGAAGGCTAATTCCAACTGTGTTGCAGACTGCAAGGGCGCGGACCGCACCGCATGCATCGCCAAGTGCGACAATGAGCTCGCGGAAGCTGCCATAGACAGCGCGTACACAGAGCTACTCGATGAAGTCGACCTGGAAAAGATCGGCAACATCATTCTGGAAGCTGAAGTGGCCGACTTCATCCAAGCGGGCAACAGTGAGTTGAGCGAGGAACTGGTCAACGTGTCGGGCTTCTTCATCGACAAGCACGAACTTCACTATCAGGCCAAAGATGTGAACGATGAGCTCAGCGAAGAAGACCGCAGCAAAGCGGAGCATTGGAACGCAACGATCGCTGGCGAGCCGATCCAGAACATCACCTGGTCTGAGGCAAAAGCGGAATGTGAGCGCGCCGGCAAGCGACTCTGCTCGGAAGTGGAGTGGGAGAAGGCCTGCAAGGGCCCGTCAAATGCTGCCTTTGCCTACGGCAGTGAGTACACCGCAGGTGTCTGTCTGCCCTCTGGCTTCAGTGCGGGCGACAAGATCGGCAAGCATCCCAAGTGCAGCAACGAGTGGGGTGTGTTCGGACTGAGCGGTGGAGTCCGCGAATGGACTGCGAGTGGTCAGGGTAGCAACTACGTGGTCAAACCCGGCACCATCGGCAGAGATGCGGTAGGAACCCGCTGTGCAGGCCGAGATGACCGCAACGAATCCTTCTCACAAAGCCACATTGGTGTGCGCTGCTGCGCGCCGGCGCCCGGTGACGAAAGTACTGAGACTGAAGAGCCAGCAGCGCCTGCTCCCAAACCGGCGGGGGAGCCTGAAGAAGCCGCTCAGTAGCAGGCTGGGCGCGCGAGGCGCGACGATCAATAACTACCAGACCCGGAGTTACCGGTCTTCTCGTGATCAAAGCTGAGCATGGGTCCTCCGGCCGGATCGGTTGGCTTGTGAACCAGCTCTCTCAGCACCAGCCCATAGACATGTGGGTCTTCCACCAGATCCATGTGCCCTAGGCCCCGAATCAAAACATTTCGAACATCAGAGCCATCCTCAACCGTCAGCATCGAGCGCTGATACGGGCAGACAATGTCGGCGGTTGAATAAACCGAGACCAGCCGCACGCCCTCTGGAAACGGCATCCCATTGAGTTCGCGTATCAGTGGCGAGGAAGGCACAAGCTGCCAGATACTGCGTGAAACCAGAAACAGCCCAACCCCCATGCCAAGCGCTGCAACAGGGGTGCCGTGATGGGGAGTACCCAGAGTAATAACCGTTGAGATGTACTCTGCCCCTCCACCGCACTGCACCAGATAGCGAGCGATCAAGCCGCCCTTACTGTGTCCAATCACATGAACGGTGCCAATGTCTTCCCGGTCTCTCAGCCTTCGCAACTTCTGGTCGATCAACTCGGCTAGAGACCCGATCCCGCGGGTATTAAAATTGCCGAGCAGCCCGCCCAGATGAAAGGAAACCACCCGAAAACCATCGGAACGAAGACGCTGCTCAAGGGTCTCCATGACTCGGCGAGTCTGCATAAAGCCCTGGACCAGGACGACGGTGTCTCCTTCGTCAGCGCTGTCGTCCATGCGTTGCTCAGCGTCGCCCACGTAATAGCGGAGACTGCCAACATTCCCGGACACAACGGAGCCGAGACGGCTCAAGAGCTTAAATGGTGCCATTAGCGTCACAGGATACAGTACCTTGCATTGACAAAGGTGCTGCTGCATCATGCGCACCTGTCGGCGGCGACCAGCCGTCCTGCCCGATCACCCCCGGACAAGAGAGCGAAATCACCAGGGTGTCGGAGAATCGCTACAAGGATGCTGGCGTTGACATTGATGCTGGCGCACGCCTGATCGACCGAATCGCACCTTTCGCGGCGGCAACCAGCCGACCTGAGGTGCTGGGCGGACTCGGCAACTTCGCATCGATGTGGCAGATCCCTGCCGGAAGTTACAAGGATCTGGTTCTGGTATCAGGCACCGACGGGGTCGGCACCAAGGTCAAGGTCGCCCAGCTCCTGGACCGCCACCAAACGGTTGGAATCGATCTGGTCGCGATGTGCGTCAATGACGTAATTTGTACCGGCGCAGAGCCATTCTTCTTTCTCGACTACTTCGCCTGCGGTCGACTTGATGTGGACGTCGCGACGCAGGTGATTCAGGGCATTGCCAAAGGCTGCGAGTTAGCCGGCTGCGCGCTGGTTGGAGGCGAGACCGCCGAGATGCCCGGAGTCTACGGCGAAGGAGTCTATGACCTGGCCGGCTTTGCTGTAGGCGGAGTGGAGCGCGACGAGATCTTAGAGCCCAGCCGAGTCAAAGAGGGCATGGCCCTGCTTGGCCTGCCGTCTAGCGGACTGCACAGCAACGGCTACTCGCTAGCTAGGAAAGTCCTGTTTGAGGAACTCGGACTGGACCCAAGCCTGGCGCGACCTGGCGGCAAACGACCGCTGGGTGAAGAGCTGCTGGAACCAACGGTTATCTATGCACGGCAAGCGCTCGCGCTACTCCGTCACTGCCGGGTGGGCGGCATAGCCCACATCACCGGGGGCGGACTGCTTGAGAACCTACCGCGAGTACTGCCGGAGGGCCTGGCTGTCTCCATCGCACCCCACAGCTGGCAGCGCCCTGACATCTTCAACTTCCTCGAAGAGCGCGGCCGTATCGGGCAGCTCGATATGCTCAGGACCTTCAACTGCGGCATTGGACTGGTCGTGATGATCGAACAGGCCGACCTGGACGAGGCTCAACGAATCCTCCAAGACCTTGGGCAAGCCTCAACCGTCATCGGCGAGGTCGGCCGTTGGGATGGCTCCAGCCCCAAGGTGCAACTACGGTGAAGCAAGCGCCAAGAGTAGCCATCCTGATCTCAGGTACTGGCAGCAACATGGTGTCGATTGTGGACACCGCAAGCGCCCAGCAGTGGCCCCTCAAGATCGCCCTGGTGGTCTCCGACCGACCCGAAGCAGGCGGCCTTTCCATGGCAGCCGAGCGAGGCATCGCGACAGAAGTGATCCACTTCCGCGACTACAGAGGGCGCAGGGCTGAGTTCGACAGCGACCTGGCCACACTGCTCAGGGGCCGAAGTATCGACTGGGTAATCCTGGCCGGCTTCATGCGCATCCTCGACGCTGCGTTTGTCGCAGCCTTCCCCAACCGAATCCTCAACATTCACCCGAGCCTACTCCCCAAATACCCGGGCCTCGACACCCATCGCAGGGTCCTGGAAGCAGGTGACGCAGTGCACGGCTGCACGGTTCATCGGGTGACCGAAGCCCTGGACGCCGGACCGATTCTCGGCCAGGCCCAGGTGCCAGTACTCGAAGGTGATGACGAGCACAGCCTCAAGGCCCGGGTACTGGCACAGGAACACATCCTCTACCCGTCCGTGGTAAAGAAGGCGGTCTGTGGAGAACTCGAAGGCTGATGGCACCACGTAGCTACGATGTGGCGGTAGTTGATCCGTCCCCGGGGGCGCTCATCGCGGCCACGCTCCTTGCCAAGGCTGGCCTCTCGGTTCTGGTCTTGAACCCCAAGCGGTCCGCTCCCCAGGCGGGCGCTTACCGGTTCATCCAACACCGCCCACCGCTGATCGGCTTCGGTCACGGTCCGCTGCTGAATCGCTGCCTAAAGAAATTGAAGTTTCATCCGCACGAGTTTCAGGCCGTCCGGAAGGATAACCCGGGGCTACAGGTCATCAGCAGAAGACACCGCACCGACATTCATCACGACCCCGAGTTGATGCAAGCCGAACTGGCCAGAGAATTCCCCCGTGACGCGGCGTCCCTGTGGCAAGTGATTTCCCGCAGCCAGCACTCAGCTCAGCCCTTTGCCGACGCCCTCGACAGCGCAGTGGAAGGAGCTGGGCAGGTCGGACTGCTACAGAGCCTGGGCTTGCAGCGCCCGCGCTGGAACCCACCGCTTCCTCCTGAAGACATACCCACCTGGGCTGAATTTGTGCACAGCGCAAACCTCAGTGACGAAGCGCAGATCTTCCTTTCGGGTCTGCTCCGACCCTTCTGTGCACTTGATGTGGTCGAGGATCTGCCCCTGCCCGTTGCCGGCATGCACCTACAGGCCCTCATGGACGGGATGTACGTGGACCCAAACGAGGAGCACCCGCTACTGACTCTGCTGCTGCGCCGGGTAAAGGCAATGCGGGTGGAGGTTGCAGACGAAGTGCTGGTGGCCATCGACGGTAACCGACGCCAACTCACCGCACTGCACCTGGAGGGGGCATCAGAGCCGATTTCGGTAAACTTTGTGATCACCGGTGGCGATCCGGAAGACCTTCTTCACATGCTCCCTGGCAAGCCCAGACCCTATCAACGTGCTCTGTCCAGGCTAGCTCCATCCCACTTCCGCTACTCGGTCTTCCTCGGCATAGAAGAACGGGTGCTGCCTCTCGACCTCGCCGAAAACGCAGTGCTTATCAATGACCAGGAGCCCAGTGCCCCAGAAGGAGCCATGCTGCTGACCCTGAGCCCTGAAGGCTCGGCGCTGGCGCCAGCCGGTCACCGCTCCATCACCCTTTCGACCCTGCTCCCCTATACGGAAGATGGCGACCTTCCCGGTGATTTGGACAAGGTAGGCGCAGCAATGATCGAACAACTGAAGTGGCTGATGCCATACCTTGAACGACACATCGAGTTGCTGGTAATTCCAGAGACCAGCACAGACCAGCACGATCCGACCGGACTCAGCCTCGACCCCCGGCCAGCTGCTTATACACCGGCCATCCCACCAGCAGATGACCCGGTGGCCGCAGGGCTGGGGGTGGCGCTGCCGCACCGCAACCTGTTCTGCGCGGGGCCAGCTGCCTATCCGGCCCTGGGCCTCGGTGGTCAGAGCATCGCAGGTCGCCTGATAGAACGGCTGAGCATGGCCGCGATCAAGAAGAGCAACGACTGATCAGCCCGAAGTCGCGCGGTCCACGGAGATCACGCCGCGTAGCTTACTGAGAGCGCCCATCAGATTCTGCAACTGGCGGGCATCATTGACGCTCACCTCCAGGATGATCTGAGCTCGCTCCTTGCGGTTGGTGCGCGCCTCGGCGCGAGAGATGTTGACGTTCATCTTGCCAATAGCGCGAGTCAGCTCGGCCAACATCATCGGCCGGTCTACGGTAATGAGGTGCAGCTGGGCACTGTGATGCCCCTTGAGAGTGTTGGACCACTCAACCTCAACGCGCCGCTCTGGCGGCAATGCGAGTGCCTGTGAACAGCCAGATCGATGAATGGCCACCCCTCGGCCGCGGGTAATGAAGCCGGTTATAGGATCCCCGGGCAAAGGGCGACAGCACTTAGAAATAACGGTCAGCATCCCGTCAACGCCATCAATACGAACCGGCGAACCGGCCCGCTTACCCATCTTCCGGAACAGGTCCGTGAGCGTCCGAACGCCAATTTCCTCGTCGTCTTCTGGCTGCTCGAGTTCGTCCGGGTCGACATAAAGGGCAAGGATCTTCTCTGGCGCCAGCCGACCGTAACCAATATCAGCGAACAACTGCTCGGGCCCAGGGTGGTGGAACGCGTCCAGGGCCAGAGCCAGGCCGTCCTTCTTCATCAGGGCCTTGATGGACAGACTGTGCTTGCGGAGTTCCTGCTCGATGATGGCGCGACCGACTTCCGTGGCCTTGCGTTTCTCCTCGCGACGAAGGTGCTGGCGAATCTTCGAGAGGGCCCGGCTGGTGCCCGCGTAGTTGAGCCAGTCCTTGGTCGGTGCCTTATAGCTGCGCGTTATGATCTCAACCACATCGGCGGGCTGAAGTGGATAACCCAACTTCACCATCCGACCGTTCACCCGAGCACCCGCACAGTGGTGTCCAACTTCGGTGTGAATGGCATAGGCAAAGTCGAGGGCGGTGGCCCCCTGCGGGAACCATCGAATGTCGCCGGCAGGAGTGTACACATGCACCTGATCGGCGTAGAGATCCAGCTTGAGGACATCCAGAAACTCGCGAGAGTCCTCGATGTCTTCAGCCCACTCCATGAGCTGGCGAATCTTGGTGTATTGGGCGACCTCCTCAGGGCTCAGCGCGAGCTTTCCTTCCTTGTACTTCCAGTGCGCTGCAATGCCGTACTCAGCCAGGCGGTGCATCCCCCGGGTGCGGATCTGAACCTCGACCAGCTGTCCTTCCGGCCCGCTGACCACGGTATGAAGGCTCTGATAGCCATTGGCCTTAGGCCGGGCGATGTAGTCCTTAAAGCGATCCGAGTGCGGAGCCCACAGTCCGTGGACCGTACCAAGCACGCCATAGCAATCAGAGACACTGTCGACCATGACCCGAAATGCCAGCAGGTCATGCACCTCTTCGAAGGTGAGTTCCTTGTCCTGCATCTTGATCCAGATCGACCACAGTCGTTTCACCCGACCGGAAACCTCAGCATGAACGATATGGGGCCCCAAGGATGCGGACAGTTCACTGCGAACCCGCTCGATATACGCCTCAAAATAGGGACGTCGGCTCTCCACCTGGCGACTCAGCTCTTCATGCACCTCGGGGTGCAGGTGCTCAAAGGCAAGATCCTGAAGCTGTCCCTGAATCGATACGATCCCAAGTCGATTGGCAATGGGCGCGTAGAGTTCCATTGTTTCACGGGCGATGAGCTTGCGCTTCTCAGGCCGCATGGC
>DJIF01000064.1:15681-18244 GCA_002433485.1 Deltaproteobacteria bacterium UBA6601
ACCAGCTTGCGAAAGTTCTCGGCCTGGGCCTCCTCGGCGGTGCGAAAGTCCAGCTTGTCGAGCTTGGTGACGCCCTCAACCAGATTGGCGACGTCCTCGCCGAACTGCGCGCGGATGTCATCAAGGGTCGCCTCGGTATCCTCGACAGTGTCGTGAAGGATGGCCACCGCAATGGTCTCGGTGTCCATCTTCAGCTCAGTGAGGATGTTGGCCACTTCCAGGGGATGGGCGAAGAAAGGTTCACCACTCTTACGCTTCTGACCCTGATGATATTTGGAGCCGAAGACCCATGCCTTACGAATCATGTCGAGGCGAGCGTCCGGCGAGTACGCCTTTACACCATCGAGGATTCGTTCCAGTCGCAGCATTAGCCCACTCTACTATGTTGAACCGGGCTGATCCCTAGGGCCCGCCGCTGCCCTAGCTGCTCAGATTCAATTCTGCAACGAGCTGCGACCGACTGCGCTTGAGGCGCTCGGCAGCCACCACTGCGAGGAATTCTTCAACGGCTTGCTCAACATTTTCATTCACCACCAGATAGTCATATTCAGACGCCTCGGCCATTTCTTCTCGAGCTACCCCGAGGCGACCCATTATCACCGCTTCGCTGTCGGTAGCTCGGCCTCGTAGTCGACGCTCCAGTTCTTCGACTGAGGGCGGTAGCATAAAGACAAAGACCCCATCGACACCTGCAGCACGCACCTGGCGAGCACCCTGCACGTCGATATCCAGCAGCACCACCTCGCCAGCATCGACCGCCATCCGGACCGGGCCCTTTAGCGTGCCGTAGTAATTGCCATGCACCTGAGCATGCTCCAGGAACTCGCCTCGCTCCAGTCGCTGTTCGAAATGGCCCTCATCAACAAAGTGATAATCGACCCCGTCGCGCTCCCCTGGGCGAGGCGGTCGGGTCGTGCACGAAACCGAAAAACGCAGAGCTGAATTACGCGCCATCGCCTGGCGGGTCACGGTGGTCTTGCCGCAGCCAGAGGGCCCGACGACGACCACCAGAAGGCCCGCCCTACTCAAGATTTGCCGCCTGTTCGCGGATCTTCTCCAGCTCACTCTTCAGCTCGACCACCACAGCGGACATTTCGGACAGAGCCGCTTTGTTACCACAGGTGTTTGCCTCCCGACCCATCTCCTGCACCAGAAAATTAAGCCGCTTGCCAACAGGCTCTGAGCCGTCCAGCGCAACACGGCTCAGCTCAACGTGAGAACGCAACCGGGTCAACTCTTCATCAATCGCCGCCTTGTCGGCCAACAGCGCGGCCTCCTGAGCCAGCCGGTCGGGATCGAGCTGACCGTCCTCAAGGAGGTCATTCAGTCGCGCGCGAAGCCTCACATAAGCAGCCTCCACCTGGCGCCGAGCGAGTGCTTCAAGATCGGTCCGCAGAGCATCGACCCGATCAAGTCGAGATCTCAGATCGACAACCAGGTTGCTGCCTTCCTGCTCACGCATCACGATCAATGAGTCAAGGGCACGATCCACTGCCACCAGCACCAGATCCGCCTCATCTTCCACGACCTCCGAGACCTCCCTGAGTTCGACCACGCCGGGCATCCGGAGCAACTCGGCCACCCTCAAAGGTTCCGTCACAGAAACCCGCTGGGCAATTCGCTCAGCCGCTTCGAAGTAACGTGCAGCCAGGTCCTCATCAATGCAGAACTCGGCACCCGAACTCTGCGCCAGCTTTTCTCGCTTGATGAGCACCTCAACCCGACCTCGAGTCAACCGATCCCGAACCCGAGCTGCCACACCTGCCTCTAAGTGCGCCCAGCCCCTGGGAACCTTCAGCTGAAGATCAAGAAAGCGATGATTGACCGAGCGCAACTCTGCCACCACGCGGAGCCCCGACCTTTCCTCTTCGCCGAGCCCATAGCCCGTCATCGAACTCAAGCTGCCAACCATGGTTCCGCCTTCTCCGCCTCTTCTCAGGCGGCTGGCATGTTACTACAGAGGCTGGTGAGCATGCTGAGCAGGCGCTCGCCCAGCTGCTGGGCCGACTCTCGCGAAAGAGCTTTATTGCGGGCCTTGCGGGCCAGACCCGCACGATAGTCGGGCAACTCATAGAGCGCCTTGACCACGGCCAGGAGTTCGCCATGCAGAGGCTCTCGCCGGCGTCCTTCGCCGCGCAGCGGCACCAAGACTGCGCCTGAATCCTCGCCCAACTCATAATCAAAGCCGGGCAGCGCTGAGGTAACTACCGGAATCCCACTCGCCTGCGCCTCCAGCAACGCCACTGGCACACCATCCCGGTCACCATCCTCGTCAACCCGACACGACAGAATCGCAGCATGGTAGCGACCGCTGGCCAACAACTGCTGCACCGTCTCGTTGGGAAGCGCGCCTCTGAGGGCAATGCGAAGGCGCCCATGAGAGGACTCCTCCAACTGGAGCTTGAGCGTCTCCAACTCGTCCCGCAGCGGTCCGTCACCAACCACAGTGATCTCTACCTCAGCCCCTTGCTCCGCGAGAAACGAACCCACCCAAAGGGTAAGGTCATGTCCCTTCTTAGGCACCAGACGGCCCACTGAAATGAGGCGAATAGGACCCTTCGAA
>DJIF01000118.1 GCA_002433485.1 Deltaproteobacteria bacterium UBA6601
ATGTACCCGCCACCAACCGCCGAACCCTATGACTTAAGAGCGCCCAAGCGGGCAGGTCTCAAGATCCGAACAACGATTCCCGGGCCCGGTACTCCTCAGCCTCGCTAAACCTTACAATAAAGACTGCTAGCCGCCCGCAGCCCTAGAGAGACATGGAGCCCATGAACGCAGAACAGGAACTCGAGGCCCTTCAAAAAGCCTACGTAAAGGCGGTAGAGGCCCTACGCCACAGCCATGAGAAGCTCTCTGAGGTGGTCAATAAGCAACGCGATGGACTGCTGTTCATCGTCGACCATCCGATCCATCCGCAGAGCCGCTTCGGCTGGGACAAGCCGCCTCTCAAGGCCTTATGCGACCACTTCGATGGCCGCCAACAAAGCTTCCTTCGCTACGCCGCCAAGCTCAAGGAGCTACTGCCGATCCTTGAAGAGCTATCGGTACAACAGACCGACCCCAAGCTGCCCTATTGGGACAACCCCTGGTTCAACCATGGAGACGCAGCCCTGCTATGCACCTTTCTGGCACTTCATGAGCCGAGCTGCTACCTGGAGATCGGCTCCGGGTTCTCAACCATGTACGCGCGCTGGACCATCGAGCGGCTGGGACTCTCAACCCGAATCATCTCCGTTGACCCCGAGCCACGCGCCGGAATCGACTCGCTGTGCGACGAAGTCCACCGCGCACCCCTGGAAGCGCTCCCCCACTCTGTCTTCGACCAGCTCGGTAGAAACGATGTGCTGTTCTTCGATGGCTCGCATCGCTCGTTCCCCAACAGCGATGTGACGGTGTTCTTCATGGAGGTCCTGCCGCGGCTGCCTTCAGGTGTCGTCTGGCACATCCATGACATGTTTCTGCCCAACGACTATCCGGCCGACTGGGCCGAGCGGCTCTACAATGAACAATACCTCCTGGCCGCAGCACTGCTGGCTGGCCCAAGTCGCTACGACGTCAGCTTTGCCAACTCCTACGTATCCACCAGTCCCTGGCTACAGGAAGCCCTCGCTCCCATCGCAGAGCACCCGGCCCTGTCCCGCATCGCAGCAGGTGGAGGCTCCATCTGGCTGCAGATGACCTGAGGCGAGCAGCCCCCCCTATTCGCGGCGAACCCCAAGGGTCTCAAGCAGAGACCCCCGAAGTAGCTCCAGATCCACGCGAGCTCCCAGTTGGGCGACCTCGGCCTGAACCAGCGAGACTCGCGCCTCTTTAAGCGCTGCCTGGGCCTCAAGAACCTCTCGGAGGGTGTTACGACCGGCGCGGAAGGTGGCCTCCGCCGCGTCGGCGGTCTGCGCGGCAAGATCCACCCGCAGACGAGCCGCCTCAACCTGGGCGCCGAGCGACTCAATAGAGCGCAAGGCAGTATCCACTGCCGAGAGCACCTCCAGCTCAAGGCTCTGCAGCGACAACAGGGCCGCCTTCACCTCGTTATCCGAGGCACGGACCGATTCGATGGCGGCCACATCAGGTAGGGGAACCTGCAGGTTCATCCCCAGCTCAAAGTCCGGGAACTGCCGAGAGAACACTTCCTCGACCGCCTCCTGGTTATCAAAGCCGCTGCCTCTCAAGCTCAAGCTGGCGGTCAGCCCGAGATCCGGCAGCAGCTCATGACGTGCACTCTTCCAGTCGATGCGGCGGGCTTCAAGATCCCGCCGAGCCAGCTCCAGATCGGGATTTGCCTGCAGCGTCAGCTCAACGCTGGTAGCAGCATCCCGCCTGGGGAGCTCAGTAGCGATGCCGTCCAGGGGTCTCAACAGACGACTGTAAAGAGGATTGTCACGCCGGACCCCCATCAACAACTTGATACGCTGCTCCGAGTCTGCAGCTGAGCGCTGCGCTTCGAGCAATTCCACCAGCCGGGTGGCTACGGTCTCATCGATGCGTAGCAGCTCAACCGGCGCCAACTCTCCCGCATCAATACGGGCCTGGGTAACGGCCCGTTGCTCCTCAGCCAGGCGCTTATCGATCCGCTGGATCTCCACCAATCGACGCGCAGCCACCAAATCCCAATAGGCCTTCAGCACATCGGCGGCGACAGCGGCAACCTGCTTGTCCTGTTCGATCTCGACCCGACCCACCGCCAGCTTCGACTGCTGAATCGCTCTCATCTGGTAGCTGGGCGAGATCCCCTCCAGCAGGCTCTGATTCAAGGTCAAGCTGAGGGCAGACCAACGCGTCTCAAACTCATTGTTCTGGAGAATCGCGATGGGCTCGTCAGGATTGAGCGGATTATCGACAAATATCTCCGGATCAAAAGTGGTGCTCTGCAGAAATCCCCCCTGTGACCAGGTCGCGCTCAGCGCAGTACCTGTCGGAAGCGAGACACCAAGCCCCACTCGATAGTCGCCACTGTTGCCCTCAGTTCGCTCCCAGGCCTTGTACTGATCGAACCAGCGCTCTCGCTTAAAGGGCTGAAAGCCCCAGCCTCCGGTGACGTAAGGGACAAATGGCGACCAGCTCGCCTTGAGCCGGGAGCGAGCCGCCCGCAAGCTGTGCACGGTTACTGCAAGCCCAAGGTTATCGGCCAGGGCTGCTTGCAGGGCAGCCTCAAGGCTCAGCCCGTGCGCTTCGGCAGCAAGGGCGGAGAGGCCTTCAATATCCGCGATGTCCCGCTGCAACTGAGTCGTCACATCGCTGGCCAAAGCAAGCTGCGGGGCTGCGCTGACCAGAGCCAGCACCACCAGCAACTTTGACAAGAAATTGGCCGTCATGCTTCCTCCGTGCCCGAGAGGACAGGGCCCACCGAACCGCTGGGCCGGACCGCCGCAACCAGAGCGTTCCGCAGATCATCAAGATAGGTATAGAACAGCGGGACCAGCAGCAGGCTGAGCAAGGTAGAAGCCAACAAGCCCCCAATCACAGCTCTGCCCAGCGGCGAATAGGGTGCTCCCACCACCGCAGCGCTGCCCAGAGCCATGGGCAACAGCCCTACGATGGTGGTCGCCGCGGTCATCAAGATCGGCCGCAGTCGGTCTCGTCCGGCCTCAAGCAAGGCTGCCTCCCGGTCCAGCCCACCATGCCGATACTGCTGCACCCGATCCAGCAAGACAATGGCATTGTTGACGACGATCCCGACCAATACCACCAGACCGATGCCGGCCATGACCTCAAAGGTGGTGCTCGTCAGGTAGAGCATCCAATAGACGCCAACGAAGGCGAAGGGAATGGAGAACAGCACCGCCAGCGGGGTCCACACCGACTCAAACAGCATGCCCATCAGCAGAAACACAAAGGCCATGCTCATAAGCAGCGCAAAAGTCCGAGCTCGATCCTGCTTCTCAAGTTCTTCCCAGCGGCTCCCAGGGTTCCACGAATAACCACGCGGCAGCTTCAGGCCGGAGAGCCCCTGGCTAATCAGCGCGTAGCTCTCCCGCAAGTCCTCAATCTCCGTGGTGACCCTAACCCCCAGCGAAGTCTTGCGATTCTCGCGACGAATGGTCTCGTGGCCCTTACCAAAGCTCAAGTCCGCCACCGTTCCCAGGGCCACTTCACCGTTCTGGGGTGACCAGACACCAAAGTCCTCAAGAGCCCGCAAGTCGGCCCGATCTTCAAGCCGAAAGCTAGCCTGTACCGGCACATCCCGGCCATCGATCCGCGCAGAAGAGAGCTGCCTGCCACGAAAAGCAAATGACACCGTGCGCGCCAGCACATCTGGCGAGACCCCATAGCGGGCGGCACGCTGCCGATTCACATTGACCATCAGCTCATCCTCACCACCATCCTGCAGGTCCGCCTCAACCGACAGCACCCCCGGCAGCAGCTTCAGCCGCCGGACTATCTCATCACCCAACTCAACCAGACGATCTGAATCATCGCCCCGCAGGGTCAATGGGATCACGTCGTCTCCCCGCCCGGAAGAACCCCAACCCAGTGAGGCCAGCACCCCAGGCTCAACCACATCTTCAAGCTGCTCCTTGATCCCCTTTTCCAGCTGCTTGCGACTGAGGTCGCCGCGCTCTCGGGATTCCATCATCAGCATCAGGTAGGCGTGTCGTGAGCTACCCCATCGACGCACCCGGATTCCACGAATCCGCCAGTCTTCACGCTGCTTCTCAAAGCGCTGCTCATAGCGCCGCATCACCTCATCAATCTGGCGCGTCGAATAGAACGTTGGAAACTCAACGTGAATCGTAAAGTTCATATCGCCCTCACTATCGCTATCACTCTCAGCGATGTGAGCCATCGGCCAGGACAGCGAGACCATCAGCAGCGTCGCGACCAGGAAGGCTGTGGAGCGATTGGCCAGGACCTTACTCAGCAGGTTTAGGTAGGACTCAGTAAGCGCCTCCACCCAGCGCGCTGGCGGCGCGGGCTCGTCCACCAACAGAGTGATCAAGGGCACAAAAATAAGCGCGACGAACAGAGACGAGGCCAGGGCGTAGCAAACCGGTAGACCAAGTCGCCCCATAAAAAAGCTGAACATGGCGTCATCGGACATCAAGATAATGGGCAGGAAGACCACCACGGTAGTCAAGGTCGCCGCCAGAATCGCCAGAGCCACCTCTGCGGTCCCGGTAACCGCCGCCTGCCGCGGTGTAGCTCCCAACTCACGGTGCCGGTAGATGGACTCCACCACCACCACCGAGTTGTCTACGGTCATACCTACACTGAGCATCATGCCCATCATGGCGATGAGGTTGATGGACTCGCCGACCGAATACTGGATCACGATGGTCATCAACAAAGACAGAGGAATAGAGGCGGCAATCAAGACAGTGACCTTGATCCGACGCAAGAACAGCAACAGCACCAACACCGCGAGCAGACCGCCCTGCAGTGCTGTGTCGCGTAGGTTGTCGACACTCTCCTGAATGACCTCGCCCTGATCAAAGAAGGCCATCACCTTGTAGCCAGCAAGGTCGGTATCCCGGTCCAGGTTGGCGATGGTCTCACGAACCCTGGCGCTCACATCAAGGGTGTTAGCGCCACTCTCCTTGTAAATATCGATAGAACCGGCCGGATCGCCGTTGATGCGGTGAATGGTTCCGCTGGCCGGACGCGCATGAATGACCTCAGCAATGTCCGACAGCACCCGCCCCCTGCCGATGGGTAAGTCGGCGATCTGCTGCTCGCTCTCAAAGCTTGCTATGGAGCGCACCAGGACCACCCGGCCGTCTTCACCGACCCGCCCCGATGGCATGGTGAAGTTGTCAGCGCCGAGCTTCTGCATCACCTCATACAGAGAGATCCCGTGGCGTTCGATGTCCTCCCGGCTGAAGTCGATATAGACCCGTGCCCGGTGCCCCCCGTTATACTCCGCACGCGCCACACCGGGGATGCGCTCCAGCGCTTTAACCAGCTGATTCTCAACCACAAAAACCGGATCTGGCTCCTCGGAGGGATAGGTTACCGCGGCCCAGATGATGGGCTGATCAGAGGGGTTGTACTTGTAAATAAAGTACTGATCGAAGTCCTCTGGAAGATCACGACGGGCGCGCTCCAACCGCTCGGTGAGGCCACTCCAAGCCTCATCCATGTCGACCCCTTGATCGAGTTCGACCTCAAAACGAGCGTAGTTGCGACCAGCACGAGCCTCCAACCGACGAACCCCAGGCAAGGTCTCGATCGCATCTTCGACTGGGTGAACAATCTCTCGCTCAGTCTCTCGAGGCGTGGAGTCACGGTAGGGCATCCACACCCACATGTAGGGAAAGTCAAAGCCACCGGGCATGAGCTGCACCGGGATGCGCTGCCAGGACAGCAGCCCCATCACCATGACCGCAACCAGCATCATGGAAACCGTCACCGGACGGCTCAAGGAAAAGCGCGGAAGCAGGCGCCCCAATCCCTTCATGGTGAACGCCTCGGTCCAGCCAGGCCGCGGTAGAGCACCGGAACCACGATCAGCGTGAGCAATGTCGCAGAGAGCAGTCCGGCGATGATCGTCAGCGCCAGGGGCTGGCGGATTTCACTGCCCTCCCCACCGGCAAATGCCATCGGAAGAAGCCCAAGCACGGTGGTCAGGGTGCTGATAAGGATGGGCCGAAGTCGAACTGAGCCCGCCTCAACCAGGGCGTCAATCAGGTCGAGTCCTCGGGCCCGCAACTGATTGGCATAATCCACCAGAACGATAGCGTTGTTTACGACGACCCCGGCGAGCACTATGGCGCCAATCAAGACCACCACCGAAACCGCGGTTTGCGTCAGCAACAAGCCAGCGACGACCCCAACCAGAGCCATTGGCACCGCGAACAGAATGACCAGCGGCTGACGAAGCGACTCGAACAGGCTCGCCATGATGATGTAGACCAGAAAGATCGCCAGCAGCAGCGCGAAGCGCAGAGATGACAGGCTGGCCTCCATCTCCCGATTCTGACCCGCTACCTCAAAGCGCACCTGTTCCGGGACCTCAAGCCGCTCAAGGACATCTTCAACCTGGTCAGCTGCACCTGCCAGATCAACACCCTGCAGGCTGGCTGTCACCAGGGCTGCCCGCTCACCGTCTGAGCGGCGAATCTCGGAAGGGCCCTCGCTGCTGCGCAGCTCGGCGACCGCCTCCAGGGGGATGGCGGGGAGGCCCCGCGGGTTCACATCCAAACGAGCGAGATCAGCAAGGCTGTCCCGGTCCTCGTCGCGCAGAATCACTCGAACCTCGGTCCGACGACCACGCCCCTCACCACGCAAATCAGTGGCGATGCGACCTTCGATCTTGTCGCGAACCGCCTGAGCTGCGGTGCCGATGTCGATATCATAAGCCTGCAACCGATCGCGATCGTAACGCAGCTGAACCTCAGGATATCCGGTGCTCAAGTTGCTCCGAACATCACGCAAGCCTTCAATATCAGCAATCGCAGCGACCGCAGCGTCGGCGGCGAGACGAAGCTCATCGAGCTCACTACCGAAGACCTCGACCTCGACCGGCGTTCGAAACGAGAACAAGCTCGGCGAGGAGAAGTTAGCCTCGAACTTAGGCAGTCCCTCGGCCACTTCACGCATCTGCTCCCGGACCCGCCGTTCGGCCGCAGCAGGGTTGGCGGAAGATCGCAGTCGGACCACCAAATTAGCCGTGTTTTCGCCGGCATCAGAACTACCGCCAAGCTCCTGCTCGACCCCCGCCGAGACATAGACTGACTCAACCTCGGCCAGCTTTGAGCTCCGCTCAGCAAAGGCCTGTCCCAGCTCCAAAGTACGCCGCAGCGGCGTGCCTACCGGTAAGCGCGCCTGCGCCAGCACCACTCCCTGGTGAACCTCGGGCAGCAGCTCTTGACCCAAGCGCCCCAGGCCCAACAACGAAAGGGAAAACAGCAGCAGCGCCGGAAGCAGTACCGACGATGGCCGCTCCAGACCCAGACGTAGACCACGGCGATAGCCGGAGCGAAGGGCATTAAGCGCCGACTCAATGGCATTGCCAAGGCGGGCCAGCCCGCGTCCTGAGCGAGCCGAGGCCAGCGAGCTCAGCTTGTGAATGATGCGCATCTGCCACCAAAAGCACCGCACGGCGAGCCACAGCGGCCAGACACAGAGCACTGCCACCAGCGAACGAAGCAGAGCCAGGGGAAAGAGTGACAAGCGCAGCATCCGACGCGACCAGGGCCCGCCCCAGGACCAGGCCAGGAAGGCCCGCAATTCGCTGATGGGAGCCCGCGGAGAGATAGAAGCCAGCCCGGCGCCAGAGACAGGGCTTTCCTGCCCACCACGCAGACGCAATGCAGCCAACACCGGGATCAGGAACAGGGCTACGGCAAGGCTGGCCAGCAAACCGAAGACCACCGTCAACGACAGATGGCCGAACAGCTGACCGGCAACACCAGTAACAAAAACAATCGGTAAGAAAACCGCCACGGTCGTCAGGGTCGAGGCGGTAACCGCTGCACTCACCTCCCGAGCCCCGCGCACAGCTGCAGCAAAGACCCCATCGCCTTCCTCTCTACAGCGATGTACGGACTCCAGCACCACGATAGAGTTATCGACCAGCATCCCGATGCACAGGGCCAGCCCGCCCAGCGACATCAGATTGAGACTGATGCCGAACAGGTACATCGGCGCAAAGGTCACCACCACCGAAACCGGAATCGCAGTGGCGATAATCGCAGTGCTGGGGCCATGGCGAAGAAAGCCAAACAACACCAGCACCGCCAGCAAGCCGCCCCACAGGCCAGCACCGATAACATCGGCAATCGAGCCCTCGATGAAGCGACTTTGATCGGAGATGAGCAGAATCTCCGTTTCATCAGGCAGCGAAAACGCCAGAAATGCCGTCTGCTTCCGGTGGTTTTCCTGCAGGTCCCGGGAGCTGTACTGCTCCCACCGATTGCGCTTGGCTTGCTTACCCTTCCGGGCACTGCTGCTGGTGCCTGCAGCATCGTCCTTCTTGCTGCCTGTTGGTCGGCCTCGATCGTCGACCCGACCAGCCGCCCGCTCGACCCGCCAGTTCGCTACGTAAGCCTGTTGCGCCTCGGTTCCAAACACTCTCTCCCGCACGGCTCGCGAGACCGCGACGATGTTGGCATCGGCCTCCCTATAGACAGCAATCTCGACCGCCTCTCCCTGCTCCACGCGGCCGACGATCTCGCGTTCGCGGGGCTCTACCGAGACCGCGGCGAAGTCCCGGACTCGAACCCCTTCTCCTGACGGAGTCCTGAGAATCAAGTCAGCAATCTGCTCTGGCCCGGAGAACTCATTGAGAGTTCGAATCAGGTACTCCACCTCCCCCTCAATCAGAGCACCACCAGCGATGTTGACGTTCTCGGAGCTTAAGCGCGTCACCACATCGCTCAGAGTCAGGCCCCGAGCATGCAGCAAGCCCTCATTTACCTCGACCCGAATCTCCTGCTCGAGCCCCCCATGAACCTTAACCGCCGCTACCCCCGGAATGCGCTCCAGAACCCGTCTGAGTTCGTCTTCCGCCATGGTCCGCAAGGCCATCAAGCGCTGATCGCTGTCACCGCGCTTGCCACTATCAAACAGCGCGAGCCGCAAGATCGGCTCAAGGTTGGGATCAAAGCGCAGCACCAGTGGCCGACGCACCTCGGTTTGCAGCCGCATGAGTCCGAGCCGCTCCCGCACCAACTGGGCCGACTCGTCCATGTCGGTGTTCCACTCAAATTCGAGCACCACATCAGACAGGCCAGCTCTTGAAATACTCTCCATATGGAGCAAGCCCGGAACCGTCGACAGCGACTCCTCCAGTACCTCAGAAACGTAGGTCTCCACCTCGCCAGGGGCAGCACCAGGAAACTCCGTGCGCACAGTCAGGGTCGGATGATCCAGATCCGGCATCAGGTTGAGCGGCAGATTGGTGTAGGAGACCGCGCCAAACACCACCGCAGCCAGAAAGGCCATGATGGTGGCGACTGGCCGCGCAACCAGCGCAGAATAAACACCAGCGGGCCCGCCCGAGGGCGGGGCTACGCTGAGCTGCTCAGATTCTGTGGGCATCGCTGTGGGCCTCAGCTAATCGTCAGATTGAGGGGTTCAGGGTACGACGCGGACCAACGCGCCATCCTGAAGCAATCCCTGACCCGCAGTGACAATGAGGTCGCCGGCAGCAATGCCGCTCAAGACCTCAAGTTGCTCCTCCCCAGCGAAGCCCTTCTCGATAACTCGGCGCACGGCCTTGCCGTCTTCCACTCGGAAGACTGTAGCCTTGCCTTCGTCGTAGACCAGGGAGACCTTTGGTACGAGCAACGCATCATGATGGGTTGCAACCACGATCTCAGCCTGCACGAACATCCCCGGAAGGACCCGGTTCTCATCACGATCCACAGCCAGGGTCACCTTGACCGTACCGGTGCTGGCGTCAATGACCGGGCTGATCCGTAGCACCTTGCCCGCGGCAAACCCCTCGGCAAGGAGTTCGCTGCGGAGGCGCACCTCCTGCCCGACTGCCAGTCGGCCCAGATCCTTTTCCGGAAGACGAACTTCAACGATCAGCGAGCTCAGATCCACTACCTGAAAGGCCACCAGCCCAGGACTGACAGCCACTCCATAGCGCAGCGCGCGCATACTGACCGTGCCATCAATGGGACTCTTGAGCTTACGAGAGGACTCCACCTCACGACTCTGAGCGAGAGTCGCGCGGGCTGTCTGATGGGCAAGGCGAGCCTCCTCAAAATCCCGCCGCGCCACAAAGCCCTGATCAAAGAGGGCCTGAACCGACGCCAACTCTTCGCTAGCCCGAGCGAAGTTTGCCTCTGCCCGGTCGAGTTCACCTCGCAGTTGATAATTGCGCAGAACCGCCAGGACCTGTCCTGCCCGAACAGCCTGACCTTCCTCGACCAACAACTCCTGAACCGTACCGCTCACCTCCAGGACAACATCGGCCTGCCGATCTGCAAGCACCGTAGACGCCGCCTTAATGGTCTCAGAAATGCGGCCCAGTTCCACCTGGGCAGCCCGCACCGAAGTGACGCTGGCCTCCTCTTTGGCGGAGTCGTCATCGTCTCCTGCAGCACTATCGTCGTCATCGGCACGGTCCCTGTTACAGGCCGGCACCAGAACTAACAACAGCATTGGCAAGAACAGTGAAATAGCTCGCAACTGCTTCATTAACGTCGCAGAATACACCGTATGGCCGATTTAATTCCGACCAACTTCATCAACTCGCGCCACAAGGGCTGCTGAACCCAGGCCCAGAGGAGCGCTGAAAAGACCTGAACCGGCCCCTGTCTGGAGCGCGCCTTCAGCCCTTGCGGGTAACAAACAGCAATTCCCGCACGTATCTGGACCGATTGCGAAGATTGCGAGAGCCACGAAAGGCGTTATATGGAGTTTCCAGTAGCTCTGTCGGACCCAGATCACTAAGGATCGCGAGCATCTGCTGCTGAGATATAAAGCCCTCATCATTAAACGAGACCAACAGATAGCGAGCCCGGAGGCTCGCAGCCAGCTGAGCGAAGGCCGCAGCACTGTGGCGACGACGATTAAAGGCCGAACGATTCCAATCGCGCGGAATGCCAGAGACAGCACTGATCCCGACTGGCGTGCGACGCTCAGCAATGAGATTGAGCATGAAGTAGTTGGATCCGTAAGGGTGTTGATTGTAAGGCGGGTCCAGGTAGGCCAGATCCACCATGGGAAGCTCGTCGGCGAGCTGAAGAGCGTCACCACGGCGGACCTGAACCTCACAGCTAAAGCGGGAGAGAACCGGCGCCTGTAAACGGATCGGTCGGCAAATCCTGGCCAGGGCATTGCGCTTGTTGCCACCGAGTTGCCCGAGCCCGCTCTCGCTGTTCTTGTAGAAGCCCTTAAACACCCCCGAAGTGTTTGCATGCACCGAAGCAGCGTGCAGCAGCGGCGCGAGGAGGAAGACCCGCTGTTCCCGCGGGAGATGCTCGTCAATGAGGGCTCGCAGGGTGTCGATGCGAACCGCGTTGTCACGGGTGTAGAAGACCCGCTCGCCCGGCTGCACCTGCTGATCATCGACTGGAGCGTACAACTCGGCGATTGGGCCGGGCCGCGGCGCAGCGGCGGCCTGCTGGTTCAGCTCATCAGCCAGGATGGCCAACTCGGCACAGTCCAGATCCCCAGCGTTGGCCAGATAGCAGCGATTGACCAGCTCCGAATAGCGCTCAAGATCGCAGGCGATCAAACGGCGGCTGTGCTGTTTGAGGAAGCGGGCCACCACGCCAGAGCCAGCAAACAGATCAAGCACATCAAGGTGCTCTTTGCCAAGGGCCTGCTTGACCCTGTACAGACCCTGGCCGATGAAGGAGAGCAGCGCGCGCTTATTGCCCAGATAAGTGATCAACTGCTCGCGAAGGAAGGCAGGATCCTCAACCAAGCCCGTAGGGTCGGCCGGGCTGCACAGAGCAGCATCGTGACCAGCATGAGAGCCATCTACATCGACCATCATGGCCAGATCTCAACAGGGCCGTCCGGTGCTGTCCAGCAGCAAGCCAGGCACCGCTCAAGACTCCAACATGCCAACCCGGTAGACACCGTCGCGAACCCGATCCCGCAGGCTTCTGCGCAGTTCCCGAAGTTGCTGCCATTCAGCGGGGAGCCGCGCCTCAAACAAGCCCTTGAGCTGATGCAGCCCGGCATCCCAACAGCCCAGGTGCAGGCCGGCGCCAGGGCCTTCGGCGAACTCCTCGCGATGGGCCAGGCTGCCAATCAACAGCTTGCCGAGCAGCTCCAGGCCAGCGCCTGCTTGGGGAGAGAACAGTCCCTCATCAAGTAGCGACAGGATGTGCGGCTGAGCCGGACCGGCGCCGCGCGCTGAGTGGGCCAGGCTCAGGCAGCCCTGCAACTCGGCCTGCTCCAGCACCTCCAACGCACTCATCCAGAACAGCTGGTTACGCAGGGAATACCGCTGCTGCTTGTAGGAAAGACCGTCCGCAGCGCAGCAGGTGTTGCTGGGATCGATCATCGCCAGGACCAGGCAGTCCTGGACCCAGGTCCGGTTGGCGACGCCGGCGGATAGTTCCTGACCAGGCGCCAGGAATTCGTCCTTGTCATTGATCCAGCTGCCCTTGACCGACTTGCGCGCCGCAAACAGAACCAGGGAGCGCAAGAAGTTGTCAGCGGTCAAAAACCACCCGGCATTGTGGTTGCTGCTGCTCTTGCCCGCCGACTGCAGCCACACCGTTGATGCCGAGTGGTAGACATCGTTAGCGTCGTTATTGAACCAACCCAGCTGACCGGCAAGGCTCCGACCGCCGCCATGCTCATGAACCGACAGGCCGCTGCGCAGTTGGATGGCGTCTCCCTGGGAGTTCTGGGCCGGACCTCGAGCCCACTCAAAGGCGCGCCGCCCCACCGAAGAGTAGAGCCGCTTGTTGCCCAAAGAGATGACTCTTGAGCCGCTCTCATCAAGGTCCAGCAGTTGCAGATCAAGCATGTCATCGGGGCGTGTCTTGCCTCGATTCCAGATCACAAAAGACACCCCCCAGCGGCTGCTCAGCGAGTCGAAGTGCGAGGCTCGAAACAAGAAACCACCAGCAAAGGAGAAGCGGCTGTACCAGAAGCGTCGAAAGGCCTCATAGCTGGGCGATGTCATGTAGTTGGGCTTGGAAAACAAAGCGATGGTGACCCGCTCGAAGCCAAACTGCTCGGCGATGCAGGCCGCCCGGTACATAAACTGTGCATAGAGCTGCTGGGCGGGCTTGCGCAGCCCGGCTCGAATCATCTCCTCGTTGACCGCGTTGCGGGCAATGCTGGCCTTCTTGGCGGCCCCCTTGGCCATGTTTCCGGCCGTTCCATAAGGAGGGTTGAGCAGGAACACCAGCCGCTGCCCTGCCGCCGCTGCCTCAGCAAGCCGACTCGAGAGCTCGGCGCTCAGCCCATGACCAGGTACCACGGCGAGCTGTTCCTGGCAGCCGTCACCAGCGAGAAAGTCGTGAACCAAACAGAGCGCCCGCTCATGCCCCGGCTGAGCAGCGCAGAGGGCAACCTCGGAGGCGTCCAGGCTGCTGAGAACCAGGTTGGCAAAGTCACCACTACGGGTCAGGTTGCCGGTACCACAAGCAGCATCCCAGACCATGGAGTCGCTGCGCCAACTGGGGCCGAGGGCCTGATCCAGGGCAAGCTGGGCGCGCGCTGCCCAGGTCGGCGGAGTGAAGAAGGCCCCACGCATGCGCCGCTCAAGCTCCTCAATACCGCGATCGGCAAGAGTCGGGCCAAGAGCCTGCTCCATCAATTGGCCAGGGTGATGACAACCCGCCCTGCTCCGGTATTCCCCCCGGAAAGACTGAGCTGATTGCTGCCGTTGTTCATGGAGCCACCGCCCCCACCGTTACCAGCCAGGTTACCGTCCCAGGTCCCACCTGCGCCGCCGGAATAACCGCCACCGCCGCCACCGTAGCCGTTGCCGGGAGAACCTGCACCGCCGCCACCATAGCCACCATAAGGCGGACCGCTACTATTCGAAGAATCGCCCCCAGCACCACCAGCGATAAAAGACTGACCGCCTTCTGCTTGATGAGATCCTGCAGCCCCGACACCTGAATAGCCACCGCCACCAGCAGCACAGCCACCATTGCCACCACCGCCACCACTGCCACCAAGAGCGGGACTGTTGCAGTGAGGTCCGGTGACGTTGGAGTCACCGCCGTTGGCGCCATCACGACCGTCCTGTCCGGAGAAGTCCGAATAGCTATTAGCGCCGCCACCGCCACCGGCAATGACGAGGATGTTGGTGGCATTGACGGTGCTGCCGACCAGGACAAAAGATCCTCCTCCACCTCCAGCGCCATCGCCAGCGGGAGTGCCAACCTGGCCGACCAGAACCGAGAGAACGTCGCCCTGCTGCAGGTTGAAGTCACCACGGATGCTGGCCCCCTGCCCACCTTGCAGCGAGCTGCTCATGCTGCCCCCCTGGGCACCAAAAGCCGCAATGCGATATGCCGCAGTGGCCGGGACAACCCATTGCTGGTAGCCCTCGTTGCTCAGAGTTACCGCAGCGGCCAGGGCAGTGTTGGAGTAGGCGCTGTCGCACTGGGTCTGGCTGGGCCCCATTCGGCCACTGGCCCCACAATCGGTAAAGGTGACTCCGCTGAAGCAGGGTGCATCGACCCCATCGCAGTCCTGGTCAATGGAGTCGTCACAGACCTCGGGGTTACCCGGGTAGCGATCGCTGCCCGTCGCAGGATCATCGTCGCAATCTTCGCAGGACAGTGAACCATCGCCATCGCTATCTGCCTCGCCACCTGCGTCCATGTCCGGACCACCGCTGCAGTCGTTGTCAGCACCATCGCACTGCTCGATGCCGCCGGGCACATTTTCCGGATCGCTGTCGTCGCAGTCCTCGCAGGACAGCGAGCCATCGCCGTCGTCGTCCGCCTCGCCGCCGGCGTCCATGTCAGCAAAACCAGTGCAGTCATTGTCTTCGCCGTCACAGAGTTCGGCGGCACCCGGAGCATTGGCTGGGTCCCCATCGTCACAGTCTGCACAGCCCGGAGAGCCATCACCGTCCAGGTCGACCTCAGCCGAAGCGTCAAAGTCGGCAAGGCCGTTGCAGTCGTTATCCTGGCCATCGCAAAGCTCAACGTTGCCGGGATCGTTAGCAGCATCTTCATCGTCACAGTCCGCTGCGTTGTCGGCGTATCCGGTCGGCTGGCTGCAGGTGGATAGCGGCGCGCTGAGGCGGCCGTAGCCATCGCCATCGGCATCGATGTACCAAAGCGTCGTGTTCAGCGCCCCTGCCTCATCAACCGCGCCGTCGCAGTCGTTGTCGACTCCATCACAGACCTCGTAGGTCCCCGGGTGAGCAGCGGAGTTGCCGTCATCACAATCAAGACTGTTGAGGACGAAGCCAGCAGGCTGAGAGCATGCGGTAAGGACCGTACCCGGATCGCCGTAGCCGTCGGCATCGGCATCGGCGAACCAGCTGCTCCCGACCGCGGCGGCGCCATCATCGACCTGACCGTTGCAGTCATTGTCAACACCGTCGCAGACCTCAATTGCACCGGGGTAGCTATTGGGATCAAGCTCGACGCAATCATTGCTGCTGGCCACATAGCCAGTGGGAGCAGCACAGGCGACCTGAGTGAGTAAGAAGCCGCCAAAGCCATCACCATCGGCATCGAAGTACCAGGTGCTCTCATCGCTAGCTCCCACATCGATACTGCCGTCGCAG
>DJIF01000089.1:0-4600 GCA_002433485.1 Deltaproteobacteria bacterium UBA6601
TCGGCGGGTCACTGAAGCTCGCTTCGGCTCGGAGCAGGAGCTGCTTCAGCTCGCTCGTCAGTTGGGGGTGAAGTGGTACATTCACGAGGCTCATCATCTGTTGCGGACCGATCCGCAGATGAGCCAGCGCTATGTTGCTGGAGCGATGGACTGGCCAGCCGAGAGTGTCCTAGCCCGGATGCACTTCGCGCCAGAACGCTTGCAGCACTTCGAACTTCAGTTTGAAAATCGATGGTTTCGAGTCTTCAGGGTTGTTGACAAGGGTCAGCGGCCTCGCCATCGGCTTGCTCGGGAGCCCCTGGCTACCTGGAGTCGCCCCCTGTTTGCTGCCATGTATTGGGACCCCCTGGACGAGGACGGAACTGAGGAAGCCTCGCCCTGCTGCCCCTCGGAACTGCTCTATTCCGGCCTTGAAGCAGAGCGTCAACTACAGATGGGTCTTGCATCCCGCCAGCAGGAAACCCCTTCAGCTCCTTGGTCCGAGCGGTACTTTCAAGAGGCGCTCCGACTGTCACCGCACTTTTACCCGGCTGCTGATGCGCTGGCCGATCTATATGAAGCGCTTCAGCGACCCGATAAGGCGAAAAAATATCGTCAGAAGGCGAGCCGACTGCGAGCCTTCCTGCGTCGCGGCGGGGAGCTTCCTGAGGAGCTTTCTCGTTGACCTGCAGCCGCTCCTTTGTCTTTACAGGCTGGGGTCGCTCTGCTACTTCCCGGATCCCAGTCAACGGCCCTATCGGACCCGCCAAAGCGTCCACTCGGAGAAGACATGAAGCTCTTTATCGACACCGCTAACATCGACGAGATCCGCGAGGCTGCCTCCTGGGGCGTGCTCGATGGATGTACGACAAACCCATCTCTGATCGCCAAGGAAGGGCGCAATTTCGCTGAGGCGATTGCCACCATCTGTGACATTGTCCAGGGGCCGGTTTCGGCGGAGGTGGTCGCTCAGGACACGGCAGGGATGCTCCGCGAGGCTGCTCTTCTCAAGCAGATTAGTGAGCATGTCGTCATTAAGTTGCCCATGTCCCATGCTGGGCTGGCAGCCTGTCGGGCGCTCGCAGATGAGGGGACGCCGGTCAATATGACGCTGATCTTCAGTGTCAACCAAGCGCTTTTGGCCGCTAAGGCCGGTGCTGCCTATGTGAGCCCTTTCATCGGTCGCATTGATGATACGGGCCAGGACGGGCTTGCGATTCTTGCCGATATTATCGATGTGTTTAACTCCTACTACTTTGATACTGAGGTCTTGGCTGCTTCGATTCGGCACACCGCCCACGCACTTCAAGCAGCGCGGCTGGGCTCCCATGTCAGCACCATGCCCTTCAAGGTGATGAAGGGCATGTGTCACCATCCGCTGACCGACAAGGGTAATGAGCGCTTTCTGGCGGACTGGGCCACCGTCCCGGGGGATGGGCTTGAGGCCACGGTCAAGGCCTTCCTTGACGGGCGTAGCAGGGCCTCTGCCTGAGGGCCGCGGCGTTTTGCTCCCGGTGGGGGGCGCACCTGAGCTTCTCGCCCGCGCAGTACCGAATCCAGGGCAGGTTTCTTCGCGAACCCGAGAGAGGAGCCCGGTGAGCCTCGCAGCCCAGCAGCGCAAGCACAGCAAGAGGCAGCAGATAATCGATGCGGCTGTAGAGGTTTTTGCGCGTTCCGGATTTCACGGCAGTCGGGTGGCTGATGTCGCTCGTGAGGCTGAGGTTGCGGATGGCACCATCTACAACTACTTCAAGTCCAAGGATGATCTGCTGATCTCGATCTTTGAGCAGAAGATGGGCGACATGATCCAGCAGGCTGAAGAGGTAATCGCTCCTGTCAGCGATCCCCTTGAGAAGTTGCGTCGCCTGGCTTGCTTTCACATGGACAACGTGGAGCGACACATCAACGTGGCCAAGGTCTTGCAGGTAGAACTCAGGCTCAGCAACACCTTTATGAAAGAGTATGAGCCGGTGCGGCTGCGCCAATACATGGACATCATCGGCCGGGTCTTAGAGGAAGGAATTGCCAGTGGGGTGATCCGCTCCGATGTCAGCTCAGTTATTGTGCGTCGCGCGTTCTTCGGAGCGCTTGATGAAATAGCAATGCAGTGGATTCTTACTCCCGGTGCTCGCTATGGACTCAGGGAGTCGGCAGAACAGATCGCACGGGTCTTTGTCCGTGGGATCCAAGCAACAGGGCCGCGGGTCTCGCCCTCGGTTTAGATGAACTAGAACTGCTCGCCTTGCGAGCGGGTCATGGAGGCAATCGTGAAGATTGGTGTCTTTCTAAAACAGGTGCCGGACACGGAGACAAAGATACGTGTCAATGGGTCCGGTGACGGTATTGAAACGGGTGATATCAAGTGGATCGTCAACCCGTACGATGAATATGCAGTGGAGCAGGCCCTGCGGGTCAAGGAAGCCAGTGGTGGAGAGGTCGTCGTGGTCTCGCTCGGTGCCGCCCGGACTCTCGATGCAGCACGTACCGCCTTGGCGATGGGCGCAGATCGAGCTGTGATTCTTGATGATGAGGCTTTTCAGGGTGGTGATGCCCTGGCGACCGCCCGTGCTCTGGCCAAGGTGGCGGAGAAGGAGGAGTTTGACCTCGTCTTCGGCGGGCGTCAGGCCATTGATTCCGATGACAGTCAGGTCCCGCAGATCGCTGCTGGCCTGCTCGGTTGGCCCCACGCGACCTGGATCACCGGCTTCGAGCAGGGTGACGGTAGCGTCACGATTCGCCGAGCCATTGGTGGAGGGACGGTTGAGGTCGCCCGAGTCACGCTGCCTGCGGTCTTTACCTGCAATAAGGGACTTAATGAGCCGCGCTATGCCAGCTTGCCCGGAATCATGAAGGCAAAGAGCAAACCGGTTGCTCGCTACAGCCCGGGAGATCTCGGTCTGGAGGGTTCGATTGGCAATGATGGTGCCGCTGTGCGCTTGTCCAACTATCGCTTGCCTCCGCCGAGACCTGATGGGCGCTTGCTTCAGGGTGAGACCGGCGATCAGGTGAAAGAGCTAGTACGACTGCTTCGTGAAGAGGCAAAGGTCCTTTAGGCCTTGAGAACGGGAGAGTATTGAAATGACTGATTTTCTTGTTTTCTGTGAAGTGGCTGATGGACGGGTGAAGGGCTCCGCTCGGGAGCTGTTGGGCAAAGCCCGAGAGCTTAGCGGTGGTGGCACGGTTGCTGCGGTCTTGATCGGTAGCGGCTTGGCTGATGTTGGGTCCGAGCTTGGCGCTCTGGGCGCGGACACTGTGTTCAAAGTCGATCATTCATCCTGCGCGGCTTATATCCCAGGTGCATTTGCCGCTGCCCTGTCACAGGTTGTGAAGGCTCAGAGCCCTGACGTTGTGCTTGGTAGCGCCAGCATGTTGGGCAAGGACCTGTTTCCGCGAGCAGCGGCGCTGGTTGATGCTGGGGTCGGTGCTGACGTGGTCGATCTGGTCGAGACTGATGCGGGTCTGGAAGGTGTACGGCCGCTCTTTGCCGGCAAGTGTCTGGCTTCGGTTTCGGTCACTAGTGAGCCGAAGTTTTTTACCGTTCGCCCCAATTCCTTTGTCATTGATGGTGCCACTCCGGGCAGCGGCAACGTCGTTGACTTCGCCGCCGGACTCGACAATGACTTCGGCTATGAAGTCATTGATGTCGAGCGCGGTGCCGACGACAAGGTCGAGCTGACCGAAGCGAGGTGCATTATCGCTGCAGGACGCTCCATCAAGAGTGCTGAGAATTTTGCCATCTTTGATGAGGCTGCCGGCCTCATGGGAGCTGCGGTGGGAGCCTCGCGGGCTGCTGTCGATGCGGGCTATGCCCCGCACGGTATGCAGGTGGGGCAGACAGGCAAGACGGTGAATCCTTCGCTGTACATCGCCTGTGGCATCAGCGGCGCTATTCAGCACCTGGCCGGGATGCGTACCAGTAAGGTGATTGTTGCGGTCAACAAGGACCCTGATGCGCCGATCTTCCAGCACGCCACCTACGGGATTGTTGGTGATCTGTTCGAGGTGGTTCCGGCACTCACTAATGAGCTGAGGACCACCCTGGCCGATTGATCTAAAGCGGCTTTGCCAAAACGCCCTCATTCGAGCATTCGGATGGGGGCGTTTTCGTGCCCGACAATAGCCCTCTGAATCGGGCATTTCTTGACCTTTGGCGGGGAATGTAGGCCGTGGGCTTCATTTTGCCCGTCTCCAGAGTGTCCTGGCGAGGATATATGAACTCTCAGCTTTGGCTTGTGGCGGAGCAGTCTCTCTGTTACAGTCCGCAGACTCTAACCCTCGACTTTCACGCAAGTTATTGTAAACACTAAGGAAAGTTAATGATTTGGGTGCCGCGGTTGTGGTAGCCACTCGGAGAAACATCGAAATGAAGTTCCTGTATCAGCTCCTCCTGATCCTCCTGCTGGCCCTGACCGTGCCCTTGGTTGCCTGTGCGCCGCCGGCCGCTGATGGTGATGACGACGACTCCGTTAATCCTGGAGACGACGACGACGACGATGACGACGACGACGACGACGACGACGACGACGACGACGATGACTTCGACTTCAATGGCATGACCTTCTCCCTGAATCTGACGGCCGTTGCTGGCTCCGTCGAGGGTGACGACGACGACAGCGCCGAC
>DJIF01000089.1:4980-46847 GCA_002433485.1 Deltaproteobacteria bacterium UBA6601
GCTGGTGACGACGACGACAGCGCTCACAGCGGTGACGACGACGACAGCGATACTCTGGTTACTGTTGACTATGTGTTTTCTTACTGGACCGACTATCAGAGCCAGATCCTGCAGTGCAACCAGACCGTTCGCGTCACTGGTCACGCTGAGTTCTCTGCGCTCGGTGGCCTGGTAGACGGCTGCAACAACTGCACCGGTCACATCGAGTTGGATAGCGCGAGCATCGTTGACGTTTCTGACCCTGCTACCGATGCCGATGCCTGTGACCCTGCGGTTCTCACTGCTGCTGCGTCGGACTTCGGTCAGGCCATGCTCACCGTGGCTCCTGACGGCTACGGCGACTTCCTGACCATGGGTCTGATTGATGTCACTGCTCTCGGCACGCTGGGACTGGATCTGGCAGCGGCCGGTGGCTACACCGCTGATGACATGATCGCGACCTGGACGGAGTACGATCTGGAGTTCACCCATGCGGGCTATGTCGAGTCCAACGAGGGCACGCTCTCCGCTGACTCTGGCCTTGATACGGTCGCCGGAAACGCTGGGGGTAACTCCAATTGGTACGGCTACTGGCAGTTGTTCAAGAACCCTGCTGACAACACTCACACCGGCGTCGACCTTGATGGCGCTTACGGTGGGCAGGCTGTCTGGGTGATTCAGTTCACCTCTCAATAGCCTCTATGACCTAGCCTCTTTGAGGTTGGGTCTTGAAGAGACGCCAAGAGCGGCGGGGTCGGTGAAACCGGCTCCGCCGCTTTGTCTTGGTAGGCTGCAGTGCCGAGTTGGCTTCGACCTGGGCGAGCTGCTGGCTAGGGAACCGTTACAGCGGAGTTTTTACTCCAGCTCGTAGCTGGGAGGAGCCTCAGGATCGATGGGGTCGAGAATTGCCCGTAAGAAGAACAGGCTGGGGATCAGGAAGGCGATCACAGCCCAGCTGATGGCGACCGCGCGCAGCACCCGTCGGTGGGGTTGGGCCCCTGTAGAAGAACGCAGCAGCCGAGACCAGATGCCATACATCAGGCCAGCGTTGAGTCTGGCGCCTCCGTTGCGTAGGACATCGCGTTGTGCGGAGCTGAGGCCACCGACCCTACGGAAGTCGGCTCCATCAACCAGCGCTCCTTCGATTTCGGTGTTCTGGAACCAGGCTTCGGTGAAGATAGAGCTGCGCAGGTCGGCGTTCTGCAGATTCACCTCTTCCAGGACTGCACCGGTGAAGTCACAGCCTTCCAGCCGAGCGTTCTCCAGGTTGACGCAGGTCAGCTTGCTGCCGCTAAGGTCGCAGACCGAGAGCCGGCTCTCTGCCAGGTCGCAGTCTTCAAACGTGCAATCTCTCATCGAGAGCAGCGACAGGTGCGAGCGACCAAGGTCGACCTTGCCCAATCGAGCGCCCTCCATGTCCAGCAGGGTCCAGCTGCTTGAGGCTGCCTTGAGGTCTTGTAGCTGGCTCTCTCTCAGGTGACAGCGGGACAGATAGCTGTTCTCCATACAGCATTGGCTCAGCTTGGCCCCGGAGAACTCGGATGCGGAAATCTGCACTCCTCTCAGGTCCAGTTCGCCGTGCTCCCCTTCGATGAGGAGCCTGCTCTGATGAGCTTCTGAGCTGAGCTGTTGGGCTGCTGGCGGGTTCTTGTTGATTGCTTGGAGGGAGCGGCTGATGGCCAGGGCCGGCCGTTCTCCGAAAAGGAAGGGAGCGATGGAGCGGAGACTGCTGAATAAAGCGCGCATCCTGGAGCATCCCCATGGCGGGCAAGTCTTTCGCCGCGCCTCGTCGCGCAGTATAACCCCCGACATCATGGTCTCTCCCAGCCCTAAGCTGCGCTACAACCGTCGACTGGTGGACTTTGTCCTGTGGTTCGAGCAAGCCATCATGCGTTGGGGCATCTCTGACCTCGTCTACTTCATCGTTGCTGGCCCTTTGGCTTTGGTGCTTCATTGCATCTTTTTTATCAAGCACGGGGTTGAAATCCGCGGTCGTGAGAACGTGCCCCCACGAGGCACTGGATTTTTTCTGCTGTGCAATCACATCTCTAAAGCAGAGGCTCCGGTCATTGCTGCGTGGCTCTATCCGCGCCCGTTTTGGTTCCCTTCCAAGGCTGAGTTCTATAAGGGTTGGGTGACCGGTTTCTTCTGGCAACTCTTCACTGCAGTGCATACTTTCCCTGTGCGTCGTGGCGAGCGGGACATGAAGGCGGTTGGCTTGATGAAGGAGCTGCTGCAGCGGGGCAAGAATGTGCTGTTGTTTCCAGAGGGAACGCGGAGCACCGATGGAGAGCTTCAGCCTGGTAAGCGGGGGGTCGGCATGATTGTCCATCAAGCCCAGCCTTTGGTTTTGCCGGTCTATGTGCGGGGCTTCGCTGAGCAGTGGCCAACCGGACACATGCTGCCGTTGTTGTCGGCACCCTCATCCTTGATCTCGTTTGGTAAGCCCATGGATCTCAGCAAGTATTGGGATCAGGAACTCAGCCGTGATGTGGCTCAGGCCATTGTCGATGAGGTGATGGTTGAAATTGCCCGTCTAAAGGCCGAGGTCGAGGAGCAGGAAGCCCCGGCTGAGGCGGGCGCTACAGAGCATCAAGGAGGAGATGAAACATGACGAGTTTTAAGTTTGCTGCGCTGTTGCTGATTTTGATGCTGGTTGCGCCGGCGCTTGCGGCCGGGTCGGACCGCAAGGTGGTGGCCCGCGTCCCCGACTGTGAGATTACCGCTGGGGATCGTGATGAGCGGGGCAACAATCTTATGCTGTCGTACTGCAGTTGGCCGGTTGCCATGGAGGCGATCAAGTCGGTCTTTCTGAACGTTGCTGATCACGATCTCTATCACGATGCGGTGGTAGAGAGCACCGTTCTTCCAGATGGCAGGGTATTGCAGGTTCATCAGGCAAGCGGCATCTCTGACCGTCAGGTAACCCTCATCTACAAGAATGAGACTTTTGATGATGGTGGGTTGCGAGTTTCGTGGACGCTCGCAGAACAACAGGAACCCCTCGGTTCGGGTCGGATCCAGGCGGTGCTTGATGACGGTTCCTGGATGGTTCGGCCCGGCAAAGAGGGGCGCAGTGAGATTACCTATAGCCTGCGCTATGAGCCGGGTGGCCGGGTTCCGAAGTTCGTGGTGCGTGCATTTCAGAAGAATGGCATCGGCGAGATGCTTGAAGAGATGCGTGCTGCAGCGGTCAAGCTCAGCCCCTGAACTGCTGGTTGCCGATTAGCAGCCGCTCATATGGCTGCAGTCTCGCTCGTTCTGGCTGCTGATTCAGCGCTTCGTCCGGTGAGTATCGAGGCAAAGCCGCGCGGGTCTTCCCAGGGGGCGAAGTGTCCGCAGGGAAGCCAGTGCAGTTGACCTCCAGTGGTGCGAGTGACGGCTTTGGCCACTTGAGAGGGGTACCACGGATCTCTCTTACCCCAGATCAGGCGTACACCGCAGGAGTGAAGTCGGCGCGCCAACTGCCGGGGTGGCTTCATGCGTGCAGCGATGCGGCGCATCCGGGCTGGCCAGTTGGGACCGTGATCGCCGAAGGCCTCCAGCAGAGAAGTTGCGTGCTCAGGCAGGCAGCCGCGAGCGAGAAAGCGCCGTCCACCATGTTGTTCGTAGAACAAGCGATGCAGTGTGGGCAGCGCAGTCACGCGGATGGCTGTCCAATACAGCCCAAGAGCTGTTCCAGAAAGCACTACAGCCTGGCCGGGGCGGGCCATCATTGCGCAAAGGACACCGCCGAGGTCATGTCCGACCAGCATGTCGGAGCGCTCGGCGAGTGGGGCAAGCTCAGCGGCGCAGGCGGAAAGGCTCCAGTCGTCGCCGGTGCCGTCGTCGCCGAGCCCGGGGACCTGCGGTGTGACCAGTTCCCAGTTGGGCGGCAGCTGGATTCGCTCCCATAATCGCGGAGAGGTGGGCAGCCCGTGCAGAGCGAGTACCCGCATCGAGCCCATCAGCCGACTACCTCGACCTCATCACGGGATACGGTACGGGCGATCTCTCTGAGCTTCTCCGACATGTAAGGGTCTTCTTCATAGACCCTGCGCAGCTGTGAACAAAGGTCCTTGGTCCGGCGGAACGCTGAGACCAGATCCCCGGAGACGTCGTTGGCGCTGTCGACCATCAGCATCAGCTCGTTCAAGCTGCGGCCTTCGTACCAGGCCAGACCGAAGGGGATCATCTCCGGGGTGAAGGTGACCGGCACTCCGATTGCGTGCTCGCACTTGCGGACCACCTCGCTGTAGCGAATCGAGCGCAGGTGTTTAGCTAGCTTGGCCGCGGCACCGCGGGGTCGTTCTCGTACCTCAACGGTGCGGGAGAAGGTGTTGGAAAGGGCGCAGAGGCCAGCGAAGATCAGGTTCGGTTCGAGTGAATCCAAGGCGCCGGAGATGGCAATCTCGGTGGAGAAGATCTCTTCGATCTGGAGGTGCCGGAGGATGCGCGCCCCGGAGTTAAAGCTGAGATCCTGGTTGAGGTAGCCCACTGACTGGAGGATCTCAGCTTTTTTCTGGAAGTCTTTGAAGACTCGCCCTTCACCTCTACGTAGGGATTTCTTCAGCTTGCGGTACCTGCGAACTCGTCCTAGCAGCGCGCGGGGCGGTGCTGGAGCGTCTGCTGCTTCCGGGTCCCAATTGTCACGGATGAGACCCTTGCGAATGTCTGTCAGTCGTCTGCGCTCTGTGGAACTGCGTTGGAGGAAGTGGAAGTTGAGGAAGCTCTTATCGATCACCTCGCGGATCTCATCGAGATCTCGGTCATGGCGCTCAATGAGGTTCACCACTGAGTTGAAGCTCAGGTTAAAGGCCGATCGAACCTGCTCATGATCTCCAGCCAGGTAGGAGACAATGGCCTCCTCATCACGACGGAAGTCGGCAAACTCCTCGAGGATGACTACGTAGCCGACGTCGTCGAGTCCCCGGCGCCCGGCGCGGCCTGCCTTCTGCATGAATTGACGCACGGTCAGTGGCACCACAGCTCGCCCGTCGTACTTGCGCAGTGCCTGAAAACAGACGCATCGAGCCGGCATGTTGATGCCTAGAGCGAAGGTCGAGGTGCAGTAGAGCACCTTGATCAGGCGCCGTTCATAGAGTTCCTCGACAAAGCCCTTGAGACCTACGTGCAGGCCGGCGTGGTGATAGGCGATGCCCTTGAGGTAGAGGTCCTCCTGCTCGGAGGTCATAACCTTGTCGAAGTCGGCATCGAACTGATCGACCCGGGCCTTGATCAGCTGCTTTTCTTCGGCGTTGGTAAAGCCTTCACTGGGGCCTCTTCGGCCGAGCTCCCGAGCAAATTGTTCGCTCATTTTGCGCGAGAACACGAAGTAAAGGAGTGGCCGGAAGTCGCCACCGAGCATCTTGATGATTTCCCAGTGGCGGGTCTCGGCCTGCCCCGGCATGGTCAGACGTTTACTGTTGCGTCGGCCGCCACGGCGACGTCCCCCGCCGCGGGCCCGTCGATCTTGGTCTTTCTTCTTTTTCAGCTCGGCGCTCTTGCGGGTGGCCACTTCGACCCAGCGTTTGTGCAGATGCCTGTAGCGGTCAAAATCGCAGATTCCCGCGTCCCTGTTGGCCAGATAGATGTCGAGGGGGACATGTCTCTTGTTGGAAATAACGACCTCAACCTGCTGGCCCCGCACGTGGGTGAGCCAATCGGCGAATTCCTGAATATTGGCCAGGGTCGCTGACAGTCCGAGGATGTTCACCGATGGCGGCAGGTAGATGAGAACCTCTTCCCAGACGGTTCCCCGCTCAATATCGTCGAGGAAGTGGATCTCATCGATGATCACGTAGCTGAGCCGCTCCAGATTTTCTCCGGTGAGCAGCATGTTGCGCAGGATCTCGGTGGTCATGATGCGCAGCGGCGCGTCGCGGTTGATCACCAGGTCACCGGTGATCAGGCCGACGTTGTCCGAGCCATGTTCCTTGCAGTAGTCGCGGAATTTCTGGTTGGAGAGCGCCTTTACCGGAGCGGTGTATATGACATCTCGCTGCTCGCTTAGCGCTTGTTCGACGATGTAGTCGGCGATGATGGTCTTGCCGGTGCCGGTGGGCGCGGAGACCAGAACGCTGCGCTGGTTACGGGCGTGTTCGATGGCCTCCTGCTGGAAGGAGTCGAGTTCGAGTCCGCGGTACTGCATTGCTGTTCAGGGCTTGTCGACCGACAATTCGACTTCGGTGCCCATCTCTTTGAGGAGGTGGGCCTTTAGTCGCTGCTTCATGCGGGCCTCGATCTGTCGTACTCGCTCTCGGGTCACCCCGAAGCGCTGCCCGACCTCCTCCAGGGTAAGCGGTTCTTCGGCCATCAGCCTCTCGTGCCAGATTACCAGCTCCCGGGGTTTGTCGATGGTCTTGCCAAAGCTGCGCATGGATGCGCTGACCAGGTTCATCATTTCCGCTTCCCCTACCTGAACGTCAAGATCGGGGCTGCTGGAAGGGATGGTCTGCCCCAGAGTTCGGTCGTCTTCCTGACCGATCGGCTGGTCCAGACTGGCGTCGGGTGAGCCCAGCCTCTGTTGCATCTCAATCACATCTTTGACCTCGACGTCGAGATTCTCAGCGATGCGGTCTGGAGTGGGGTCGAAGCCCATCTGCTTGAGCCGTCGGGTCTCTTTGTTCAAGTTGTAGAACAGCTTGCGTTTGGCTTGAGTGGTGCCGACCTTGACGATGCGGTGGTTGGCTAGCAGGAAGTACATGACATACGCCTGGATCCAATAGCGGGCGTAGGTAGAGAGGCGCACACCGCGGTTCGGGTCGAATTTTTGGACCGCCTTCATGAGGCCAATATTGCCCTCTTGGATGAGGTCGAGAACGTTCTTGTAGTAGCGGCGGTACTTGAATGCGATCTTTGCCACCAGTCGCAGGTTGGCGGTCACCAGTTTATAGGCTGCTTCAGGGTCACCGTGTTGTTGGTAGCGGCTGGCCAGATCAACTTCTTCTTCTACGGTCAGGAGGTCATAGCGGGAGACCTCGGCCATATAGGCCTGCAAGGGATCGCGGACCGCTACGAAGGAGTCTTCGGCCCGAGGCTGTAAACTTGCGCTGCCGACCGTATTGCGACGGAAGTCGGTGACCGCCGGTGGGCTGGCGGTGTCGTTGGCCAGGGCCTTGGTCTCAGCGGTAAGCGAGCTGTTTGACTCGGCCGCTGCGCGGTCATCGATCAACAGGCTGGCTGTGTCCACGCCCCTACCCAGGGCAGGGACATCGAGGGTAATTGGATTGTCCGTGTAGCTCTCGATGCGATGGGCTGAAGCCGCTGCCTCAATGCTGTCGTCGATGACGGTCTCGACCTCCAATCGTTGTTTGGGGTCCAGCACAGCGTCGGGTTGTAAGGCCTGCTTGGCTTGTTCCTTGGGGTCCTCGCTCATGAAGCTGCGACCTCAAGCTTGAGGACCAGTGACTCGCCGCGGATACTTTCCTGTTTGCCGGACTGCAGGCCAACCTCGTGCCGTAGTTCAACGGCCAGGACCTCTTCAGAGATTAGCTCTCGATGCTGGTTAAGCGCCTCAGCGACTGCCAACCCGCTGTCCCAGCTGAGGATGATTCGGGCGTCGTAAGCGAGATCCAACTCCTTGCGCAGACTTTGGATGCGATTGATGACCTCACGGGCCACGCCTTCCCGTAGCAGATCTTCGCTCAGGGAGGTGTCGATTGCGACCAGCACCGTCTCATCAAATGCTGAGGCGGTGCCTTCTCGTTGCTGGATTCGCACCTCAAGGTCGTCACCTTCGAGCTGAATTGTGTCGCCGTCTGTAAGGCTCACGTCCAGCCTGCCCTGGGCCTCCCAGGTGGCGACTGCTTTGGCCGGATCTAGTCCAGCGACCGCTTTGGCTAGCATCGGCATGCGTTTGCCGAGGCGCTTGCCCAGGAGCCGAAAGTTGGGCTTGAGCTGATAGGTCACGTAAGTAGCTCGGTCCTCTGCCAGCTTCAGCTCACGAACGTTCAGTTCATCGCAGATGACTGCGCGGGTCGCTGCATCCTGTAGGGCGCTGCGGACCCGGGGGTCTACGGTGACCAGAGTTGCCATGGCCAGGGGTTGCCGGACTCCAATCGCTGCGCTCTGGCGCGCTGCGTGACCCAGGGTGACCGCCTGTCGAGCAGCCTCCATGCGTGCGACGGTTGGCCCATCGATGCGCTTTGCATCGCAGTTCGGCCAGCTGTCCAGGTGCACCGAGTTGGGTGCGGTGCTGCGGAATGGCCGCACCAGGGCCTGGTGCATGCGTTCTGCCAGGTAGGGGGTGAAGGGCGCGCTCAGCCGAGCGAGGGAACACAGAACTTCATAGAGCGTCCAGTACGCGGAACTCTTGTCCTGGTCCGCTTCGGACTTCCAGAAGCGCCGCCGGGACCGGCGGATGTACCAGTTGGTGAGCGCTTCAATGAAAGACTCGATTGCGGCCGTTGCGGGAACGATCCGGTAGTTGTTCAGCTCTTCGGTGACCGTCGCGATGCATTGCTGAAGCTGGGAGAGGATCCATCGATCCAGCGGCGAGCGGTCGGTGAAGTTTGGGGCGCTCTGCCCGTCGCTGGGGTCGAAGTTGTCCAGCTCTGCGTAGATGGTGAAGAAGGACCATGCGTTCAGCAAGGGCAGTAGGTAGGCCTTGAGGCTGTCGCGGACCAGACCTTCGCCGAAGCGCGACGGTTGGGTTGGATTGGAGCGATAGAAGAACCAGCGGAAGGCGTCTGCACCGTGTTGGTCGATGATGACGTCCGGGGCGATGACGTTGCCGACGCTCTTGCTCATCTTGCGCCCCTGCTCATCCAGAACATGGCCGAGGACCACGCAATTGTCGTAGGCGGGGCGGCCACGCAGAAAGGTGGAGATGACGTGGAGGGTGTAGAACCAGCCACGGGTCTGATCGATAGCCTCTGAGATGAAGCTGGCCGGGAAGGCCTGGCCGGAGTCGATGGCCTCTCGTCCGACCGGGTCGAAGGGGTAGTGATGCTGGGCGAAGGGCATCGATCCGGCGTCGAACCAGCAGTCGATTACTTCCACCACCCGTCGCATCGTCCCAGCGCATTGCGAGCAGCTCAGCTCAATATCATCGACGTAGGGGCGATGGGGATTCCAATGCTCGCGATCGTAGGGATCGACGGGGAGCTCAAGACCGGCCCGCTCGAACAGTTCCTGGTAGCTGCCGAAGCAGTGGGTATGGTTGCACTGCGCGCAGCGCCAGATCGGTAGCGGAGTACCCCAATAGCGCTTGCGGGAGAGCGCCCAGTCGACAACCCCCTCCAGCCATTTGCCGAAGCGTCCATCACGAATGTGCGAGGGCGTCCAGTTGATCTGTTGGTTGCCGGCGATGAGCTGGTCTTTCATCGCTGTGGTTCGAACGAACCAGGAGCTGCTGGCGTAGTAGTACAGCGGTGTGCCATGGCGCCAGCAGTGGGGATAGGGGTGCTCATAGCGACCCGAGCGGACCAGCTGCCCGCGAGCCTTGAGGTCGCCGATGATCTCCGGGTCTGCATCTTTGAACCAGTTGCCGGCGTAGGCTCCTGCGTGATCCTTGAAGCGCCCCGCTGGGCTGAGGGCGCAGTACATGGTCAGCCCGTAGCGCCGGCCGACGCGGTGGTCGTCCTCGCCAAATGCCGGGGCCACGTGGACGATGCCTGTCCCTGAGTCCAGAGTCACATAGGGGTCAATCACCACCGACCAGTTGGCACCGCGCTCGGTAGCTGCCTTGGTGCCGCTGCCGGTGAATTCGAACAGGGCTTCATATTTTAGCCCTTCAAGGTCCGCGCCGGTGAAGCTCAGCACTGCCTCTTGATCGCGGAGGTCCAGAGGCTTTCCTTCGACCAACTCCTCGACGACCTGGCCGAGCTCTGCGGCGATGAGGTAGTGACGATCGGGGTGGGCCTGGGAGCGCACCAGCTGATAGGTGAACTCAGGGTGGACGCAAGTCGCCATGTTGGAAGGCAGCGTCCATGGGGTGGTCGTCCAGGCCAGGATCCAGCAGTTTTCCGGTAGCGGCTGGTTGCCTACGCTCTGTCCCGGCTCGACCTTGAAGGCGACGGTGACAGAGGGGTCCTTAACGTCTTGATAGGCCTGGGCAACCTCGTGGCTGGAGTGCGTTGTGCCGCACAGCGGACAGTAGGGGAGCACCTTGTGACCTTCGTAGAGCATGTCCGCGTCGAACATCTGGCGTAGGATCCACCACACTGATTCCACATAGCGGTTGGTGAAGGTGAAGTAGGCATTCTCGTAGTCCAGCCAGAAGCCGAGTCGCTCACTGGCCTTGACCCACTCTCGCTCGTAGCGTCGTACCGACTGGTAGCACTTGTCATTGAAGGCCTGGACCCCGTACTCCTCGATGGCGTTCTTGTCGGTGAAGCCGAGTTCTTTCTCGATGGAGATCTCCACCGGTAGGCCGTGGGTATCCCAGCCAGCTTTGCGCTCGACCCGGTAGCCCTGCATGGTCCGAAAGCGGGGGAGCAGGTCCTTAATGGTGCGGGTGAGGGCGTGGCCTACGTGGGGGACGTTGTTGGCGGTCGGCGGGCCCTCGTAGAAGACGAAGCTGCCCCGCGGCGCGGCCTTCTTCAATGAGGCTTCAAATATGCTGTTGTCCTGCCAGAACGCGAGAATCTCTTCTTCGCTCTCGGGGAGCTTGCCGATCTCGGGAGGACTCTTGAAGCGGTTCACAGACACGACGGACGACCTTAGCTCTATTCAAATCTATGCGCTCGTTTGGCGCGGGCTGGCAATGCTCTTTTGCTCAGCCGAAGAGCCCGGCTTGATTGGTGTCCGGCGTGGCGGGCTCGCTGCTAGGAACCGCAGTGGGCTGGTTTGCCGCGCGGGCTGCCCGACGCTCTGCAAAGGCGGCTTCCTGGGCAGAACGCCACTTGCTCTGCTCGTCCAGCAGGTTACCCAGTTGAGCTGGGACCTTATCGGCGAAGCGCAATAGCACCTTCCCGGTAGCTTCTGCGTCGTGTTCGGCGCGATGGGCCTGGCTTAGATCTACGCCGAGCTTGTCCGCGACTCGTCCCAGACGGTGGCTGCGCTCCCTGGGCATCAGCTGGCGGGCCCACACCAGCGGATCGAGCATCGGCAGCTCAGGTAGGGAAATGCCGGACCTGCGCATCTCAGCGTCGAGAAAACCGCGGTCGAAGGGGGCGTTGTAGGCCACCAGGATCCGGTCGCGGAGCCGGCCATAGATTTCCCACTTGAGATCGCGGAAGCTGGGCTTCCCTTGCAGCATTTCGGCGGTGATGCCGGTGATCTCGGTGATCTTCTGCGGGATCTCGCAGCCGGGATCGATAAGCTGCCCCCATCGCTCTGCAATCTGACCCCGCTCAAAGCGCACGATGCCGACCTCTATTACGCGACATTCGTTAGCGTCGAAGCCTGTGGTCTCCACATCGACAACGGCCAGGGGCATCTCGCGCCAGGGCGCGCTTAGATCGAAAGACAGCATTGTGCTCAGGTAGCACATCGCTGCTTGGGGTACAACGGAGATATTTGCCGAGCGCTCTGCTTGGAATGGAGCAGGTATGAGAGACGATGGACCAGTAGAGCGCCGCCTGCAAGCTGGCGGCCTGGAGCAGCGCTTGTTGATTTGGGAGGGCGATGGGCCGACCCTGCTCCTTCTTCATGGGTTCCTCGACTGCGCCGGAAGCTTCGCGCCCCTGGTGCGCTTCTTGCCTCCTGACTATCGGATTGTAGCCTTAGATTTTCGCGGTCACGGTGAGAGTGCCTGGGTGGGGCCTGAAGCTCACTACAACTTTTATGACTACGTTCGTGATGTTCGCGCTGTGATCGATCAGCTGGACCGGGAGCGCATCTTTTTGCTTGGGCACTCCATGGGAGGAGGGGTATCCCTGTTGTTTGCTGGCTCGTGGCCTGAAGAGGTCGAGCGTTTGGTCGTGGTGGAGGGCTTGGGCCCCCCCAATGAGTCGGTAGAGGATGGTCCAGCGCGGATGCGACGCTGGATCCGTGAGGAACGCCGAGTCGCCGACCGCGGTACGCGCAGCTTTCCCGATCTGCTCTCAGTAGCGCGGCGTCTTCAGGTTCGCCAGCCGGCATTGGAGGGTGAGCGGGCTCTGGAACTGGCAGGCTGGCTCGCTCATGAGCAGCAGGATGGTTGGACCTGGAGGCACGACCCGCGACATCAGGTGCGCAATCCGAAGATCTATCGCTCGTCGACTTACGCACCTTTTGTGGCCGAAATAGGCTGTCCGGTTCTGCTCGTGACCGGCTCAGAGTCCTGGTATCGGTGGCCTGATCTTGAGGAGCGGCGAAGTCACTTGCGGGATTGGCGTCGGGTCGACATCGAGGGGGCCAGTCACATGATTCATCACGACTGCCCAGAGCCTCTTGCTGCAGCTGTTGCGAGCTTCCTGGCGGGAGCGGAGCCCGCGGCCGTGCTTGCCGGAGGTTGAGCGCCGGGTGGTGCAATCAAGAAGCCCGATTCTAGATTCTCACTTGCTCTTGTCGAGCGCCGCTGGCACTTTGCGGCGCCATGTCGTCATCGAGCTTCAGCAAGACCCAACCTGGCCAGAGCCCAGAGGAGCGACCTCATGCCATTGTGCAGGAGGAGTTGACGCTGCTGGAACGCAATCTTAAGGCGCTGGGAGAGCTGGCGCCGGAAGCTAATATCGATCGAGACGCCATCGTCGCCGAGATGAATCGACTCAGGGATGAGATCCCTACCGCCCAGACGGACGAGCGGCCGGGTCTTATGGATCAGTACGAACGGTTGGGGAATCTGCTGCTCCAGCAGGGTGCCTCACTGGGCGGGGCAGGGGTCGATCTTGCCAGCCCCTACTTCGCCCACATGCGGTTGGTGCAGGACGGTCGTGAGCGGGATGTGTTTCTGGGCAAGGCAACCCGGCTTGATCATGGTTTGCGGATTGTCGATTGGCGGCATGCCCCGGTGTCTGCGTTGTTCTACCGCTATGCAGAAGGCGATGAATTCGTTGAAGAGCTGGGTGGCAGAGAGGTGGAGGGAAGGGTGCTGGTGCGGCGCGTCGTTGGTATTGCCGATGGACTCCTCAACCGGGTGCAGGGTCCGCAAGGTTTGTTTGTTCGAGATGAGCAGGGCTGGGCCGAACGCAGTGCAGGTGTGCCACGCCTAACGGGAGGACAGGGTGTCGCGGCCCGTGGTGTGAGTGGCAATCGAAAGCAGTTGAAGGGCACCACCTATCGAGTTGAGAAGCACCTACCAGAGATATCTGCGCTCATTGATCCTGAGCAGTTTGATGTCATCGCAGCTGCTGACGCGGAGTTGGTGGTGGTTCGCGGTGTAGCCGGTTCCGGTAAGACGACTGTTGCGCTGCACCGCCTAGCTTTCCTCAACTACCGCGACCGAGCCCGTTTTCGTGCTGATCGGATGCTGGTGATTGTCTGGGGAGACGCCCTTCGCCGCTTTATCTCACGACTGCTGCCCGCCCTTGGAGTTCACTCAACTCCCGTTCGAACCTACGGCTACTGGGCGCGGGGGATCCGCAAGCGACTTTTCCCTTTTCTGCCGAACAAGAGCGGTGATGGGACCCCTGCCATCGTCACGCGACTTAAGTTACATCCAGCCATGTTGCGCATTCTTGAGGACTATGTGGCGGGGCAGCCTGCTGCGCCGACCGCTCGCCAGGTGGTTGAGGATTGGATGCAGGTTGTCAGCGATGAGACTTTGCTGAACGCCGGCTTCGCGCGCTGGGCGCCGGGGGCATTCAGTGAGGCTCAATTACAGCAGGCCATTCGCTGGACTTCTCAGCAGGTTGGGCAATTGAGCGACTATCTCGATCCTGAGGACACCGAGCCTCTGACCGACGAGGAGGGCAAGGCGATTGCCCCAGATCACTCCTTTCTGGATGCTGAGGACGACCCCTTGCTGTTGCGGCTCTATCAGCTGCGGGTCGGGCCGCTGCCCAGCAAGAGCCGTCGCCATCGCCCGCTGCGTTATCAGCACATAGTGGTCGATGAGGTTCAGGACCTTTCGCCGCTAGAAGTTCGGGTGTTGATGGATTGTCTGGACGATCAGAATTCGATGACCTTGTCCGGCGATACCCAGCAGCACGTGTTGCAAGAGGCGGGCTTTACCGACTGGGAGGAGTTCTTTGGCCACCTCGGGGTTCGGGGGGTAGCCGTCAATACCCTTAAGGTCGCCTATCGCTCTACGCTCCCTATTGTTCGTTTCTCGCGGGCTGTGCTGGGGAGTCTGGTTGAGGACGAAGAGCCCGAGGTAAGTCGGGACGGGGCACCGGTGGAGGTCTTGCGCTTCCAGGATCATGGCGAGTGTATTGTGTTCTTAAGCGACGCGTTGCGAGCGCTTGCCGAGTCTGAACCCAGCGCCAACGTTGCGCTGCTGGCGCGCAGTCCTGAGGTTGCAGACATCTATTTCGCGGGGCTCCAGCGAGCCGAGCTGCCCGAGTTGGCCAGGGTCCGTGACCAGGAGTTTTCGTTCGAGCCTGGTGTGGAGGTCACCGATGTCGCTCAGGCCAAAGGTCTGGAGTTTGACTATGTGGTCTTGCTGGACGTCAGCGAGACCAGCTGGCCTCGGACTGATGCAGGTCGCCGTCTACTTCATGTGGGAGCAACTCGAGCAGCTCACCAGCTTTGGGTTACCTGCATCGGCAAGCCCTCCCCCCTGCTTCCTGCTGCCGCCCAGGATGGTGCCTGAAGCTAGGCTTCAGGCTGCTCCTGGGAGAGCAGTCCGGCCAGCTGGTGAAGCCCCTCTAGGTCGTGGAGCTGTTCGCCAAGATTGGGAAGGCACAGCAGTGGCAGTTGGTAGCCGCAGTGGGCCTGAATCGACCGAATGCTGCGTTCATCGGCCAGCTGTTGGGCTCGTTCTTGTTGATAGTGGTTCCAGAGCGAATGCAACAGCGCCGCTTTGTCGGTTTCTGGCGGCGCGGCGAAGCCAGCCTCTCTCGCTGAGGCCGGGGCTTCCCCGACCGGCGCTCCTTGCATTGAATGAGTGCGGTTGACGATGAGTGCCCGTACTGAGATGTCTGCTTGTTGGAGTCGATCGTGGAAGTACAGGGCTTCATCAAGAGAGCTTTGGCTTGGCGAGGCGACCAGAACGAAAGCCGCGTTTTCGCTGGCTAGGAGTTGAGCCACCTCGTCGGCCCGAGAGCGCATGCCCTCAGTCAGAGTGGAGAAGGCACGAATGAATTCGGAGATACCCTTGAGCACATTGCTGCCGATAAAGCGCTCGAACAGCGAGAACATTGCCTGCTGCCCACGGCCGAACAGATAGGCACCGGCGCGTGCTGAAGAGAAGCTCCCTTCGTTGGGAGCGATCCAGCGCAAGATGCTGTCTTGCAGCACCGCCATCATGCGCTGTGGAGCTTCCATGAAGTCCAGAGCGTTACGGGTCGGGGGTGTGTCGAGAACGATGAGATCATAGTTCTGGCTGCCCACCATCTCGAGGAGTTTCTCCATCGCCATGTATTCCTGAGAACCGGCCAGTGAACCCGCTGCCTTTTGGTAGTAGCGGTTGCTGAGGATGCGTTCGCGGATCTGTTGGCTTGGGGCGAAGCGTCGAACTACACCGTCCCAGGTGGACTTGGCGTCCAGCATCATGGCGTCAAGGGAGCCCGGCTTCTCCTGTTTGAGATCGCCGCTCGGCTTCCATAGCAGTGGGATGGAGGTCGCTTCGCTGAGGTTTTTGTCAATACCTAGGGCGGTTGCCAGACGTCGGGCCGGGTCGATGGTCATCACCAGAACGCGCTGTCCGGATCGCGCAGCTGCCAGGGCCAGGGAGGCTGAGACCGTGGTCTTGCCAACCCCACCGGTGCCGCAGACCACAACTACCCTGCGGCCGCTGAGGGTCCACCAAAGTGCCTGGCTTGGAGAGCTCAAGGTCGCCACTCTCGGAGCTGTTGTCCCAGCTCAAACAGCTCATTGTGGCCGAGCTGGCCGGGCAATCGAGGCAGCTCAATGACTGGAACCCGGCTCTCCCGTCGCAGCCTGTTGGCGTGCTTCAGAGCTTGCTTGCGCCGCTGAATACTTGCTTCCCCGCTGCGGATGGCGGCCAGTGGGTGCCCGCCAAGCTGCCTGCCTTCTTGCCTCAGTTCGTCCCACCAGGCTTCAAGTTGTTGTTCGTCGGCGAGGGCATTCTCGACTGCATTGAGAACGATGCCTGTCAGGGCGATATGGCCGCTTTCCTGTAGGTGTGACGCCGCCTCAAGCGTCTCGGAAACGGGCATTTCTTCTGGGAGACTTACCAATAGCGCGGCGCTCCTGGTGGGATCCTCTAGCAATTCTGCGATGAGGGCAGAGTTGTCGTGCAGCGGGCCGGATCCGGTGACGTTCATCATGGTTCTGGCTGCGTCCAGCAGTGCCAGGCCGTGTCCGGTAGAGGGGCAGTCCACCAAGATTCGGTCGAATTGATGGCTGCCCTTGGAGTCCGGTCCGAAGCTGCCGTCTTCACGTTGCCATTCCAGGTCCATGATCTTGCCGACGGAGCACAGATCACTCAGCCCGAGGATGCCGTTCATCAGCGGTTCTATGTAGCGGTTGCCGAAGACCAGGTTGTACAGTTTGCGGAAGCGCAGGGTGCGCACCAGGTACTCTTCGGTCGCCAGTTGCGGGGTGATGGAGATCACATGAACGCCTGCGGAGAGTTCTCGGCCGGGGTAGCCGGCAGGGGGACAGCCCAGCAAGGATGCAATGCTCTCTGAGCCGTTCATTTCGGCGACGCAGACCCGCTGGCCTGAAGCGGCGGCGGAGAGCGCCATAGCGGCTGTCACCGCTGACTTGCCGACGCCTCCCTTGCCGATTACGAACAGCACCCGCGCCTGATCAATCAGCGCGGCTCGGGCACCTTGTTCGGTTCGCTCAGACCCTTTCATTAGCGCTCTTATATCAGCCTGGGACCCGGTCATTGATCGCTTGTGTATTGACCATAAACTCGCGCCTCGATATGTAGGCCTGACAGGAGCGTTCCATGCCCATCTACGAGTATGTCTGTCAGACCTGCGGAAACGAGTTTGAGAAAATCGTTGGATTTTCCGATCCTGCCCCCCCTTGTCCAGCTTGCGAGGGTGAGGTGAAGAAGAAGATTTCGCTTTCAGCCTTCCACCTCAAGGGTGGCGGTTGGTACTCCGATGCCTACTCGGGTAAGGATAATCGGGGTCCAGGCTCCAGCTCGGACTCCTCATCCAGCGCGGACTCCTCATCCAGTTCCGGCTCCTCATCCAGCGCGGACTCCTCATCCAGCGCGGACTCCTCATCCAGTTCCGGCTCTTCATCCAGCTCGGATTCCTCATCCAGCTCGAGTGCTTCATCAAGCTCGGCCTCTAGTGGGAGCAGTGACGGATGATTCTCGACGGCAAAGCTCTGTCCGGACGGCTGCAGGATGAGATGGTGCAGGAGAGCGCCCAGTTTTTTCAGCGTCATGGTCAAAGACCCTGCCTCGCGACGGTCCTGGTCGGGGATGATCCTGCCTCAGCGGTCTACATCCGCAGCAAGGGCCGGGCCTGTGAGCGACTGGGCTTCGACTCGCGTCATCACGCGCTGTCGGCCGATACCAAGCAGTCAGAACTGTTGACCTTGATTGCTCAACTCAATGGTGATCCAGGTGTCCACGGGATCCTGGTGCAGATGCCGCTTCCTGCCGGGCTTGATGCCGATCAGGTGATCGAAGCCATTGATCCTGATAAAGATGTTGATGGCTTTCATCCCGATAATGTCGGCCTGTTGGCGCTGAAGCGGGCCCGTTTTGTATCCTGTACCCCACAGGGCATCATGGCCCTGCTGGCCGAGAGTGGCGTCGAGCCCAGCGGTCGAAAGGTGACCGTCGTAGGCCGCTCAGCCATCGTCGGCTTGCCGGTTTCGCTGCTGCTGTTGCATGCCAACGCCACCTTACGTGTTGTGCACTCTCGGACGTCCCCCGACGATTTGCGTCAGGCGGTTGAGGAGGCGGATATTCTGGTGGTTGCGGTGGGGCGTCCCGGTTTTATTCCTGGCGCCTGGGTAAAGGAAGGTGCGGTAGTGATTGATGTGGGAATCAACCGCCTGGCTCCTGAGCGTGAGGGTGAGCGCGGTAGGCTGGTCGGGGACGTTGAGTTCGAGCCTGCTGCGGCTCGGGCTGCTGCCATCACGCCGGTACCCGGTGGGGTAGGGCCCATGACCATCAGTATGTTGATGCGCAACACGCTGCACGCAGCGCGACTTCAGCTGGAGCGTAGCTGAACGCAAGTAGGAAGCGGGAACAGGCATGATGAGCAACGATGGCAAGCCCTTGAGGCGAACCCCTCTTTTTGAGGTCCACAAGCAGGCCGGTGCTCGCCTGGTGCCCTTTGCCGGTTGGGAGATGCCGGTCCAGTACAGCGGAATACTGGCCGAGCACAAAGCGGTGCGAGAGCGGGCTGGTCTGTTCGATGTCAGTCACATGGGAGAGTTTCTGGTCGAGGGAGCCGGTGCCCTGGCTTTTTTGCAGAGGATGACCTCCAACGACGTCTCAGCCATCGCCGTTGGTCAAGCGCAGTACAGCGTCGCCTGCCTTCCCAGTGGCGGTATTGTCGACGACCTGTTGGTCTATCGACGCGGCGAGGGTCGCTATCTGGTCTGTGTCAATGCTGGTCGTCTGGATGAGGACTGGAGTTGGTTTCAGGAGAACCACAGTGACGCTGACGATTGTAGCCTGAGCAACGCCTCTGATGATTTTGCTCAAATTGCTGTTCAGGGGCCACTTGCGGCCGAGATCCTGCAGCCGCTGTGCAATCTGAATCTCGCTGAGATCAAGACCTACCGTTTTGCAGAGGGGCAGGTCGCTGGGGTGCAATGTATTGTCGCCCGGACCGGCTACACCGGTGAGGATGGTTTTGAGTTGTTCTTTGCTCCGCAGTCCGCTGAGCTGTTGTGGGAAAGGCTGCTTGTTGCCGGTGAGCCCAAAGGGATGTTGCCGGTTGGGCTGGGAGCCAGGGATACCCTGCGACTTGAGATGAAGTACTGCCTGTATGGCAACGACATCACCACCGAGACGACTCCGCTGGAAGCGCGGCTAAGTTGGATCACCAAGCTCGATAAGGGTGATTTTATCGGCCGACAGCAGCTGTTGGCCCAGCGGGAGTCTGGGGTGCCACGCCGCCTTGTTGGTTTCGTATTGGAGGGCAGGGGCATTCCCAGGCACGGATATTCAGTGTGGCTGGATGGGGTGGAATACGGCCAGGTTACCTCTGGTGCCATGAGCCCCTCTCTTGGCAGAGGGATCGGGCTGTGCTACCTCCCTTCTGGGAGCACGGCTGTGGGTACCTCCTTTGAGGTGGAGATTCGCGGTCGTCGGATTCCGGCTGAGGTCGTGAAGACGCCGTTTTATAAGAGGGAAAAGTGAGCTTTAGGCTCAAGAATCAACGAGGTTTTCATGTCTGAGATTCCAGAGGACCTGCTGTATTCCGACGATCACGAGTGGGTGAGACTGGACGGAAACGTCGCCATCATTGGCATCTCTCATCACGCCCAGGATCAGCTGGGCGATGTGGTCTACCTGGGCGACTTTCCGGACGTTGGCAGTAGCGTCGAGAAGGGTGACGCCATGGGCGTCATCGAGTCCGTAAAGGCGACCTCAGATGTGTTCGCCCCTCTTAGCGGTAAGCTGCTTGAGTTTAATTCGGACCTCATTGAGGCTCCCGAGTTGGTCAATAGTGACCCCTATGGTGAGGGCTGGATTGCGCGCATGAAGATCAGCGACAAGTCGGAGATCGAGGACCTGCTCGACGCCGATAAGTATGAAGATCTGGTCGACTGAATGAGCGACCTCTGCTGAGCCGGCTTGTACTGCAGCCTGCCAGTCCCTAGCGCGGCTTCACCGTGGTCTGGTTAGAGAAGCTCTACTTGTAGGCCTCCATGGGCGGGCAGCTGCAGCTCAAATTGCGATCTCCCCAGGCATCGTCGACTCTGCCTACTGCGGGCCAGAATTTATGGTCCCGGAGCCAGGGTGCCGGGAAGGCCGCCTGTTCGCGAGTGTAGGGTTGCTCCCAGCGGTCATGGCACACGACCTGGGCGGTATGTGGGGCGTTCTTAAGTGGATTGTTGTCTTTGGGTAGGCGGCCGTCCTCGATGGCGCGGATCTCTGCCCGGATTGTGATCATGGCATCACAGAAGCGATCCAGTTCTGCCTTGTTCTCACTCTCTGTGGGCTCAATCATCAAGGTGCCAGGAACCGGCCACGACATGGTTGGTGCGTGGAAGCCAAAGTCCATCAGCCGTTTAGCGACATCTGCAGGTCCGATGTCAGCACTGTCTTTAAAGGGCCGAAGATCCACGACGAACTCGTGTGCGACCCGGCCGCGGCTGCCCGTATACAGGATGGGATAGTGCGAGCGGAGCCGCTCGGCCATGTAGTTCGCGCTGAGGATCGCCACCTGGCTGGCCCGGCGCAATCCTTCCGAGCCCATCAGGGCGATGTACACCCAGCTGATGGGCAGAATGGAGGGGCTACCATAGGGAGCTGAGGAGACCGGTCCCAGAGCCTGAGAGCCGCCCAGCTCTGTGTCGAGGGGATGCCCGGGCAGAAAGGGTGCAAGGTGCTCCGCTACGCAGATCGGGCCCATTCCCGGCCCGCCCCCGCCGTGGGGAATGCAGAAGGTCTTATGAAGGTTGAGGTGGCAGACGTCGCCGCCAAAATCTCCCGGTCTGCACAGGCCTACCTGAGCATTCATGTTGGCTCCGTCAAGGTAGACCTGACCGCCGTGCTCGTGGACGATGCTGCAGGCCTCGACCACACCCTCTTCAAAGACTCCGTGGGTGGAGGGGTAGGTGATCATCAAGGCTCCGAGCCGCTGCTGATGTTTGCTCGCCTGGGTGCGCAGGTCCTGCAGATCGATATTGCCTTGTTCATCGCAGCCGACTGGGACTACATCGAAGCCAGCAAGCACCGCGCTGGCTGGGTTGGTGCCATGGGCTGATGTTGGTACCAGGCAAACATCCCGCTGTTCACCGCGCGATAGGTGGTAGGCGCGAATGGTTAGCAAGCCGACATATTCGCCTTGAGATCCAGCGTTGGGTTGGAGCGAGCAAGCAGCAAAGCCGGTGATCTCTGTCAGCCACTCTTCAAGTTGGGTGAAAAGTTGGTGATATCCCTGCACCTGATCGCGTGGGGCAAAGGGGTGCAGGGCCCCGAACTCGGCCCAGGTAACCGGCAACATCTCAGAAGTGCCGTTGAGCTTCATGGTGCAGGAGCCCAGCGGGATCATCGAGGTCGCCAGGCTCAGGTCACGGGACTGTAGCCGATGGAGGTAGCGCAGCATCTCCGTCTCGCTGTGGAAGCTATTAAACAGCGGGTGCTCAAGGAAGTTGCTGGTGCGTGCAAAGGAGGAGTCGATCTGAAGAGGTGTTTCTGCTTCCAGGCTCCGTACATCAAAACTGCGTTGCTGGCCTGCAGCGAAAATGTCGAGCAGGGACTCTACTTCAGGGCGGTCACTCAACTCGTCCAGGGACAGGCCGACGCTACCGTCTCCATAGTCGCGCAGGTTAATGCCAGCGCTGGCGGCGTTCTGTAGCAACTGCTTGGCGGATTGGGGACCACCGAAGATGCGCAGGGTGTCGAAGACCGGCTCTTGGCCGAGTTGGTAGCCCAGCCGTTGCAGTCCGGCAGCGAGCAGGCTGGTCAAGCCGGTCACTCGCTGTGCGATGCGCCGCAGCCCCTCGGGGCCGTGGTAGACGCAGTACATGGCCGAGATGATGGCCAGCAGGACCTGAGCGGTGCAGATGTTGCTGGTGGCTCGATCGCGGCGGATGTGTTGCTCGCGGGTCTGCAGAGACAGGCGGTAGCCCGGGTTCCCCTGGGCGTCCCGGGACACCCCGATCAGGCGTCCAGGCATCTTGCGGGTGTATTTTTCGCGAGTGGCCATGAAGCCTGCGTGCGGGCCACCAAAGCCCAGCGGAAGACCCAGGCGTTGGCTGCTGCCAACCGCGATGTCAGCGCCGAACTCTCCAGGCGGTCGAAGCAGGGTCAGTGCCAGCAGATCGGTGGCGGCAACCAACAGGGCTCCCTGCTGGTGAACGCGTTCAGCCACTGGCGCAAAATCGATGATTCCACCGTCCGTCGCTGGATAGGAGATCAGGACTCCGGCCAGGTCGAGGGTCTTGAGGTCAGCGCTCAAGACATCGCCGACGACGACCTTGACCCCCAGGGGAACGGCCCGGGTGCGAACCACCTCGATGGTCTGGGGGTGGCATCGATCAGAGACGAAGAAGGTCTTCTTCTTGCCTCGTCCTACCGAGACGCACATGGTCATCGCTTCTGCGGCAGCGGTCCCCTCGTCGAGCATTGAAGCGTTGGCCAGGGACAGGCCGGTCAGCTCAGCAACCAGAGTCTGGAATAAGATCAGGGCTTCAAGTCGTCCCTGTGATATTTCCGCTTGATAGGGCGTGTATTGGGTGTACCAGCCTGGATTTTCAAGGATGTTTCTTTGGATCACTGGCGGCGTAATTGACGAGTAATAGCCCATGCCAATGAGGGAGCGTCGAACCTGATTCTGGCTCGCCATCTCGCGGAGCTCAGCCAGCAGCTCATGTTCACCGCGCGGGGGGCCGATGACCAGCTCACGCTTCAGGCGAATGGCGCTGGGTATGGTTTCCGAGCTGAGCTCATCCATGCTGGTGCAGTTCAGACTCTCCAGCATGGCGGTGATCTCGGCATCACTGGGGCCGATGTGGCGCCTGATGAAGGTATCCGATGGGTCGAGGGGCGACTTGGGGAGCATGGTCGTTTCGCTCGTGGGTGAAGGGGTGGAGGCCAGTGGCGAATGGAGCGCTTGATCTAACACAGAGGAATCACCGAGGCAGGGTCTGCAAGCCGGGGAATTCGACCCCCTGCCTGGGATCGATACCGGACATCTCTGCGTGGGCGCCGCCAACTGTGATGACGAAGCCGAAGCGTCGGATGGGAATGTAGCCAGTTCCGGGATCCGCGGCTCCTTCCGGAGGATCAGGGAAAGGAGCGGCGAGCCGGAATGCTTCCTTTACCGCATTGTCCCACTCGGGGACACCACTAGATCGATCGATTTCGATGGTGAGGAGTCGGCCATCGGTCGCAATAGCTCCTGAGAGCACCATTTCGTAGCGAGGTGAACGCAGCGGACGGCTCGGTCGGGCGTTGGCCAGGGTTTGATCGGCGTAGAAAGAGACCAGCTGTTTGACCCGGTTCCAGAACGATGCGTAGAGGAACTCGTGGGCATTGAGCGCGGTCCGGTCCGCTGATGCCACCTGGGGAAGGTGGTCGTTACTGGGTGAACCGGCCATTCGCGACTGCTGGTGGGAGGCCGGAGCCGGCAGGTCAAGACCTTGTTTATTGCTGAAGTCAAAGGGGCTGTGACGATCGGGGAACAGGGAGAACCGGCCTGGCTGGAACACCTCTCGCCCGGCAGTCGCTCCGCTGCTTGCGGCTGTCGGTGACTCGGTGCGTTGGGACTCTTCGAGCTCGAAGACGTCGTCGGGGCTGTAGCTGGGAGCGGTTATCTTGCGGTCGTTGCGGTAGCGGCGGTCGACGGTCTCCTCGGCTACGGTGCTGTTGTATTCGGCTAAAAAGTCAGCCTGCTCTGGTCGGCTCGAGTCTTCCGGTGGAGCGATCTCGACGATCTGTCCGTGCAGTTCGTCCGGTTTTGCAGGGTCCTGGGCTGGCTCTGCCGGTTGCTCCGCTGGGAGTAATTGGACCGTCAAGGGCGCAGGCGGAGGTTCATCTTCATTCCAGAAGGTCGACTCGAGGTACCACCAGATCAGTGGCGCGTGGAGGAGCAAGGAGCCAAGCACCGCGTATACGATGACTCGAGTCGGCAGGCGTCGCTGGGAAGTACGCTCCATGGTATTCGCAGGATAGATCCTGGGCGTCACTGACGACAGGGCTGAAGCACGCCACTTCATGCTCTGATGGGCCGAACAGAGGGCTTACGCTTGCCCTGCCAGCCGCGTTTAGGCACGGCAAGGTCAGGGTTTCGAGTCTGTGCTGGAGGAGCTTGGTGTAGCTTCCAACACTTCCAGCCCTCGTTCTCTTTGGATGGAGTGCGTTAAGGAGGTCTTAAGCGGGTCGACCAATAGCTTGCGGGTCTTTATGTTGGGTTGCCATTGCAGCTTTACTTCTCGGTCTTGGACTCGAAGCAGGCGGCCCTCTCGCTTCCTGAAGCCGGTTCTCGCTTCGATCCAGATGTCGACTGGGATCAGTTCAGGACCGACCTGTTGGACGATGAGATCAACTCGTCCGCTGCTCTTATCGATGCTGTAGTTGTAGTGCAGTTTTGGTAGCTCGCTGGTGTGGATGGCGCGGCGTACGATCGGTCCCAGGGATTCGTCGTCGCCGGCTTTTAGCGTCTCAATAAAGGTCTCTGTGTTCACTCCCGGCCCTGCGGAGCGGTTGATGAGGGCCCGGGCAGCATTGAGGAAGATTGGGGCGCTGAGGCGTGCAACTACGGAGTTGAGGATCAGCGGGCCTCGACCCCAGACCTGAAACGGGAAATGGCGTCCGAGCCTGGCCCCGAGCGCCAGTGGCGGGCTTCCTGTGGATGCGTCTCGCATAAGGTCCGACATGGTTTCGAGTCGATCGTTGAGGGCGGCTCGACCGATAGCGGACTGCATGAAGACCAGGCCAGTCCAGGTCGCCATGGCTTCGCCGATCCACAGGTCGCGGTAGCTTGCGGCCGGCACCATGTGCCCCCACCACTGTCGGCTCAGGTCGATTACGCGCAGATATTTTGCGGACTCGGCCGGGTCCAGCAGCAGCCGGTCGAGCGCCCGTGCTTCTTCGATGTCTACAGCTGGGGCTGTGGTACGAGATGTGGATAACAGCATCCCAGAGGGGCCGCGGGCCAATCCCTGCCAGGCGTGAAGGTTGCCTGGTGGTACACAGGACCAGGAGCCATCAGAGCCGGTCTCGCCTCCGCTCCAGTTGCGTGCGGGAAAAGGCAGCGATTCGACCACGTGGAGGGTTGAGTAGGGGTAGGGCCCCCATAGCGAGGCTATGAATTTCAGGAGCTTGCGGGTCCCGTCGGCGGTGCCGACGATGTTCTGCTGGTCCACCGAGGGGTACCAGGTGACTACCCGCGGGTTGAGACCTCCCTCGGACGCTTTGCTGCGGACAAAGTCGCCTACTGCCAGCGTCAGGTTCAAGATTCCACCAGGCTCTTCGTAGACATAGTGCCAGCCGTCTTGTTCCTCGCGGCTCTCGATCGGTTCGCCCGGGGCGATGCCGCGCATGAATCTGGGTAGGTGGAGGGCGACTCTGGAGGCGAAGCGGTCGCTGCGGGTGTTGCGCGGATACCAGGCCCAGGGGCCGATCTCGGAGAAGTAGGTGTCAGGCCTGCGACCGGGGATGCCTTGAGTCATGGCGCCGCCGTAGTCAATGTGCAGCCGCTCTGCCTGACCTGCTGTGAGACCTGTCTGAAGGGGGATCAGCAGTCGTCCAGCGCGGTGAATGGCAGCCAGGCTCCGACCGGCAGCGTCAACGACTCGTTGGATCTTTATCCGCGGCTTGTAGCTCTGCGCAGTACACAATGGTCGCTGCTGTTCCAGTTCCAGCAGTATTGCCTTGAGCGGTCGGTCGCGCCGCAGTGCTACCAGATCGATCTCGGCTTTGACCTCGGTGTCGATGAGGTTGCGGTCATTGGCGGTCCGGGTGGGAAAGGTGATGTCAATGTGGGTAGCGGTTACATCGAAGCTCTGAACGCTTTCAGTGGAGCTACCGAAACTGGCAAAGATCTCCACTTCCGGTGGCACCTGAGTACCCCGTCGAGTCACTCGGTAAAGGGCGGTGGTTTCTCCTTCCACCAGCGCACCACGGGGGTTGTGGAGGTAGGACAGCCATCCTCCCGGCTGGTTGTTTTCGAGGCGAAACTCAGCCAGCAGGTGACCGCCGACATGGCCTCCGCCGTAAAGGTCCATTAGTTGATCGAGGATCAGGCCCGGGTGCCAGCGGGTCCATTCGGGTAGCTCCAGCAGCTCACTGCGCGTGTTGTACAGCCGAAAGCTCGAGGGCCTGCCATTGGAGGGCGCCATGCTGACCTCACCCAGCAGCTCATCGAGGCTATCGTCCGAGAACCGCAGGTAGGCGCCAGTGAATTCCTGTTGCCAGGGAGCGAAGTCCGTTCTGGCTTGCCAGCTGCGGGTTTCAACGCCATCAGGGATGCTCAGCTGGAGGCTGCCCTGCCCCTCGAAGACCAGCCCTGAGATCCGGCCATCTTCGCGGACGATGGGATGGAAGTGCCCGCTACTGAAGCTGGCGCTAAGCCCTGGGCGGTTGAGGCTCTGTCCGGTCGCCTCCACCGCCCGATTGTTGTCCAGTTGGAGGGCTTGCAGGCGTTTGGCCGTTGAGAAGAAGTCGGTGCTCTTGTAGGCCGCCTGGGCAGCGCTGCTCCAGCCCATGGCGAGAAACATGCTGCAGAAGATGATGAAGGCAGGCGCGGTCAGGACTTTGAGCACGTGATTTCCGATTGCAACAACATAGCCTAGCAGGACAAGGCTACTTTTCCGGTAGATGAGCCTCTGCACTGTGAACGCAGGGGATGTCTGTGAGTCGCCATTCTGTATACTTGCACCCGTCAAGTGAAGTCGGGTCAGTCCGACTCTCATTGCTCCACCCCATTGTGGCGGTCGTCTCCTTGGTGAAGAAGAACCAGCTTGGTCTGTTTCAACCTGCGGGGCGCGATGAGCCGGCGGCGGAGGAGACCGTTGGAGCTGAGGTTGCCGCCGAGTCGGTAGCTTCCGGTCCAGGGCTCCCTCAGCGCGGTAGGCAAGCGGCTGAGCCGCCTCCCGAGATGGTCGCCGCGCTCTCTGCCGATGGTGGTGGTGCTGATTTTGAGAGTGAATCGGTGCGCCGGTTGTTTGCACCTCGTCCGGACCCGCTCGCGCCGCCGCTGTTTCCTGATGAGGGCCCACGGCGTCGGGCCGACATGCCGTTTTCCCGACGGATGTCTGACCTGATTCGCCGGCTCCAGTTACTGGAGCGCGAGGTGAAGGCCGATGTCGGTGTCACCCTGCCGCAAGCCCACGCGATTCACGCTTTGATGGATGCAGGCTCTTTGCGGATGCAGGAGCTGGCTGCCGAACTTGGTCTGGCTCAGTCCACGGTGACCCGGCTGGTCACCCCGCTTAAGCGGATGGGTTTGCTGGATCGTCGCCCCGATAGCAACGACGGTCGGGCCACCCGCGCTTTCCTCACCGAGAAAGGAATGGTTCTCGTTGACGCTTTGTTCCGGGTTGATCGGGAGCTTTACGACGGCCTTCTTGAGCGCCTTCCCGAGAATCGTCGCGCAGAGGTGGTTGCAGCCATTGCGCTGCTTCACGAGGTGGTCCTTGAGCTCACCTCGGAGGAGCAGTGAGGCTCGGTGATCGCCTGAAGAAGGCTTGGGATGAACAGCCGATCCTGGTGGGTTGTGGTTGCCTGCTGTTGCTCTGTTTTGTGATGTGCGGGGTTGGAGGGCTGCTCGCTGGCCTGGGAGTACAGGTCGCTGGACAGAAGATCAGCGCTTTGTCCGGTGTGGATAGCATTCTAGAGACCAGTCAAAGCCTTGCCTCTCGTGGCTTTACCTTTCAGCTCAGCAACACCACGGAAACTGGCACGCTATATCGAATTATGCCGGTGGAGCCTCGCGAGGTGAGCTGTGAAGAGCTGAAGACTGCTCTGGGCCCGCATCTGACCGGAGATCTTTCTACCGTTGTCATTGAGTCGGAATCCACTGTGCCTTCCCCCACTGGAGATATGCTGAATAAGGTGCCGATTCGGTGCAGCTGGGACCCGTCGGCAATGGGGCTTGATGTGGAGCTGTCCAAGGCGGTCCGTGCGTCGCCAGAATCAGTTCCCGAATCACCGTGATCGGCTGTTAAGCTGCCAGCCCTTGACCCAGTCCGGGCTTCTTTTCGATCCAACCAGGTAGTCATGCGTTTACTCTCCATTCTCAGCCTTGCTCTACTGGTGCTCTGTATTGCTGGCGGCTTTCCCTCTTCAGCGCTAGCTGCCGGTAAAGTCGCCAAGCCGCTCAAGCACCTTGAGGCCATGGCGGAGCAGGCCCGGCTGAAGGGAGACCTCAGTAAGGAGGCCAGAAGGGCGCTGAAGTATGCGGATCGATGCTTCTCTGATGATGGCATCTGGGAACGGGCTGTGGACAATCGGGCCTCGGTAAATGAGATCTACGAAGCGCTCTCAGGCGCGGTGATTTGTTGGCAGTCGGCCGAGAACAAATTCGCTAAGGCTGGCGCTGGGCTGGAGTTGCCTAATCGCTGGGTGGCGGCAAGAGCTAGATATATTGAGGCCTTTCGCGGCTATCTATGGGGTATCGATGCCAAGATGAGCGGTGATCGAACCCAGGCCTGCAGGCGTCTGCGGACGGCTACCAGGCAGGTAGGAGCGGCCAATGAAGCCGCTGCCGGGCTGGCCGAGGGCTTCACCGTAGAAGAGGCGCGCAAGCTTGCTCTTGCAACCCAGCAGCAGAGCGCGGAGATGGGTTCGATCATCGCTACGGAGTTTCAGAACCAGAAGTGTGAATGAGCCTCCGCCTGCTGTTTCTAGGCCTGGGCTTGGTGGGGCTCGCCGCTTGCAGCGGTTCTTTGCCTCGTTTGAAGTCCCCACCTCCCCAACCCTCTCAGAACCTCGCGTCCACCGTGGTTCAGTCCTTTGCTCAGCTTAATGCTGACTCCTACCCTGAACTGCGCAGTCCACCGGCGCATGGGGTTACCGTAGACAGTCTGCGTAAACGCCATGACACGTTTCGCTATACGGAGTCGAGGGTTCTTTGGGGGGAGAAAGCGGAGTTCTCGGTCTTACAGTTCAGCGACACTGATCGACCCACTCGCGCGGTTTCTCCTGTGTCAGCCTGGTTTCTAGGGCCAGATCCTGGGGATGGTGCGCCGGAGGTGGTGGGAGCGGTGCTCTTTCGGGACTTTGCGGGCGCACCTACTGCGGCCGATCCCTATCAACTGCTCGGCCAGGTCGCGGAGCAATTTCCTGCTCCATGGCTGATCTGCAGACCTGCCGCTCTTGGCTCTGCAGATCTGCTGCTCGCCTACGATGAGGCGAGAGGTCTAAAGTTGGCTCTGCACCGGAGTGGTGCCGGAGAGCAACTGTGGTCGGTGGATCATGTTGAGTACATCTCAACCCTGCTGCCCATTGAGGTGTGGTGGATGGAGAAGGGCTATGAGACCTGCCCCATTGAAGATCGGGTGCTCTGAGCGGGTTCGTTGCGACAGTTCTGGATCCCGAACTGCGGTCGGCGCGCGCGGTGTGGGAGTAGACACTCTGGTCGCCTTGCTGCTGAGTGTCGGGCTGGCTTGGTGGCTGCCTGCTGCGGCTTTGGCTCAGGGGTCTTTTGACCACAGCTATCGGAGTTATGAAGCTCTGCTGCAGGCCCATGTCGACGTGGAGGGGCGGGTCGATTACCGAGCCCTGCAGCAAGATGGTCGCCTGCCGCGCTTCATCGCGGCTTTGGCCGCCGTTACCGCCGAGGAACTAGTGTCCTGGAGCCGTGCCCAACAGGTGGCCTTTCTGGTCAATGCCTATAACGCTTTTACCTTGCAGACCATTGTTGAAGCCCCTGGGCTCAGCTCGATTCGCGATCTGAAACCAGATCCTTGGGAGGCAGCTCGTTGGCAGTTGTCAGGGAGAGCAGTCTCTTTGAATTTCATTGAGCACACTCGTTTGCGTCGGCAGTTTCGTGAAGAAAGAGTTCACTTTGTATTGGTCTGTGCAGCCATTGGCTGTCCTCGTCTGGCGCGTCGTCCGCTTAAGGCGGCGGGTCTGGACGAACAGCTTGATGAGGCAGCCCGTTCCTTTGTTCAAGACGTCAAGCGCAACCGGGTGGATCGGGGCAATGCCAGGCTCTATTTGAGCCGCCTGTTCCATTGGTACAGTCAGGACTTTGATCGGCCTGATGAGGAACTGCCAACTGCTGTTGCGGCTCGTGCCGGTGAGCATGCAGCCTTGCTTCGCTACATCTTTCCTTTGCTGAGTCTTTCAGATCAGCGATTTCTTGAGGATGTTAAGTTTGAGGTGGTCTTCTCAGAGTACGATTGGGGACTCAATGGGCGTTAGGCTGCTGGCGCTTTCCCGGGTTTCCTGAGTGGAGAAAGCAGAGCGTGGCCCGCGACGTACCGATTCATTATGACGATTTGTTCGCCTTTCTTGAGGACTATCGCACTGCGATCCGGTCTAGCCAGTACACCATTCCGACGCCAGAACCGGTACAGCGGGGCGATGATGTTGCTCTGCGCCTGACCGCGCCGCTGCTGGAAGGCACGGTGACGCTTAACGGTCGGGTTATTGCTCCTATGGGAGAACATGCCGGTGTTCAACTGGACCTCAGCGAGGGAGATGGTCCAGCTCAACTGGAGGCTTTCTATCGAATGGTAGGGACGCTGGTGGAGCACATGCTGCGCTCCGGTCGCTTTCAGGTTACCGGGCAGTGGGCAGAAGGTGCGGTGCCGATGGTTCCAGCGACAGCTGCTGCAGCTGTTGCTACAGCACCAGGTCCCCCCCGAGATAGTCGTGGTGCGGGGGGAATGGGTGTCCCCGATTCCGCCAGCCTGGGCGAGGCTGCGCGTAGCGGAGAGTTGAGTCTCGATGGAATGACAGCGCTGTTGATGGATCTCTACGGGGAGAAGGCCAGCGGGATCCTGGAGATTAACAGCGAGCAGGGGCGCAGAGTTGGCTTCCTGCACAAGGGCGGTCTGGTGCAGTGGCTCAGTGATCCCGTTATTGAGGACGAGTGCCTGGGGGTCCTGTTGACCAACGCCAACAAGCTGAGCCCCGATCAGCTTCGGCAGAGTCTGGAGATGATGAGCGACACCGGCAATCTGCAGGGAGAGTGCTTTATTGAGTTGGGCTTTTTGACCTTTCCCCAGGTTGTGATGTCGCTGATGACTCAGGTCGAGATCATCTCCAGGAACGTGTTCACTGCCACCGAGGGAACCTATCGCTTTTATCCGCGTGAAAAGCTGCCTACCAGCTACCCCAATCCACCGATGAAGTCTCCCGGCTTTCTGTTTGCATTCTTCAAACGGGCCTACGCCTCGATGCCTGCCAGTGAGGTCGAGCTTGAATATAAGTCGCTGTTGGATCAGTACTCGCTGCTGAGCAGCGGAATTTCGCTGGACGATTTGCGGCTCAAGAAGGAGGAGCGCGCTCTGATTGAAATTCTGAGCGCCAAATCCTATCGGTTCCGGGAGATTTTTTCGGTCTCGTCTATGGGCCGATCACAGACTCTGCAGGCTCTCATGGCTCTGCTTCGCTTGGGGATCCTTGAGTTTGTCGAACAGGAAGACACCGAGCAGATCCTTTCGCGCATCTCTACTCAGCTGGCCCGTAAGGTTATGTATCAACAGAACCAGCATGAGTTTGATCTGCTGGAGGTGCACTGGACCAGTTGTACGCCGCAGGTTGAAGAGGGCTACCAGAAGATTCGGGCCGAGTATGAGGGGATTGGGCGTGGCTTGACCCTGCCGGCCGAGACCGAGGCTCATCGGCAGGAGATCCTCAGCAACATCGAGCGCGCTTACGCCGCTTTGAAGGAGCCGCGCAGCCGTAAGCAGGTGCGTGCTCAGCACTACGAACCTCAGCAGCACGAGGCCAATGCCGAGCTGATGTCGAAGAAGGCCGAGATGCTGATTGTGCGTGGTGCCTGGGCCGACGTTATTGATAACTACGAGCGTGCTATTGAGCTGATGCCCAAGGTCGGTAAGTACCACCGTGATCTGGAGAAGGCTCGCGGACTTGCTGCTGCCGGGGGCTATCAGGGCTGAGGACCGGTCCTCAGCAGCTCAGGACATCGTCCATTGAGTAGAGTCCAGGGCTGCGCTCCGCTGCTCCCAGCCAGCGGGCTGCGCGCAAGCCGCCGCGCGCGAAGCTGTTGCGATCCCAACAGCGGTGGGTGAGCTCGATGCGCTCACCGTGACCGACCAGGTAGACGGTGTGTTCGCCAACTACGTCCCCGCCCCTGAGGCTCTGGATGCCGATCTCCTGGTCGCTGCGCGCGCCGGTCTGGCCCAGCCGTACCGGCTGGGCCAGACCTCGCGCCGCTTGTGGCGATGTCGGGGCCGCAGCTCGTTCCAGCAGCATCCATGCTGTTCCCGATGGTGCGTCGACCTTAGCCCGGTGGTGCATCTCGAGAACTTCGATGTCCCAGCCTGGTCCGAGCGCCTTCACTGCATGCTCAAGCAGTCCGGCCAGCACGGTGATTCCGGTTCCGGTGTTAGGAGCAAGCACCACCGGCTTGCTCTGGGCAAATGTCCTTAGCTGTGTGAGCAGCTTTGGTTGCAGGCCAGTGGTACCGACCAGCAGTGCCCTTGGACAGTCTCGCAGGCTCTCTAGCAGGGTTGCCGTTGCCGCAGGGTGACTGTAGTCGGCTACCACATCACAGTCTGCGATGGTCTCACTAAGCGACAGCCCGCTTGCTGCTGGATCGCCATCCTTGAGTAGGTTGCTCAGTGCGGTTCCCATGCGGCCTTGGCCGCTTAAGTAGACCCGAGTCATTGCTCAACACCGTCGTTGAGGTCAAATTCGAGGGTGCTTGCTTCGGCCTGCTGGCGGTCCGGCACCTCACCGGGCCCGAGACTGGAGGCCGGTGAAGCGCTGCGTTCGAAGCTTCGGCCGAGTTGGCTCAGGGCGTTCGCAAGTTGGTCAGCAGCGGACTGGGATAGGGGGCTGAGTGGCATGCGCAGCTCAGCGCTGCTGATGAGCCCGAGCCAGGCGCAGGCCGTCTTTACTGGAATCGGGTTGCTCTCAGCGAACAAGGCCTCGGCCAGTGGCGTGAGCTGCTGGTGCAACTCTCCGGCCCGGGCGAGTTGACCCGCGCTGATCGATGCGAGCATCTGGAGCATCTCAGCGGGCGCCACATTGCTGACCACGGAGATGCAGCCGTCTCCGCCTTGGGCCATGAAGGGCAGCGTGGTGGGGTCGTCACCGGTCAGTAGGGCGAAGTCCGCGGGACAGTTGGCTCGCAGTTGGGTGGCTCTAACCAGTGATCCGGTGGCCTCCTTGATGGCTACGATTCGCTCATGCTCAGCCAGTAGCGCGACGCTGTCCGGTTGCAAGTCGACACCGGTGCGGGACGGCACGTTGTAGAGACAGATGGGCAGGTTGGTGTTCTCGGCGACGGTAAGGAAGTGTCTTTCTAGGCCTTTTGCGGTCGGCTTGTTATAAGCAGGCGTCACGACCAGTAGGCCATCTATGCCGCTGTCGCGGAGTAACTCGCATAGGCTTAGCGCTTCGTGAGTGGAGCGGGAGCCAACTCCAGCGATGATTTGGACTCGGCCCATTGCCTCGTCGGCGGCAATCCGAGCTACATACTCTTGTTCGTCGAGGCTAAGGGTTGCTCCCTCTCCTGTTGAACCGCAGGTGACGATACCGCTGACTCCAGCCTCGACCTGCCAGCGCACCAGCGAGCGCAGCGAGGCTTCGTCGATGCAGCCTTGCTGCATCGGCGTGACGATTGCGGTGAAGACTCCTCGAAAGTTCATCTGGGCTCCGTCCAGTTAGCGCGGTAACAGAGAGTCGCTGCTCCCTGGAGGAGCACCGGATCGCTGGGACCGCCTGCCCAGCTTACCTGCAGGCTGCCGCCAGGCAGAATGACCTGGACCGGGTCGTCTTTGATCCGACCACTGATTCTCGCGGCGATGGCGGTTGCACAGGCTCCGCTGCCACAGGCCAGGGTCTCGCCGACTCCGCGCTCCCAGACCCGTAGTCGAATGCGCTGAGGGCCTTCGACCATTGCCCATTCGACGTTGCTTCGATCGGGAAACTCAGCCGCGTGCTCAGCTGCTGCTCCCCAGATGCTGAGGTCGGGTAGGGGTGCCAACTGTTCGTCTTGGAACAGCACGAAGTGCGGGTTTCCCATGTCGATCCGGCGACCCTGCAGTCGGTGCCCACCAGCACGAATCTCAAGACTGTCCCGCTCAAGCTTCTGCGGCGCAGCGAGGGCAAGCTCCAGTTGAGCGGTTTGCTCGACTGGTGGCCTGACAAGGCGCGCCATGACCACCCCTGCCGGGCTTCCGATCTGCAGTACTCCGTTCCCGTCCCAGTGGCCGTCGAGGTGGAGCAGCAGGGCGATGGCCCGGAGTCCGTTCCCGCACATCTCGGCTTCTGAGCCATCGGCGTTCCACAGGGTCATAGAAGCGGTCACGCCAAGCTGGCGGTAGCTAGGGGGAAGGGAGGGCCCGAAGCCGATTACCAGCACCCCATCCGCACCCTCTCCATGGCTGCGGTCGCACAGGCTGGGGCTGTGATTGGGACCGATGTCGTGGGGCAGGTCGTGGCGGTAGACGACGATAAAGTCGTTGCCGGTGGCCTCCATCCGGGCAAAGGGAAAGGAGCTCATGTGAGCGTGCTTTGCCCTGGCTGCGGCCTAGAAGTGCACCAGGGCGCGCAGGTCTCCGCCAAAGGTGAAGTCCCGATTCTCGCCGAATACCTCGCCGGGGAACAGGAATCCGGCCCGGGCGCCCAGCTCAAAGTTGCCATAGAGGGTCCACAGCAACTCCACATCGATCTCCAGGCCATAGGCATCGGGCTCGCCGGGGAAGGCTTCCTTTACCGCCGGGAATGCTGCGATGAGGATAACGCCAGCGCGCAGGTCCTCGCGGATGTCGATGTGGAAGCGGGGCCGTAGATAGACGGCATTGGAGACCCCTGATCCGGTGAGTTGGCGGCTTAGATCGATGTTCTGATTCTCTTCCGTCGCCGCGTCACCATGAGCGTAGACCGGCATCGGCTGCTCGAACATCAACAGGCCGATGTTGTGGTCCCGATCCATGGTCAAGGTATGCCACTCGTTGTCCTGCCCGTTGCTGTCGCCACTGGCTACCCCCAGCTGAAAGCCAATCTCCCAGGGATTGATGGAGAGGACTGCATCGAGGGCACCGCCGCCAGCCAGGATCGACAGGTTCTCAACCCCAAGTTCGGTGTCTTCAGCCTGTCCCCATAGGATCAGCGCTTCCAGCTCAAGGGAGAGAGGACCCAGGCGGGTTGTTGCCCAGATGTCGCCGTGAACCACATTGAACTTGTTGCTGGGCTGGCGGGTCCAACGCAGGTAGCCACCGATGCGATGTACTTCGCCGAGATAGCCGCCGCTGAGCAGAAAGGAGTGGGTGTCGTCGTTGCGGTTGATGAAGCCCTCAGAGCGCATGTCTACCGCGAAGCTGAGACGCACCGGATCAAGTCGACTGGTGCTGATCATCACCCGGTCGACGATGTCGCCGTAGTAGCAGCGATCGCAGCTGCCGTCGTTGGCCAGCAGTCCCATTCCCCAGTTGCTAGCCATGCGTCCAACTTTGAGGTCGAACCAGGGCGTATACAGTTCGGCCCAGGCTCGCCGCACGAACATGGACTCGGTGTAGTCAGAGCCCGGGATCACCGAGCCCGACAGGGCGATCGGCTCATTGAACGGGCTGCCATTGTCCTGAAACTGGCCGTCGGCGGCCAGCACCTCCGGAGTGCTGCCGAAGCGCATTGCGTCCATGACGTCAAATTCAACAAAGACATGAACCTGTGGACTCAGACGAATGTGTGGAGTGAGCCGCAGCCGGTGATCGAGATAGTTGCGCGTGCCTTCGCTGTCGTCAGCGTCCCGATTCAGGCTTAGGGTATCGAACAGGCTGGCTTCGAAGCGGTAGAGGCCATCCAGGCGGAATTCGACTGCGGCCGCAATGGATGGGCTCAGACAAGCGCCCAACAAGGCCAATGTGGCAAAGAGCGTTCGTGTGTAGCCGATCTGGTGCAAGGCTTTATTCCTTAAACAATGAACTCATCCAGCCCATTGTCGCACCATGGTTCATCGCGCGCGAGGGCCGCGGATTAGTACCACCGGGCCTTAAGGACTGTCAAAGCTCCGTTGCTCTTGCTCCGCGCGCGAAGGCTGCTAGATTCGCCATCCTTTCCGCTTCGAGGAGGAATCAATGCAAGGGACCACTCTTACTCAGCATATTCGGGCTTCGCAGCTCACTCACGATGGTGCTCGGGGCAGCCTCACCGCGTTACTGACTCAGATTGGGGTGGCTGGCAAGGTGATCTCCAGCAAGGTCAATATGGCGGGTCTGGTGAAGATTCTCGGCAGCACCGGGCGGGTCAATGTTCAGGGCGAGGTGGTGCAGAAGCTCGACGAGTATGCTGAGCACACCATCCAGGACATTGTGGGCGGCAGTGGTTACGTTTGCGCGCTCCTCAGTGAAGAACTTCAATCAGTGATTGAAATCCCGCCTGAGTCAGCTGGTGACTACATCATTGCCTATGACCCCCTTGACGGCTCCTCCAACATTGACGCGAATGTTTCCATCGGCACCATCTTTGGGATTTATCGGAAGCAGAGCAGTGACCCGGAGGTCACCCGCAGCGATACGATGCGACCGGGCAGCGAGATGCTGGCCGCCGGTTACATCATCTACGGTTCGTCGACGATGTTTGTGTATACGGTGGGTGATGGCGTGCACGGCTTCACCCTTGATCCGATGGTCGGTGAATACGTGCTCTCCCACGAGAACATTCGCTTACCGGCCAAGTGTAAGACCCTGTCAATAAATCACTGCAATGCTCCTTATTGGCCAGCCTGGACACACGATTTTGTGGGGCAGTTGTTGGCTCGCAACGACACTGAGAAGCGCCGGGTCACTTGTCGGCACATTGGCTCGCTAGTTGCCGACTTTCACCGCAACCTGATGTACGGCGGAGTCTTTCTCTACCCTACCGATGAGCGCATCCCGCGCGGCAAGCTGAGGCTGCTCTATGAAGCTGCTCCGCTGGCCATGCTGGCCGAGCAGGCTGGCGGCTGTGCCTCTGACGGTGAGCGCAACATTCGCAGCATTGTTCCTGAGGATCTTCATCACAGAACCGGCCTTATTATCGGCAATGCAGCTGAGGTCAAGCTGGCCGAAGAGTGCGTTCGGGCGGCCCGGAAAAGATCTATCTAAACGAATTGCTGCTAAGTGATAGCAGCGATTGATAGCGAGTGCCCCCGCAGCCTGCTGTGGTCCTCAATCACCCCACAGTACCTCTGACAGTTCTCCGGGCTGAAGCAAACCCATAGCCCCTTGTAAGGCGCTCTCTTCATTGAAATCTGCAGCCTCGGTTTCGCCATGCCAGGTGGCCAGCAGTAGCGGCACTGGTTCAGCGAGGTGATTGCCGGTTATGGATGAGGTGCCGTGGTCGGCTGAAACGACGATCCTTAAGCCTTCGGCAAGCTCGGAGCGGAGGGTCAGGAATCTGCCGAGTGCTTCGTCGATCCGCGCGATGAAGTTGCGTTTCTCGATAGGGCGTCGATCGTGAGCAGCGATGTCGGTGCCTTTGATATGGATGACAACGTAGGGGCGTTCTTCCAATAGTCTGGCGGCGGTGTCGAACTTGGCATCCAGATTGGAGTCAAGGTTGCCGGTCATCTGGGCACTGGTTGCCGGCTGTAGCCCGACCGCACGGGCCACCCCAAGGGCGGTTGAGCAGGCCGATACCAGTGCCGTACGGGAGGCGGCAAAGCGTTGCCGAGGCAGCTCTGTAACGGCGCTGGCACCGCGGGTGATGATGCAGTTTGCCGGGTACAGGCCTCGCTGTATTCGTTCTTCGTTATGGGGATGGGTGCTCAGGTGCTTGTGAGCGACCTCAAGGAGTTCCTGTAGGGCTCTGGCCGTTCGCTCTGCTTCAGGGCTGGAGTCTAAGGCCCGTGGCGGCTCGATTCGCTTCACGGCAGCCGCTCCTCCTGGATCAGCGTCGCTTACTTGCGCGGACAGGCCGACTCCCTTCAGCATCACCACTACCCGGTGCTCGTGCCCGGGGTGAATGTGTGCGTGAATGCCGCCGGAAAGGGCGACATCTCTGAGTCCTGCGAGCAGATCGGTCACTCCAGCGCGGATTCTTCCAGCTCTGCGATCTGCCAGGGTCCCGTCGGAGTTGAGAGTCGCCAGGTTTCCTCGCCAGATCACCATTCCTCGTTGCAGTGGAAGGCCCTGCCCCAAAGCCTCAAGGAGTCCCCGCCCCATGGGGATCTTGGGGCCTGCCTCGCCGAGCAGTGCCAGCAGTCCCTGATCGGTACCTGGTGCTACACCTTCCTGATTGGTCGTCATGATACGGCCCTGTCCTCCGCAACCAGCAAGCATGTCCAGATAAGGGGTTTTGGCCGCGGCCAGGGGGGTCTTGCCGGCCAGGGCCGGGTTGGGCTCGTCTGCCAGTCCGTCAAGAATGAGGAATAGGGTGCGGATGGCAGGTTTCTGAGAGTCGTCCAGGGCTCCTGCGGGGAGCGGCTCTGGCCCTCGCTCGGTTACTGGCAGCGCCCGGGATAGGTAGCCGATTACGCCGCCTATCGTCTGGTTGAGCTCATCGTTGGCAACGATGACACCCCTTGCATCATCTGCAGCGTGGAGCAGATCGTCGTGGATCCATCGCACCGATTGAAAGGCTTCGAGGTAGGTGGCCGGATCGCGGGATGCCTGGGTCTGTGCGCGTTCAGGGAAGCGTGCCCGGTGCCGGGCTTCTTCCGGAACAGCAAGGACGAAGCCGGTGGAGTAGACATCAACGGTGGGGGGAATGTATTGGCTGAAGGGAGGCTGGATGTGGGTGCCCTCGATGATCATATGGGCATTTTCCCGTGCTGCTCTGCGTACAACCCCACGGACGCCCACTGCTACCTGAGCACATTGCTGATGAAAGCCAGCCAGGACTCGCTCTCGGGGATTCGACAGTGCCTCCCCGGTCTGAACAATCCCCCGGAAGCTATGGTCGTGGAGGCCCGGAACAACCTCGGGGGACAGCACCGTGCGTAGGGTCTCGCGGATCATGTCGGTACTGGTGACCAGTCGAATGCCAAGTCGGTAGGCCAGCTCTGTGGCAAGCGTTGACTTGCCCGTACCGGTTGAGCCACCGATGAGGATGATGACCGGCTTTTCAGCGGCGCGGATCCAGCCAGTGAGTCGATAGCGGCGCGCATGGGACTTGCCGTGGCGTGCAGTCAACCTGCGGATCACCTCTTCATCAATGCGTTCGGCGAGGACTTCTTTTTGGCTGAGAGTCAGTAGCCAGCTGTCGATGTCACGACCCAGCTCCATGGCTGCCTCGATCTCGAGACCCGAGGTGATCAGGTAGCGCATCAGCATCGAGCGGGAAAACGGACTCTTGCCGTTCCGCTCTATGACCACCGGCGCGTCACTCTCACTGAGCGGGATATCTCCAGTCAGGGGGCTGGACTCGATGTCCTCATCGCCCTTGGCTCTGAGCAGGTAGGTTTGAAGACGCTCTTCGATCTCGGTAGGGCTGATCTCTGCCAGCTCTTTAATGTCTTCTTTGAGCTGGTTGGAAATCGAGAAGGCTTCGGCCATGGGTAGGCCACGTTGCAGCAGGGAGGCCGTGATCATTCCGGTCTGAAAGCGGTAGCGGCCGTGCCGACTTACCACCATCGGTCGCTTTGATTTAGTGGGCTTTGCCATGCTTTAAGAGTAGCAGCGCTGTGGATCTTCGTAGTTTGGAGTAGCGCGGCTTGGCAGCGACGCTGGTAGTCTCGGCTAGAGCATGGCTTCGCTTTCTTCTCTTCTTGGGCGCACCCCGTATCAGCCTCTCCAGCGTCATATGGAGAAGGTGTGCAGCTGTGCAGAGGAGGTTCCGGAACTGTTTGAGCACTTGTTTGCCGGTGATGTGCAAGCTCTTGCTCAGCAGCGTTTGCGAATTGCCGAGCTTGAGAATGAAGCTGACGGAATCAAGAACGAACTGCGCAATAATCTGCCGAGAAAGCTCTTTATGTCGGTCGACCGTCGAGATCTGCTTGAGATCCTCGACCTACAGGACAGCATTGCCGATATAGCGGAAGACATAGCTGACCTTTTGGTGTCTCGTACCTGGCAGTTGTCCACCGAGTTGCAGGAAGCTCTGCGGGTTTTTGTGCGACGCGCTGTTGATACTGCCCTGGCGGCCAGAGATGTAGTCCGAAACGTGGACAAGTTGGCTCAAGGAGGCCTGCGGCGGGCTGACACTGAGGTGCTCTTCTCCCATATTGACTCAGTGTTGCGTTTAGAAGAAGAGAGCGATGTCCTTCAGGCTGAAGCCTGTAGGATTCTGTTCGCTGAGGAAGAGCGGTTAAATCCGGTGAGTGTGGTCTTGCTCTATGAGTTATTGGGATGGGTAGGCGACCTTGCTGATTATCCCAAGAAGGTGTGCAATCGCTTGCGACTGCTGGTCGCGCCCTGATCTTTTTGCCTGGAATCTGCCTGTGTCTTCTCCCCGGTCGTTGTTTTCCCTGCTCCTGATCTCGGCTCTGGTGCTTGGGACGGGCACTGCCATGGCGGAGAGCGTGTGTATCGCTCGTTCCGGTACGGTCATGGACCTGCCGCGCGCCATCGTCGCTGAGGGCAGTCGTATGCTGGGGAAGCTCGACCATCGTCGTTGCTACCCGGTCATGGAGCGGCTGGACGGCGTCACTCGGATTCTGGTCTCGGAGAAGCGTGGCTTTCACGGCGAGGTTGAGGTCGCCGATAGCGCGCTGGCGCAAATCCTTACCGATGACATCGAGATGGTCTCTAAAGAGGGCGCTGAGGTGTTTGGTGGAGTCCTCTCTGGGGCGCTGGTGGTGGTCGAGTCCGAACCGGGTAGCAGCGATCAGCTGGCGACCTTGGTCGAGGGCCGCCTTGGTGCCCGTTTTCTGGTGGGGGTCGATGATGTCTATCCCGCTCAGAAATGGCCGGTACCCGATCCCGATGAGAGTGGTGGCGCCTCCTGGCCAGTGGCGGAACTGCCGTTACCGCCGACTGCTGATGGTTTGCTCGACGATCCTATGGGCATGCAGCTAAGAGCTGAGCTGAGGTCGCCGAGCTTTGCTGTCACCGAGTTGCGTAATGATCCTGGCTTGGGGCTTTGGCGCATGAATGTGCAGGAGCGCACCGAGGAGGCTGCTCGGGTTCAGATCGTCGGTCCGACCGCCTGGGCGGAAGGTTGGGTGGTTGGCTCCGCCTGGACTCGAGAGCCGCCGGTGGCCGGCTACGAGGGGCTGAGCGGCTTGGTCGTCACTGCACCTCAGCTGGGCGGTCCACGTGAGGTCGGTGCCAAGCCTGCGCCTCTTTATCGTGGGCCCAAAGGGGTTCGCGTTGGGGCCTTGCAGCCGGGCGCAAGATTGGAGGTCCTGGCCGCGGAAAAGGGTTGGCTGGAGGTCGTCTGCCGCTGGGAGCATGGGGAGGCTCGAGGCTGGGTGGAGAAGAAGCGTCTTGTTAAGGAAGGTAAAGAGGGACCTATTCAGCATCGTTTTGAGGGAGTCGCTGGAGTTCATCTGGCCCGAACGGCTCTGCAGTGGATGAGCCCTGAAGATCATCGGGAGGAGCGCGAAATAGCGGCTGAACCGTCCGTTTTGGAGTCGGGTGAATCTGAGCAGCGGAGACTGGAGAGTTTTGTACCGGAGCCTAAGCTGGAGATTTCTGCGGCGCTGGCTAGGTTGCGCTCATCTCTACCTCGTTTGCAGTGGCTCTACGCTCAGGGGCTGCTGATGAAGCCAGCCTTAAGTGGTGAGGTCACGGTCCGGGTGGTCGTTGATCCGACTGGCGAAATTCTTGAGGCTGGAGTCTTTTCTTCGAGCTTTACTGACCAAGCGGTCGCCGACCAGATCGCGACAGATCTGTCTGCGCTTAGCTTTGATCGGCGCCGCTTGCCGCGCCGCAAGCGCGGTCAGCCAAAGCGGGACTGGCGGGTGATCTTCTGGGCCCAATACCTGTTCAGTCCGGCTCCTGCCGTGAATTGAGTTGAGCCCCTGCCAGTAAGCCTTGTCGAGGATGCCCTTGCCCTCAGCGGTGTCCTCTGGGAGCATCTCGCCATGCACAGGCTCAGGTATCTATTCTCTCTTCTTATGTTTGTTCCACTGGTGGGCGGCTGCGGTGATCTCGGCAGTGGCACGCTGATCCTGGGCGGGGGGCCTGAAGCTGGGGACGCTGCTAGCGGCTCCGGCTCCAGTGACGAAACTGGTGGCGCTGATGACGATGATGCGCTCGCCAATGACGACGATGACATTCTTCCTGATGATGACGACGACATTGCCGACGACGAC
>DJIF01000066.1 GCA_002433485.1 Deltaproteobacteria bacterium UBA6601
ATCGCCGGCGGAGTCGTCGTCATCATCGCCGGCGGAGTCGTCGTCATCGCCGGCGGCAGAGTCGTCGTCATTGCCGGCGGAGTCGTCGTCGTCGTCATCACCGGCGGAGTCGTCGTCATCACCGGCGGAGTCGTCGTCGTCGTCATCGCCCGATTCACACTCGGGCAAGACCGTGCAGTCGTTGTCATCGCAATCGACCCAACTGTCACAGTCATTGTCGATTCCGTCGCTGCAGATCTCAGGAGCGCCAAGGTGAATGCTGGGGTCTTCAGGGGCGCAGTCCACCGAGTCGACGCTGCCATCACCATCAAAGTCATCGGTACTTGAGCCCCCGCAGCTCGCGACAAGCAAGACCAACAGGAGCAACAGCAGACTTCGCTTCATGACTTCCCCTCCAGGTGCGAAGGCAAGGTTATCAAGGTGGCCTTCACAAATCCTGGGGTGAATTCACCCAACTCGACCCGCTTACCCACTGCGCCATACCCTCTGTAATCCCAGCGGGGGTCAGCAAGGCGGCGGTGAGGCAGAGGCTGGATTGGTGGTGGACGTCAGGGACAGGTGCCGTTGTTGCTTTCAGTCTGCTGGGTCGCCTGGTCGCTGCCAGTGCTCTGCGAGATTCTATGGAAGGAGTCTTACTCGGGGTCGACGAAGACGGGCTCGCGATTCATCAGATTCGCCTGTACCGCTTCCATATTGTTGCTCCCTCCAAGGAGGTCTACCTGGAGCCTGGTCTCAAGTAGAAAGGCCTCTGCTATGGAGAGCTCTCCGGCCCGGTCGAAAAGGTGCTTGGCGGCACGGATAGCGTCCGGGCTACGAAGAACGATGGCCTCGGCTGCACGTTGCGCGTCCCCCAGCGGGTCGGCAGTGACGCAGGTTGCGAGTCCAAGGCTGAGTGCTTCTTTGCCGTCGACAATCCGTGCGGTGAATGTCAATTCTTTCGCAACGTCCAGAGGCATGAGATCGAGCAGGGTCTTGGATAGAGACATGTCTGGGACCAATCCCCATTTCGCTTCCATGACACTCAGCTGTGCTTCCGGATGGACGTAGCGCAGATCGGCGCCGAGGGCGATTTGAAGCCCTCCTCCAAAACAGGACCCGTGGACAGCTGCAATCACCGGCACCGGAATCTCTCGCCAGATCCACGCGACCCGTTGAGCGACATTGGCGGGGGTACCTGCCGGACGCTCGAGAAGGCGGCGTTGACCTGCATCGCCCATGGAGAAAAAAGCTTTCACATCAAGTCCTGCGCAGAATGCGGGCCCTTCGCCTGATAAGACGACCGCGCGGATCGATGGGTTGGCGAGGATCTTCTCCCCTGTTGCGAGGATCCCTTCGAACATCGCGAGGTCGAGACCGTTTCTCTTTGCGGGCCGATTCAGCCGCACGTGGGCGATGTGATTTTCAATCGAGAGCAGAACACGTTGGTCAGTCATGCGGGACGCTATACCACGACCCTGCACAGCTTTTTCTGGCGACCGCTGGGTGCCCGAGGAGCGAACTTCTCGGACGCCCCCTTCCAAGTGCCAAGGAAAGGTTAGCAAATGGCGCGGTTGTGGCTCTAGGTCTGTGCCTGATGCTTGCCTGGCTTTGGGGTCAGCAGGGCGGGCGGACCTCGTTGGTGAGGAACTGACGCTCCACGAGCTGGCGGTACAGGCCATCACGGGCAACCAGTTCGCGATGGTTGCCTTGCTCGACCACCCGGCCCGCCTCCAGCACGAGCACGCGGTCGGCGTCCTTGACGGTGCTAAGGCGGTGCGCGATGACCAGCGTACTGCGCCCCAGCATCAGGCGCTGCAGAGCCTCTTGCACCAGATGCTCGCTCTCGGCATCCAGAGCCGAGGTGGCCTCGTCCAGCACCAGGATGCGCGGGTCCTTAAGCAGCGCTCGGGCGATGGCGACCCGCTGCTTCTGTCCGCCGGAGAGACGGACGCCGCGCTCGCCGACCAGCGTGTCGTAGGCCTCGGGGAACGCGCTGACGAACTCGTGGGCGTTGGCCGCCTTCGCCGCAGCGAGCACCTCAGCGTTGCTCGCGTCGGGGCGCGCGTAGCGGATGTTGTCCCGCACGGTCGCCGCGAACAGCGTCGGTTCCTGGGACACCACGCCCACCTGCTGACGCAGCCAGTCGGGCTGCAGCTCCCGGTAGGGCGTGCCGTCAAGGTAAATCGCGCCCGCGTCTGGGTCGTAAAAGCGCGACAGCAGGGCAGCGACCGTCGACTTGCCAGCGCCCGATGGGCCCACCAGGGCCACGGTCTCGCCGGGGGCGAGCACCAGCTCAAAATCCGCCAGCACGTCGATGTCCGGGCGCGAGGGATAGGCAAAGCGCACCGCCTCGAACACCACTTGCCCGGCGAGATTTTCGAGCTGCTCGCCACCCGAACTCACCCCGGCCTCACGGTCCATCAACTGGAACACCCGGTCTGAAGCGCCGATGGCCTTCATGAAATCCTCCCAGACCGAGGCCAGGGCGCCCAGCGAGAAGGCGACAAAGAACGTGTACAGCACGAACTGGGTCAGCTCACCGATGCTCATGGTGCCGTCGACCAGCAACGTGCCGCCGAACCACAGGACCACGGCAACGGCACCACCGAACCCGAAGCTCATACCGCCACCGAACAGAGCGCCAATGCGCGCCCGCTTGCGAGCCAACTCGAAGACGGTCTCGACCCGCTGTCGGTAGCGGGCCGTCTCAGCCCCTTCTCGCGCGAAGGCGCGCACCGTGCGGATGCCGGCGATCGTCTCCTCGGCCACCTCGGTGCCTGCAGCCAGGGCGTCCTGCACCTCGCGGCTGAGCCTGCGCAGGATCCGGCCATAAAAAATCGCCCCGAGCACGACCACAGGAACAATGGCCAACATAACCAGCGTCAGCTGCCAGGAAGTCCAGGCGAGGATGCTGATGGCCCCGACGCAGGTGACGAGATAGCGCAGCACCATCGAGATGTTGACGGTCGCGGCGTTCTGCAGGACGGTGGTATCGGAAGCCAGGCGGTTGGTCAGCTCACCGGTGCGCCGCTCGTCGAAGAAACCCACCTCCTGCTGGACGATCGCGCTGTACAGATTGGCTCGTAACCTGGCCACCACCCGCTCGCCAGCCACGGTAAACAGGTAGCTGCGCAGGGCGGTGAAGATCCCATTCAAGCCGAACAGGACGAGCAGGACGAGGGCGCTGTGGTTAACGACCTGTTGCGCGTCCGGTCCGGCCACACCGTCGACGATCTGCCGAATGAACAGCGGGTAGCTGAGATTGAGCCCGGCAGCGATGAACAGCGCGAGGGTCGCCAGCACCAGGATCTTCGCCTCGGGACGAGCCAGAGCCACGAGCCTGCGTAGCGAAGCAGAGTCCCGAATCCCAGGCGAGTCTCCGCCACCTGCGCTGGATGACTCAGTGGCGGAATTTGCATGGGAAGCCATGGGGTCTACCTATAGGTCCGATGAGAGGCCTTATGTTAACTCTGCTCAGCTAGTGGAGAGGTCCACCGTCCCAGTACTGTTCCGAGCCATGCCAGCGCCAGAGGCGGGCTCCTCTCGATTCGAGGATTGCGGAGACACCGGCGGATCGTAAACGCGCAGAGGGGACGGAGGGAGGTGTAGGTTGTGGGGGAGCTGGCGACTCCAGGGCTACTAAACTTGAATTAAGGGCGACTTGTGACTCGAACAGCTAAATCCTGAAACCGCTTCTCTGTCCATCCCTCACCCATAAAGAGTCCAACAAGAACCAAGAGTCCCGCAAGAGCGTGGAACAGGAGGATTACGAAGAAGATGTAAACGACGGTCAAGTTCACGCACCCGCCAATAAATCGGCCAGCCATCGCGCTCAGGCCTTCGTAGTAGCTCAGTGCCGGGGAGGAACAGCGCTGGTAGATCAGCACGTTGATTACCGTGTTGATAATGACCGGAAGAATGACGGTGGAAGTCTCGGGCAGAGGAGCGCCGGTCCATGTCGGACCCATCAGCGGGAATAACGGCCAGAGCAGGATGCCCCCGAAAAAGATCACGACATAAAGCCCGCCGTTCGTGTTGATTCGGAGCATCATGCACAAACCCTCCAGGCGCACCGGGAAGGTTAGCAAAGGTGGCGGTGCGGGCTACAGGCTTGAGCCGACTGCGTGCCTGACTTTGGGGGAAGCTGGGCGGCTGTGACGCGGCGGCTGAGTCGAGTGGTAGCCTAGCCAGATAAACAGGAGAGGGAGCTGAATATGAAGATGTCATGTGCATGGATTGGAACCGCAGCCATTGTCGTTGCGCTACTAATGCCTTCCACAGTACTCGGCGAGACTATAACGATTCCTTTTGGCACCACCGTCTTCTGTGAACTTGACCAGAAGGTGACTTCCAAAAAGAGGAAGTGGTCTGAAGGCGATCTCGTGAAAGCACACGTCTGGAAGGACGTGCGCGTCGGTACTCACATCGTAATAAAGGCCGGCACTCCAGTGATAATGAAAATATCGAAGCTTCAGAAGGCACGAATCGCTGGCCAGAAAGGGAGCCTAGAACTGACCGCGCTCAGTGTTCTAGGAGCCGACGGTGTCGACATCCCTCTCCAGGGTGGCTACGACAAGTCCGGAAAAGGAAGGGTTGGCCTGAGTGTCAGCCTTGGAGTCCTCGTATTCGCACCACTGGTTTTCATTAAAGGGGGGGAAGCGGTTCTGAAGCGGGGAACGATCTTTGATGCGATGGTTCGCAACCCAACCAAGATTGAGGTTGATACCGCTACAAAGCGCCCCGTGTTGCGCATGCCCTCGGCCCTCAACGTGGCCGTTATCTACGATGAGATCGACATGGACGCTCAAACAGTCCTATTACCAATGAGTATCAGCACCGATCAGCCCTTCGAGCGAGTGGAAATCGTAGCAATCAACGACAAACCCCTAGAGACGCCTCTCCAGTTGGACATGGTGAGCGCTCCCGTGGACGGTAGCGTGAAGGTCACGACCCCCTTGAAGGCGCTCGCAAAGATGATGAGTCAAGGAATGAACCGCCTATCGGTCAAGGCAGGTGAGGAGACCGAAGAGGTACTCCTTGAAATCGAGTTTTAGCGCTGCGAATAGGCCCGATAAGAGGCAATCTATTCACTCTGCTGTGGGGGCTACAGGACTGTGCCTGATGCAGGCCTGACTTTTGGGATCGCAAGGCGGCGGTGACGCAGGGGCTGGGCCATGATGAGGGTCAGGGGCAGGTAGCGTTGTCTTTGTCTGTTGGCGCGCTGGGTCTATTAACCCAGCTTCAGTTTACGTTGTGTTTGTACCGTACTCGCTGCCGGCTGCCGGCTGCTACGAAGGTCCCAAGGAGTCAGACCTTCACCGAAAAGTACCTTCACCATCAAAATGGGGTTCGGCTACTTCAGCCAGATCTTTGCGTAGTTAGTCCCGTCGGAGCTGCAACATAACCGCGCGGTGTCCGGGCTGGCGTTTTCGTAAAGCCACTCGCAGTTGGAGTAGGTGTCGCCAACGATTCCATGACGGCTGACTGAGTAGTTGATGCCGTTTACGGTCAGAGTGTGGTTTTCCCAAGCCTGCATGCCGCCCCCATGGGCACCGGCATTGTGTGTGAAGTCGTGTGTGCCACTGTTGTAGGGATTTGCTCGCTGAGCGTGTCGATAGTTAATCTTGTAGGAGCTACCGTGTGTGCCCCACTCTCCCACATGGCGAATGGCCCGGAAGGCATCGAAGCTCGAGTAATTCAGTTTCTTTATGTACCAGGTTCGCGTGGAACTCACCGTGTCCCCTTGGTGCAAGGTGTTGAGATGATCGACCTCGACGCGCATGATCGTGTCTGAGCTTGCATTGAAGATGTTGTTGAATTGAATTTGGTCGTAGCTCGCCCAATCGGAGTGGTCATTGTTGGCGAGGTTGGCTTCATTCCATCCATTCACAGGGTATTTACGTTCCGCAGAGCCATTGCTGTCACGAACTACAGTGACCAGTGTCCAGCCGCCGCCATCCGTTGTCATGTCGCAGTAGGCTTGGAAGGGATCCGACCCTGTAGGATCAATCCAATAGGTTCCATCGCCATTGCTGGAATGAATGCCCCCGTCAAGAATGTCCCGACAGGTGGTGCCTGGACAGGATGGCCCGCTTCCCGGTTGGCAGCCAATTGTCACTGAAGCTGAGCCAGCCGTGCCGGTTAGGGGTATTGGATCGTTGTCAGTAGCTGTGACTTCGCAGGTCCATTGCTCATCGTTACTGGTCGCTGAGGAAGGTACGGTCAGGGTGAAATTTTCCTGTACATTGCTTTGGCTGTACGCAGTAGGAGTTCCACCTTCGAGCCAGGTGAACTCGTAGGTGAGTAGATCACCTGTTCCGTCAGGATCGCTGGACTCCTGACCTACCGGGATGGAGCAATGTAGTTGCTCTGTATCCTCGGGCTCTGCGGGATCGATGGCCACTCCAGGAGGTCCCGGCGGGCTGTTCTGGATGGTGACGGTGCCTGATGAGACCGGGCTTCCCTGAGCGCTGCCATCGTCGGGGGTGATGGTGACTGAGATGACGTCACCCTTGGCGAAGAAGCTGGCATCGAGCACTTGCGAGTCGGGGCCAATAGAGCCACCAGAGTTCGTACTCCACTGGTACACGTAGCCCTCGGTATCGGCCGGGTCAGGGTCCGACCATCCAGAAGCCACCGCAGTGAGGTCGGTGTTGGTGTAGGCGGCGGTCGGGGTGATGCTGACCGAGGCGACCGCTGGCGGCGTATTCTGGGCGATCACCGTGTTGCTGGTGACCGGTGTGCCGGCCTGCTCTCCATCCCAGGGGGTCAACTCCAGAGAGATACTGTCCCCGGCGTCGAAGTCACTGCCTGAGATGCTGGTGGCGCTCGACACCAAGCTTCCGTCCACGGTCCAGGAGTACTGGTAGCCCTCGGTGTCGCCATCCGCGTCGCTCCAGCCACTGGGCGTGACGGTGATGGTGTCTGCCTCGATGGGGCTGCTGGGCAGGATGAGGGCCGAGGTGACGGTTGCTGGCGTGTTAGCGACGGTCACCGTGCCCGAGGTGACGGGTGTTCCCGAGCCGTCTGAGTCGACGGGAGTCGCCTCGCACTGCAGCACGTTATGCTTATTAAAGGCGCTGCCCGAGATGCTCGCAGCGTTGATAGAGGGCTGGCCGTCGACAATCCACTGATAGGTGTATCCCTCAACATCGGCCGGATCGGGGTCGACCCAGCCGTTCGGTGTGCAGGTAAAGGTGCTGGTCTCGGTGCCCGCGCTGGGGTCGATAGCCACCGCGCTAATGGATGGCAGGGTGTTGACGGTGGTGACTCGGTTGGACTCCAAAGGCAGTCCGTCCTCTGTGCCATCGTTAGCGATGACAACGACATAGACCTCCTGGGCCTTGTCGAAGTGGTCGGAACTCAGCGTCGTGCCGTCCTCGCCGGTGACCAGCGCGCCGGCGACGTACCAGGCATAGCTAAGGATGACTGTGTCGCCGTCGGCATCGGGCTCGGCTACCGCGGTGAGGCTAATAGTCGTCCCTTCGGCCGGATCGGTGGGGGTGATTTCAGCCTGCGACACGACGGGGAGGGCATTCGCGATGGTAACGGTGGCGGTAGCGGCATCGCCGTCGATGGTGCCATCGTTAGGCGTGACGCTGACGGTCCAGGTTTCACCACGGGTGGTGTCGGCAGCTGAAATCGTGTTGAAGCCAGCATGAGCGGCTGACGGGTTGGTGTTGAGGCTCCAGGTGATGGTGGTGGTGACGGTGTCGTCGTCGACATCGGCCGTGACCAGTGTCAGCACGATGTCGTCGATGGTGGTGGCGGCGGTGGGGCTGAGTTCGACCGTGACGCCGGGCGCGGTATTGAGGACGGTGACCTCAGCGGTGACGGGGGGGCCTTCCAGATTGGTAGCGTCGTAGGCGGTGACAATGACCTGCCAGACATCTCCGCTGCTGGTCGCAGAGGCGGGAATGGTGGTGGCGTCGGCATAGTCAGCGCGCGGCGAGCCGTTATGCAACCAGGTGGCGCGATAGCCGACCAGATCATCGTTAGGGTCGCTGGCTTCGATGATGACTGAGTAGCTCAGGTCATCGCTGGTCGTGGGACTCAGTGGAGCGAGGCTGATCTGAGGCTCGTCGGGAGGCTCGGCAGGCGCAGGCGTGGTGTCATCGTCATAGACCGTGGAGTCGTCGTCATCGAGGGTGCCGGTTGGCTGACAGCCTCACAGCAACGTTAAAAGTGCGCAAAGAACGGGTGCATAGGTGTTACGACACATGCTCACAGTGGGCTCCTCCCTCACGCCAGCGTCTGACGCAGACAAGCAGCCTACCGCGAAGTGCTCGTCAAAAGGACGGACTCTCCCCTCTTTTAACATTCGATATTGCCCTTATCGAGTAAGGCGCAGGCCTGGTAGAAACCTGTTCAATCCTTAGACGCGGCAAGAGTCAAGATTGCCGAACCCAACCCAGGCGCGCAGGGAAGGTTAGCAAATGGTGCTCGAAGTCCTGTAGCTGCGCTGTCGCTCAGCGGATGTAGATCACGTAGCGCCAGGGCAGCGAGGTCTGGATGCTTGAATCGTTGCCGGCTTCGCAGCAGGGGTTGCCGTCGTACCAGTTAGCCCACTGGCTGAAGCTTGAGCCGTTGTTGTCAAAACCCCAGGTGATGATCTGGCCGTCGTAGCCCATGCCTACGTGGGGATAGCTCGGCTGGTTGCCGGTTCGGATCAAGCGACTGTTCCCAGAGGGCTGGATGGTCATGGTCGCAATGTTCACATCATCGCCACAGTAGCCGTCGAGGTGGCAGACACCGGCCAGGCCACTGGAGACCGAGTAGGTGCCGTAGTGGGTGACGTCATCTGAGCTCGATGGTGCCCAGCCATAGACCACTTCGGTGTAGTCGCCGAGGGGAATGTTGGAGGTGTGAATGCCGGTGCTGGTGGAGTCGGGCAGTACCGGCTGGCTCATGTCCTGATTGTTGGTGATCGAGGCATGGAAGTTGGCCGCCTCGGTGTTGTTGTTGGCTCGCTCCATCATGTTGAACACGGCAAGCCAGCCGCCGCCATTGAAGGTCATATCGCAGTAGGCCTGGAAGCTGCTGCCATCGTTGGCTGGGTCGAGGGTGTAGATGCCGTCCGCCGAGCTGGGGTCACTGGCGAGATGAGCCGCGCAACTGGCCAGGGCGCAGGGGGGCGGGGTGCTGCCATCACAGTTGTAGTCAGGGTCGTCGCAGGCTTCGCTTGCTCCGGGGTTGTACAGGGCGCCGCCCGAGCTGTCGTCGCAGTCGTCATCGCTGGTGCCGGTGATTCCATCGGCACCGCAGGTAGTGAAGTTATCGCCATCAACGTCAAAGCCCTCGTCGATGGCACCGCTGCAGTCGTTGTCCAGGGCATCGCAGATCTCGGTGTTGCCCGGATAGCTGGCCCCTTCGCCGTCGTCGCAGTCGTCGTCGCTGGTGCCGAAGACCCCGTCGGCACCGCAGGAGTTCACCCCATCGCCGTCGCCATCGAATCCCTCGTCGATGCCGCCTGCGCAGTTGTTGTCGATGCCGTCGCAGATCTCCGCAGCGGCGGGGTGCACCAGAGGGAGCGCATCATCACAGTCCAGCGAATTGACGCTGGCGCCGGCCGGCAGGCTGCAGGCGAGCAGAGGATTTGTCGAGTCCCCGTAGCTGTCGCCATCAATGTCGGCATAGAAGGTGCTGCCCAACCCTTCGTCGATGCCAGCTGCGCAGTTGTTGTCGGCGCCGTCGCAGACCTCGCTGGCGCCGGGATTGCTGGTGGCGTCGAGATCGTCGCAGTCGCTGGAGTCGCTGATGTAGCCCGGCGGCGGAGTGCAGGCCGTCACATACAAGGTGGGGTTGCCGTAGCTGTCACCGTCCAGATCGGCGTGCCAGTTGCTCGGTGCGGCAGCGCCCTCGTCGACCTGGCCATTGCAGTCGTTGTCCGCCTGGTCGCAGATCTCGGTGGCGCCGGGGTTAACAGCGGCGTTGAGGTCATCGCAGTCACCTGCATCAGCAATGTAGTTGGGCGGTGCGCTGCAGGCGGTGGTCGACAGGGCTGGATTACCAAAAGTGTCGCTGTCGAAGTCGGCGTACCAGGTCGTGGGTGCCGCGGCTCCCTCGTCGATCTGGCTGTTGCAATCATTGTCGAGCTCGTCGCAGATCTCGGTTGCCCCGGGGTAGGCAGCGGCATTGAGGTCGTCGCAATCATTGGAGTCGCCCACGTAGCCCGGCGGCTGGTCGCAGGCGCTGGTGCTGGTAGCGAACCTGCCGTAGCCGTCGCCGTCGGCATCGAGGTACCAGGTGGTCTCGCCGGTTGCACCGGCTTCGTCGACCTGGCCATCGCAGTCGTTGTCGATGCTGTCGCAGGACTCGGGGCTCGGTATGCTCAGGGCAGCGTCGCTGTCGTCGCAGTCCTCACAGGCAGCCGTGCCGTCGTTGTCTGCGTCTTCGTAGCCGACCGAGCCGTCGCAGTTGTAGTCGGCAGGATCGCTGCAGTCCGCTTCAGTGGCGCCGGGGTGGAAGCTGGGGTCAGCATCGTTGCAGTCATCGGCTACGGCCGAATAGCCGTGCGGGTTATTGCAGGCTACCTGGCTGCTGGCAGGGTCTCCGTAGCCATCGCCGTCGGCATCGAGGTACCAGGTGGGAGCATCGATTGCGCCTTCTTCAGTGTCGCCATCACAGTTGTGGTCGATGTCATCGCAGAGCTCGTCGGCAAGGGCGTTGACGCTGGCATCGCCGTCGTCGCAGTCGCCGCCGCCGGGGCTGAAGCCGTCGCCATCGAGGTCATTGTCTGAGTCATCGTCATCGCCCGCGGAGTCATCGTCATCTCCGCTGGCGGAGTCGTCGTCATCTCCGCTGGTGGTGTCGTCGTCTCCGCTGGTGGTGTCGTCGTCTCCGCTGGCAGAGTCGGCGGCGTCTATTACCACCTCCCCGCAGGCGGATCCGAGGCTGAGGAAAATGCCCGCAAGAAGCAGGTTAAGTGATTGCTTGTAGCTCATGTGCAGTCCCCTTTGTAGCCCGGGGATGCTACCTCGAATCGCCTTGCAGGACACTGTTGAACTACGCTGAGATAAAGCCGCCTGCGACAGGCGCTAGGCTGCCGTTCTGTAGCTGGGAAGAACTTCTAAGCGGGTCGAGCTGGGCCGAACCACCCTGGGATTTGTGAAGTCCCCAGTCGTAGCAAGACTACATGTAGCTTCGATCAGTGGCCTTATGTTCACTCTGACGGTCAAGCCCCATCTAAGAATCAGGTTTACCTGCGGACCAGGGTCTGGAGCATGGTCTGCTGAAGGCCTGGTCCGCTCCTCAGGAACTCTCGTTTGGTGTTTGGCAAATAAACTCCAGACAACTTCTTGACAATTGAGAACCGGAACCCAGGTTGAAGACAAGGGCGGAAATGCTTTCCTCCCGAAACGGCAAACCGGTGGCGACGCCGGGACGCAAAGCTTCGGGCCTGCAGATGCAGGCGGCCGGGCTACCGAAGGAGTAAGACATGTCTCTTTACAACCCCTGCTCACGTTCCCATCGATCCACACGAAACCTCTGCCGGAAGGTTACGAGCCTCGGCGCGGCCTTGGGACTCAGCTCCCTCATGCTGCTTGTTGGCTGTGAAGCCCAATCTGTAGACGGCTTGCAGGACGAGGATAGCCTCGCTGGCCAGGCGGAGATGTCGGTCCGGATAACCGGCTCAGTCATCGACATCACGCCTTACGATGCAGTGAATTCGCTTGACTCAATGGTTGGTGACCCTGGTTTGGGACTTAGAATCCTTGCCCTCAATCTGGCAGACAACTCGGTCCATTTGGCTGCGCTTCCAGAGGGTCAACTCGATCTTGAACTGGCTTCAGGTGACTACGCTTTGGCAATACTCGACGGGAACAACACGCCATTGGGTCTTGCCGTTAGTGGTACTACCTCGATCTCCTTGCGCTCGGAAGCAGCGTCAGAGATCGCTCTGGGCCGTCTTGAGTTGGATCGCTCTACTCAAATCGTCACGGTAGAGACCCCCCCAGTTGCTGTTGAAAGCCGCGCACTTCCTGACCTGGTTGATCTTGTGGCCATCGTGATGGAGGAGTCCGAGGATGGTGCTAATCAAGTCGACCTTTCAGTCCTTCAGTCAGTTGGAGACGCAGACGGTGATGGTGTGCCCAATTTCCTCGACAATGACTCGAACGCAAACGGTCTTTACGACTCAGTCGAGGGCTTCCATCCCTGCGTTTTGAGCTATGAGCTTGGTACGAGTCACACAGGAATCGGCGATCTTCAGGAATCGGACTGTGTGGTCTTCGACAACCTCAAGTTGAACAGTACGCAACTGCTCCAAGGCGACGGGGACGTGCTCCCGCACACGGACAAACACATCATTACCTACCAACTGACCGTACCCAGTACTTTGGTTCCCAACATTGTGGATGTGCGGGTGCCGATGCACCCGATGTTCGCCGATGGACAGGTGGCCAACTACGCGGGTGGCTTCGCCTTTAGTAGTCCAACTCCAGCTGTCGGTTCAGCCTGGTCTGCAAACAACTACAAGCTGCATCACGCCATCGATCCGAACGGCGATGATGTGTTCACCCTGTGGGTCGACACCACCACAGATCCTGCTCCTGCGATCTTTCAGTTTGAGGTGGAGCTGGTTACCGGAACTGTGGCGACCTTCACGACTCGTTTGGCCTACGTGTTTCACACCGCGCCTAAGGTGCACACCATCACCGACGGCGTGACATCGACCCACCCGAGCTACCCGATGAGCAGCGGTGACTCTGGCACTGCGGCTAACCCAATTGTTATCGATCCCTCGGCGACAGCAGTAACCCTGTACGCGGACCGTCCTTTGGTTCAAGCAGGCGGTGCTGAGATCTGTGGGATGGATTTCCAGGCACACATCTTCTACCTGGACTCGGCTGGGCATCAGATGAACACGGTGGCCGACATCAGTCCTCGGGTTTTGGACAGCAGTCCCTGCCTGCCTGGATTCGACCTGCCCTTGGTGATGGACACCGCAACCTGGTTCCCAACGACCTGGTCTGGGCTGCCGGTGAGTGGTTACAAGATCGACTTCACCTCAGTCGCACACAACGGTGACAACTCAGCCGAATTCTTCTGGTTCACTCGTTAGAAGATTTCGTCAAAGGACGCGGCAAAGCGGCCGCCTTGCCCCGAGTGGGCAGGGCGGTCGATTTGCTTGGGCTTAAGGGATCTGGGAGGTCGTTGGAAACAGAGCTTATTGTCATTGATAGGTTTGGAATTCGGCCTTAGAGAAGCTCTCGACTTCGCTAGGCCTCGATGCCGAGTACCTGGAGACTTACCGCAACTGGGGCATGTATCTCGACGGTTTGGACAGCGCGCAGCGAGCATTTTTTGGATTGGCAGTGTGCTGTCTTACGGGGTTTCGACCGCCGGAGACTGGCGGCAGTCATTTGCCGCCTCGTCTTGGTTGGTGGCCAACATCGCGGCGATTGCATCTGCGGAGGGCCAATGAGATGCTCCACTGACTGATCGAAGTGGCGGCGGAGCACTCAGAAGGGTCCCACTTGCCGCAGTGGGGTAGTTGATGAATTTCAAGATTGAGGTGTTTTCGAGCTTCTGTTGGTTCTTCTCTGTAGGACTGGCGGTGGTGTTGGTTGCGTCTTGTGGACCGGTCCGTATTGGTGGGGGTGGTGACGACGACGATGCGGCTTCTGATGACGACGACTCGGCATCCGACGACGACGATGCGGTGTCCAACGAT
>DJIF01000082.1 GCA_002433485.1 Deltaproteobacteria bacterium UBA6601
GGCAGGCTCCTCGGCGGCGGCCTCTTCAGCGCCCGCAGACAGACCCAAAGACTTGAGCATGTCGCCACTCATGGTATCGCCAAAGGTAGCGTTGGTGCTGACCTGCTCAATGGGAGCACCATCGTCGTCTGCACCGAGCTCAGCGAGACCGATCTTCTGCTCATGGGGATCCACTGAGATGACCTCAACCTTGAGGCTGGCGCCCAGACTGTAGGCCTCGGACACCAGATCACCACTGAGGTGGCTCACATGAACCAGCCCCTCAACACCCTCTTCAAGCTCAACAAAGACGCCGAATTCTGCGACATGAACAATCTGAGCCTCAAGCACCTGGCTCAGGAAGAACTTGCCAGCAACAGACTCCCATGGGTCGTCAGTGAGCTGCTTGATGCCCAGGCTGAAGCGTTCATTGACCTTATCGATCTTGAGCACCCGCGCCTGCACCTCATCACCCTTGTTGAAGCGCTCAGAGGGGTGCTTGATGCGCTGGCTCCAGCTGAGATCAGAGATGTGAACCAGCCCGTCAATGCCATCCTCAATCCCGATGAAGATACCGAAGTCAGTGATATTGCGAACGGTTCCGCCGATGATCGCACCGACCGGGAACTTCTGCTCGACCACATCCCAGGGATTATCGTCGAGCTGCTTCATGCCCAGGCTGATCCGATTCTGCTCAAGGTCGATGTCGAGGACGACAGCCTCAACCTCAGTGCCAAGCTCAACCAGCTTGCTGGGATGCTTGACCCGCTTGTTCCAGGTCATCTCGGAGATATGAACCAGACCCTCAATGCCCTGCTCCAGCTCTACGAAGATGCCGTAGTCGGGCATCGATACCACCTTGCCCTTGACCACCGAGCCAATGGGATAGCGCTCGCCGACATGGTTCCATGGATCCTCGCGGAGCTGCTTATAGCCCAGGCTTACCCGCTGGCTATCCGCATCAAACTTGAGAATCCGCACCTGCACCTCATCGCCGACGCTGAACATCTCGGTGGGATGGCTGATGCGTCCCCAGCTCATGTCCGTGATGTGAAGAAGTCCGTCGATTCCGCCCAGGTCAATGAATGCGCCGTAGTCAGTGAGGTTCTTAACCGTACCGTCGATGATGGCACCGACCTTGAGCTTCTTGACCGTCTCGGTCCGCTGCGCCCGGCGCTCGGCCTCGAGCAGGACCCGACGACTGAGCACGATGTTGCCGCGCTTCTTATTGAACTTGATGATCTTGAAGGTGGCGGTGGCGCCGATCAGGCGCTCAAGATTCTTGACCGGCCGCAAGTCGACCTGCGAGCCCGGCAGGAAAGCCTTTACGCCAATGTCCACATTCAGACCACCCTTAACCCGGGAGATAATGGTGCCCTCAACGATCTCGTCGTTATCAACAGCTTCCTGGATCTTGTCCCAGGCCTTCATCATGTCCGCCTTCTCCTTGGAGAGGACGAGCGAACCGTCGCGACCCTCGAGGCTCTCAAGGTAGACCTCAACCTCGTCACCCACCTTAATCGTGGGCGCCTCGCCGCCTACCTGGAACTCACGGAGGGGCACAGTGCCCTCGGACTTGTAATCGATGTCAATGACGGCTCGGTCCGAAGTAAGACGGATTACCGTGCCGGTTACGACTGAGCCCTCTCGAATAGGCTTGTCGCTGATAATCTCCTCGAACAGGCGCCGGAACTCGGCGTCGTCCATCTGAGCAGCAGTGGATGCGGAACTGGAGAGGAGAGAATTGGTGGTGTCAGTGGTGGACATAGAAGTGAATCTCGCAATGTTCGCGACGAACCCGACGAAGACGCCTTCCCTGCACCGTGCAGGGCTGTAACGCCCATTGTCTTCTATTGGGTCGCGAGGCGCGCCTTATATCCGCGACCCCCGACACTTGTCAAAGGGGATCTCCAGCGCAGTCACTCATTTTCTCAGGCGAGCTTGAACAAGCGTCCCCAGTCGATCCACAACAGCCTCAAGAGAAAGTCCAGAAGTATCTAGAATTACAGCGTCTTTGGCTGGAACCAACGGAGCTACTGCGCGATTCCGATCCTGCTCGTCACGACGCTCTACCTCAGCGATGACCTCAGCGAGTTCGGCACTCTGACCGCGTTCACGCATCTGCAGCCAGCGACGCTTACCGCGCACCTCGGCGGACGCTGACAGAAACACCTTCAGTTCGGCATCGGGGAACACGACGGTACCAATGTCGCGCCCCTCCATCACCACGCCGCCGTTCTGACCCATGCGCCGCTGCCGCTCGACCAACGCAGCCCTCACCTCGACCACCTTGGAGACTGTTGACGCATTCATGGCCGCCTCAGGACTTCTAATTGCACGACTCAGATTGCGAGCACCGACCACAGTCTGCAATTCTTCACCCTGCCACGGAAAGTCAAACTCCATCTCCCCCACTAAGGCGGCGAGACCTACCGCATCGTCCAGGGCCAGCCCAGCCTCAGTGGCCAGAACTCCAACAGACCGGTACATAGCGCCGGTATCAATGTAGGTGTAGTCAAATTGCCTGGCGACGCTCTTGGCAACAGTGGACTTACCCGCGCCCGCAGGGCCATCGATGGCCACAACCAGGGCCTGCCGGCTGGCTCCAGTTCGTTTCTTCTCATCGATCACAGCAAGACTCCAGTTGTTCAAAGAACCCGGGAAAGGAAGTGGCGACCGCATCGCTACCCGAGATCTCAATGGACGATTCGGCCGCCAGTGCGGCAATCGCCGCGCTCATCGCCAGACGATGGTCACCCATACAGTCAACCACCCCCCCGCTAAAGGGCTGCCCTGCCCTGCCTTCGATCACCAGGCCATCAGGACGCTCCTCAACTGCAACGCCCAGCACTCTCAGCAGCTTCGCGGTCGACGCAATCCGATCGCTCTCCTTGGCGCGCAGCTCAGCCGCCCCCGAGATAACGCTGCGACCCACCGCAAAGCCCGCCAAAACCGCGAGCACAGGGAGTTCATCAATGAGCCGGGGCACGAGGTCCGGACCCACCTCAAAGGCGACCGGTTGTCCGCCCTCAATGTAGAGATCAGCCATCGGTTCTCCCGACTCAAACCGCGCCTGGCTGTGCTGCACCGGAACACCGGCTCTCTCCAGCACATCGAGGACCCCGCTGCGCGTCTCATTGATACCGACCCTACGCAGCCACAGGCTGGAGCCGGGACGGATCGCGGCAGCAACAAGAAAAAACGCCGCGGCGCTGATGTCCCCGGGAACCACGATGTGCGAGGGTGCCTGCGGCTGCTGCGGGCCCTCAAGGGCCACCCCACCAGAAAAGCGCGAGAGCTCCACCCCAAAGGATGCCAGCATTCGCTCGCTGTGGTCCCTGCTGAGGTGGGGCTCATACAAGGTTGTGCGCCCGCGAGCATAGAGCGCCGCTAACAACAGGCAGCTCTTAACCTGGGCAGATGCCACCGGCGAGTGATGTTCGATGCCCAACAAGCCAGCCCCCGCGATGGCCAATGGCGCTCTACCATCCCCTCCCTCAGCCACCACGGCGGCTCCCATTGCCCGTAGCGGCTCAATGATGCGCGCCATTGGCCTGCGGCAGAGAGAAGCATCGCCAGCAAGCCGACTGGAGAACGGCTGAGCAGCCAGCAAGCCAGCAAGCAGGCGCATAGTCGTTCCCGAATTGCCGCAGTAAAGGCTGTCCTGCGGCCGACTCAGACCGTTCAGTCCAACCCCAACAACCTCAACAGACTCTCGGCTATTGACCTCAACACCCATGGCCCGCAGCGCAATCGCAGTGGCAGCAACATCAGCACCAGGCGAGAGCCCCTCAATCTGTGAGGTGCCAGTGCTGAGCGCCGCCAGGATCAAGGCCCTATGAGAGATCGACTTGTCACCGGGGAGGCTGAGTTCGCCTGAGAGCTTTCGCGCCGGAACGACCAGGCGGCGACCGCCAAACAGCGGGGTGGCTGAGGTCCCAGTCACGGACCGCACCGGCACCCGGACAACACGCCGAGCGCTCAGGCGCCGGCGACGACGCCCAGAGATCGAAAGCGGTCGTAACGATCCTGCCGCAACGCCTCAGGTCCCAGGGAGCTCAACTCACCCAGGTGCTTCTGAAGCGCCGCACGAACCGAGCCCATGATCGCATCACGGCCGCGATGGGCACCGCCCAGCGGCTCAGGAATGACCTCATCGACTACTTTGAGTCGCAAGCAGTCTGGAGCCGTGTACTTGAGCGCCTCAGAGGCTACCGGACCCTTAGTAGAATCACGCCACAGGATCGAGGCACAGGCTTCCGGCGAGATCACCGAATAAATAGCGTTCTCCAGCATCAACACCCGGTTAGCGACCGCAATAGCCAGGGCACCACCAGAGCCTCCTTCACCGACAATAATGGTAATGATCGGCACCTTGAGTCGACTCATAACCAGGATGTTCTTAGCGATGGCCTCGGCCTGGCCACGTTCCTCCGCACCAATCCCAGGATAAGCACCCGGCGTATCAACAAAGGTAAAGATGGGCATCGAAAACCGCTCTGCCATGCTCATCAGACGAAGTGCCTTGCGGTAGCCCTCAGGGCGCGGCATGCCGAAGTTACGGAGCACATTCTCTCGAGTCGCACGACCCTTCTGGTGGCCAACCAGCATGACCGGCTTACCCTCAAAGCGGGCAGGCCCACCGACAATCGCCTGATCGTCCATGAAGTTTCGATCACCATGAAACTCCTGGAAGTCGGTAAAAATTTCCTCAACATAATCCAGGGTGTAAGGCCGCTGCTGGTGACGAGAGATCTGGGTCCGCTGGTAGGGACTGAGTTCAGCGAAGACCTCCTTGCGCAGAGCGCTGGCCTTCTCTTCTAGCTGCGCGATCTGATCGGCGACGTCGATTCCGCCCCGCTCGGCAAGATCGCGCAAGCCCTGAATAGTGTCTTCCAGATCAACAATGGGCCGCTCAAATTCCAGCACAAAATCAGCCATTTTCGCCGCTCCTGCCTTGTTCGAATCTCACCAGGAAGGTCCTGGATTGACCGAGTACAGTGTCCACCATGTCCTGTTCCGGATCGAGCCAGTGGATGGAAGGGACGGAATTGAACCATGTGATCTGACGCTTGGCAAACCGTTGACAGAGCACCGTAATCCGCTCCTGCGCCGCCACCAGGGAACACTCACCCCGCAACACCGCGCGCAGTTCGCCATAGCCCAAGGCACGCATCGCCGGCGCATCGTCGGGAATACCAGCGCGCAAGCCGTCCTCGACCTCCTCCAGCCAGCCCGCGTTAAGCATCTGTTCCACCCGCTGAGCGATGCGCGCACGCAGCTGCTCTCGAGGCCACCGAATAGCGAAAATAAGCGCCGCAAAAGGGCTCGAGCGAAAGCCGTGCTCCTGCCACCATTGACTCTGCGGTCGACCGGTCAGCAGAAACACCTCCAGCGCGCGCTCAACCCGAACCAAATCATTGCAATGGAGCTGAGCTGCCGCCTCTGGATCCACCTCCTGCAAGCGTCGATACATGACACCCGGCTGCTGCTGCTCGTCGCCCCGCAGCTGAGATCGCAGACTGGCATCGGAAGGAGCGCTTGGCGCCAACCCGTAGAGCAGACCCCGCAGATAGAGCCCGGTGCCGCCAACGGCCAGCACCTGGCCTCCAGCTGCCCGGCGCTGCACCACCAAGTCTCGGGCATAGGCGAGAAAGGCACCAGCATCAAACTGTTCGGTGGGCTCTACGAGATCGAGACCATGATGGACAATCCGCTGGCGTTCTGCTGCGCTGGGTTTGGCGGTACCAATGTCGAACCCCCGATAGACCTGCATCGAGTCAACACTGAGGATCTCTGCCGGAAGACGCTCGGCCACGGCCAGAGCCAGGCTACTCTTGCCCGAACCAGTAGGGCCGGTAATGCAGATCAGCGGCCGCGTGCTCTGCTCAGTCACGGACGAACCAACGGACCACCTGATCGCGATCGAAACGAACCGTGACCGGGCGACCATAAGGACCAAAGGAACCGTGCTGAGTCTGGTCGAGCTGAACCAATAAGGCCCGTGCCTCGTCACGACTCAAAGGATCGCCGGCACGAACCGCACAGTGACAGGCCAGCATTGCGCTCAGTTGATAACGGACAAAGTCTAATCTGGAACTCTCCGCACCAGCAACCAGCTGGTCGGCCATGTCACCGACAGCCTGGCGAACCCTGCCCGCACCTAGCCCAGCAGGCACCCCGTGCAGAGCGACTGTATCGCTACCAAAAACGCTCAGCTCAATACCCATCCCCAGGAGCGCTTCCTGCGCGTCGCTCAAGGCAAGCACACGGGAAGCGTCCAGTTCCAGCAGTTCGGGCATTAAAAGACGCTGCGTCCTTGCCTCCTGCCCGGCTTGATGGGAGCGAAAGCGCTCAAAGAGCACGCATTCATGAGCCGCATGCTGGTCAACGACTACCAACTCGTCACCCGCAGCACAGAGCAAGAAGCTGCGCGCAAAAGCTCCGATGTACTCCAGATCTGCATATGCGGGGAGCGACTCAAGCCCACCGCGCTGATGCACGGCTGCAAAGCGAGCAAGCGACAAGAGACTCCCAGAACACCCCCTACCACTGGCGGACTGCCCAGCGGCGATCGGCAGCGCATAGGTCGAGTCTGGCACTGTCGACTTGGCAGGGGCCACGGTCACAGTAGCCTGATCAGAAGCTGCAGCGGCCCCCAACACTGCAGGGGCACGGTCCATGGCTCTTCCGGCCAGGTTGCCCAGTTGACCGTAGACCGGCCGCTCCTCTCGCGCGCTCCGCGCTAACCGCAACTCTTCGGCCTGAACCGTCGCCGAAACGACCTCCGGCGGCTGCCCCATAGTTGGCGACGGGCTCGTACCACTTAGACGCAGCAGGGCATCATCGAGGACCCTGCTGACAAACCGCCACACCTTCCTACCAGTACGAAAACGGACCTCGGCCTTGGTCGGGTGAACGTTATGATCAACTTCATCCAGGGGCACATCAAGAAAGAACACCACGGTCGGATAACGGCCTCTGGGAACAACTCCCCTATAGGCAGAGAGAACCGCTCCGACAAAGGTTCGATCCCGAACCGGCCGGCCATTCACGTACAGAAAGAGCCCCGAATTATTGGACCGATGCAGGCTCGGGTCGGAGAGCATCCCTTCTGCCCGCCAGCCATCGTCCTCAGCGTGAAAATCATGCAGCTGAGAGGTGGCACGCTTACCAAGCAGACGCCGGACCCGCTCCCCCAGTCCGCCTGCAACAGGAGCGTCCACCAGCGCTCGACCGCCGCTGCGCAGGCTGAAACCTACCCCCGGATGGGCCATCGCGATTCGGGTCACCACATCAACCACATGACCCATCTCGGTGCGGGGTTGGCGCAGAAACTTCAGCCGCACCGGGACATTGAAAAACAGCCGCCGGACAACGACCTCGGTGCCGCCAGCGTTGGGTGCATCCTCAACTTCCCGGATCACCCCGCCATCCACAACCAATCGAGAACCACGCTCCTGACCGCAAAGACCGGTGGTCAACTCGAAGCGGCTGACCTCAGCTATCGACGGGATCGCTTCACCCCTGAAGCCAAGCGAGCGCAGCGCAAATAGATCTTCATCACTGGACAGCTTCGAAGTGGCGTGCCGCTCGAGACAGAGCAAAGCATCGTCCCGACTCATCCCAACCCCATCATCGCGCACCCGGATCAGAGCCCTGCCCCCACCATCGACCTCCACCTCTACCCTTGTGGCTCCCGCATCAAGGGCGTTTTCAACCAGCTCCTTCACTACCGAAGCAGGCCGCTCGATCACCTCACCCGCAGCAATCTTGTTGACCAGAGAGTCAGGGAGGACCCGAATGCGACGGGCCTCGCTCACTTGCGATCCAAAGCTAGCAGCGCCAAAGCACGCTGCGCGTCGTCCCTGCAGTCCTCGCGACCCAGCATCCCTGCGGTAAATCGCTTGGCATCTTCAACCGCCGGTTGTGAGAACGGGTCAATGCCCTCAAGGAGTCCTACCAGCGCGACAACAGTCTCCCAAAACACGATGAGTGCTCCTACCGAGGCCTCCGTCAGGTTCTCAACGTGCAATCCCAAGACCGGAGCGCCAGTATCCACGAGGGTCGCCATCATGCCGCGTCTGGAGGCCTCCTGCAGGGCACTTAGGCTCTGGTCTCCCAGCCATGCGCCGGGCAGCTTGTCGATGGCTCCAAGGGTCAGCGCTGCAGCCTCCGCATCATCGCCGGCGCTGAGCACGGTAAACAGCTCGCGCCGTGGCCCGTCCCGCCAAAGCTGCAACTGACTGTGTTGATCCGCAGCTCCACGTGCCACCAGAGCGGTCCAGCCGCGGCGGCGCCCCTGCTCCCCCACCTTGCCCAGAGACTCAGCAACTAGCTGGCGAAACCACATACCCAGCGCCTGAAGTCGGTCGCAGTAGCTAAGCCACACAGTATTAGTCAGTTGATCCCGCCACAGATGATGCAGAGCAGCCACCCGCCAGGCAAGATTGTCCTCATAGGCTTCATGCAGGGCCTGTTGGCGCTGCTCCGCAGCACCACGTAACAGCTCATCACAATCCAGACCGAGGAAAGCTGCTGGCAGCAACCCCACTGCGGTAAGCACCGAAAAGCGACCACCAACACCCCCGGGGATAGGAAGCGCAGCAAGCGCCTCCTGCGAAGCAAAGGTTCGCAGCGAACCACTGTCAGCATCGGTTATGGCGACCACCCTTTGCTTCCAGGCATCCCCATGCACCTCGCGAAGCCAAGGAATAAAGACCCGCAACAGAGCCAGGCTCTCCGCGGTAGCTCCCGACTTGGACACCACGGCCAGCGCGGTGTCCTGGGGATCAAGGCCCGCCATACAGCGGCGAACAGAATCGGGATCCACCGAATCGAGCACCTCAAGCCGCCGTCCCGCAGCAATACGACCGGGCAGTGCATCACGAAGCGCTACGGCACCCAAAGCAGAGCCACCAATACCAAGCACCAACAGGCAGCTCGCATGAGACGCGAGCTGCTCAGCCACTCGCTTACACTCCGTCAGAGCCCAGGCGTCGGGATCTAGTTCCAGGAAACCAGCACCCCTCGGCAACCCCATCAAGCGGCACATCGCCGCGCCCAGGTCCTGGCTGCAGGCCGAAAGCGCTTCATCAGTCACCCGATCACCGTCCACGGCCAGCCGAAGATCAAGCTGAAACAGCGGGTCAATGGGGCAGGTCAATGTCGTATCCAAGGCGAACTCCTATCGCACGGTTCTGGAGGCAAACCGCGCGGATTATAGGGGGGTGCGCTGCGAAGAGAAGAGGGGCAGGAAAACAGCCGGCGGCAGCCCTCGAAACCAGGTACTGCTATCGTAGCTCCGCAACATGCCACCCTGGTGGTGGCGCTGCACTCATCAACCGGAATGCTGAGCTTGCGAAACCCATTGCTTATCGCCGCCCTCCTGTGCAGCCTACTGCAGCTTCCGGCTGCAGCCAGCGGTGAAGAGCAGGAAGCCCGCAGGATCCGCCTGACCGATGGTCGCCAGTACGACGCCATCGTGCTTGAGTCCACCGCATCGGGAATGCTGCTACAGGTCCCTCAGGGACGCACCCTGGTGCCTTATGCGTCGCTAGCAGAGATTTCGGCCATCAGTACCCAGGAAGTCCTCGAGCAACCCGCCCTCAAGCTGGCAATAGCGCCCTTTATGGCATCTACGCAACGCGTCGCCAGCCTCGGGGAGGAGCTCAACTCCTGGCTCGACGATGCGGCGCGCAGCTTGCCCTCGACCCGGGTGACGGCAACCAGTTCCTGGGGCGCCCGCGCGGCACCGGAGCTGACAGCATGCGGGGAAGACTTCAGCTGCCTGCGAGATCTCGCCCGGGACAGTGGCCACAGCTATCTACTGGTAAGCAGACTCAAAGAAACCGGCGCTGGCAACTTCACCGTTGAGACCACCGGAATCATTGCCGCCAGCGGAGCGACCAGCGGCGCGGCAAGCCACAGCTTTAAGACCGGGGCGGCCGCTGACGCCAAGGCCCTTGGCGCCGCTCTGCTGAGCGGTATCTATGAAGCCCTTGGCTTCGAGCCGAGCGTCGACACCGAGGCCCTCGTCGCCCAAATGTTCGCCCAACGAAAGGTACCCTCCCCGGCAGCCTCACCAAAGTCAGAACCGATAGCTGCTGAAGCACTGCCGGTAGCTCAAGCGGAGCTGGAACCCCCGGCCAACGAGCAAGC
>DJIF01000021.1 GCA_002433485.1 Deltaproteobacteria bacterium UBA6601
CCCTGATGCTCTCCGGGGCCAGCAAAGCCGACGTCGCCACCGCCCTCGAGCTTCTTCTTGATGGCCCGCTGGGCGGCTTCCAGGGTTCCGACCGGCGGTAGGGGAGCAAACCCGCCAGCGCGGTTAGGCGCGTAGATCTTCCAGGGCTTCTCTTTGCCGTCGTCGTCCAGGATGCTGCGCCCGACTGCTTCGGCGGCCTGAGCCGCAGTCTTTGCTGCCGGCTGGCCCAGCTCCACCTCGAGCACAGTCTTTGGGCCTCCGATTACCTCTACGAGGATGGCTGTTTTGGCCACGGCTTAACTCCTTGCGCGGTACTTAGGTCCATGCCTCGGGCAGCGTGATGAACTCTCCGGTCAGAGGCTATCAGACTGGCTTTCATCCCGGAACATCGCCAGATGTCTCAAGAATTGCGGCGAGCTGGCGATGAAGTAGCTGGGGCGTGCAGCCCGGTAAGTTTCAAGTGCGCTTAAGTGCAAGGAAAAGTTCGGCCCGAACACCGTTCTGGTCAATCATGTAAGATTGACGATTCGGAGTGCTCCCTTTCGGTTTGCGTATTGGGGGCGCGATGGAGAGCCTAATGACAAGTGAAATGACCCGCCCAGTCCATTTTTTACTGATCACCCTCATCATGTTAGCGGGCTATGCCTGCGGCGATTGTGAAGACAGCGATGGTGACGGTGTCACCACCTGCGATGGTGACTGCAACGACGCCAACCCCAATATCTTTCCGGATGCTACAGAGATCTGTAACGGAGTGGATGACGATTGCAGTGGTCTCGCCGATCAGAGCTTTGATCGTGATGCAGATGGACACCTCGAGACCGCCAGTTGCCCTGGCGTCGTTGGCGCTGATGACTGTAACGACGAAGACCCGACCGTCTTTGGTGGTGCGACTGAAGTCTGCGATGAAATAGATCACAACTGCGATGGTGATCCCTACGCAGGGGCACTTGAGACTTCCGACTATTGCCCCGATCTGGACGGGGACGGTTATCCCAATGGTCCGGCAGAATCCAACTGCGGTGGTGCGGGTTGGGCGGACTGCAGCCTGGAAACCGACTGCGACGATCAAGCCCCAGGGGTCAGCCCTGCCGTGATAGAGCAGTGTGATGGTGTCGATGAAGACTGCGACGGTGTAATTGATAATGGCTTCGACGCAGATGGTGATGGCAGCACCAGCTGCGGTGCTGATGGCTCCAGCCCCAGCGCCGATGATGACTGCGACGACAACGATGCGCAGCGCTTTCCCAGCAACCCTGAGGTCTGCGACGCCGTTGATAACGACTGTGATGGCGCTGCCGATAACGGCTTTGATGGGGATGGTGATGGTCAGACCACCTGTGGTGCTGACGGTGATCTGGCGACGCTGACTGACAACGACTGTGACGACAGTTCCAACGCGGTCTATCCAGGTGCTCCCGAAATCTGTGACAGTCTCGACAATGACTGCAATGGCCAGATCGATGACAACACCGTGGTGGTTGAGTGGTACCCGGATCTTGACAGCGACACGTTTGGCGATCTCAGCGCTACCGCCATCAGCTCCTGCGCCCAACCGTCCGGGAGCTACGTTTCCAACAGAGATGACTGTGATGATGGCGACGCGGCCATCAACCCGACTGGCACGGAGATCTGCGACGGTCTGGACAACGACTGCGCCAACGGCATCGATGATGGTTTCAATGGTGACGGCGATCCTGTGACCAGCTGTGGTGGTGACTGTGATGACGCTAATTCACTGACCTATCCTGGGGCCGCAGAGGTTTGTGACGGGCAGGACAACGATTGTGACAACGTGGTGCCGGCCAACGAGACCGATGACGATACCGATTTTTTCGTCGAGTGCTCTCCGTGGGTAGGAGTAGCCGGCCTGGCCGGTGGCGACTGCGACGATGACAATGCGCAAGCTAACCCCAACGGCACTGAGGTCTGCGATGGGGTGGACAACGACTGTGCCAACGGGGTGGATGATGGTCAGACCGACGCGGACGTAGATGGCTCGGCCAGCTGCGTTGACTGCGATGACGGTGATCCGGCCAATTTCCCTGGTAATCCTGAGGTCTGCGACGGTCAGGACAATGACTGTGACAGCTCTACTAATGAGCAGACCATCGACCTCGACGGTGACGGATCAAGCCCCTGTGATGGTGATTGTGACGATAACGACGCGGCGGAGAATGTTGATGACGTAGACGCTGATGGTTACTCCACCTGTACCGGTGACTGCGACGACGACACTCCTCTGGTCAATCCTGCCGAGCCAGAGTACTGCGATGCGGTGGATAACGACTGCGACGGCGATGCTGATCCTGTCAATGCCCTGCCCGATGGTGATGGTGATGGGTTTGTGGGTACGGCTTGTACCGATCCGAGCACCGGACAGGCCGGCACCGACTGTGATGACTCCAACCCGGCGGTCTTTCCAGTCCTTGAATACAGCTCTGGGATGCAACGCCAGTGCCGGCCGGCGGTCTACCCTGGCTTCCGTCACCAGTGGCATCAATTCGAGGCCTCCAATCCGGCCTATTTCCTCGACGGGTCGGGAACGCACTACCTCTACTTCCGGGGGCGTCGTACTCCAGCTGACCGAGCCTTCGGCGTGGTCTCATCCAGCGATGGTGTCAACTGGTCCCAGCCTGCGGCGGCTCCGATGTTTGAGGTGGCAGCATCGGGTTGGGACACAAGCAAAATTGCAGCTCCTTCGGTGATCTATGTTCCCTCGCTGGTGGGCGGCACGGTTCCGGCGCGGCCCTACCTGATGGCCTATACTGCGGACAACGGCAGCAACACTGATGTCGGGCTCGCCACTGCAGTCAGCCCTGAGGGGCCCTTTGAGCGCATCGGTCCGGATGGCTCGACGACACTCTCAGCGCCGGTCTTGGAGCATGGGTCGGGAGCTGCTGACCTGGACAATCGCAAGGCGCATCATCCCTTCCTGCATCGGGACTCTAGCGGGGTTCTGTTTATGTGGTACACCGGTCGCAGCACCAGCGACGACTACAATGTTCTCTATGCCACCTCGGTGGATGGGATAACCTGGCAGAAGTTTGATACGACGGCACCAGGAACTCCTGACGCCCTGCTTGCGGTGGGTGCTTCGGGCGAGTGGGACGACACCAAGGTCCAGTTCCCGACCGTTCGGCTCAACACTGATCCGCTGAATACGACGCAGACCTTTGAGGTCTGGTACGCCGGTAAAAGCGGCATCACTCAAGGTGGCGTGGCGCGCGGCGAGAACAGCATTGCCTGGGAGCGTCATCCCCTAAACCCCTGCATTCCAGCCTACAGCGATCCCGCCCGTATCGATGGCAAGGATGTGGCCAAGATGGACCGTCGCTTTGAGCCCTCATCCGATCCGGTTGCGGCAGCCGCAGGTGCTGGGGTGTACCACCTTTACTACCACTCCAAGGTCAACGCAGGCGCCGGCGAGATTTACGGCAGCGTCGCTGGTAACAGCAACGGTGATGTTCATTACGTCGCCTATGCGATCAATCATGCTCCCCAGTTGGCCTTGACCGGGATCACTAACGGGGCAACAGTCAGCTCACCTCTTGACCTCAGCGGTACGATCACCGACACCGGCCCCGACACGGTGCAGTTGACTCTTTCAGTCGACGGGGTTGAGCAGGGGGATTCCGCCACCATCACTGCGGCGGACAGTAGCAACTTCGACGTTCAGACGACCGACTTCACCTTCCCTCAGCTTGCCCTCAGCTCAGGCACCCACGTCTTGAAGGTGTCCGTATCTGACCAGGGAGGCGCTGAGCGAAGCCAGTCCATCGCCGTAACCGTTCCCTGAGCGGTGTTGGTCGGTTCTGTTGAGAGTTGTTCTCGCGTTGACCTGTTGAAGGGGCGTGGATAAGCTCCGCGGCCATGGCTGATTCAACTGATTCTGAACAGGCCCCCGTGGCTCCTTCATCCGTTATCCGGCGACGCCGACCTTCAGCGCAGCAGACCGCATCGGCAGAAGATTCTGCTGAAGGTGGCAGTGCGCCGGCTGAGGAGTTAACTCTTGAGCCGGCCGCAGCCGCTCCTGAGGCTACTGCGGAGGAGCTGGCGGCAGCGCAAGTGACAAAGGGTCCAGCTGTTGACGAAGTGAGCGCTCTTTTGGCTCAGCAGTCTGAGGCCACTGCTGGGGCTACACACGATGAGGCTGCCCTTGATCCAGCCGCTCTGAAGGCCTCGCCGCAGAAGCCTGTCGTTGAAGAGCAGGACTTTGCGACGCTGCTAGCCGCCCACGGTGGGCTGTCGGCGTTCAAGCCCGGTCAACGAGTCAAGGGCACCATTCTCTCAATCTCGGACTCTACGGTTTTCATTGATGTGGGGGCAAAGTCGGAAGCGACTCTCGAGCGCCGGGAGCTGCTGGATGATGAAGGCGCCCTCACTCATCAGGTGGGGGACGCGCTTGAAGCTTCTGTAATCCGGGCCTCCGAGGGCGGCGGCTTACAGTTGTCTCTGGGCGCTCTAAAGGCGCAGATTCTTTCCGAATTGTTGTCGACAGCGGTGGAGACCCAGGTGCCCGTTGAGGGTCGGGTCACCGGTACCAATGAAGGTGGGCTTGAGGTGCGAGTCGGGGGCAGGCGTGCTTTTTGTCCTCGTTCTCAAATTGATAGCTACGGTGCTGGGCCGTTGGAGGACTATGTAGGTCGCACTTTCCGTTTTGTGGTGACTCGCTACGAGGAATCGGGGCGGAATCTGGTTCTGTCGCGGCGTAAGTTGCTGGAGTTGGAGTCCAAGGAACTGGCCGCGGAGACCCGGGGCAGCCTGGAGGTCGGCGCGATTCTCAGTGGCGTGGTCCGCAAGGTGATGCCTTTTGGTGCCTTTGTCGATCTTGGCGGGCTCGATGGTCTGGTTCATGTAAGTGAGATCTCATGGAGCCGAGTCGAAGATCCGTCCCAGGTGGTCTCGGTGGGAGACTCAGTACAGGTCAAGGTGCTCTCCATCGATGGAGAGAAGGACCGCATTTCCCTGTCGCTGCGTCAGGCTTCAGCTAACCCATGGGAAGGCGCTAAAGGACGTTATGAGGTGGGTTCTACCCATACGGGCAAGGTCGCGCGCCTTGCCGACTTTGGTGCCTTTGTGGATCTGGAAGATGGCATCGAGGGGCTTATTCATGTCAGTGAGATTGATTGGAATAAGCGGATTCAGCACCCCCAGGAGATTCTTGAAGTTGGTCAGGAGGTTAGCTTTGTGATCAAAGAGGTGGACGCTAAGCGCAACCGCCTCTCCTTGTCCATGAAGCGGGTAGGTCCGGACCCCTGGGCTGAGGTTGCGGGAGGCCTTAAGGTTGGCTCGGAACTGGAAGTCACGGTCGAGAAGGTGGCGGATTTTGGTGTGTTTTGCGTTATCGCTCCTGGAGTTACTGGTCTTTTGCCCAACTCGCAGGCGGTGCTTGGGCGCAGCGGCAATATCCGTCGTGAGTTTCAGCCAGGCAAGTCGGTCAAGGTTGCTGTCCTGGCGCTAGATCGGCGTGCTCGGAAGGTTACCCTCTCGCAGCGGGCCCTTGATGCTGGCGGTGGTGCCGCTGACTACAAGGCGTATCGAAAACAGCTTGCCAAAGAGCAGTCAGATGAGCCCTCTGCGCTGGCATTGGCCTTGGCTGCAGCCCAGCAGAAGCAGGGCAAGGACTAACCGCTCAGGGCTCTTTTTCAGCCCGGCTCCGTGCCGGCCTCACCTCCAGAACGAGATCGGGCCGCCCGAAGGCGGCCCGATAAAGGCTCGGCGCAAAAAGAGCTAGTCGATTCCGAGAATGAAGTACTGGGTGTCACTGGGGGTGAACACCAGCCCTTCACCGGTGACGCTGCCCTCGGGGACCGTGAAGGTAACCACCGAGATATTGTCGTCCAGGCTCTTGTCAGAGAGGTCAATGTCGTTCTCATCGATGTCGCTGATGTCGGCGTCAGGCTCGTAGTCATTGCCGCCGGTCTCAAGCATCGCGGCCTGACCATCAAAAGTGCAGAACCAGAAGTCCTCAACCACGAACTCGTCTACTGGTGCATCGGGTTCTGAGACCATATAGACGCCAACCTCAGCCCCAGCAGTGGTCACCGATGGTGAGACTCCCACTACTTCGAAGGTTGCCATGCCAGTAACGGCCAGGCGTGGCGCGAAGGCGCCGTCCTCAAAGCCCTCATGGGTTCCAAAGAACTCGGCACATCCCGTAAGGGAGAGCAGCATGGCACATGATAGGACCAGAGGGAGCTTGCGGTGTCTGAGCATTGAAGAAACCCTTTCTGGGGCATGAAGTACGTTGGTAAGGCTAGCTTACTTCATTCCGCTTCGGAAGGCATTGTTGTGCCCGTCTGTGCTAATCAGATCAGCCATGCTCATTACGGATGAAAAGCTCAACTGGTTCCGCCTCTGCCTGCTGACTCTACCTTGCTCGCTGTTGGTGGCATGCTCGTCGCCATTTTTTCCGCAGTTGAGTGTGGGCGAGGTCGATTTCGGTGTGCTTGAAGAGGGAGAGGTCGCCTATCAGCTTGTTGAGGTCTGGAATCCCGGTGATGCGTTGGATGTGAACCTTTTCGTTCAACCGAGCAGCGGGATCTTCTCCCACCCCGGAGAACAGCAACTCCACCTGGAATCCGAAACTCTTAGCGTGATTGAGCTGCGTGCCCGCGGAGATGAGCCCGGTGTGCACGTTGGAGCGCTGACCCTGCTCTGGGATGGTGGATCTGCAGAGACCCGCTTGAGCGCCAGCGTTGTGGCCGTTGCTGTGGATCAGGATCGGGACGGCGTGGACAGCACCATCGACTGTGATGACAGTGATCCAAGAATCCGTCCGGGCGTCGAGGAACTTTGTGACGGTCAGGATAACGATTGTGACGGTGTGCTGGCCGCTGACGAAGTTGATGAGGATGGTGATGGACAGCGTCCTTGTGATGGCGACTGTGATGATGGCTCGGTAGCGGTCCAGGTCGGTGCTGCAGAACTCTGTGATGGTGTGGACAACGATTGCGACGGGGTCGCAAACGCAGACTCCGCGGGCGAGGTTGACGCTGATGGCGACGGCGCGCTCAGTTGTGCCGACTGCGATGACAGCAGCGCTGACAATGCTCCCGGTGGGCTTGAGCTCTGCGATGGGCTCGACAACGATTGCGACGGACTCGCCAACGCAGATTCAGGGGGCGAGTTAGATGCTGATGGTGACGGCTCGCTCAGCTGTGCCGACTGCGATGACAGCAGCGCAGCCCGCTGGCCCGGTGCAGCGGAACTCTGTGATGGTCTGGACAATGACTGCAACCTGCTCGCTGATGCCGACCCGGCAGGGGAACAGGATCTGGACGGCGACGGGGTTCTGTCCTGTGACGACTGTGATGACGCTAACGCCAGTGTCAGCCCTCAACTCACTGAACAGTGTGATGGCCTGGATACGGACTGCAACGGCTTGGCCGATGCCGATGCAGAGGGTGAGGTCGATGGCGATGCTGACGGCAGTCTTTCATGCTTTGACTGTGATGATTCTGACAGCGAGAACCTACCGGGCAATCAAGAGCTCTGCGACGGTCAGGATAACGACTGCAATGGCCTCGCCGATTTCGGCCTTGCAGGCGAGGGCGACAGCGATGGTGATGGCTCCCTGACCTGTATCGACTGCGATGATGGTGATCCCGCCAACTTTCCCGGTAATGGAGAGCTTTGCGACGGCGCTGATAATGACTGCAGCGGTTTGGCGGATGCGGACAGCGCTGGTGAGGTCGATGGTGACGGCGACGGAGTGCTCTCATGCCTGGACTGCGACGACAGCGAGGCGCTTGTTCTGCCCGGCGCGGTCGAGCAGTGCGACGGAGTCGACAACAACTGTGATGGAGCGGTTGATGAGAACGCGGTCTTTCAGGAGTTTTTCGTTAAGGGGGTCGATAGTCCGGAGGTTGAACTCTGGGTGGCCGATGGAAACGGCGGGTTCTTGACGCCCGAGTACTACGGGCCTGCTGTTTCTGAGTCGGTTCGAGGGCTTGCCACCGGGGACTTTGATGGCGATGGCTTCCTGGACTTTATCGTCAGCAACGGCCTGACCAGTCCAAGGGCCTATCTCTATCGCTCAGACTGTGAGGGCGGCTTTATTGAGGTCAACCAGGGGGCCACCGGTGGTCTTGAACTCAGCGGTCGCGCGGGGATTCAAGGTGCGGCAGATCTGGATCTGGACGGCGATGTTGATCTGCTGGGTTGGGACTTCAGCAGCGGTGCTGGCTGGGTATGGTTAAACAATGGCGATGGCAGCAGCTGGACACCCATCTCTGTAGCTGCTTCGGGCACTTCGCCGTTTACGTTGTCCTGGAACCCCAACAGTCCGAGCTTCAGGGAGGTGGTGTCGCTACCGCTGATCGATATGAGCGGTGACGGCTATCCGGATCTGGTGGAGTGTACCAACGCAGCAGGCGGCGGCAGTCTGTTTGCCGGCTCCAGCTGTCAGATTCACTTTGGCCGAGGCGATGGTACCTTCAGCTCCACATCAGCTCCTGAGTTTGGCGTGCTCCGTCGGCTCAATGGCATTGCCCTGGCCGACTTTGACGGTGACGGTGATGTGGATCTTCTCGGTGGTCTCGATGACGACGGTGATGCCGGTCAGGTCTGGTACTGGGCCGGCGGAGTTGCCTACCCCAGTGGGACTGGCAGCCAGGCTTTTGACGTCAACGAGAGCAGCGGTAACGGGTTCACCGACCAGAATCTGCCCGGATATGGGTGGATGTCACCCTACGACTGGAACGGTGACGGGTTTGTTGATGTGCTGATCTCGTCCATGGATCCACACGGTTCTTCGACTCGTCGCTTGCAGGTGGCCATTAATGATGGATTTGCCAACTTTACGCTGCGGAACGTTGGGACCAGCTCGCACGGCTGGTCAGGTGCCTACACCGTTATCCAGGACTTGATGGCGGTCCCCGTGTGGCCTTGACTGCCCCCAATGGGTGGCCAAGCTAGCCTTTGGTCGGCAGTTGGCGCAGCAGGCTCAGGGGATAGTAGCGATAGTAGCGACGGATGTTGGGGTCGGGAATCTGTGGCTCCCCGCTCGCTCTCGCTTTGAGGTAACCGGCCAGATATGAGCCGGCGTGCTGAGGTCGGCCGCGCAAAAGATCCAGGCCTGTCTTAATGATGGCCCCGCCAATGCCGAGGCCGCGATAGTGGGCTGAGCGGCCGTAGTAGGACCCGGGGCTGCGGGCTCCAAGTTCCCGGGCCGCAAAGGAGGCGCGCGGTTCAACCTTTGCTTGCCAGCCGTGCAACAGGGCGCTGCACAGTGAGGTGGTGTCGGCGGAGGGGCCGACCAGATAGCCCGCCTGGTCAAGGCATTGGCGTCGCCACAGTCGGCAATTGCCCCGGACCCAGCTCGCTCGACGGCGGCTGGGCTTACCGTCCAAGCGGTGGTCAAGGCCGCTGGTCAAACCAACTCGAGGATGCTTGTTCAGGAACTCCATCAGCAGCGCGAAGTAGTTGGGTTTCGGAAAACAGTCTGCGTCGCAGATCCCCACCCCTATCAGCTGGCGGTAATCGTGCTTTGCTTTGATCAGTTCGAATCCAGAGCTGATCAGCGAGGCATAGTGCTCTCCCAGGGCATAGTCCGAGTGGGGCCGAGCACGGGTCTGCACAATGAGCTCGCCGCTGAAGTGTCGGCGGTGCTCCTCAATGAGCTCGCGGCTACCGTCTGAGCTGCTGTCATCAATGATTACCCAGGTCTCGGGGACCAGGGTCTGGGACGACATTGCGCTGAACAGCCTGGCGATGTTGTCTGCTTCGTTGCGTAGCGGCGTTACCAGGGCGTAGCCGGACATCAGGCGCTCCGGCGCCATTGTCTTCGCAGCCGGTCAATCAGTCCTCTTCGGAGGAGCTCCTGGAGCCCTGCTCGGCCAGTCTCCAGTGGGCTGGGACTGCGGGGTTCAGCGAAACATCGGCGGTAGCCCAGTTGATCGAGTTCCGCGCCGACGATGGCTTCAATGATCTCAACTTCGCGTTCTGAGAGTTCGTCTTGCCAGGCCTCGGCGCGCCTGGCGAGAATCGCTCCGTTAACCAGTTGATGCTGTTTTTGGGTGTAGCGGGGCAACTTCAGGGCGGGCAGCTTTGAGATTGGGAAGGGGCGACCCAGCCAGTCGCTGACTTCCGCCAGGGTGGCCTCGGGCTCGCTGACGAGGTCTTCGAAGCGCAGGCTGAGTGAGTGCTGGCCAAGCTTTGAGCAGGCGGCGCTCGCACGCTGGTGGCGCTGGAGCCACCAGCGTGCGCTCGCAGCAGGGGTGCTGCGGCCCCAGTCAAGGCGTCTGACCGAGGCGAATACCGCCCGCGGATCGCGGACAATGTGCAGGAATCGGGATTCAGGAAACAGCAGCCTGAGCTCATGCTGTAGGGCGAGGTTGTTGGGGCTGTGATCGATCCACAGTAGCTCTCCTTCGGGCTGGCCCATGTGCTGACGGACCAGCCATTCCAGAAACTGAACCCGGTTCTTGGACCGCCAGGGCCAGTGCCTGAGGGCTGGTAGATTCCAGGCTCGGCGTTGCCAGTGTCGATGAAGGAGGGCAACCTGCTCTCGGTTAAGGGCTGCAGTGGCCTGCCCCAGCAGGATGTCCTTAAACTGGCTTTCGGGGGTTACTGCGGCGTCTGGCGTGCCGCTCAGCATGCGCGCGAGGAGGGTGGTCCCACTGCGGGGGCATCCACCAATAAACAATTGCTTGAACTGACTCACGGAGTGTGGAGGATCTCGCAGCGTGATGGCCAAGTCCACTGCAAACGGCTTGACTGGGCGCAAGGCTCTGCTGGCGCGAGGCAGCTTGTGGAACTTTGTCCTTAAGCTGATCTCGGTAGTGCTGCTGTTCTATGCCGAGCTGCTGGTGGCCGGGGCCCTCGGTCTGGCCGAGTACGATCTCTGGGCCACAGCAGTCTCGTGGCTGACGATTCTCGCGGTGCTCGCCGCCCTGGGCATGAACACCCTGGTAGTCCGCCAGTTACCGGCATTCATCAGTACCGGAGCTCGTGTTCGGGCCCGTAGCGTGTTGCGTTGGACCAGTCGCCGGATGGGGCTTGCGGCGCTGGTTCTGGGGGCTCTGCTGCTGCTGGGCCGTCATCGGCTCTCAGGGCAGGGTGGGGAACTCGCTCCGGTGCTGTTGGTCATCGCCTTGATGCTGCCGTTTCAGGTCCTGCTGTTACACAGCGAAGCGGCCTTGCGGGGCTTCTCTAGGCCGCTGCTTTCACAGGTCCCCCAATTGCTGCTTCGTCCATTGCTCTTCGTGGTCTTGTTGGGCGCAGCTCTGCAGGTCGGCTTTCGTTGGACAGCTGAGCGGGTCGCAGTTGCAGCACTGATCAGTCTGTTGTTCTCCTGGTTGTTTGCCTGGGCTCGGCTACGTTCGGTGGTCGGTCAGGAACTGGGACAGGGTGTGCCTCAGTCTCCGGATCCAGCTTGGCGGAAGCTGGTCGCGCAGTTGTTTGGCCTGCAGTTGGCCGGGGTGCTGGTGGCCCAGGCCGATCCGGCCATGCTCTATGCCCTCGCCCCGTCTGGGCAGGCTGGCATTTACGCCGTAGCTGGGCGGCTCGCGATGTTCCTGAGCTTTGCTCAAGTGGCGGTCAATGTGGTTCTGGCGCCTTTGATGTCGAGCCTGCACGCTACTGGTGCACGAGCAGAACTGCAGCAGCATCTGCGCCGAGCAGCGCGGGGGATCGCACTGTTCACCTTGCCGGCGCTTGTGGTGATGTGGTGGACAGGGCCATGGTTACTCAGTCTGTTCGGCCCGGGATTTGAGGAGGGTGAGCGGACCTTGCGCTGGCTTATCTGCGGCAGAGGCTTTGCTGCTTTGTCCGGTGCGGTCTCTCTGTTGTTGGTGATGTGCGGCCACCAGGGTGTTGCTTTGCGAATTCTGCTGGTGACCGCTGTGGGCAAGTTGTTGGCCAACCTGCTCTTGATGCCGCTGTGGGGGGCTGAGGGCGCGGCGATGGCGACCGTCGGGATGCTTGCGCTGAGCAACGGCTGGGCCTGGCTTGAGGTGCGCCGTCGGCTTGGCTTTGACCCTTCTGTGTTGACCGTGTTGCGCTCGGCTGTGCACTGACCATGGCGCTGTCTTCGTTTCACAGGCTGTCTCGCGCCCTATCCCAAAGGGCGCTGTTTCCGCTGCGGCGACTTACTTCCGGTCTGAGGGTTTTGCCCAGCGCTTTGATTCTCGGTTGCCAGCGCGGCGGTACCACTCGCCTGCATCACGCTTTGCATCAGCATCCGCAGCTTTATGCGAGCTACCCCAAAGAACTCCACTTCTTTGATGGGGGGCTGCCCGGTCGCCAGCGTCCTTGGCGCGCCAGTCTTGGCTGGTACAAGGCTCACTTTCCCTTATCCAGTAGCATGGTGCCTGGGATGCGCTGTCTGGAGAGTTCTCCGCTCTACCTATTCCATCCTGAGGTGCCCGCCCGGGTCGCTTCTGTGATTCCTTCAGCGCGCTTCATAGTGTTGTTGAGAGACCCGGTGGAGCGGGCCATCTCTCATTTCTTTCACGAGCGTGCCAAGGGCCGCGAGGCGCTGTCGCTGAGCGAGGCTCTTGCTGCCGAGGAGCGCCGATTAAAGGTGGCTTTGGGTGCTGGCGACTACAACAGTCGGCCCTTTTTGCAGCAGTCGTATCGGCTGCGGGGTGAATATGCAACGCAGCTTGAGCGCTGGTTACAGCGGTTCTCTCGGGAGCAGTTTCTGTTTCTGCGCAGCGAGGACCTCGTCGCTCGTCCCGAGCCGACTGTGATGCGGATTCTGGACTTCCTCGAAGTGGCGCCTATGTCACTCAATCTAGCGGTTGAGCCCGCCAATGCAGCTGCCCGCGGCGAGGACGTCCCATGGGAGTTGCGAGATCAACTGCAGCAGCATTTTCGGGAGCACAATGAGCGTCTTGGCAGGTTGTTAGGCGAGGACTTCAGTGCCTGGTCGTGATGCTGCCGCTCACTGGATGAGAGGGCCAGCAGCGCGCCGCCGCGGCCTTTAGTACCTGCTCTGCCGCGCTGTTATGCTCTGTCTGTGACCGAAGCTGTTCCGAGCGCGCAGGAGTCGAGCCTGCGCTTGATCAGGGTGGTCTGCTTGTACCATCTGATGGGGGGCGCGGTCCTCGCTCTGTTTCCCGCCGATCTGTATGCCTTTTTAGAGCTAGAACCGCCGCGCTACTGGCTGTTGCACTACATTCTTGCCGCAGCTGCCTTGCTGGCTGGGGCCTTCCTGCATCTGGCACGTTCTGCCCCGCGACTGCGCGCTGGGTTGCTGTTGGCTGTGATCCTGGGAAACCTGGTCCTCGGTGCTCTGCTAGCCTTCTTTGTCGCCTGGTCTCAGTTGCCAATGTTGCTGTTTGGCCCGGCGCTGGCGAGCGGTCTCCTGGCCTGGTTGCTTTGGGGGCTTGATGACAGGGAGGAGGCCCAGTGAGCGAGGACAGAAGGCAGGCTCTCAAGCAGGTGCTCGAAGAGCTTGAGCTGCGCCTCGATGAGGCGGCGCGCACCGTGCAGAGCCGCCCGGAGTGGAAGTCCGCGCGCGCGTTGGTGGATGTTCTGGCCGCTAGCTCTACTGAGGAACTGGACCTTGAGACCGTGGACGATCGGGTCAGGGAGGCAGAAGCGGCTCGGGATCTGCTGGATATCGCCAGCTCCGAAGTTAGGCAGCAGGAGCAACTGGACGAGCGACTGCGCGCCGAGCGGTTGGCCGAGGACCAGCGTCTGCTTATGGACCTGAACGCTCAGTGCGTTCGCTATCGAAATTTGGTGGTCATCTCGTTTGTCATGCCCTTGTTCTTTGTGACCTGGCCGGCAGCTTCGCGCTTTGTGTTGCTGTGTCTGGTCCCGGTGTTGATCGGCTTTGGCCAGATGCGGGCGCAGAGTCAGCAGCTGGAAGGCCGGATCTGGAGGGTTCTCCAAGCCCGTGTTGACGAGGCTAGGGCCCGGGTTCGGATGCTGCACTGGGCTGCTCTTGCTGCTGCACTTGCTACCTTGCTGTGGTTTGTCATTGCCTTGTTCGCCATGGAAGCTCGCGCCGGGGGCTGAGCGTGCCGGCAGCTGAGGTCCCGATCCGCATCGCTCTGGACTGCATGGGCAGCGACCGCGGCCCTCAGGTTGTGGTTGAGGCTGCAGCCTTGCTGTCCCAGCGCCGCGAGGACCTGCAGCTGATTCTGGTCGGTGATGGTCGGGCCGTCGGACCCCTTCTTGATGCTCAGAGCTACGAGCCGCGACGTCTCTCATTGCGCCATACCGCCCAGTGGGTGACTGCCGGTGAAGCCGCTCGGCAGGCGCTACAGCAGAAGCCCGCCGCCTCGGTGTTGGTCTGCTCGCAGATGGTCGCCGAGGGGCAGGCCGATGCGGTGGTTACAGCGGGCTCAACCGGGGCCCTGATCCTGGCGGCCGAGCGCAGTCTCGGGCGGCTCCCAGGTGTCCGGCGGGCTGCGCTGGCTGCAGTGGTTCCGACCGAGCTTCGTCATGGTAGGGGGGAAGACCCCTTTGCCCTGCTTCTTGATGTTGGCTCGACCCTACAGGTGACCGCTCAGGATCTGGTCAGCTTTGCGGTTATGGGCTCCGCCTATGCGCGGATTATTTCGGATAATCCGCGGCCGCGCGTGGCGCTGTTGAGCAATGGTTCCGAACCTCGTAAAGGGCCTCCCGAGGTAGTCGAGGCGCACGCCTTGTTGGGTGACCTTGAGGGCCTGGAATTCCTCGGCAATGTCGAAGGTCTCGACATTCCTCGCGGCACCGCTGATGTGGTGGTCATGGGAGGCTTCGTCGGCAATGTGGTGCTAAAGATGTTGGAGGGCTTTGGCGAGGTGATCAGTGACCTGGCTCAAGACCAGCGGTCCCGCCACTTGCTTGGTCGACTGGGCCTTGACCAGCTCTCTTCCGGGGCGCGCCAGATTCAGAGTCTGCTCGACTGGGAGTCCTATGGTGGGGCTCCGGTTCTCGGCTTTACCCATCCCGTTATCAAGGCCCACGGTCGTAGCGGTAGCCGAGCCATCGCGAATGCTTGCAAGGTTGCGGCCAAGGTGGCTCGCTCTGACATGACCCAGAGGATTGAACGCGCGGTCCGGCAGCAGGGGTCCGGCTGATGGACCAGGTCGTTCACGCGCATTGGCGACATGTCTATCGGTGGGACCTTGACAAGACCTATCTAGATACGCGCTTTGAGACCCTGAGTGAGCTGGTCAAGATTCCCTTTGAGCGTGCTGAAGACAAAGTGAATGTGCCCGGTTCTGCGACCTTGTTGGGTGAACTTGGCCGGCCCCAGCCCGATGGCAGCAACTCCTACATTGCCATTGTCTCCGGCTCACCGCGTCAGATGCGCGAGGTCCTTGAGGAGAAGCTCAGGCTGGATGGTGTCCATTGGCAAGAGTTTCACCTCAAGCCTCAGCTGCGTAACCTCCGCCAGGGTCGCTTGCGCGCTCTTCGCGAGCAGGTGGGATACAAGCTGCCGCTGTTGCTGGAGTCTCGGTGCCGCCTGGACCCGGACCTTGCAGAGACTCTGTTTGGTGATGACGCTGAAGTCGATGCTCTGGTCTACTCCCTGTATGCCGATCTGTTGAGCGGTCGTTGCGGGCTTAAGCTTGCCGATCAGGTGCTTGCTGAGGTGGGAGCTACGATGGAGGCTCGGCGCAGCTGCGAGCAGAGCCTGGGACACCTTGAGGGACAAAGGAAGGCGGGTTCCGACCCGGTGGAGACGATCTTCATCTACCTGGACCGGGGCAGTCCGCCGGCGCTGTTTGCGCCGTTTGGTCCCAAGCTGGTACCTGTTTTCAACTATTACCAGGCAGCCTTGGTCCTGTTTGCCAGGGGCCGCATCGACGCCGGTTCGGTGTTGCGCATCACCGCTGCCTTTCTGGCGGCCGATCAGTGCAGCCCTCAGGAGCTAGCGAACCTGTTTCAGGACATCGTCCGTCGTGGCCACCTGCCCTACGACCTTATGGAGCAACTCGCCCTGGCGGTACATGATCAGAAAGAGGGACTTGCCAGCGCGCAGGTGCTCTGGGCTTCGGCTCAGCGGATGTTGGACCTGGCTGAACTCAATAGCGATGCGCGGGTCAGTCCATCAGATTCCCTTGATTATCTTGAGCTCCTTGCTCGACTGAAGACCGCTCGAGGGCTCTGAGCTGCTGCTCAGGGCTCGACGCGAAACAAGCGGAAGAAGTTTTCTTCCAGCTGCCGGACTACGGCATCACTGTCTTCGTCCCAGAGTTCGGCTGCATAGTCGGCAGTTACTGCGACGTTGCCTGGCTCGTTGTCCTCACCCCGCTGCGGCGCCAGGTAGGGACAGTCGGTCTCCAGCAGCAGTTGGCTGCGCGGCAAAGTCTCGAGCATTCGGGTGAAGCTCTGGGAGCGTCTCGCGTTGGCCGGTATGGAAAGGTAAAAGCCCGCCTCGGCGACGCGCCTGGCGAGCTTTACCTTGCCGCCAAAGCAGTGGAAGTTAGCGCGCCGGGTTCCCATCTCTTCGAGAATCTCTAAACAGCGGCGTTCTCGTTTGCGGGAGTGAATTATGATCGGTTTGTCGCGGTCGATGGCCAGCTGCACGAGGGAGCGGAACAGTTGCTCCTGTCGGTCCCAGAGCTCTTCAGGAACCCAGTAGCCATCGAGTCCGATTTCGCCGATTGCCACCGCATCATCACAGTGTTTGTTCACCCACTGCACGGCTTCTTCGCCAGTCCAGGCCCCAGCTTCCCGGGGATATTCCATACCCATGGCCAGCATTTCGGGCAGCACGGCGTCCACCGGGTAGAGCCCAAAGGCTGGCAGCACCAGCTGGTTGCGTCGTGCCAGCGCGGCCACGGCGGCGTTGTCCTCGGGGTTCAGACCGTTGCTGATGATGCGGCTGAGCCCAGCCTTCGCAGCTCGGTCCAGTACTGCGTCACTGTGTTCTCGCAGTAGTGGATGGGTCAAGTGCGCGTGTACGTCGTGGATGCCCATGGCTGCTGCGGCGCTCTCCTTCAGGCTGCGGGCAGGATAGCAGGGTCCGGTTCGCTCGCACTGAGCAGCTGACTCGAACAGGGCGGGACGGATCGGCACAGGGCTTGACACACGGCATCGCCCCATATGTCCGTTGAGTTGGGAAGGGCGTCTGTTGCTAACAAGTCATTTCAGTCACTTGGCCAACTATTGCGGGTATTCGACAGGTCGGCACTGGTCTTGCTCACCATATCCCCATGGTCAGGTCGAATCCGATTTACGTTCCGATACTGGTGCCGGGCCTGTTACTAGGTCTGTTGCTTGGCCCTTACGCGAGCCAGCCGTGGTGGTGCCTGCTCCTGTCAGCGGCACTTGCAGCGGTGGTCGCGTTCATTGCCCCCGATCGGCTTGTGCCCTTGTTGTTTTGCTGTGGATTCCTCTTCCTGGGAGCCGCCCGTTCGCATCAGAACGCCGACAGTTGGCAGGTTGACGCAAGCACTGGTCCGGTTCTAGCGGAACTATGTCTGGAGGCAAGCGCTCTGGTCCATGGTAGGCAGGTCCTGGCTGCGCGGCTTCATAGCTTGCGTTCGGTGAACTCGTCAGCCGGTCTTGGACAGCCGCTGTGGTACGGAAACCGAGCTCTTGAGGTGTCCGGTTGGTGGGGTCTACGGGGTCGATTCGTCGGCGATCTGGGTGAGTGTTGGCTGGTCCGGGGTGTTCTTCTTGCTGCGCGCAGCAAGCTGCAGCCGCTCCGCCTTCAGGTTAGCGGCGCTCGTTTGCGGGTCGGTGGGAACACCGCCCTTGTCCGGTCGCAGATGAACTGGCTTGTTGATGTGTTGCGCAGGTTCAGAACCGACGTCAGGCAAGCGATTGACCGATATGCACCGCCCAATCTTCATGGCTTGTTTCTCGCTCAGGTGCTTGGCGACCGACGGCATCTGGATGAGGAGCTTAAGGAAAGCTTTGTACGCACTGGAACGGCTCATTTGCTTGCCATCTCGGGGCTTCATGTTGGAATTTTCGCGTTGTGCAGCGCGGCTGCCGCGAGGTGGCTATTGAGCTTGGCCTTGCTGCATCTTCGGCGGGCTTTGCTTGCCGAGGGTTACGTTCGACAACTGTCCCAGTGCCTGGGCCTTAGCGCAGCAACCTTCTATGTGCTGACTGCCGGAGCCCCGATTTCGGCGCGAAGGGCTTTGGTGATGTTGATGTCAGTTGGTATCTGCCAACTGGTCAAGCGTTCTGGTCGCTCTGGTCATGCTCTTGCCCTGGCGGCGGCGGGGTTGAGTTGGTGGGAGCCTCGAGTGCTTCACGAGATTGGCTTTCAGCTGTCCGTGCTATCTGTCGCCTCATTGCTGCTGTGGTCTGGACTGCAGCATCGCCTCCGTACAGATTTCCCCGCTTGGTTGAGCTCCGCGCTCGCAGCATTTGGAGTCTCTGCTGTGGCGAGCATTGCAACGGCGCCATTGTGCCTGTGGAGCTTTGGCCGGACCTCACTTGCCGGGCTGTGGGTGAATCCCATCGCGGTGCCCTTGCTTGGAGGAATGTCCCTTCCGTTGCTTCTGGGTGGCTGCGCTCTAGCTGTGTTCTTTCCCCAACCAGGTGGACTCCTGATCCGCGCGGCTGGGATTCCCGCAGGGCTAGGTCTGGCTTTTGTGGAGGCAGCATCCGAGCCGTCGCGTTGTCCTCAGTGGTTCAAGGCCCTCTCCGGCATAGAAGTCTTTGGGCTCTACATCTTGGTTGCCCTGGTGCTAATCGCTCTGGTTAGGGGCATGCGATGAGGCCTTTTGGGGTTGAACTCTTGAGAATTCTGTTTGTGTTGGTCGCCCCTTGGTTGTTGGTGAGTTGTGCTGATCGCTTAGATGAGCCACTTAGCTGGCCTCCGTCGTTGTCCGTAACCGTATTGGATGTTGGTCAGGGCGACGCCACTCTGGTCAGCTTCTCGGAGCAGACTCATTGGCTTATTGATGGCGGGGGCAGCATGGGAGGTCAGGCAGAGGTTGGTCGTCGTAAGTTACTACCTGCCTTGCGTCGACAGGGTGTTCAGCGTCTGGAGAAGGTCTTTGTTAGTCACGGGCATGCAGATCACTACGAGGGCCTATTTGCGGTTCTCGATGCGCTTCCTGTCGAGGAACTCTGGGTTCCAGATCGGCGTACCTTTGATGGTAGGGCTCAGGCTCTTCTCTCTCTCTCTCAGACCAGTGGCACACGGCTGCGAGAGGTAGCCCGGGGCCATCAGTTGCAGTCCCCTTCGGGCGCATTCCGGGTTGAATTGCTTCACCCTTTGCGCGATTGGAAGAGCCATCTCTCGGGTTCTGACTCTTTGGTAAACGACTCTTCGATCGTCATGCGGATTGCCCTGGGTGATCTGAGTTTTTTGTTTACCGGGGATATTGAAGCAGCGGCTGAGGCGCTCCTTGTGAACTCCGGGAGGCTGGGGTCGAGCACTGTCATTAAGGTGCCTCACCATGCCAGCAGGACCAGCTCTACTGCCGCTTTTCTGAACCGGGTCGACCCCTTGCTTGCGGTTGCCGGGATTGGCAAAGGCAATCGCTTTGGTTTTCCGCACGCGTCGGTCTCAGCCCGCTATCTGGCACGGGGCACATCTCTTTATTGGACCGCGCGACACGGAGCTATGAGGATGACTACAGAGGGCTTCTCGCTCACCCTTGAGCGGCTGCCGAGGCAGGGGCGTTCAGTGATTGAACGACGTTGGTCCTCGGCTGATCTTGCCCGTTGGCGAGAGCGGCGCAGCAAGGGGCCATTGGCAGCTAAGCCCCTCGCTCAAGTTGAGGCTGACCTGCTGTCTGGGCGATTGAGAGGGCGAGGCCTGTGTCCTGTCGAGCCGCCTTCGGTTAACGGCTACCCGCTGGCATCGACCACAAGGGTTGTCGAGAATGTCAAGGTCCGAGCACATACGGCTGTTCGTAAGCAGGAGACCGTGCTCCTGATGGAGGAGCGTCATTGGCAGCGAAATCGTGGGCGTCGGGGTCGGCTTAGCGCGCCCTGGAGATGAACGGGATGAGTCAATGCTGGTGCGCTGCCGGTTTCATTAGGGGCTTGGCTAACTGGGGCTCTGGGACTCTCGCTGCCCCCTCAGTAGCAGTAGACCTCCGATTGCCATCAGCGGTAGCGAGAGGGCCTGTGATGTAGATAGGTTCTGTCCAATCAACCCTTCGAGCACGAAGCCTCGGGCAAGGTCCAGGCGGAACAGCTCAAGGATGCTCCGGATCGCCCCATAGCCCAGCAGCAGCCAGGCCAGGGTCTGGCCGTCAAAACGCTGGTTCCGCCGTACCCATGTGAGCGCACAGAACAGCGCGATCGCACCGAACGAAGCATAGGCCTGGACTGGATGGAGGGGTACGCCGAGTAGTGCTTCGGGCATGTGTCCGTATAGGTAGGTGACAGCAAAGGGCCACTCATAACCGGTGCCCCAGTCGATGGGCCGACCATAACAGCAGCCCGCCGATAGGCAGCCCAGGCGGCCAAAGGCCAGGCCCATGGGTACCGCAGGAGCGAGTATGTCTGCCGTTTTTAGCAGCGAGCGCCGGCTGCGCCGGCACCACAGGTAGATGGCTGCAATAGCACCCAGGAAGCCCCCGTAGTAGACCATCCCGCCTCGCCAGAACTGTAGAATCCGGAACGGGTCTTCGAGATAGATAGCCGGTGCGCTGAACAGAGCGTGACCGAGTCGGCCTCCGACCAGGCCTGCGGCGATGGCAAGGAGTGAGACCCTTAAGAATCGCGCTGGGCTCCGTCCGCTGCGGCGTGCCTCGCGAGTAGCGACCTCAACGCTCAGTACCAGGCCAACGATCAACCAGGTGAAGTAGGACGAGACCAGTACTTCGCCAATGCCAGGTAGCTGGAATTGAAGTAGCCAGGGTTGCATGGCCTGTAGTCGAAGCTGCCAGGGGTCTTTGCTGTGATAGCAGGAGCGCCGCCGGCCAGACCTTTAGCTCTCCGCTGGCTCGGAAGCTTCCTGAGCGTCCGGTGTCAACGGGGCGGGTGCATCTTTGTCCTCTGGGTTCGGCGTCCGATTCTCCAGGAACAGGATGTGAATGATGAACAGAGTTACTCCTACGCTGATGCAGCCGTCGGCGACGTTCCAGGCCGGCCAATGGGCGCTCCCGATGAGCTTGCGAACGATAGGTGCTGCCGCGCCTGAGGCGTAGAAGTCCAAGAAGTCGGTGACCGTATGACGGGGGCTGAGGCGGTCAATGAAGTTGCCAAGGGCGCCAGCGAAGATCAGCGACAGCGCGCAGGCCATAGTGCGCTCGTCGGGCTTTAACTGGCGGAAATAGCCGATCAGCACAATGAATGCCACGAGGGTGATGACGGTAAAGAACACCAGCCGATACTCGTTGTCGCCAAGAATGCCCCAGGCAGCCCCGGGATTCTCCAGGTGGGTGAGGTTGAAGAAACCCGGAATGACTTCGATTCGCTCGCGCATTCTAAGGTTGGCCCGCACCAGGTACTTGGTGTACTGGTCCAGAGCGACGAAGAAGACGACGATGATGCTGGAGAGGCGGACGTGGGCTCGCACTGGGAGTCTCTATGAAAGTGGGCTTAATGACGTAGGTTGAGATGGCACGAGAGGTTGGGAGCGTTGAGCATCCTAGTTGAAGGCTGCCGGGTTGTCGTTGAAATCAAGGTCCAGCAAGGCATTGAGGGTGGCTTCGTCCGCGCCGGGAAACTCGTAGCTGGAGAACTCGGAAGGGTTCACCCAACGAGCGTCCTGTACACCGATGCATTGGACTTCCTGGTCCTCCGGGATCACGCAGTTATAGACCTGCATATCTACGGTGTAGTGGTCGTACTCGTGGACTACTTCCATGACCAGATCACCTACCTGGACATTGACTCCAAGCTTCTCTTTCAGCAGAGCGGTAAGGACGTTCTCTGCGCTTTCCCCTTCTGGCACTTTCCCTCCGGGGAACTCCCACAGCAGCGGAAGTATGCTCTTCTCCAGCCGTTGTGTGATGAGGTAGCGACCGTCTTGCTTGATCTCGGCGGTGACCACCCGAATCTTTTGGCCTGCGTACTTGCTCATGTTGTCCTCGCTGGTGCTGCGGAAGGCTTCAAGTCGGGGCCTGAATGTTGGCCGATCAGCGCGCGACCGTAGCACAGGCCCTGTGCAATTGCAGTATGGTATGCGCGGAGTTCTAATGCGGCGTCTGCTTTCAGTTCTGGTGTTTCTGTCGTGCTTGTTTGGGGCGGGTCAGCTTCTGGCTGCGCCCGACATTCAGCAATACAAGCCGGTTACGGACACCCACAACTTTCTGCTGCTTCATGATGCGGAACTGCTGCACCAGTTCCGCCCCTCTTTTGCTGTGCACTTCAACTACGCCATGCAGCCCCTTGAGGTTCATGGTCAGGGGGTACAGCGGGAGTTTGGGCTTGTTGATGGAATCGTTGGACTTGATCTCACTGGTCGTTTTGCGGTTTTTGATTGGTGGGAAGTCGGTCTCCACTTTCCGGTAACACAGATCCCCATAGCCACTGAGATTGTCGGCTCAACGGCCAACTTCGGGGAGCAGGTGAACTACGGAATAGGTGATCTCCGCATCGAGACTCGACTGCGGGCCCTGGACCCCGAAGAACGCCCAGTGGGCCTGGCGGCAAACTTGTTTTTGACCCTGCCTACCGGAACTGCGGCTGCCTGGCTCGGCCGCGGCAAGCCGGGTGGCGGGCTTCGCGTCGCGATCTCGCAGAGCTGGACGCGAGTGCATTTTGCAGTGAATCTCGGCTACGCATTTTATCCCAGAGCGACGGTGTCCAACCTGACCACCGATGATGAGTTCACCTACGGTGCTGGGGTGGGCTTCAGCATTCTCCCTGAGCGCCTCGACATCAATCTTGAGTTTGACGGATCCCTGACCCCTGGCCCCCGCGACAAGGACGGCCAGGAACGCTTCGGTGACGGCGCTCACAGTCCGCTCGAGATGCTCTTGAGCCTACGTTATAAGATGCGTAATGGTCTCAGTATTCACGGCGGTATCGGCAAAGGACTGACCGCTGGTTTCGGTAGTCCTGAACTGCGCTTCCTGGCCGGGGTTTCGTGGGGAATCTTTCGCGCTTTTGATTACGACAAAGATGGGCTGGTAGAGCCTGAAGACCAGTGCCCGAAGATTGCTGAGGATGCGGACGGCTTCGAAGACTCTGATGGTTGCCCTGATCCTGATAATGACGCCGATGGCATCCCTGATCTGAGTGACAGCTGCCCTGATCAGGCTGAGGACAAGGATCAGTTTGAAGACGCGGATGGCTGCCCCGACGAGGACAACGACGGTGATGGGGTTCTTGACGTTGATGACGCTTGTCCCCTGGTCGCCGAGGATGCGGACGGCTTTGAGGACCAAGACGGCTGCCTTGATCCGGACAATGACGCTGATGGCATTAAGGATCAGGATGACTCCTGTCCCATGATTGCCGAGACCTTTGACGGCTGGGCAGACCAAGACGGTTGCCCTGACCCTGACAATGACGCCGATGGAATCCTCGATGAGGATGACCTATGTCCCGACGAAGCGGAGGTGGTTAATGGAGAGAAGGATACCGACGGCTGTCCCGATGACATCCTTGCGGTGCGGTCTCCAGAGAAGATCGTCATTTTGGAGAAGCTCTACTTCGCCAGCGGTAAGGATCGGATTCTACGTCGCTCCTTCCCGGTCCTCGATGCGGTTGCCAGCATCCTGAGCGGAGCACCTGACATCCTCCAGGTGCGGGTTGAGGGCCATACTGACAGCAGAGGTCGCGACTCCTACAATCAGCGTCTTTCGCAGCGACGCGCTGAGGCCGTCATGCGGCGTCTTATAGCTGCCGGTATTTCTGCCGAGCGACTCGAGGCCGCAGGCTATGGTGAGACCCGCCCGGTGGCAGAGAATGATACGGACGAGGGCCGTGAGCGGAATCGAAGGGTGGAGTTCCTGATTCTGGCGCAGGGGGTCAGTCAGATGGAGGCTCCACAGTCCAAGGAGATCTGGGGAGCTGGACCCGGCGCTGGCGGCCAGGATGCGGGCAGCGAGGACTGAGGCCAGACTCCGTCCTGCTGCGCGCTTGATGGAGCCGATTGATGCCTTGGAAAAAGCCCTTTCAGGTCGCCACCCCGCTGATGATCAGGTAGGCCCAGTGCACAGCTAAAAGGATTGCACCAAGCAGGCGTAGCGCAAGTCCTTCTCTGCGGCTGTGCTGAAGGCGAATCGCTGGCAGGAAACCCCAGCTTCTTCCCAGCAGGTACAGCAACAGGGCGACTGCAGCGATAAAGCAGCTGGCCCCCAGTGGGCTCTGAAGGAAGGCTCCGCTGACATTCAGGTGAGCCATCTCGACCCAGGCGCGGGTCCCGCCGCAGCCCAGGCAGGGCCAGCTGGTGATTCTGCGAATGGGGCAGAGGGCAGGCAGTGCCTCAAACGGGAAGAATCGCGCCGCGAGCAGACCTGAGCAGAGGGTGGCAACCAGGGTCCAGCGGACCACAGGATCCAGTAGTGGCTCATCCCGCCGAGCCTTGAGCTGCACCTTCTCTTTCTCTCAAAACAGGGATGGCAACTCTTCGATACCACCCATCATGACGGCGGCAGCGATGCCCATACCGCACAAGCAGAACAGACAGATACAGGTCGCGTAGAGGACGGCGAAGGCGCCTTTCCAGCCTGGGTCCTTGTGGGTCTGACAGTAGGCGATCGCCTGTACTACGGTCATCCACAGATCGGTTAGCCAGCCAAGCACTGGAATGATCGCCCAGAAGCGCACCGCAGAGGCGTAGAGCGAGCCCTTGACGGTTGCTTCAAGTCCTTTGCTGCCGCCTCCAACAATGACTAGTCCCAGGTGGTGAATGCAGCCACCAATGATCGATCCCAACACCGCCAGGGGAGCGCCCATAAACAAGATGAAGGCCGCTTGGATGCCGGTGGACAGCAGCTGCTGGCTGGCATCTCCACCCTGTTGAAGCAGCGGGTGGTCGATGCCCATAGAGGGGAGCATGGCCGTGACCCCACCGAGCACGAACTGCATAGCTGCACCGATGAGGCAGCCCGGGATCGCGATGAGGAAGGCAAACCCTGCTGCTTCGCCGATTCGCCCGGCTGGGTCGAAGCTGTGGAAGAATCGTACTGGCGACTTGCTGACTGCAGCGATGGTCTCCCAGATGGCACTTGGCCAGCCAAGCTCTGAGCGCCGCTCCCATGGCGTCTGCTGTAGTTGGGTCTGCGGGGCATCGCTGCTGGTCGAGCTCGTGCTCGGCCGCCACTCATCCTCAGTCCCGCTGTCTTCAGCCAGGTTACCGGATCGAGCTTGTTCTTCTAGCGCTGCCTGGGATTCCGCCGCGGGAGTCTCAGTCTCATGGTCCACAGGGTCAGGGCTTGGAGTGCCGTTAACTCCAGCCTCAGCGGAGTCCTCTTCCTCGCTCATTGGTCGTACCATTCGGGCTTCACCAGATTGGTGTAGCTCTGCTCCTTGACTGGGTTGATGCGCTGACGGATGGCCTCCCAGGAGACGCCCATGGCGACCTTGAGCCACCACTTGTACATGTCCCGCTTGTATTTCTCGCGGGATAGCAGGCCCTTGAGCAGCCAGCGGGGATTCACAAAGCGCCGGTTGATGTCATAGAGGGCCCGAGAGATTTCATCACGGCTCATGTAATCGCTGCCGATGAGCGGGGTCATCCAATCGAACTCAGTGAAGTCCTCAAGGGTCAGCCAGCCTTCCTGGATGGCCTCGTCAAACAAGGGAGTCCCTGGTACCGGCGTGATCGGGTGGAAGGCCGGATAGTCGACGTTGAGCTCGCGGGCCAGATCAGCCTGGCGGAACATGCTCTCTCGGGTCTCGTAACGGGTCCCGACAATAAAGGTCGCTTGTTTGAAGATCTGCGGATACTTGTCGAGGATGCGAAAGGTCTCTCGCAGCTGGTCGTTGTTATAGAAGCCTTTGTTGAATTGCTGTAATCGTTCGTCTTCAGCACGTTCGACCCCGATGCAGAGGTGCCGAAGCCCGGCGCGTACCAGCTTCTCCATGATGCCGCGTTTTTCGTCGCGGATGATGCAGTCGCTGCGCATGAAAGCGAACCAGGTGATGTCCATGCCTGAGCGGATTATCTCCTCGGCGAACTGGTCGTTCCAGCGGGCATCGATGTTCCAGCTCTCATCAACCCAGACGTAACAGCGCTTGTTGAAGTTGTAATACAGGTATTCGATCTCTTCGATGGTCTTGCTTACCGACTTGGTGCGCCATCGTGGTCGCATCTCGAGGGTTCCGTCTTCGTGTAGCTCACGGTTGGCCATCTGCGTCCACCACACGCAAAACGAGCATGAGGCAGTGCAGCCGCGGCTGTGATGGATGGTCGTGCCGCCTGGCGAGAACAGTAGATTGCTGGTGCCGTACAGGTCCATGGGGACCAGGTCGTAAGCTGGCATGGGTAGCTTGTTGAGGTCCTCGATAAGTGACCGGGGGGGGGTGCGAATCAGCTCAAGGTCTTCTCCTTCCCCCTGCCGGTAGACGATGTCGCGCACCTTGGACGGGTCGGGCTTGGCCTGTTCCAATTCCTCGATCAGTTCGCGAAGCGTATATTCGCCCTCGGCGCACACTACGAAATCGATGGCGTGCTCTCGCATGTACTTGTCATACAAATGGGTGAAGTGAGCCCCGCCGACGATCCGATGCGCTCTGGGTATGACGTCAGCGGCCATATCAATGACGCGCATCGCCTCGTGAGCGTAGAGCGCATGGTTTTCACCGACGCAGAGCACATCAGGATCCTCGTCACGCATCGCCTGCTCAAGGCTTCTCCAGCCCATCTTCAGGGGCATGCAGTCATAGACAGATACCTCGTGCCCTGCTTCTCTGCATACTGCGGCCAGATAGACCAGACTCTGTGGGACAAGATAGTTGTCCTCTGCGCTGACAAAGGGCCAGTAGTAGCGAGGTGAGAATACGAACATTACGCGCATGGCAGGCTCATCCTCGCTTTCTTGCTACGGCGAGCAGGGCTCGCGGTAGCTGGTTTACTTGCGGGTCCGTCGAGCATCTGTGCTCCAGCTCGAGGACGGCGTCGACATAGCCCGGATCCTTCAGTCGCTCAAGATCCAGGCAGGCTGCAAGCGGACCATCGGGGAAAAAATGACTCCCCTCGATGCCGACAACATCGAGGTCCACAGAGCGAAGTATAGACTCCAGCTCACTGGCGTCGAGCGCGCGAACCCAGCGGTCGCCTTCAACGGCGATGATTCTATCGTCGAGGGCGCGCTGGATTCGTTCCGGACTATCTAACGCGATAGGGTCGCAGAGCAGGGCACCTGGCCAGGCTTCCACCGAGATAACCAGGTGTCCGCCGTCTTCAAGCCTGGCAGCCAACTGCTCAAGCACCGTGCGCGGGTCGTGTAGGTAGCAGATCAGCTCCAGGGCGAGGATCAGTTGGTAGCGGTCCTCGCCTTCAAGGCAGTTCAGTTGCTCGACGTCGTCCCAGAATAGGCGAGGGGAGCCGCCTTCTAAGATCGCACCTGAGGCCAATGCAGTCTGAATGTGCCGGGCTGCTGCCTGTAGCGATGGCAGGCAGGCGTCCACTCCCGTGACCCGGTGGCCGCGTTCGGCCAGTGGCAGCAGGGTCCTGCCAATACCACAGCCCATATCCAGGACCAGGGAACTCATCGGCAGCGCCTCAATGAGACCTTTGAGCCGCCCAAGATAGAGGCGAGTCTGGACCTCTTTGTAGTGGAAGTTCGGGGAGGACGGTTCCAGGAAGTCCATGCTGCGGGGGTGGTCTTCCCACGCGGCGAGCATTCCCCGCAGGTTCCATGGAGCAGCGGGGCGCTGGTGCGTCCACGCTGGCAGCTCAGGGAGCTGGCGCAGCCATGGGGGTGCGAAGTGCTGGTCGATGGCAGGGTCCATGCTCAAAGCATAGACCGGCGAGCGCCTGATTGCGCCGTTGACCGGCCTCAACCGCTTGCTCAATAGGCGCTGGTTAGAGCTGAGGTGCTGCTGATCTTATTGCCTGGCTGCTGAGTCCTGGGCCTCATGGCGGGGTGCGGAGCCAGCGGAGTTCGCCTGATGCTAGGGCTGACTGGATGGTTTGCTGGTTGTGCGCATGGGTCGGTCGATTGCAGCGGATTAGACCGCTGAGCGACCCACGGGCGCGAAACGGGCCGAGGTCTCCGAGGAGATCCAGCAGTTTGTGGTGGAGCGGCTCTTTACATACCCGCGGCCGCCCACCGTAGAGGCTGGTGCTGGCATCGACGATCAGCGCACAGCCGGGACGGGCTCCGCGGAAGAAGCTTTGCCCTCCAAGCTGGCGGGCCTCTGCGCGGTCAATAAAGGTTCGAGCTGCCAGCACTCGGCTGTCTCCCTGCCAGCTGATGCTTTGGCCCTTCCAGGTCAACTCGATCCGGAGCTGCCGAGTTGCCGGTCTGCCGCTTATCCCGGCAGCACGCAGCCCGGCAGCAAAGGGCAGCGCCGAGCCATCCAGGATGGGTGGCTCTCCGCCAAAGAACCGCAAGCAGCAGTCATCAATGTCGAGCACTAACAGGGCCGCGAGGATGTGCTCGGGTAGGCGGACCGGCAGTGCTGGTGGTCGTGCCGACAGGCTTGATGAGCGGGGTAGCGGCTTACATTGTGCTGGCTCAAGGGGCACCGGCGAGTCTATTCCTCGTGCCCAGGACCAGCCGCTTCCGGGTGGAGCCGGGTGAACGCTAACCGCTACCGGTTTACCGCTGAACAGGCCGCGGCCCTGCCAGCGGACCGAGCGACGTACAACCCGGCGCTTTTCGCCGGTCACCTCAGGGCTCAGCCAAGGTGAACTGGACCTTTGTGCCTACCCCCAGGCCGCGGCTCTTGAACCAGCCGCGGCGGGTCTCCAGGGCAAAGCGAACTGCTGTTGGGCTCTGGTGGCTTTTCAGCGTCTGAGGGGTCATTTCTGCGATGTGAATGATGGTCTGCTGGTCGTCGATAAAGGCAATGCTCAGCGGTACGAAGGTGTTCTTCATCCAGAAGCTGAGCAGCTCGGCCTGCTCGTAGACAAACAGCATGCCTTCGTCTTCACCGAGTTCGCGGCGATACATTAGTCCGCGCATGCGCTGCTCCGGTTCGCTGGCAACCTCCACCTTGAGTTTATGACCCTCCACCTCGACGGTGGTCAGGGTAAGACCGGCAGGTGAACGTGAAGCGCAGCCGGCAGCAAGGGTTACCACCACCCCAGCGAGGATCGCTCCACCAACCCACCACAGCGCGCGTTTGATCAGTTCTTCGACTTCCGGATTGCGCTTCATCGAACTCAGAATAGTGTGCCGGTGGTACCAGCGGGAGCAGGTAACTCCAGGTGTTGATAGGTCTTGGCAGCGGCCACTCGACCCTGACGGCTGCGTACGATGTAGCCCTGCTGGACGAGATAGGGTTCGTACACATCTTCCAGGGTGTCCCGGTCTTCGCCGATAGCTGCGGCCAGGGATTCGATGCCCACAGGTCCACCCGAAAACCGTTCTACCAGGGTGCTTAGGACCCGTCGGTCCATTTTGTCGAGGCCCGCTGAGTCTACCTGTAGCCGGGTAAGGGCAGTCTCTACCATCCTCTCATCGACCGTTCCGTCTCCCTCTACCTCGGCAAAGTCTCGAACCCGCCGCAGCAGCCGATTGGCGATGCGAGGGGTGCCTCGACAGCGAGACGCCAACTGTAGGGCAGCTCCAGCAGAGATGGGTACCTCCAGTAGCTTGGCCGATCGAGTGATGATCCTGGCGAGATCTTCAGCGTCGTAGAAATCCAACACAGCCACATAGCCGAAGCGAGACCGGAAGGGCGGGCTGAGCAGACTTTCCCGGGTGGTGGCTCCCACCAGGGTGAAGCGGGGCAGGTCATAGCGGATGGTTCGAGCGGTTGGGCCCTGGCCCAGAATGATGTCGATCTCAAAGTCTTCCATTGCTGGATAGAGGACTTCCTGTACGGCGCGATTTAGGCGATGGATCTCGTCTACAAACAGGACGTCTCCCTCATCGAGGTTAGAGACGATGGCTGCGAGGTCGCCACCTCGCTCGATGACCGGACCGGAGGTTGTCTTGAGCTGCACGCCCATTTCGTGGGCGATGACGTGGGCGAGGGTGGTCTTGCCCAGGCCCGGCGGTCCAGCGAAAAGAACGTGGTCAAGCGCTTCGCTGCGGCCCTTGGCTGCTTTTATGAAGACGCGGAGGTTGTCGAGAACGGCCTTTTGACCTACATACTCCGCCAGAGCTTGAGGGCGTAGTGAGACCTCGTCGACGTACTCTTCGGGGTCGGCCTGAAGGTCAGGGCTGAGGTCGCGAAAGCTTGCCTCGCTCATGCTGGGCTCAGGGTCTTGAGGGCACGCCGCAGGAGCGACTGGACGCTGTCGTTGGGCTCGGGCTCTGCGGCCTTGATGGCCCGAGTGATTTCTCGTGCGTTGTAGCCGAGCGCAGCGAGCGCGTCACGCACATCAGCGGCGGCCGCAACTGGCTCCTGTCCTGCTGAAAGCAGCAGCTCACTGGCTTCCCCCGGTGGGGCTCCTTCCAGCAAGCGGGCCAGCTTATCTTTCAGTTCGAGGCAGAGCCTTGCAGCGGTCTTTTTGCCAAGTCCCGGGATCTTGCTCAGTCCCGGAATGTCCTCCCGGGCAATGGCGGCTACCAGCGCAGTGGGTTCGACGGTGCCGACAATTGCCATTGCCAGTTTCGGACCTATTCCGGTGACGCCCTGCACGGTGCGAAAGACCGAGCGGTCCTGCTCGTCGAGGAAGCCATAAAGGGTGATCGCGTCCTCACGTACTTGGGTGTGGACATGGAGGGTCAGCTCGCTCCCTACTGGCGGCAGGCCCACCAGGGTTCGAGGCGCGACTCGCACCTCATAGCCAACCCCCGCAGCGGTCTCGAGCAGGACAAGATCCGGCTCCTGGGCCAGTAACTTTCCTCTTAATCGACCGATCATGGTTTTCCTCTCTGTGGTCGTCGCCGGGGCGGTCCCGGATCCAGGTCTTTGATACGTGACAACAGGCCGCCGCTGTGAGCGTGGCAGATCGCTACCGCCAGGGCATCGCTCTTGTCCGCGGCGCCCTTGATCTCACTGCCGAGGAGCATGGCAACCATCTGCCGAACCTGCTCTTTGCTCGCGCGACCGTTCCCGGTTACGGCCTTCTTTACTGTGGCCGGAGGATATTCGAAGATTTCCAACTCGCGCTGAGCTGCAGCCAGCAACAAGACTCCTCGTACGTGGCCAAGCTGTAGCGCAGCTCTCGGATGCCGGGAAAAGAACACCGATTCCACCGCGACTACGTTGGGCTGGAATCGATCAAGCACCTCCGTCAGGCCAGAGTGAAGAGCACAAAGTCGCATTGTGAAAGGGTCTCCCCGACGCGGGCGTAGCGTGCCGCTATCTTCGAGGCGCAACTTATTGCCATAGCTTTGAATCAGCCCCCAACCAGCAACGAAGCCGCCAGGGTCTATGCCGAGGACGCGTAGAGCTGCTTTGGGCATGGTGGTGATGTTCGTTCAGCTTATTTGGGTTCAGGACTCGGCCAGACGACTGAGCTCGGCTGGCGAGAGCTCGTAGTTAGCGTAGACGTCCTGTACGTCATCGTTGTCATCCAGTGCGTTGAGGAGTGCCATTAGTTGGTCTGCCTCGCGGCCTTCGACCGAGACGGTGATGGTTGGCAACCACGTCATTCCGTACTCCTTGACCTGAAAACCGTCGCTCTCAAGACCTGCTCGGACCTCTTCCAAATCGGCGACCGCAGAGAGGACCTGGAAGACGTCAGTGCCCTGGTCATCGCTGCTCTTGACGATGTCGTCTACCGGGTGTTCGAGGGCTGCAAGGGTCAGCTCCTCTTCGTCGGTCTGCTCCATATCGACCAGCACTTCTCCGAGCCTGCTGAAGGAGTGCGCCGCTGCGCCACTGGCCGCAAGAGAGAGGCCGCGCTTGCTGAAGATGTTGCGAATCTCGGGTGCCGTCCGGTTGCGGTTGTCGGTCAGGCATTCAATCAGGATCGCGACTCCGCCAGGGCCGTATCCCTCGTACATGACCTCTTCATACTCGACTCCTTCCAGCAGCCCGGCGCCTTTCTTGATCGCTCGCTCAAGATTCTCCTTGGGCAGACTCACCGCCTTTGCCTTGCTGATGGCGAGGCGCAGACGAGGGTTTGCGTCAGGGTCGGGGCCACCGATTCGAGCTGCGACCATGATGTCTTTTACGACCTTGCTGAAGGCCTTGCCTCGCTTGGCGTCCTGTGCACCTTTGCGATGTTTGATGTTGGCCCATTTGCTGTGGCCGGCCATCTTCACTCCCGAGTCTAAAATCTGCGCTGGGAGCAGCCTGTTCAGCCCTGCCAGTCAGGGTCCTGCTCCTCAGCTTGAGGCCGCTGCAAGCATAGCAGCGCAGGACTAGGTTTTGGGGCGTCTCTGCGCTCAGAACGGACGGCTGGATCGCTTGTCGCAGCCATTGCAGCCGCTTGTTGCCCTGTAGCCGTCATGGAAGGGCCTGCTTGAGAGAGCCCAGAACGCGATGCTGTTCCAGCACCATCTTCGCCAAGGGCAGTGCGTCACTTTCGGTTCGTTGTTTCCATGGGCGATGTAGGAAAGACTCAGTCGCTGCTGCTGCCGTCCGGTTGCAGCAACTGTCGAGCAAATTGGGCCATGGAGCCGTTGAGTTCGTCCAATTCCTGTGCTCCGGCGATGGCGATGTCATCGCGGCTGATGGCGGTCACTCCCTGGGTCGCCAAGTTGCTCTGGTCCTTGCGACGCACGGTCTCTTGAGCGGACTCTTCGCTCGGCTCAGGAGCAAGGTGCACCCGGTCGCGGCCATTGCGCTTGGCTACATAGAGCGCACGATCGGTGCGCTCTAGCCAGTCAGGCAGCTTTTCCTCGGGGTGAATCTCTCCCGCGCCGACCGAGGTGGTGATGGAGAAGGTGCGACCTTCATTGGTCTCGAAGTCCAACTCAGCGATCATTTCACGGATCCGCTCGCCGACTCGGGCAGCGACAGCAGCAGGAGCGCCGGGCAGGATGATACAGAACTCTTCGCCGCCGAAGCGCAGCGCCGAGTCTCCGCCGCGGATAGCTTTGCGTAGGCACCTGGCCACGCTACAGAGAACCTGGTCGCCCATAATGTGGCCGTAGTGGTCATTTACTCGCTTGAAGTGGTCCAGGTCGACGATCAACATGGAGAAGGGTTCGTCATTGCGGCGGCAGGCGTCCAGCAGGGCAGGTAACTGGTCCACCAGAAAACGACGCGTCAGCAACCCTGTGAGCGGGTCCGTCCGAGCGCTTTCTACGCGCTTGGCAATGTCCGCCTGAAAGGCGTGCTCGGCGGGGTCCATAACCCGATAACGAAGCGCGATCTCACCGATCTGCACCATGTCTCCGTCGCTGAGAGTGACGCAATTGCTCAGTTCTTCGCCGTTCACCTGAGTACCGTTGGTGGAGTCCATGTCCTGGATTTCAATGCTGCGGCCGACATCAGTGTCAAGCATTGCGAGCTTGGCGTGGCACCTTGAAACAGAAGCGTGGCGAAGGCAGAAATCCATGTCTCTGGCTCTGCCCACACGAATCTCACGAGCATGCTCAGGGAAGGCGAAGAAGTCACCCAGATTAGGTCCCGAGTGGACCACCAGTGTGGGAACCGGCGCATTTGAGCTACTTTGTTGGCCACCGGCCTGACCTGAGTAGCTTAGGGTTGCGGCATCGCCAAGGCTCTTGTCGACGTCCTTGGGTCGGGTGTCTTCAGTCACCTTGGATGGTCTCTTCTGTGGTCGGTGTTGCCGGTCTGCTCGCAAGCAACTTTTACTATACGCTGGGGCGGTCGCTCTCGATGATTTCTGCGTCGATTACCCCCGGTTCAGGTAGGCCAGCAGTCTCACCGTCCGCATCAAGCGGCTGAGGGCGAGGCTCGGAGCTGAACGTGAACTTACCGTTTTCTTCGTCCACCAGGATGTGGTCGCCTTCACCAAAGCTTCCCTCAAGCAGGTGCAGGCTCAAGGGGTCTTTGATATTGCGGAGGATGGCTCGCTTCAGCGGCCTGGCGCCATAAGCTGGCTCAAAGCCAAGGTCGCCAAGCAGCTGGGTCGCTGCTTCGGTCAACTCCATACTCAGGTCCCTAGCTGTCAGCAGCTGCTGCAGCTGTCGAAGCTGGATGGTGACGATGTGGCCGATGTTGTCTCGAGTCAGTGGGTTGAACACGATGATGTCATCGATTCGGTTCAGAAATTCAGGTCGAAAGTGGGCCCGCAGCGCGGCCATGGCCACGCTCTGCATAAGGTCCCGCTTGCCGGCATTCTCCATGATGCCTGGTGCTCCGACATTGCTGGTCATGATGATGACCGTATTGCGGAAGTCCACCGTCTTGCCATGGGTGTCGGTCAGGCGGCCGTCGTCGAGTACCTGAAGGAGAATGTTGAAGACGTCTTGGTGGGCCTTCTCGATCTCGTCGAAGAGGACGACTGAGTAGGGCCGATTGGCGACAGCGTTGGTGAGAACGCCGCCCTCATCGAAGCCTACATAACCCGGAGGTGCCCCGACCAGTCGTGCTACAGCGTGCTTCTCCATGAATTCTGACATGTCGATGCGAACCACGGCCCCTTCGTCGTCAAACAGGAAGTCCGCCAGTGCTTTGGCGGTCTCGGTCTTTCCTACACCGGTCGGCCCCAGGAAGATGAAAGAGCCGATCGGGCGGTTCTCTTCTTGCAGGCCAGCTCGGGCCCGACGCACTGCTGAGGAGACCAGAGTCAGTGCGTCATCCTGGCCGATGACCCGCTCGCGCAGCTTGTCTTCCATGCGCCGCAGCTTTTCGATCTCCGACTCCTTGAGCCGACTGACCGGGATCCCGGTCCATTTGGCCACGACTGCAGCGATGGCGTCTTCATCTACCTCCTCGACCAACATCGGGCTCTCGCCCTGGTTGGTGACCAGTTCCTCCTGGCCCTCTTTAATCGCTTTTTCAAGGTCTGGGATGACTCCGTATTTCAGCTCAGCTGCTTTGCTGAGGTCTCCTTCTCGCTCGACCCGCTCCATCTGTCCGCGGGCTTCGTCAAGCTTGGCTTTCATCTCGCGGATCCCCGAGATGGCGTCCTGCTCGGCTCTCCATCGAGCTCGCAGGGCTCCGGCTTCTTCGACAATTTCGGCCAGCTCTCTCTCAATAGCCTTGATCCGCTCTTTGCTGTGCCGGTCGGCTTCCTTGCTGAGCGCTTGCTGCTCGATTTGCAGGGTGCGGATGCGTCGCTCAAGAGAGTCGATCTCTACTGGCATTGAGTCAATGCCCATGCGGACTGCTGATCCGGCCTCGTCCATGAGGTCAATGGCTTTGTCTGGCAGGAAGCGATCCGCGATGTAGCGATGGGAGAGCCGCGCTGCTGCAACCAGAGCAGCGTCGCGAATGCGCACACCATGATGAACTTCATACTTGTCTTTTAAGCCACGGAGGATAGCGACCGTATCCTGCACCGAAGGCTGCTCAATAAGCACTCGGGCAAAGCGCCGCTCAAGGGCAGAGTCCTTTTCGATGTGCTTGCGGTATTCGGACAGCGTGGTCGCTCCGATGCAACGCAGTTCGCCGCGTGCCAGGGCTGGCTTGAGCATGTTTGAGGCGTCCATTGAGCCTTCGGTCTTGCCGGCACCGATGATGTTGTGGAGCTCGTCGATGAACAGGATGATCTCCCCGTCAGCGTCTTGAACTTCCTTGAGTACTGCCTTGAGTCGCTCCTCAAATTCTCCGCGAAACTTTGCACCGGCCACCATTGATGGCAGGTCCAGCGAGATCAGCCGCTTGTTACGGAGCTTATCGGGGACGTCTCCTTGAACGATTCGGATCGCAAGTCCTTCAGCCAGGGCGGTCTTGCCAACCCCTGGCTCACCGACCAGAACGGGGTTGTTCTTGGTCCGTCGGGAGAGAATCTGAATGGTGCGTCTGATCTCCTCTTCTCTGCCGATGACCGGATCTAGCTTGCCTCTTCGAGCTTGATCGCACAGGTCGGTGCCGAACTTTTCGAGCGACTGAAACTTATCTTCCGGGCTCTGGTCAGTGACCCGATGGGAGCCTCGAACTTCAGCCATTGCGGAGAGCAGCGACTCGCGGCTAAGGCCGGCATTCGAGAGAACCTTTCCTGCAGTCTTGGCCGAACTGGTTGCTGCCAGCAGGAGATGTTCGGTGCTGACGTATTCATCCTTCAGTTTGCTTGCCTCATCCAGGGCGCTATCGACGAGCTTGTGGAGCCGTTGAGAGACAAAGGTGTTGCCGCCGCTGACTTTGGGGCGACGCTCAATGTCTTCGATCAGCAGGCCTCGGAGCTGGCCGATGTTGGCGCCGATCTTGCGCAGAATGGCCACTGCGACGCCGTCAGACTGGCCGAGGACCCCGAGCAGGACATGCTCCACATCGACCTCTTGTTGGCCGTTTTGGCGTGCCAGGTCCTGGCCACTGGCGATGGCCTCCTGACTCTTGACCGTTAGCTTCTCGCTGCGCATTTCGGGCCTCTTGGTTGTGGTTCTAAAGGGTGTTGGGGAGCTGAACGATGCGGACTCGAAGATCCGCGAGCAGCTTGGCCAGTAGCTCTTGTTCGGCGTCGTCCAGATTGCCTTTGGTCTTGGTCTCTAAGAGGGCGAGGAGTTCGATGGTCTGGCGGGCGCCCTCTGGGTCCGGGCGCAGCATGCCACCGCTAGTGGGGTCGGGAGCATCACCCAGCTGAATCATTGCGGAGGTCCCTAATGAGATGAGAAAGGTAGAGAAATCCAGCGGCTTGGTGGGGCGTGCGGTCTTGGGTCCACTTGAGTCGGTCATGCTTGGGGCTCCATAGGCTGCAGTTTCGCGGGTCTTGAACCGGAAGAATCTTCCACTTACGGTTCGGTTCTGTCCAACCCTCTCGCAAACCTGGGTTCTGTATCGCTCCTGTCAAACACGAAAGGAAGACTTGCTCCGTGGCTCCGCGCCACGCAAGATGGCGCCGCTCGCCGGAGAAGTGGCTCTGGTGCGGTCGTTATGGTGCCACCTCGGAGCTGAGTCCATCGTGTCTGTGAACTTGCCAGTCGGGCCTCCGCCTGTGCAGCCGCGCATTCGGCAGATCATCCTGTTGGTCGGCGCATTTTTCTTGCTGATTAGCCCCGTGGCTGCCGTTGACGCTTCTGAAGCTCAGTTGTCGTCGAGGATCCAGCCCCATGGTCTTGATGTGGGCAGCGTGGGGTCTGATGTGGGTACGCCCAAGCCGCGCCGAGCGAGGGTCCGGGCGCCAGAAGATCCCGAGAACTTGTACCGTCGCGGGCTCCGTCAGCTGCGGCGAGGCTACTACGATGAGGCGATCATTTCTTTTGAGAAGGTGAAGAATCACTTTCCATTCAATCAGTATTCGGTATTGAGCGAGCTGCGAGTCGCTGACGCCTTGTTCGAGAAGGATTCTTATATTGAGTCCATCGATGCCTACCGTCAGTTCACCCGCCTTCACCCTCGTCACAGTGAGATTGATTACGCCATTTATCGAATGGCCCGTGCTGAGTTTAAGGTCGCCTCTAAGGTTCCGCAGCGGGATCAGAGCAGCACGGAGCGGGGTCTCAAGAAGCTGCGTGGCTTTGAGCGTCGATTTCCGGACTCAGAGTATGTGGAAGAGGTACTGCGCATTCGTACCGAGGCGCGTACGCGCCTGGCCAAGCGCATGCTGCAGGTAGGGAACTACTACTGGAAGACCCGCGAGTGGAAGGCTGCGGAGCGGCGCTACGGCCTGGTCTGGCTCGAGTATGCTGATACGTCGGTCATCTTTAAGGCTCGCTATCGGCAGGCACTGTGTCTGGTGGAACTGGGTCGTTCTGAGGAAGCTCGCGAGGTTCTTGAAGAACTTTCGGTTCGGGAGGGGAGTGGTCGTTGGGGGGAACGGGCGCGGAGCTTCTTGGATGACAACCTGACAGAGCCGGCGGTCAGTCCGGACCAGTTGCCGGCTACGGATGCGAGTGCTGAAGAGGGGCCACTGCCTGATCAGGCGAAGCTAAGCGCTGGCAGCTGATTTTCGTCCATCTGCACGCACAGCTCGCTGCGTAGGCCCCGAGCCTCGCCACCGACCTGATAGGGAACGGGCTTTTCGTAGCTGATTCTAATGCCCTGCGCGAGGAAGTCGTGCAGCCGGTCGTGCTCGAGACCACCGGTCCAGATTCGCGGTAATTCGTTCACCGTCGTGGCTAGATCCATGGCTGAGACGCGCAGCTGAAAATGACTCGGGCGGGAAGTTGCGTGGGCCAGCATGCGCAGATTGTAGCCATAGAAGGGGGTCGTCCCGAAGGCGGTCATGTTGGCTGGTCCGCGGTAGAGCACATCGCCGGGGTGCAGGCGAGAACCAATGGCAGCTCCCATTCGGTCGATGCGCCAGGCCGTTCCTTCCAGTACCTCTACGGTCACGAGCGGCGCGTCGGAGGTTGCGACTCGGGGCACTGTTCGACCGAAGGCCGAGGCAAAGTAGACCGCGAGGTGCTGAGAGCGGGACTCCAGTGGGGTTCCCTTGAGCTTCTCTTTGGCCCAACGGTAGTCGTTTAGGACCGCCGCATCCCATCCCAGGCCGGCGAAAGGGAAGCGTTCTCCTTCTGCAGTGCAGAAACGCAGCGGCAGCTCGCGGAAGGCCTCACCACGATTCCAAGCGGCGAGGTCGTTGACCACTGAACTGGCTCCCACCCAGGAGGCCAGAGCGTTGCCTGTGCCGAGCCTCAGGATCCCCAGCCGCGGTGACTTCTTGTATCGTAGTAGACGGTTTGCGAGATCAATGATGGTCCCATCGCCGCCGCCACCAAACAGTGTGCTGACCTCGGATTCCAGGGCCGCTTCCACAGCGTCCTGGGCCTCTTCGAGGGTGTGAGTCCAGAACACGATGGCGTCCGGGCAGGCCCGTCGGATGCCACGAACGATGGATTTTTTAGCTCTGCCAGCGTTGGCATTAAGGAGCACCGCGACATCACCTTCAGGGACCGCGTAGACAGGCTCTTCGGCGATCAGGTGTTCCCCTGAAAAGACTGCAGCCTCATCTACCTCGGAGGAGGTGGTCGACGGTACTGGAGCCTCGTCTTCGGAGCTCACGAGAATGCGGCGCCCACCATCTCGTAGGCCTTCTCGAGGGCCTCGGGAATCCGCTCGGGGTGCTTTCCTCCGGCCTGTGCCATGTCGGCCCTGCCGCCACCCTTACCGCCAACAACGCCCGCCAGTTCGCGAACCAAGTCTCCGGCTCGAATCCGATCGGTCAGGTCGCTGCTGATCTTGACCAATAGGGTTGCTTTGCCTTTGTTTCTAGCCGCAAGGACCACGACTCCCCGGCCCAGTTTTTCGAGCATGAGGTCGCTGTGGCCGCGGAGCTCTTTGGCCTCAACGTCCTCAAGCTCAAGTGCCAACACCGGCACCCCTGCGATTTCCCTCGCCTCTGGACTCTTGCCGCTGTTGCCTCCGGAGATCAGCTTCTGCTTGAGCTCTTCAACCTGTCGCTGCAGAGCCTTGCGCTCCCCGAGTAGTCGTTCCACGCGAGCTTGAACCTCATCTCGGCCTGACTTGAGCACCCCGGCGATCTCAGTGCGCTCCCGGTCGAGATCACGCAGGTAACGGAAGGCTCCTGCGCCAGTGATCGCTTCAATGCGGCGCACTCCAGAGGCAATGCCGGCCTCCGAGGTGATCTTGAGTAAGCCGATCTCACCTGTGGCCTGACAGTGGGTCCCGCCGCAGAGTTCCGTGGAGAACCCGGGGACCTTAACCACCCGTACCTCATCGCCGTATTTCTCACCGAACAGGGCCATCGCCCCAGACTCAAGTGCGCCGTCCATGTCCGTGTGAAAAACAGTAACCGGGCTATTCGCGAGGATTTCAGCGTTAACTTTATCCTCGATGGTGTCCAGTACCTGCGCAGTGATGGCTTCAAAGTGGCTGAAGTCAAAGCGCAGTCGGTCTGCTTCGACCAGCGAACCTTTCTGTTGCACGTGGTTACCGAGCAACTCGCGGAGCGCTGCGTGTAGCAGATGGGTGGCGGTGTGGTTGCGCATGATCGCCGCTCTTCGGATGCGGTCGACCTTTAGCTGCACTTGTTGACCGATCTGTAGCTGTCCCTCGGTCACCTCTCCCTGGTGGAAGAAGACCTGTCCGGCAGGTTTGACACAGTCTCTAATCAGGACCCTGGCACCTGTCGTCTCCAGCCATCCGGCGTCGCCGATCTGGCCACCGGACTCTGCGTAGAACGGGGTTGAGCTGGTGACGATCTCGACTTGCTGGCCCTGCCCGACCTGCTGAACTGAAACGCCGTCCACTAGTAGCGCAGTGACCTCCGCTTCCGACTCGGTGTGTTCGTAGCCGAGGAAGCCGGTACTACCACTCTGCTCAAGCTGGAGGTAGGCCTCTGCAACGGCGCTTTCTCCGGAGCCCTTCCAGGAAGCGCGGCTTCGCTCCTTTTGCTTTGCCATCTGCTCGCGGTAGCCGTCCATGTCGACTGTGCAGGACCGCTCCGCGGCGATGATTCCGGTGAGGTCCGGGGGGAAACCGAAGGTGTCGTGCAGCTCGAAGACGGTCTCGCCGGGCAGGCAGTCCTGCTTGCGTTTAGAGAGCTGTGTGAAGGCCTCGTCGAGTAGAGCAAGACCTTTGTCGAGGGTCAGTCGAAAGGCCTGCTCTTCAGTGCTGATCACCTTGAGAATGAAGTCTCTCCTGGCTTTCAGTTCAGGATAGGTGGCGGCCATGTCATCAATGACCTTGGCTGAGGTCTGCGCCATGAAGGCTTGGTTTATTCCTAACTTGACCCCGTGCCGGATTGCTCGCCTCAGAATCCGTCGCAGCACGTAGCCACGCTCCTCATTGGATGGCATCACCCCGTCACCGACCAGGAAGGCGGCTGCACGGCTGTGGTCGGCGATCACTCGTAGGCTGATGTCGGTCTCGGTTGCGGTGCCGTAGCGGTGTCCGCAGATGGAGCTGGCGAGCTCGATGACGGACTGGAACTCTGCCAGCTCCCAGTTGCTTTTGAAACCTTGGGTGATCGCCGCAATGCGCTCAAGGCCCATGCCGGTATCAACTGAGGGGCGGGGCAGTGGTCGCTCCCGGTTTTCGCCATTCTCCAGGTAGCGCTCGAACTGCATGAAGACGAGGTTCCAGATCTCCATGTAGCGACCGGCGTCGTGACCGAAGCCCCATGGGTCAGGCTCATTGTCCGGGACAAAGTTGTCCTGGAGGTCCCAGTGGATCTCGGTGCATGGCCCGCACGGCCCGATAGGGCCCATGGACCAGAAGTTGTCCTTTTCCCCGCAGCGACCAATCCGGCTTGGCTCAATTCCAAGCTCCTTCCACAGCTCGGCACTCTCCTCATCGTTCTCAAATACGGTAATCAGGAGACGATCTGCAGGCAGTTCCAGCCGCTCGGTGAGGAATTCCCAAGCGTAAGCGATGGCTTCGCGCTTGAAGTAGTCGCCAAAGGAAAAGTTTCCGAGCATTTCGAACAGGGTGTGGTGTCGAGCGGTGACCCCTACGTTCTCAAGGTCATTGTGCTTGCCCGATACCCGCATGCACTTCTGGACTGTAGTAGCTCTGGAGTACGGCCGTTTTTCGGCGCCGACGAAGACATCTTTGAACTGCACCATTCCGGCATTAACAAAGAACAGGCTCGGGTCGTTTGCTGGTACCAGCGATGAGCTGGCCAGGGCGGTGTGCTCTTTGCTCTCGAAGAAGTCGAGAAAGGCGCGACGAAGTTCTGCGGCTCTCATAGCTTTTCGGTCCTGGGCGGGCGTGGGTTATGCGAGCTTAATAGCTGGTGGAACTGGCGACGACTCCGCTCATCCTCAAAGCGAGGTCGTCAGCGTTACTTGCGAACAGAAGAGCGTCGTCATAGGAGATCAGGCCCGTCTCGTAAAGGTTATGGAGGCTCTGATCGAAGGTTTGGCAGCCATAGGCAGCGGCGCCGCGGGCTATCGCATCGGAGATGTCGCGCATTTTCGCCTCATTCTCGATGGACTCGCGAATCTGCCCTTTGTTCACCAGTACCTCGACTGCCGGCACCCTACCGCGGCCGTCAGCTAGTGGAACCAGCCGCTGAGAGACGACTGCTCGAAGCAGGCTGCCCAGCTGTAGACGCAGTCGGCTCTGCTGATACGGCGGAAAAAGGGATGTTATCCGGTTCAGGGTCTCTGCCGCACCGATCGTGTGTAGGGTCGAGATCACCAGATGTCCGGTCTCGGCTGCTGCTAGCGCAACTTCGATGGTTTCCGCATCGCGCATCTCTCCCACAAGGATTACATCTGGGTCCTGCCGCAGTGCGGCACGAAGAGCGCCGCTGAAGCTCGTTGTGTCGCTGCCCACTTCCCGTTGCGTTACTACACAGCCTTGGTCTCGGTGCATGAATTCGATGGGGTCCTCGATGGTGAGGATGTGTGCAGTCCGGTGCTTATTGATGTAGTCGACAAGGGCTGCCAGCGTGGTCGACTTACCGCTGCCGGTTGCTCCAGTGACCAGGATCAGTCCCCGGCGCTCAGCAGCTATGAACTCGAGGACCTTGGGCAGGTGCAGTTCGTCGAACACCGGAACTCGCGATGGGATCACGCGAAAAACCAGTGCCAGGGTGAGGCGTTGCCTGAAGACGTTGACTCGAAACCGGCCGAGACCTCTTACTCCGTAGCCGAGGTCAAGCTCCATTTCTGCGCTGAAACGTTCCTTCTGCTCTCTGTTCATCAGTTGAGCAGCGACGTTGAGAGTGTCGTCAGGGCTCAGCTTGGTGGCCCCTTGCAGGGCCACCATCTGGCCGGAGATACGAAGCATCGGAGGAAGGCCGGCGCGCAGATGAATGTCGCTCGCGCCTAGCTGAACTCCCTGGCTCAGGATCTGATCGAGTTCCACCTTTTTTGCCCCGCGCTTCTCGGGCCTCAGAGCTCAGGGAAGTGCGGGGCAAAGCGGCGAGGTTCCGTTCCGCTCAGGCCTCCGCGACCTGACCTGAGGCCATGAACTCCGAGCGCAAAGGAATGTCCCTTGCCTCGAACAACTTCGCCTCGATTTCCGCAGAAAACTTTGGATTTTCGAGCAGGAATTGGCGTGCCTGCTCTCGTCCCTGTCCCATGCGGTCGTCAGCGTAGGAATACCACGAACCGCTCTTGCGAATGAGGTTGTCATCGACCGCCATGTCGAGGAGCTCTCCAGAGTGTGAGATCCCTTCCCCAAAGAGGATGTCGAACTCGCATTGCTGAAAGGGCGGTGCGACCTTGTTCTTGACCACTTTGACGCGGGTTCGATTGCCAATTACCTGATCGCCTTGCTTGATTGAGCCGATGCGGCGGATATCAATGCGGACTGAGGAGTAGAATTTGAGGGCGCGGCCACCGGTTGTGGTCTCAGGGCTGCCAAACATGACCCCGATCTTCATTCGGATCTGATTGATGAAGATGACGATGGTATTGCTCTTGGCTACCACTGCGGTGAGCTTGCGCAGGGCTTGGCTCATCAGGCGCGCCTGGAGACCGGGCAGAGAATCCCCCATCTCACCTTCCAACTCAGCGCGCGGCACGAGTGCCGCGACAGAGTCGATGACGATGATGTCCAGGGCTCCGCTGCGGACCAGGGTCTCGCAGATTTCCAGGGCCTGCTCTCCGCAGTCTGGTTGGCTTACCAGCAGGTCGTCGGTCTGGACGCCGAGCTTGCGGGCGTAGCTCACATCAAGGGCGTGTTCAGCATCGATGAAGGCGGCGAGACCACCTGACTTCTGCGCCTGGGCAATGCTCTGGAGGGTCAGGGTGGTCTTTCCTGAACTTTCGGGCCCGTAAATCTCAATGATTCGGCCCCGCGGCAGGCCCCCAATTCCGAGTGCGATGTCGAGGCCTAAAGAGCCGGTGGAGACCGCTTCCAGTTCGGCATTGAGGTTGCTGTCATCCCCCAGTCGCATGATCGCGCCCTTGCCATGGCTGCGTTCAATGCTGCTCATGGCCATATCGAGGGCTTCCTGACGCTTATCTCCGGTGACCGGTTGGGGGCTTGTGGGGGCGTTCTTTCGTTTCATCTTCAACTCCAGGGGGTCCGTGTAGGAGAGTGCTAAGGGATGGGAAGGTTCAAGTGATGATGTAGGGAGGGTAACCTGAACAGGAGTTCAGCTCAACCACTTCCTTGCATGTTGAAAGTATTTTCCTGGACGACTTTTTGATCAAGGTCTTCTTGAGACAGGTCGGGACGATTATTGTCCCGCCCTAAGCAGCTGTCGTCGCAGCATGTCGAGCGCCAGTGACGCCGCACGAAGCCGGTTGCTGTTGCGGTCTCGGCGCAACTTGAAGCTTCGGACTCGGGTTCCGCTAGGGCCACATACGGCGATGCAGGTGCTACCCACTGGCTTGGCAACGCTGCCACCGCCCGGGCCAGCGATGCCGGTGACCGCGATGCCCCACTCGGTGGACGCTGCGTTAAGCGCGCCTGTAGCCATTTCGATGGCAGTCTCTTCGGATACGGCTCCGTGGCTCTTTAAGGTTGTTTCGCTGACTCCGAGGAGCTCGATCTTGGCTGCATTGGAGTAGGTCACAAAGCCCCGTTCCAACCAGCCAGAGCTTCCGGGGACGCTAACGCACATATGGCCGATGAGGCCGCCCGTGCACGACTCGGCGAGCGCGATGCGCTCGCCTCGTGTCAGCAGCAGCTTGCCTACACTCTCGGCCAGGCCGATGTCTTCAGACTCGGAGAATAGGTCTTTGCCAAGGCGCTGGCGGACTATATCGGCAGCCTCGTTCAGTTGTTGCTGTTCCGTGGCATCGGCGACCAGCTTGATCTGGTTTTCGGGCATGTGGGCACGAAAACCAAGGTTCACTGCCGGGAAGCGTTCAGGCAGATCGCCGAGCATGTCCTGCAGCTTGGACTCTCCTTTACCGAGGGTGCGAAAAACCAGTCTCAGTGGGGCCGGTGTCTGGAGCAGCGCCGCTGCTTCGGGTTCCACCTGCTGTCGCCACATTGCTTTCATCTCGCTGGGCACTCCCGGGAGAAACCAGCAGCGCCCCTGTTCGCCATGTTTAAGGCTGAAACCAGGGGCTGTGCCGAGCAGGTTCTCGATGAGTTGGCATCCCTCCGGAAGGATCGCCTGACGACGGTCGGATTGGGCCAGCTCTCGCCCGGCGGCGACGAAGCGTTGTGCGACCTGTTCCATTGCATCGGGGTAAAAGCTGAGCTGCTGATCAAATGCGAGGGCTGCTGCCTGTGCGGTGTGGTCGTCGTCGGTGGGACCCAGCCCGCCGGTGCAAACCACCGCCTGTGCTCGTTCGCTGGCAAGTCGGAGAGCGCCGGCGATTTCTTCGATGTGATCGCCGGCTGTAATCACCCCGCGCACCCGGAAGCCGATTCGAGTCAGCCGGTCGCAGAGGAAGTTGGCATTCGTGTCGATCGTCTGTCCGGTGAGGATCTCCTCACCCTGGCTCACGATGAAGGCTGACTGTTGTAGGGAATCGACCATGAGCAGCGATGCTATCATCCGCGAGCATGTTGGAAAGTTGGGTCCGTGGAGGAGTGGATGCGCAGTCTGGGCCTTGACGTGGGAACGGTGACCATCGGTATTGCCGTGTCGGATCCTCTGGGCATGTTCGCTCAGCCGGTGCGGACCCTCCGGCGCACCGGTCGGAAGGCGGACGTCGCGGAGATCGTTAGTCTGGTGCGGGAACGGGAGGTCGGCACTGTTGTGATCGGTTTGCCGCTGCGTACCGACGCGAGTGAGGGAGAATCAGCCAAGGAGGCTCGGCGGATGGCCGCGGCTCTGGCCGCGGCCTTGCCTGACATCCCCATGGTTCTTCAGGACGAGCGTTTTTCGACTGCTGAGGCGGAGCGGACCCTCATTGAGGGCGGCGTACGTCGCAAGAAGCGCAAGCAGGTTGTCGATCAGGTCGCCGCTGTCCTGATCTTGCAGAGCTGGTTGGACATTCAATGAGTCGATTCTTACGCATCCTTGCTGCATTGGGGGCTCTGCTAATGGTCTGTGGCCTGTTGGCGCTCGGCGGGCTCTATCTTGAAGCCAGAGATTTTCTGGATCAGCCTCCTAGCGAGGAGGAGCAGGAACGTATTCTGGTGATTGAGCGAGGTAGCGGTCCGCAGGCGGTATCCCGGCTGCTTGCTGACAACGGGGTGGTCCGTGACGCAGATTATTTCACGCTGTATCTGCGTTACCGAAAAGCCGCTTCCCAGCTGCGAGCTGGGCAGTTCCGATTCTCTACTGGCATGCTGCCAGAGCAGGTGCTGGAGGTGTTGGTCTCAGCTCGGGAGGTGACCTGGCCGGTGACCTTTCCCGAAGGTCTGCGCATCGAGGAGATGGCGAGGCGGGTGGAAGCGGCCGGCTTCGGCTCGGCTTCGGCTTACAGCTCGCTGGCCCGGGATCCCCAGTTCATTGCTTCGTTGGACCTGGGCATGGAGCCGCCGCCACCGACCCTTGAGGGCATCCTGATCCCTAACACTTATGCGCTGCGGTCGGGCACTACTGAGCGTCAGGTCATCGAGGCGCAGGTTCAGCGTTTCCGACAGCTCTGGGACGAGCGGCGCCGAGCTCGGGCGGCGGAGCTCGGTATGAGTCCTTATGAGGTAATGGTCTTGGCGAGTGTGGTGGAGAAAGAGACCGGCCGGGCGGACGAGCGCCCCCACATAGCCAGTGTCTTCCATAACCGCTTGCAGAAGAACATGCGATTGGAGAGCGATCCGACCATCATTTACGGGCTGGAGGACTACGATGGTGATATCCGCAAACGTGACATTCGCAAGCCTCATCCCTGGAACACCTATGTGATTCGTGGTCTGCCGCCAACGCCGATTGCCGGTGCCGGAGTGGCCGCCATTGATGCAGTGCTCTGGCCGCTGCAGACCAAGGACTTGTTCTTTGTCTCTCGCAATGACGGTAGTCATCATTTCTCCGAGACCTATGCCGAGCATGCCCGGATGGTGAATCGGTACCAGCGCCGCCGGAGGGGGCGCTGATTGGGATTCTGGCTATGATGCAAAGCCTCCCTCCTCGGTTGGAGTTCGTCTTGCAGTCTTCGGCCACGCTGCGGTTTTGTTGTTGGATTTGGAGCCTGGCGGCAGCCGTGTTGCTGGTTGCATGTAATTCGGGACCCGGCCAGCTCGCCAGCCCACCCGGGGCGCCGGTCATCGCGCTGCTGCCAGAGGTCCCGTCCAGCGCCGAGAATCTAAGCGTGGAGGTTCGTGTCGATTCCGCCGATTTTGATGGCGACCTGCACGGTTATCGCTATCGCTGGAGTGTCGATGGTGAGCTTCGCCACGATCTGGAAGATTCCCCTGTGGTGCCAGCGCCGATCACCACCCGAGGCGAGTTATGGCAGGTTCAAGTCCGTGGTGAAGATGCCCTCGGCCATGTCGGTCCGCCCGCGACCGCGAGCGCTATGATTGGCAACAGTCCGCCCACCGTCGAGGTCGCGGTAGTGCCGAATCCCGCCGCGACCGATGCTGATCTGGTGCTGGAGATGACCACAGCAGATAGCGATGGGGATGTGGTGAGCCTGACCATCTCCTGGGCTCGCAACGGCACTGTCAACAGTTCTTACGACGGCTTGTCTGAGATTCCTGCCAGCTACACTGAGGAGGGTGATGAGTGGAGCGTTGAGGTGGTGCCCTTTGATGGCCTGGACGAGGGGCAGCCACAGATTGTGACGGTGCTGGTCGGCAATGCTGCACCGATCGTAAACAATTTCTCTATTGGTCCCGATCCGCCCCGCGAGGGGGACACTCTCAGCGCCAGCGCCACAGTTACTGATCCGGATGGCGACTGGGTGACGGTTTCCTACCAGTGGTTTGTGGACGGTGAGGCTTTGTCCGGAGAGGTGAGTACAGCGCTGAGCTCTGAGCATTTCGACAAGGGTCAGGAGGTCTGGGCTGAGGTTGCCGCCACTGATAGTCAGGGTGCTCAAGGAGAACTGGTCCAGTCCAACCGTGTGGTGGTCGAGAACACTCCTCCTAGCGTTGCTGCGGTGGAGTTGAGCCCTGCCAGTGGTGGTGAGGAGTCGACCTTTGTTTGTTTGCCGTTGGGTTGGTTGGACCCCGACCCAGCGGACCAACAGCCCAGCTATGCCCTTTCCTGGTGGGTGAATGGAGGGCAAGCGGTGGCTGGAGATACGATTTCGGGGACCCACTTCGACAAACATGATGAGTTGCATTGCCGGGTGACGCCGTCGGACTCTGAGGGGGCCGGACCAACTCAACATTCGGCACTGGTTGCGGTGGACAATACGCCCCCTGCTGCTGTGTCAGTGGTCATTGTGGCGAGCGATGGAGCGACCGAATATTTCGAGACGACGGTGCTCACCGCGGTACCTGATGGCTACTCTGATCCCGATCCCGCTGATGCCATCGCCGATTGGCAGTTCCAATGGTTCGTGTCCGGTCAGGCTGTCTCAGCGGCCGGGCAAAATCTTGATGGCACGTACTTTGATCGTGGTCAGGAGGTGGTCGTTGCCGCCTATCCATTTGATGGTGAAGAGGCTGGCAGCGCGGTCTCCAGCAGTCCGGTGCTCATCGCCAACACGCCGCCCAGCATTGCAGCTGTTCAGCTGGAGCCAGATCCTGCCTACACTCACACTGATGTGAGTGCAGTACCCGTGGGTTGGAACGATCCGGATGACCCACCTGGTTACCGCTTTGCGTGGACCGTGGGCGGGGTTGCGGTCGGGGGAGACTCTGCCGTGCTGGAAAGTCATCACTTCAGCCTGGGTGCGTCGGTACAGGTCACTGTGACGCCTGATGACGGTATCGCCCTGGGGCTGCCGCGGACCTCAACGCCGCTGGTCATAAGCGATGCGCCTCCCGCACAGCCGGTGGTTCAAATTCAGCCGCAGGAGGTCAGCGTCGGCTTGGATGATCTGTTGTGTAGCTACAGTGCTGCCACCCTTGATCCCGACGGCCATTCGGTCAGCCACAGTATCGCTTGGTTGCTCGATGGGAACCCCTTTTCAGCCAGCTCTACCAACCTCGAACCGGACGATACGATCGCGAGTGTCCATCTGGGCATCGGCCAGGAGTGGACCTGTCAGGTCACTGCTAGCGACACTCAGCAGCTCACTGCGATCGGGCAGGACGCTGTGGTCATAAGGGCCCCGTGGTTCTCGCTGACTGACGTCAATGGCAGCTCTGTCAGTGCCGGGCAGCAGGTCACACCGCGGGATTACCTGGGCCAGGTCAGCGCCTGGTATTTTGGCGACGCGAGCGCCACCGCCTCGGTTCAGGAGTTTGATTGTCTTGAGGACCAGGTCCAGGCCGAACTGGATCTCCAGCACGCGGGGCTCGGGGTGCAGATCCTTGGGATCAATGCGGTGGGTGCAGAGTCGGGCAATCCCCTCATCACCGGGCTGGTAGATCTGCCCTGGCTTCAGGATCTGATTACCGCGCCTGTAGTCGACGCCTGGGGAGCCGCCTTGCGGCAGTTGGTGATTCTTGATGGCGATAACCTCCCGGTTCAGCACTACGACCTGGCAAGTCTAGATATCTGTGATGCGGTAGAAGCTGCCGAATTGGTCAGCTTGCTGGTGGATGCGTCCAGTGCTGTTGGTGACGACGACGACAGCGCTTCTCAGTGAGCGGGCCCAGCAGACGGCACTCGAGCGGTCCGCTGAGGCTGCTTGTCAGGCTCGCTGAGAAGTTCTTTTTTGGCAGTTGATCTTGTGGTGGACACCCCCACTTCGCCTACCTACAATTCGCGCGATTTCATTGACCACCCCCCTGCAATGAAGGCACGGAACACCACATGAATCAGCCACAGATCGCACAGAGCTTCCAGGAACTCGACCTCTACGATGTCAATGACCTGCTCACCGAAGAGGAGCGCATGGTGCGTGACATGGTGCGGCGTTTCGTCGATGACGAGGTCCTGCCCGTTATTGAAGAACACCACCGAGCCGGCAGCTTTCCGACCGAAAAGCTTAGGACCATGGGTCAGTTAGGTCTGTTTGGTCCGTCCTTGAAGGGCTACGGCTGCCCGGGCCTGAGCAACATCAGTTACGGCCTTGCGATGCAGGAACTGGAGCGTGGTGATTCAGGCTTTCGCTCGGCTGCTTCAGTGCAGGGCTCCCTGGTGATGTGGCCCATCTACACCTACGGCAGCGAAGAGCAGAAGAATCGCTACTTGCCGAAGCTGGCCTCTGGCGAGTTGATTGGCTGCTTTGGCCTTACTGAGCCCGACTATGGAAGCGATCCGGGCGGCATGGTGACCCGTGCCGAGCGGACCAGCGATGGCTGGGTGCTGCGTGGCGCCAAGATGTGGATCACAAACTCGCCCATCGCCGACCTGGCCATCGTCTGGGCCAAGGTTCGCGGTGACCAAGGTGACAGCATCCGCGGCTTCATTGTGGAGAGTGATGTCGCCGGTTATTCGGCTCCCGAGATGAAGAACAAGTGGTCGCTGCGAGCCAGCTTGACCGGCGAACTGGTTTTTGATGAATGCAAGCTTCCTGCTGATGCCCTGCTGCCCGGCTCGCCCTCGAATCTCAAGGGGCCGCTCAGCTGTTTGACACAGGCTCGCTACGGAATCTCGTGGGGCGTGCTCGGCTCGGCCCAGGCCTGCTTTGATTCGGCGCTCCGCTACACCTTGGAGCGGGAGCAATTTGGCGGCCCTATCGCGCGTTTTCAGATGGTTCAGAAGAAGCTCGCTGAGATGGCTGTTGATATCACCAAGGCTCAGATGCTTGCCTGGCGGTTGGGTCGTCTTAAGGACGCTGGAACCATGACCCCTACTCAGGTCTCGGTAGCCAAGCTGAACAATGTCGGGGTGGCGCTGGATATTGCGCGGCTCAGCCGCGAGATGCACGGTGCGATGGGCATCCTGGATGAATATCCCATCATGCGTCACATGATGAACCTGGAGTCGGTGAAGACCTACGAGGGCACCAACGACATTCATACTTTGGCGATTGGCCGTCACCTTACTGGGATCTCGGCCTTTTCTTAGTCGCTGGCGCTGTTGAGGGTCGGCTGGGGGCCGTGGGACTCTGGCTACTTTGTTGCTTAGAAGCTGCCGCGGAGGAAGGCCCCCATGCCCATTGGCCCGCCCCGTAGGGTTACTGCGGGGCTGCCGTCCTTTCTGCGCCCGATTCGAAGGGCGGTGGGGTCGTCCTTAGGCCGATGGCTCTTAACCGCCAGGCCGACCACTAATGTGGCGAGACCGACTGCCTGAGTGATGGTCAGCAGGGCCAGGCCCGGGTAGAGACCCTCCGTCCAGATCCCCAGCAACATGGTTCCAACCAGCGGGGCGGTGGTGACAAAGGCCCATGAGCGCGGGACGACCCCGGTCAGGGACATCAAGCTGGCAGTCAGGAAGCCCAGACTGTAGGGGATTGCGAGGGTCGGGACACCGATGGTCAGGAGGATGCGCTTGGTGGAGTTGCGTGAGGACCACTGTCGATAGAGGCGAATGCGATTGCGCCGTTGCTCATTCCTGGCCGCTACTTCTGCGTTGCGTTCACCGAGCAAGCCAGAAAACCGCGGGGTGACATCAAAGTCAGTCGGTGCCGATTCGCTGGACTCGATCGCAGCCTTAGTCTCAGCTACTGGTCGGACCCGCAGGGGTACGGCGATCTCGAAGTTTACGCTTCGTCCCGGGCTGTGCAGCTCAATAGCACGGCTGACCGCTGCGGTGATCCGGTCGATGGCGACGCCTTCCAGGAGCATGAAGCGAGCGGAGTCTAAGCCCGCTTGCAACTGTTGCGGGCTGGGCTCGCCGCCAATCCCGCTGTAATAGCGCTGGACTTCTTCAAGCAGGCGGCTGGTTATGGGGTCGAGTTCAGGAGCCACCGGGGTTGAGGTCTCATCGGCGGTACCGGGCTCGGTGTCGCCCTTCGCGGAAGCGGGCGCCTCACCGAGCTCCTTTGTTGCGCCCGACTGGCTGTCGTCCTGGTCATTCTCAAGTGCTGCCGCATCGCTCTCAGCGGCGGTACTTGCTGCTGCTCCTGGCGACCCAAGCAGCAGCACCAGAGTCGTGATCATGCTGGCTGTATGGGTAGCGTTCATGGTCCTGCTCCAAAGGTCTCTCGCAGCCCATCAGGCAGCGCGCGAGGTTGCCAAGCAAAGTCTCTCATGGTCGGCTCGATGTTGACCCGCGTGTGCTGCAGAAAGGCCATTACCTGATCGATGTTTGCCGGGGGATGCTCCATCAGTCTGCCCAGCAGTCGTGCGCCCAGGAGCGCCAGACTGGCGGGTACGTGCAGTGGACGGGCGCGAGTGCCTTGGGCCTGTGCTACTTCTTTGATGAGTTGGTTGATGCTGATGGGCGCGGGGCCGGCCACATCATAGGTCCCCGAGGGTGGCTGCTCCGACTCGAAGATTCTAAAGAACAACTCCACCGTGTCCTCGATGTTTACCGGCTGGAGCTGGAAGTGACCATCACCAGGGATCGGCACCAGCGGCGAGCGGCGGATGGTCTCGGAGAACTTCAGAAACTCTTCGCTACCTTTGCCGTAGATCATGGTGGGTCTGAGGTGAGTTACCTGCAGACCAGCGAGCTGAAATTCCTGTTCAGCACGGGCTTTGCTGATCCCGTAACTATCGCGTAGTTCACGGCCAGCACAGGTAGAAGAGACATTGATGATGCGGCTCACCCCCTGGTCCTGAGCGGCTTCAGCGAGGTGGCGACTGCCGATGACGTTGACCCGGTGATTCGCCTCGGAGTCTGATGAGTACCCAAGGCCGGCCAGGTGCAGGGCCGCGGTGCACCCGTCCAGCGCAGAACGCAGTGAATCCGGGGCTAGCAGGTCTCCGACAAAGACTCGCGCCCCAAGCCTCTCCAAGGGACGCCCCTTCTCAGCGCTTCGCACCAGCGCGTGAACCTGAAGACCCCGATCAAGAAGCCCCGGGACCGCGTGGCGGCCGACAAAGCCGCTTGCCCCAGTGATCAGGATCGGACCTGGCAGGACTGAGCTCAACCGAGGCCTCGATCGATGAGTTCCAGCTCGTCAAGACCAAGGAAGTGGCCGATCTCGTGGTGGATGGTGATCCGTACCTGTTCTGCCATCAGCCTGGGGTCCGGGCAGAGGCGCTCTAGGTTGCGCTGAAACAGATACACGTGGGGAGTACTGCCGGGTCCGTCGATCCCTTCCCATTGAGCGAGGGTCGGACCATCGAACAGGCCGAGTAGACGAGGGTCCCAAGGCGCCTCTTCCAGGATCCAATCGTCGGGATAGTCTTGAATGAAGATGGGCAGAACCCGTACCGCGTCCTGCACCTCTTGCGGCAGCAATCGTACCGCTCGATCGGCCCAGGCCAGGATCTCCTCGGTAGCAAACAGGTTGGGGGTAGTTGCCTCGTTGGTATCGAGCTCGTAGACCCGAGTGAAGGCTTCTCGCATACCTTGCTGGTCGCCGGTGGTCTCAAGCGCAATGGCGAGGTCGTGCCAGCTGTCAGCGTGCATCGGGTCAATTCGGCAGGACTCCCTAAGCGCCTTGATGGCTTCGTCGGGGCGCCCCAGTTCGCTGAGGGTCCAGCCCAGGGCGTGGTGTAGTTCGGGCCGTTCTGGGAAGCGCTCTGCGGCGCTTCGAATCGCCGCCTCGGCCGGCTTCAGGTCTTCATCCAGGCTGAGGGCTCGCCAGCGAGCATAGGCGAGGCGGGGTCCATCCTGGTGGCTCTCAAGACTGCTTAGTAGCTGGCGGGCCATGGCCTTGTCACCGTGGTCGATACACGAGTGCAGGCGCTCTAGGAGGCGAGCAGCTGGGTTGTCCAGCGCATGTTCAGGCTTCACTTCGCACCATTTTGGAGGTAATTAGGAGTGATGAGGGCTCCGGCTTCGTCGGATCCGATGCGAACGACAACAAGATAGCGCACTGTAGCGGTAGGTGAGGGATGGGAGTTGAGCCCCGTCTTTAAGCGTGCCCCTGGGTGCCAGCCGAAGAGCCATTAGATGAGTTCAAGCGAGACCGTCGATAGTGTCGAGTTCCCCGGTCGGGTGCTCTTTCTTACCGAGGACTCTGAGCTGATTCAGGCTCAGTTCGGTGGCGAGAATCTTCCGTTCGAGGCTGATCGTGCGCTGGTCAATAACATCTCAACCGATGAGATCACGCCTGGCTGGACCTGCTTTTATTACGATGAAACCCTCGGTCATTACTCGCTGGTCGGGCTGCGTGGCGGGACGGTATCACCGGGAGACCTGGCCTCTGGCGGCTTTTCGGTCGTGGTGTCCGGCGAGAGCAAGGGGTGCGGCTCTTCGCGCGAGACGGCGCCCTATTCGGAGCTCTATGCAGGAGTTCGTCTGGTGGTGGCCCGGAGCATTGAGAAGATCTACGGCCAGAACGCGCAGAATATTGGCCTGCTGACCTCCACTGACTTTGGCTTGATACCTCGCATCCTCGCCGGTGAAAAGATCCCTATGGAGGAGTTCCTGGTAGGTCTCGACCCGATCTCCCGCGGCATTGTGCTCAAGGGTGGGCTGTTTAACTACAATCGGGCCAGGCTCGCCGGCGAAGTGGCTCCGCCACCTCTTGAGACGCCGGTGCGAGCGATGAACATCGTTGAGAAGATCATCGCTCGGCATACTGTGGTGGACGCCGCTACTGGGCGCCTGGGGGTGCCAGCTGTCGCGCCCGGAGACGCGGTGTTTGTGCGAGCCGATATTCGTTTCAGTCACGACTACACCAGCGCTATGTGCGCTTCGCTGTTTAAGGACGCTCTGGGCGCTGATGCGCGCATCAGTGAACCCGAGAGTGTCTTCGCCTTTCGTGATCATCTCACCTTTCTCGGTGATGTAATGCCCGAAAAGCATCGCAGTCTGGGGCTGCTGGACAAGGCGGATAATCTGGCCGAGGTGCAACGGGCCTTCGCCCATGAGCAGGGCATTCGGCTCTACGATGAGATGCAGAGCGCAGAGGGCACTAAGGGTTCCGAGGCCATCTGCCACAATGCAGTCCTTGACGATCTCGCCCTACCGGGCCAGATCGTCTGTGGTACTGACTCACACACCTGTACGGCTGGCGCGCTGGGTTGTTTTGCGTTCGGCGTCGGGGCCACCGACATGGCCAACGCCTGGTACACCCGCGATGTGCGGGTGAAGGTGCCCCGGACAGTGCGCTTTAATCTGCTCGGGGCTCCCGCCTCAGGGATCACCGCCAAGGACATCATTCTCTATCTGATGGCACAGCCTTACATTAAGGGTGGCAAGGCCATCGCCCAGGTCCTTGAGTTTGCTGGTGAAGGGCTTGCTCACCTGAGCTTTGATGAGCGCGCTGTGCTCACTAACATGGCGGTTGAGGCCGGTGCTACTACCGGCATTGTTGAGCCCGACGCCCAGGTCCTGGACCATCTGATGAAGATGCGCTCCGGCCTGGATCGAGTGGCGCTCGAAGCGCTCTGCTACAAGAGCGACCCGGGTGCCAGCTATGCGGCGGAGTTTGACGTTCGGCTCGACAAGATCGTGCCGATGGTCGCCACCCCTGGAGACCCCCGAAACGGTGTGCCCTTGACCGATCTCGGTGAACGTGTGGAGGTCGACATTGCTTATGGCGGGTCGTGTACCGGCGGCAAGCGGGGCGACATGGATCAATATGCATCCGTTCTGGGTCCTGCTCTTGAGCGCGGTGAACGGGTGGCTGCTGGGGTGGACGCCTATATTCAATTCGGCAGTCAGAAGATCAAGGATTACGCTCGGGAGAGGGGCTATATCGACATCTTTGAGCAGGTCGGCATTCAGCTCATCGACCCCTCATGTGGTGCTTGTATTAACGCTGGGCCGGGAACCTCGCGGACGACGGAGCATGTGACAGTCTCAGCGATTAATCGCAACTTCCCGGGCCGCTCGGGGCCGGGCAAGGTATATCTTGCCAGTCCTCTGGTAGTGGCGGCTTCGGCGCTCACCGGCTACATTTCCGGGCCGCGCCTCGGCTAGCTTGGGCTGTTGACTGGCGCCTCTGGCCTGGGGCACCCTGAGGCCTGCCGGGCTGGCCCTGCGGGCTGCTACACTGCTGCGGCCATGCTCAGATTCTCGCTCGCCCCACACTGCTTGTTGTTATTGCTCTCTATGGCCCTGGGCTGTGGTGCTCCTGAGACTCGGGACCGCGACGCTGATGGGTACCCGTCTCCCGAGGACTGCGATGACTCCAACGCTTCTGTGTATCCGGGACGTGGGGAACGCTGTGATCTCATTGATAACGACTGTGATGGTCTGGTGGACGAGGGCTATGACGAAGATGGCGATGGCTTCAAGAGCTGCGGCGACCTGACCGACTGCGATGACCACAATGAGCGGTCTTATCCAGAGGCTGAGGAATTCTGCGATGGTTCGGACAATGACTGCGATGGTGCGGTCGATGAAGGTGACTTTGTCGACCAGGACGAGGACGGTTATTGCGTTGATATTGACTGCGATGACCTCAACTCTGAGGCTTGGCCCGGTGCACCGGAGCAGTGTGACGGGATCGATAACGATTGCGATGGCGCCTTGGACCCGCCCACCTGGGATCAAGATGCAGATGGCTGGACCAGTTGTCCGGGGGGAGGGGACTGTGACGACCACGATGCGGACATCAGTCCTGATGCGACGGAGCTCTGCGACGGGGTTGATGAGGACTGTGACGGGGTAATCGATAACGGCTTCGATCAGGACGGCGACACCTGGACGACTTGTGCCAATCCACCGGACTGTAATGACCAGGACCCCTTTATGTATCCGACTGCTCCTGAGCAGTGCGATGGCCTTGATAACGATTGTGATGCGGTGGTCGACGAGGACACCAACACCGACGCCGACCTCGATGGAGTGACCGCCTGCGGAGGAGACTGCAACGACCAACACCCCAACGCCTACCCCGCTGCTGCTGAGTATCTCGATGGCTTCGATAACAACTGTGATGGCGTTATCGACGAGCGACTCCTGGGTGAGGTGGCCGCCGGGCTGTTGGCGCCGGTTACCAGCGGCAGCGATGGCTCGGGCCGGCTCGGTGATTCCATCTCAGCGGGAGGCGACTTCGATGGCGATGGATTGGCGGATTTTGCGGTCGGCGTGCCCCTTTATGGAGGAACTGCAGGGCGTGTTCATCTCTTCTTAGGCACCAGCTATTCAGCGGAGCAGGCGCCAACCGATCTGGGCTCTTTCGCGACCGTGACAGGTGAAGTCGCCGGTGACTACCTGGGCTACAGTGTCGCACTGGCCGATGTGGGGGGACCCACCGGTGCGGGCGGCGCCGCCTTTGACGATCTGATCATTGGTGCACCGCAGAATGGGGTGAACTTCCCGGATACGCCTAAGGGACACATCTATGTGTTCTTTGGTGGGCCCTTTGTTTCGTCCGGTGATTGGTCGGCGGAGTCTGCTGACCTGATCATCGCGGGCTCCTTCTCTACTGAGCACTGTGGCACCGCCACCGCCGGCCTGGGCGATGTCAACGGCGATGGCATTGGCGACCTTGGCTTTACCTGCCCTTGGTACGACACCGGAGCCGGTACTTTGCGGGGCCGAACGGTACTGTTTCTGGGGCGCTCTTCGTGGGCCTCAAACTACGGCAGTGGTCAGGCTGATTCGTCCTGGCTGGGTGATGCCGATGAGCAGTACTCCGGTCATGCGCTGGTCGGCAATTTCGATTTCAATGGTGATGGCTTCGCTGACTTTGCGGTGGGCAGTCCGCATTGGTCTTCGGACACCGGTCGGGTCACCATACGGCTCGGTTCATCCAGCGGCTGGGCCCGAGACCAAATGCTGGCCAATCTGGACCTGGTTTACGAGGGCATCGCCGGTGCCGCCCAGACGCTCGGTGCCGGCCTCGCTGCTGGTGATGCCGATGCAGACGGCTTTGATGATTTGCTGGTGGGAGCGCCCTGCACGACCGGCTGCCCTGGCGGGCTCGGCCTGGTATTGGGTGAAGCGTCGCCGAGCGGCGGCTCCTTTGCTGATCGCGCTGCCTTGAGCGTGGTTGGTGCTGCGGCCAGCAATGAGGCGGTGGGACGGGCCATGGCTTTGATGGATCTTGACGGTGATGGTGACACTGACCTGCTGGTGGGCGGACCTGGTCATGATGGTTCTGAGGGCGGTGACCAGGGCAGATTGTCGGTGCTCTATGGGCCCCTGCCCCTGGCCGGTGAAATCCTTACCGCAGGGGTCGACTTTGTAGATCAGGTGGTGGGTGAAGCCGAGGGCGATGCCCTGGGCCGAGCCATGTCGGTGGTTCCTGATTACAACGGTGATGGGCGGCCAGAGTTGGTGCTGTCTGCTCCCTTTAACGACGGCACCGGGCCTAATGCCGGCCGTCTCTACTATCTTTCGGCCTTCGCTGGAGTTCCCTGATGCGTCGTCTACTGCTCTGTTCCTCAGTTGCCTTTTTGCATCTGCTGCTGAGTGCCTGCGAAGGTTTCTTCGGGGACGATGATGAAGGCGATCGGTTTGTCATGGTTACTGCTGATGGCAGCGTGCAGATGCTGTCTGGAAATGATGTTCAGGCCAGCATGTTGTGGGACGGAGAGATTGCTGCAGCAGAGCGGGCTGAGCTCGTTGCCGATGGTGATGCGCTGTACGTTGGCAGTGGGCAGGAGCTAATGGCCTTTTCTCAATCTAGCGGTGCGCCTCTATGGTCGGCGCCGGTGACACTGAGTGGTCCTGTGGTTGCCCTTGCCGGGCCTGGTAGCGGAGCACTCTTTGCGATGACCCTGGACGGCAGCCTGGTAGCCCTTGAGGTCGCTGACGGTAGCCTGCGTTGGAGCCTCGATCTGCTCATTGAGCTGCCGGGTTCCAGTGACGACGCCCTGCTCTTTGCTGGTGGCAGCCTGGTGCTTGGGGGTGACCCCATTCGCGCGATCTCTGCTGAGGATGGCAGCGTGCTTGCCAGTTACTCGAGCGGAGATTCGTACGTAAGTGATCTCGCCGCGGTCGGTAATCAGGTGTTTGCGGGGCTTGCCGACCGGGTTGTGGCTCTTGCTCTTCCTCAGTTGTCCGAGGTTTGGAGCCACCCTACCAGTGATGAAGTGGACAACTTGGTAGTCGGTGGTGCCGCGGTTTTCTACAGCGTGCTCGGCGCTGGGGTGGGGCTCCTGACGACCAGCGGTAACCCGGTTGCCTCGGCTGACGATGATGGGGTCTATGAGGCTCTGGCCATGGGCCCGGACAACCTCTTGCTCGGAGCCCGCAGTGATGCGGTGCTATTGGCCTGGGACGAGACCGCACTTGAGGAGCAGTGGACGGTGACGGATGTCAGCGTTCCGGTGCAGGGCCTGGCCAGTGCGGGCACCAGCGTCTTCTACGGCAACGGTGGTTATGTTGACGGGATCAGTGCGGTAAATGGCAACTCGTTGTGGGTCTATCAGGCGAGTGGTGCGGCCGCGGGACTGCTTGGCATCTAGCCGCGGCGGTTCTCTTCAGACTTCGTCGCCTGCCGGGTCGATGAGGAATGCACCGGCGAGGATGTCGCGGCCTAAGCGCAGCCCTCGTTCGTCTCGACCCACTTCGAGCTTCAGGTGCAGTGCAAGGGTCTTGCCGCCAAGCTCGATCTGAGCTTCCACGAGGTCATTGCCGGTGCGGGAGGCTGGCGCTTCGTGCAGGGCCCCATCATCCGCCAGGCGGATGCCGATTGAGGTGAGCGTCTCGCCTGCAGAGGGCTCCCAGGAGGCGACCAGCAGGCGGCTCTCAGCTCGGCTGGGGTCGGCTACATAGACGACGGAGCCGAGCTCGGGGGAAAGTACTCGGGCGATGCCTCGCCAGGCCAGTTGCGGTTTCTCGCTGGTGCTGTCTCGCCACTCACTCATGGGCGGCATCTGCAGGTCGTGCGGTACCACCACCGGGGGGGGAGGATCGGGTAAGGCGGCTAGAGGGTTGGGGAACTCGTCATTGGACCAGGGGTCTGGTGGAGTCTGCTCCTGGTTCAGTGGATCGATGGACTCGCAGTCCTCTTCATTGAGGTCATCGACAGCAGCCCAGGTTTCGTCGGTGGAGGACTCTTCGATGTCGTCCAAGGGAGCGGGCACATCTGGCTCATGGAGATCGCTGACTGCCTCCCACAGTTGCTCAGGGTGGTTTTCCGCTTCGCCGCTGGGGTGGTCTGCGTCGGGATGATCTGGACTGGGTTCGTTGGGCATGGCGGCGGCAGCTTTGAGTTTAGTTAGCAAAGGCGGGGGAGATGGCCTCGAGTAGGCGTCGGGTGAACACTGCCACCATCTTGCGCCGATACTTAGGGTCAAGAGGAACGTTGCGATATGCGACAGAAGCTTTCTGCGCCACTTCTCCGATGCGAAAAGCGAGCTGCGCTGAGGCCTGCTGGCCAATGAACTCCGCCATGGGCTCGTCTAGCAATTCGGGTCTGCTGGCCATCGCTGTGGTCGCCAGTCGGAGGTCTTCGATTACACCTCGTTTGTTGATTCGAAGGCCCAGGGCCAGGCCGAGGCTGGGAAAGTCGATGGAGTCGCGAATCGCCAGCTTTCGATAGCCGCAGCTGAGCTGCTCGGCTTCCTCCGGAATATGGACTGCGACCACCAGTTCATCTTCTTTGCGGTCGCGGAAGCGGACGATGCCATCCTCATCGAAGAACTCTGCCAGCGGCAGGGTCCTGGCTCCGGCTGCGCTCAGTAGCTCGACTTTGGCTCCCAGAATCAGCAGGGACGCTGCCATCTCACCGCTGTAGGTGGCGAAGCAACGACCTTTTGATGAAGGCACGACCAGGCACTTGGTTCCCTCAGCCTTGAGGCAGAAGTCGACGCTCTGGCGCCACAGTGGGCTTTGGTTGAAGTAGTAGCAGCGAGTGTCGAGCATCAGGTTGCCGCCCAGTGTGCCGTGCTGGCGCAGCGGTGGAGAGCTGATCTTGGAGGCCGTTTCGGCGAGCACGGGAAGTCTCGTTTGCAGCAGTGGACTGCGCTCAATTTCCACCAGTCGGGCCATGGCACCAATGCGCCGGGTGGAGATCCCCTGCAGAGCACTGATTCCGCCGAGCGAAATGACGTGCGAACGAGCATTGAGGCGATTTTTGTAGTTGGGCAGCAGGTCGGTGCCGCCGGCGACCAGATCGACGTCTCCCTGGTGACGGGCGAGCAGCGCTGAGGCCTCATCCAGGGAGTTGGGACGATGGTAGTGAAAGGCCGGAAGTTCCATTGCTTAATTAGCCGCTCAGGCGGAGCGAGCGGCTGCCTCCCGCCGTTCCTTGCGGGCTTTTTTCTCGATTGCGGTGAGCACCACATCGGGAGTCATCGGCACCCTATGGATGCGTACCCCGACCGCGTCGTAAATGCCGTTGGCGACGGCTGGCAGGATCGGCGCGAGACCACCTTCTCCACATTCCTTGGCGCCGAAGGGACCTTCGGGGTCAACGCTCTCGATGAGGCTGACGTCCATCTCGGGGGTCTGACTTGGCGTTGGGATGCGATAGTCGAGCAGATTGGCGTTGAGTAGATTGGGCCCTTCGTAGGCCATCTCTTCGCATAGGATCTGACCCAGGCCCATGTGGATCGAGCCTTCGATTTGTCCTTCCACTGCGAGCGGGTTGAGTACCCGTCCGCAGTCATGGGCCGCCCAGATCTTGAGCGGCTGGACCATTCCGGTCTCGGGGTCAACCTCAAGCTCGCAGATGTAGCTGGTGAACGAGTATGTGGGCGAGAGACCGGCCCCTGCGCCTTTGTAGGCGGCTCCCATTGGCGGTGCGGTGTAGCAACCGCTGGTGGCCAACGCGCCCTTGCCAGCAAGAGCCTCTTCCAATGCTTCCATATAGGGGACTGAGGCCTCGGGCCAGTGGCGATTGTAGACGTAGCCGTCGCGCATGATGAAGGACTCGACCGCATATCCGGATAGCCGGGAGGCGGCTCGGATCAGCTGCTCCCGCAGGTCTTCAGCAGCACGTTTCGCGGCCAGCCCGTTCATAAAGGTGACTCGGCTGCTGTAAGAGCCGAGGTCAATGGGGCTCATGTCCGTGTCGACGGCGTAGACGCGCATCCGCTCCATGGGTAGGCCGAGTACTTCTGCTACCACCTGGGCGGCCATGGTATCGCTGCCTTGACCGATGTCTGCGGCGCCGGTGTGGATGGTGACGCCGCCGTCCATATCGACCTTCAGATGCACCGTCGACTGGGGCAGGCGGCTCTTGTGAATCTGCAGTGCAGAGCCAGAGATGTAAAAGCCACAGCCGATGCCGATACCGCGGCCGTAGGGGAGCTTGCCGTGCTTGTTGGCCCAGTCCGAGCGCTCCGCGACCGTCTGAATGCACTCGCGGATACCATTGGATGTGATCCGAAAGCCGTTGATCAGGGTCGTAAAGTCAGAGAGTGTGTTGTCCAGGCGCACTTGCACCGGGTCGAAGCCGGCCTTGGCGCAGAGCATGTCGAGGACCACCTCGGTGCCCAGGCGTGTGTTGACCGAGCCGTGGCCTCGCATCGCCCCGGAAACCGGGCGGTTTGAGTAGATGCGGGTGCCCTGATAGCGAAATGAAGGAATGCGGTAGGGGCCGTGACTGAGGACTCCGTTGTAGTAGGAGGTAACGACCCCAAAGGAGCCAAAGGCCCCGCCATCGATGGTGGCGTTGATGTCGAGCCCAGTCACCTTGCCGTTCGAATCCATGGCCATGCTGATTTCGTTGCTGGTCGGGTGTCGGCCGTGGTTGCTGAAGAACACTTCCTCGCGGTCGAACAGCATCTTCACTGGTCGCCCGCAGTCCATTGCCAGCCAAGAGACCACCATCTCATGAGGGAAGGGGTCGGATTTACCGCCGAATCCGCCTCCCACGGTCGGCTTGATCACTCGGATCCGGTGCATTGGCATCTCGAAAACCCGCGCTATGGCCAGATGGGTGTAGTGGGGTACCTGCTGACTCGTCCACAGGGTCAGCCGCTGATCAGGGGTCCAGTGGGCAATGGCTGCAATAGGTTCAGTAAAGGCGTGGGTCACGCCCTTGAATTCAAAGCTGGCGTTGGCAGTCCAGGCCGCCTCAGCGAACGCCTTGTCCGGCTCGCCAAAGCTCTGTCGGACACGCTTGTGAATGTTGTTCTCGAAGCGGATGTGCTCGTGGATTTTCTCTTCGCCCTCGCGGAGCTCGCGGGTGGAGTCTTTCTTGCGCAGAAATGGTTTGAGCTCGGTGACCTTTACGTCAATGAGTTCAAGCGCTTCCAGCGCGATGGCCTCGGTTTCAGCTGCTACCGCAGCGATGCCTTCACCGAGATGGCGAACCTTATCGACTGCTAAGGCCGTTTCATCCTGACTGATGGGCAGCACCCCGAATTTGATGGGTGCATCGGTACCGACCATCACCGAGTGCACTCCGGGCAGGGCGAGTGCTTTGTCGATGTCGATGCTGTCGATCCGTGCGTGGGCCCAGGGGGAGCGCAGGATCTTGCAGATCAGCATCCCTGGGAAGTCGATGTCGTCGGTGTAGATGGCCTGCCCCAGGACCTTCTCACGGGCGTCTATTAGCGGAGTCCTTTCGCCAATGATATTGAAATCCTGATCGCTACCATCCTGCCGCTTTTTACCTGTAGAGGGGAGCGTGCTGAGCGGAGCGCGGAAGGCCTTGTCGTCCTGATAGGTGCTCATAACCTGTCAATTATACGCGCGCACCGCGAATTGGCGCAGTGGAACTGTAAAGCAGGGGTTTGAGCCGCGGCTTCTAGTTGCGCGCCGGCGGTCCGTAGCTGCTCCCGTAGCGGGCGAAGAACTCCGCCTTTGCTTCCAGAAAGCGTCCCTCCTCAATGGACTTGCGAATCTGGTTCATCAACTGTTGCAGAAAGCTGATGTTGTGGATGCAGGCAAGGGTAGTTCCGGTGACCTCTTCGGCGGCGAACATGTGATGCAGGTACGCGCGCGAGAAGTTGCGACAGGTGTAGCATGGGCAGCTGGTGTCGGGAGGAAGGCGGTCTTTGCGATAGCGTTTGTTGCTGACCCGCATCTTGCCTTGAAAGGTATAGAGCAGGGCTCCTCGGGCGTGGCGGGTAGGGATGACGCAGTCGAACATATCCACACCATGGCCAACTCCGCACCACAGGTCTTCGGGCAGGCCAACCCCCATCAGGTAGCGGGGCTTGTCTGGTGGCAGGAACGGGGTTGTCCAGCCCAACACCTGGTTCATAACCTCCAGACCTTCTCCTACTGAGAGGCCGCCGATGGCGTAGCCGGGAAAGTCCAGCGGCACCAGGTCCTCGCAGGAGCGGCGGCGGAGGTCCTCGTAGGTCGAGCCCTGGACGATGCCGAACAGTGCTTGGTCTTCAGTGCGGCGGCGGGCTGCCAGGCAGCGCTGTTCCCAACGAGTGGTCCGCGCGACCGACTGCTCCGCATAATCCCTGGGGCATGGGTAAGGGACGCATTCATCAAAGGCCATGATGATGTCCGCACCCAATTGTTCCTGGATCTGGATGGCACGTTCGGGAGTCATCAAGAAGGGCTCGCCCCCTTTGCGCCACGAGAAGGTGACGCCTTTCTCAGTGATCTGCTTCTTCGGCAGGCTGAACACCTGAAAACCGCCCGAGTCGGTGAGGATGGGTAGGGGCATGCTCATGAAATTATGGAGACCGCCGAGGCGCTCGATGATTGCAGCCCCGGGCTGCAGTGCCAGGTGATAGGTGTTGGCGAGCACAATCTGAGCGCCGGTGGCCTGCACCTGATCGGGAGTCATTGCTCGCAGTGCTGCCCTGGTCCCCACCGGCATGAAGATCGGGGTCTCGATCTTGCCATGGGGGGTGGTCAGGGAGCCGACCCGCCCGCTGACTCCCGGCTCTTTGCTGCGCGCACTTATCTCGAACTCGAACATTATCGCTTTATACCGCTGCCCACTCCTCAGTGCTGGCGGCTTGTCCGCCAGACGCGCACAATGAGTCCATGTCTGCCCCACGTAATCAGCGTCCAGGTTGCTTCCTGACCAGCCTTGGCCTCGCTTCAATTCTGGTTTTTATGGGTTCGGTTCTGCTCGCCAGGGCTGCCCCGCCGACTGCCTCTGCACCGATTCATCAGCTGGTTCCCCGTCAGGTTCAGGTAGCAGTGGCTGCTGATCACATCTGGGCTTCGGTCCGGGTCGAGCTGAGACCGGCCGATCTGGGCCTTACGGATTGGTTCCGCTGGGACCGAGATCAGAGCGCGGCACTGGAGCCAGCTGAACTAGCCGCGCTGGGCCTTCATTTGCGCGGCTTAGAGACCGAGTATCTGGCGGTGATGGTGGATGGGGTCGCGGTTCCTCTGGTAGCTGCTCGCGTTCGTTTTGCTGGGAGTCCTGTTGCTGCTCTGAGCCTTACTGATTCGGTCAGCTTTCGCTTTGAGACCCGTCTGGAGTTGGCGCTCGAGAGCGGCGCGCATCGGGTGGTTCTCTACGACCGGCCGGCTGCGGCAGATGGGATTGTTCCGATTCGCCTGAGCCTGGCTCGAGGCCTGCGTCTGGCGAATTTTCAGGGGGCCCGGGCCGAGAGGCGTTCTCAGCGCCGGCTTGAGGCCGTGGTCTCCAGGGCCAGCCCCGCAGTGTGGGGTGAACTCGTAGTTGAAGAGGGTTGAGAGAAACCCAGCCCCTGGTCCCGAATTGGTTGCTTTCGCTCAGCTCAGCGGAGTATTCAGCTCAGTTCAAGCAGCACGCGGAAGCCCAGGAAGTGGAGCTTGGTGTCAGCTGTCAGGGCTCTTCGACTGGCAACCCGGCAGGCCTCGGGTTCAGAGATGATGGCGCCACCCATGACGATGTGGCGGCCGTCGGCGAGGGCTGTGCCGGTCCATTCCCATACTCCGCCTGCGCAGTCTTCGATGCCGAATGGGGA
>DJIF01000027.1:0-3387 GCA_002433485.1 Deltaproteobacteria bacterium UBA6601
GTTCGGCTTCTTCGGAGTCGTCGTGTAGACGCGGACGCAGACCCCACGCTTTTGAGGACAGGACTTGAGTGCCGGCGCATCTGAGCGCCCCTTACGGCTCTTTCGTCCCTTACGAACCAGTTGATTGATCGTCGGCATCTGCCGTTCCTCTCCTAGCCCGCAGAGGGCCTCGTTTCCTTACGTCTTCTTAAGCGCTTGTCAGTAAGCGCCCAGATGGCGAAGACGCGCGAACCTAGTTTGTCATTGGGCCCCTGTCAAGCACAGAGTGCCCTCTGACTGATCTCAGGAAGCCGCAGCCCCTGAAGAAGCCTTCTTCGACTCAACCGGAGTTGAGGCGGGAAGATCCTGCTCCAATCCCAGCTGCTGATACATGGTGAAGCCGGTTCCGGCAGGAATCAGGCGACCCATAATGACATTCTCCTTGAGTCCCCGTAGGTAATCGACCTTGCCGCCCAGAGCAGCCTCTGTCAGGACCCTGGTAGTCTCCTGGAAAGAAGCGGCTGAGATGAACGAGTCCGTGGACAGGCTGGCCTTGGTGATACCCAACAGCGCTGGCTCAGCAATCGCCGGATCAAGTCCCTGCTCAATGAGCGCCCGGTTGGCTGCCTCGAAGATGACCTTGTCCACAGTCTCGTCGACCAGGAAGTCCGAAGCACCCGGCCTGCGCACCCGAACCCGACGCAACATCTGACGACAGATCACCTCAATGTGCTTGTCGTTGATCTTGACGCCCTGAAGTCGGTAGACCTCCTGAACCTCATCGACCAGATAGCCGGCAAGCACCTTCTCACCCTTAACCCGCAACAGGTCGTGGGGGTTTGAAGAGCCGTCCATGAGCGGATTGCCGGCGCGAACAAAGTCACCTTCCCGAACCGAAACGTGCTTGCCCTTGGGAATCAGGTATTCCTGAGGCTCACCCTCGCCTTCCGGGGTCACCACAACCCGACGCTTGCCCTTGTAGTCCTTACCGAAAGAGACGTAACCGTCGATCTCGGTGATCACCGCAACGTCCTTTGGCTTACGGGCCTCAAACAGTTCAGCAACACGAGGCAGACCACCAGTAATGTCCTTGGTCTTGACGGCCTCTCGGGGAATGCGGGCGAGGATGTCGCCCGGACGAGCCTCTTCCCCAGCCTCTACCGAAATGTTGGCCGAGACCGGAAGGTGATAGACCGACTCCTTCTTGCCTGCCTTAATGATGATGCGAGGCTTCAGCGAACCGTCACGGCTTTCGACAATGACCTTACGGTTAATGCCAGTGAACTCATCCACCAACTCCTGCATGGTCTGGCCCTCAACAATATCGGCATAGACGACCTTGCCCTCGGCCTCGGCCAATACCGGACTGGCAAAGGGTTCCCACTCGGCCAGCAGTTCACCTGCCTTGACCATCTTGCCGTCCTCAATGGACAACTGCGCACCGTAGTTCAGACCGTATTTCTCCTTCTCGCGGCCGGTCTCGTCGTAAATGGCTACTTCACCATTACGGCTCATAACCACCGATTTGCCTTCACGGTTGATCGTCGTACGAACGTTAAGGAACTCGACCTTGCCGGCACCTCGAGAGGTCTGGGTGTTCTGCACCGCACGAGAAGCGGCAGCGCCGCCAATGTGGAAGGTACGCATGGTCAGCTGAGTACCGGGCTCACCAATGGACTGAGCAGCAATCACTCCGACCGCCTCGCCAATGTTCACCAACTTGCCGCGCGCCAGATCGCGCCCATAGCAGGTGACACAGACACCGCGTTCTGCAGAGCAGGTGAGGGTGCTTCGAATAAAGACGCGGTCGATACCGGCTTCCTCGATGAGCTCCAAAGCAGCCTCGTCGATCATTCCGTTGCGTGGTACCAGGGTGTCGCCGGTGTGCGGATCACGCAGATCCTCAGCAGCTACTCGACCCAGGATCCGCTCGGCCAGCGGCTCAATGATCTCACCGGCTTCAACCAGCGCATGGACCCAGATTCCATCTTCTGTCCCGCAGTCACGGGTGGAGACGATAAAGTCCTGAACCACATCGACCAGACGACGGGTGAGATACCCGGAGTTGGCGGTCTTGAGCGCCGTATCCGCGAGACCCTTACGAGCGCCGTGGGTAGAGATGAAGTACTGCAGCACAGTCAGCCCCTCACGGAAGTTCGCGGTAATGGGGGTCTCAATGATTTCGCCCGAAGGCTTGGCCATCAGACCGCGCATTCCCGCCAGCTGCCGAACCTGGGTGTTAGAGCCGCGAGCACCTGAATCGACCATCATGTAGATCGAGTTAAAGGACTGCTGTCGACCCTTCTGCTTGCCATCTGCAGAGGTAACCTCCTCAGTAGCGAGCTCCTCGATCATCTGGCTGGAGATCTCTTCGGTCACCTTGGCCCAGATGTCGACCACCTTGTTGTACTTCTCACCAACGGTGATCAATCCCTCAGCGTATTGCTCTTCAGTCTCTCGAACTTCGCCGAAAGCCGAATCAAGCAGCTCGTCCTTGCGAGAGGGAGTGCGCATGTCGTCAATGCAGATAGAGACACCGGCACGGGTAGACTGCTCAAAACCAAGCACCATCAAGGCATCGGCCAACAACACGGTGGCCTTTGGACCAGCCACTCGGAAGCAGCGATCAATAAGCTGCCCGAGAGCGCCCTTATCCATCGCCCGGTTAACGAGCGTGAAGGGAAGCTCCTGAGGAACAATCTCATAAAAGAGAATGCGCCCGCAGGAGGTATCAACCATGACGCTGTCGAGCTCTTCCGGTCGATCGCCGAGCCGGCCGGTCTCGGCCAGATCCCGATCCATCCGCACCCGAATGGTCGCGTGAAGATCCAGGGCGCCGGCGTCGTAGGCCAGCCGCACTTCAGCAGGTGATCCGTACAGCCCCGAGAAGTAGGGCTTGCCATCCTTAGCCGCCTTTGCCGCCCGCTCAGCATCGTAACCGCCAGGTCGGAACATGGCCGTCCTGGTCATGTAATAGGCACCGAGCACAACATCCTGACTAGGCTGAATGATTGGCCGGCCATTGGCAGGACTGAGGATGTTATTGGTGGACATCATCAGCACCCGGGCCTCGATCTGCGCCTCGATGGACAAGGGCAGGTGCACAGCCATCTGGTCGCCGTCAAAGTCGGCGTTAAAGGCGGTGCAGACCAGGGGATGAAGATTAATTGCCTTGCCCTCAATGAGCACCGGCTCGAAAGCCTGAACACCCAGGCGGTGCAGGGTCGGCGCACGGTTGAGCAACACAGGATGCTCGCGGATCACCTCATCGAGGATGTCCCACACCTCGGGGCTCTTCATCTCCACCATCTTCTTGGCGGCCTTGATCGTAGTGACCAAGCCGCGCTCCTCAAGCTTGTTGTAGATGAAAGGCTTAAACAGCTCGAGAGCCATCTTCTTGGGCAGACC
>DJIF01000027.1:3718-12907 GCA_002433485.1 Deltaproteobacteria bacterium UBA6601
CTTGGGCAGACCGCACTGATGCAGCCGCAGCTTGGGCCCGACCACAATTACAGAGCGACCCGAGTAGTCGACCCGCTTACCGAGCAGGTTTTGCCGGAAGCGGCCCTGCTTACCCTTGAGCATGTCAGAAAGCGAACGTAGCGGACGCTTATTGGGCCCAGTAAAGGTCTTACCGCGGCGACCGTTGTCGAACAGGGCGTCAACAGCCTCCTGCAACATACGCTTCTCGTTGCGCACGATGATCTCGGGCGCGGTCAGTTCCTGCAGGCGTTTGAGACGGTTGTTTCGATTGATGACCCGACGGTAGAGGTCGTTGAGGTCACTGGTCGCGAAACGACCACCATCGAGCGGCACCAGAGGACGAAGATCCGGCGGCAGAACCGGAATGATCTCCAGCATCAGCCACTCCGGCTTGTTACCCGAGTCACGCATCGCAGCGATGGTCTTAAGCCGCTTGCTGATCTTCTTACGAGCCGCCTCAGAAGTGGCGTTACGCAGCTGCTCCCGCAACTCAACGCTCAATGCGTCGCAATCGAGTTCACTCAGCATCTGGCGGATGACCTCACCACCCATGCCCACCTCAAAGGTGTCCCAACCGAACTCAGCCAAGGCGTCCTGATACTCATCCTCACTAAGGACAGCGCCCACCTCAAGGGTGGTGGCGCCCGGATCAATGACGATATAGGACTCGCAGTAAAGCACTCGCTCAAGCAGCTTCAGACTGATGTCGAGCAGATTGCCGATCCGCGAGGGCAGGCTCTTTAGAAACCAGATGTGTGCTACCGGAGTGGCCAGAGCGATGTGACCGAGGCGGTCGCGACGGACCTTGCTCTGAATCACTTCAACGCCACACTTCTCGCAGGTGATGCCACGGTGCTTCATACGCTTGTACTTGCCGCAGTTGCACTCATAGTCCTTCACCGGACCAAAGATGCGGGCGCAGAAGAGTCCATCGCGTTCGGGCTTGAACGTCCGATAGTTGATAGTCTCAGGCTTCTTCACCTCGCCGAAAGACCACGAGCGGATCTTCTCGGGGCTGGCGATGGCGATCTTCACCGCCGAGTAGTTCAGGGGGCTCTTCGGCTTCTCAAAAAGACTGTAGAGGTCGCGCAAGGGGTGACCCTCCGGTCAGTTGTTTTCAGCGACGCGGCCGCGCCACTGCAGGAATGCTCAAAAACGATTCAAACAGGGACCTCGCCGCTACAGCGAGAGTCCCTCAGACTTCTCTTCGATCAAGGTTACGTCGAGGGCAAGGGACTGAAGTTCCTTAACCAGCACGTTGAAGGACTCGGGCAGGCCCGCCTCAAGGACGTTCTCACCCTTCACGATGCTCTCGTACATCCGCGTTCGGCCCACCACATCGTCGGACTTGACGGTGAGGAACTCCTGCAGACCGTAGGCAGCGCCATAGGCTTCCAGGGCCCAGACTTCCATCTCTCCGAGCCGCTGGCCACCGAACTGCGCCTTACCGCCCAGCGGCTGCTGGGTAACAAGACTGTAGGGACCAATACTCCGAGCGTGGATCTTGTCATCGACCAGGTGGTGCAGCTTGAGCATGTACATGATGCCCACTGTGACTTCTTGATCAAAAGGCTCACCAGTTCGTCCATCAAACAAGGTCACCTGACCTCGGTCCGGAAGGCCCGCAAGCGACAATTGCTCGCGAATCTCCACCTCTTCCGCACCCTCAAAGACCGGCGTGGCGAAGAAGATTCCCTTCTTCTGGCAACGCTCTGCGAAGGCCAGGACCTCCTCGTCACTCGCCTCGGGCAGGAACTTCTGCACCGTCTCGTGACGCTTGAAGACCTCAAGCATATAAGCGCGCAGTGACGCTGCACTGTCGCCCTGATCTAGAGCCTCTTCAAGCTGGTTGATGATTCCTCGAGCAGCCCAGCCCAGGTGAACCTCCAGGATCTGCCCGACGTTCATTCGGGACGGGACGCCCAGCGGGTTGAGGACCAGATCAACAGGCCGCCCATCTGGCATGTAAGGCATGTCCTCAACAGGCAGAACCTGGGAGATAACACCCTTGTTGCCGTGACGACCGGCCATCTTGTCACCAACGGAAAGCTTGCGCTTAATAGCGACATAGATCTTGACCAGCTTAATGACGCCCGGGGGCAGCTCATCGCCCTGGCTGAGACGCTCAATGCGAGCACCAAAGACCATCTCGACCAACTCAAGCTGCTCGCGAACGGCGTCGATGAGCCGGAAGACCTCGTCCTCCACCTCCTGACCACCAGCGACAGCGATCTCCTGCCACAGCGAGATGGGCAGAGACTGCACCACCTTCTCGGTAAACGAAGCACCCTTCTTGATGAAGACATCACCGTCATCCGCAATGTCAGCTGCCGCCTTGTGGCCCTTCAGGATCCGAACCAGCTTACGCTCAGCCGAGGAGATGAGCGTGCGCATCTCCTCGTCCTGGTCACGGAGAATCCGCGCGGTCTCGGTCGCCTGAATCTGCTGGGCACGACCGTCGCGCTCTACACCCTCACGGCTGAAGATCTGCGCGCCGATAACGGTACCAGTGACACCAGGGGGAACCTTAAGCGATGTGTCTCGCACATCGCCGGCCTTCTCACCGAAGATCGCCCGTAAGAGCTTCTCTTCTGGGGAGAGTTGAGTCTCGCCCTTTGGCGTGATCTTGCCCACCAGGATGTCACTTGGGCCCACCTCGGCGCCAATACGAATGATACCGCTCTCGTCGAGGTCCTTAAGGGCCTCCTCACCGACATTGGGGATGTCGCGGGTGATCTCTTCCTTGCCCAGCTTGGTGTCGCGCGATGCGATCTCAAATTCCTCGATGTGGATCGAGGTGAACACATCGTCCTTCACCAATCGCTGGGAAATGAGGATCGAGTCCTCAAAGTTGTAGCCACCCCAGGGCATGAAAGCGACCAGTACGTTAGCCCCAAGGGCCAACTCGCCGGTGTCGGTACTGGGACCGTCGGCAATCACTGCACCAACCTCAACCACATCACCCTTACGAACGAGAGGCTTCTGATTGACCGATGTGCTCTGATTGGAGCGACGGAACTTCACTAGGTTGTAGATATCGACCTCAGAGCCAATATCGCCGCCCACCTCGTCAGTCTTAATGACGATACGGGTAGCATCCACTGCCTCAACCACGCCGCTACGACGAGCGGTCAGGGTGACCCCCGAGTCTTCAGCCACGTGACGCTCGAGCCCGGTACCTACGAAAGGTGCCTGAGTACGAATCAACGGCACTGCCTGGCGCTGCATGTTCGAACCCATCAACGCCCGGTTAGCGTCGTCATGCTCGAGGAAGGGGATAAGAGAGGTGGCCACCGACACCAGCTGATTAGGGCTGACGTCCATGAGATCGACCTCAGCAGGATCGACCAGGGCAAAATCGCCGCTGCTTCGAGCTGAGACCCGATCAATCTCGATCAGGCCCTTTTTGCCGATGTGCGCGTTGGCCTGAGCGATGACCTTGCCTTCTTCCTCAAGGGCAGAGTGGTAATGCACTTCTCCGGTGACCCGAGCGTCGAGGACCTGACGATACGGAGTCTCAATGAAGCCAAACTCATTAACCCGAGCGTAGGTCGAGAGCGAGGCGATGAGACCAATGTTGGGGCCTTCAGGGGTCTCAATGGGACAAATTCTGCCGTAGTGGGTGGCGTGCACATCACGCACATCAAAGCCTGCCCGCTCACGAGTCAATCCACCAGGCCCGAGAGCCGAGAGCCGACGCTTGTGAGTGACCTCAGAAAGGGGGTTGGTCTGATCCATAAACTGGGAGAGCTGGCTGGAACCAAAGAACTCCTTAAGCACGGCAGACACCGGCTTGGCGTTGATCAGATCATGGGGCATCAGAGTCTCGATCTCAGCGAGGCTCATGCGCTCCTTGATGGCCTTCTCCATACGAACCAGCCCAATACGGAACTGATTCTCAAGAAGTTCGCCCACCGGACGCACGCGGCGGTTGCCTAGGTGATCGATGTCATCGACCTCACCGTGCCCGTCGCGCAGATTAATGAGGTAACCCACCGTCCGCATGATGTCTTCGCGGGTAAGGGTGGTCTGCTCAAGAGGCACTTCAAGTTGAAGCTTGTGATTCAGCTTGAGCCGTCCAACCCGACTCAGATCGTAGCGCTCCGGGTTAAAGAACAAGTTCTCGAAGAAGGCCAGGGCGGTCTCGTAAGTCGGCGGATCGCCAGGTCGGAGCCGACGATAGATCTCAATGATCGCCGCCTCAGTATTGTCGATCTTGTCGATAAGCAGCGTATCCCTAAGGAAAGAACCGACATTTACGTTATCGATGAACAGAACTTCGACCTGCTCAATGTTCCGCTCGCGGATCTGCTGAAGGCTCTCTTCGGTGAGGGCTTCGTTGGTCTCAACAATGATCTCACCGGTGTTCAGATCGACCACATCGTGGGCCGCCACTCGAGCCCCTGCAGAGCTCTCCTCGTCCACCAGATCCGAATCTAGAATCGGGATCTGGGTCAGGCCAGCCGCCTTGATCTTCTTGATCGCGGCGCGAGTGATCTTCTTGCCTTCCTTAACCAGCACCTTGCCGTCGTGCTCGATAGCAACATTGGTCTTCTGACCAAGCAGGAGCTCCGGATTAAAGTCCTTGGTCACTCCGTCAGCGGCGACATGAATAATCTCGGTCTTATAGAAGTAATTCAGCATCTCCTCGGTGTCATAGCCGAGGGCCCGCAGCAAAACCGTGGCCGGCAGCTTACGGCGCCGATCAATGCGAACATAAAGGATGTCCTTGGTGTCGAACTCCAGATCAATCCAGGAACCTCGGTTGGGGATCAACCGTGCCGAGAAGATGACCTTGCCGGAGTAGGTGGTCTTGTTCTGATGATCAAAGAACACACCGGGGGAGCGATGGAGCTGGCTCACCACCACTCGCTCAGTACCGTTGACGATGAAGGTGCCGGTCTCGGTCATGATCGGCAGCTCACCGAAGTAGACCTCCTGCTCCTTGATGTCCCGGATGTTCTGCGCCTCAGTCTCCTCGTCCATATCCCAGACGACGAGACGGACGGTCACCTTCAAGGGGGCGGCGTAGGTAGTACCACGCTGCCGGCACTCCTCCTCGGAGTACTTCGGCTTCTCGAAGGTGTAGGCGACAAACTGCAACGAAGCAGTCTTGTTGAAGTCCTCGATGGGGAACACGCTGTTAAATACAGCCTGCAGCCCTCGATTCTCGCGCTTACCAGGCTCAGCGTCGGCCTGAAGAAAGCGTCCGTAGGACTTCTTCTGAATTGCGATGAGATTCTCGACCTCAACCACCTTCTTAATCTTCTCGAAGGAGGGGCGGAACCTAGAGTTGTTTGCCAGCAGCGGAGTCGCCATTGCATCTCCAGTTCGGTGTAACACCGAATCGGGCCTTAGCCAGATCGACAACGAGCTACCCGGAGGCTCGATGCCGGACTGCACGGATTTTCCGAACAGCCGAAAATCGACGTCCAACAAGACGTCGATGAAGAGATGCGGCTTCAGGGCCCAAAAGCCCTGAAGCCGCAGAAAGCACTACTTGATCGTGATCGAAGCGCCAGAAGCCTCAAGCTTCTCCTTGAGCTCCTCAGCCTCGGCCTTGGGGACTGCCTCTTTGACAACCTTCGGGGCGCTCTCGACAAAGGCCTTCGCCTCCTTAAGGCCCAGGCCGGTGATCTCACGAACCACCTTGATGACCTGAATCTTCTTGTCGCCAGCGGCGGTGAGCTCAACGTCGAACTCATCCTTCTCCTCTGCGGCAGCAGCACCACCAGCACCGGCGGGCATCGCGCCAACGGCAACCGGAGCGGCAGCAGAAACACCCAGGGTGTCCTCAAGCTCCTTTACCAGCTCAGAGAGCTCCAGCACGGTCATGTTCTTGATGTATTCAATTACTTCAGCACGCTCGATAGCCATGATTAAGATCCTTTCGGTCAGCTATTGTCTTCACGTTCGAGAGCCTGGTTCACCATGAGCCAGGCCTCCTTAACAGCTGCCCAACAGTCGTCGTCCACAAAGAATGGAACTACGACGGCGGGACAGCAGATTCCTTAAGAGCTCTCGCTCTCCAACTTGTCTCGGTAGGCGCTCAGCACATTCACCAGCTGACGATTGCAGTTGGCGAGCAGACTGACGAGATTGCGAGACGGTCCCTGCAGAACGCCCAGGAGCATGGCCTGCAGGACCTCCTTAGAGGGCAGGTCAGCCAAGGCATTGAGCTGCTCAACAGAGAGTTCCTTGCCGTCGAGGACCCCGAGCTTGAGCTCCATCTCCTCGTTTTCCTTGGCGAACTCAGTGGTCAGCTTGGCGGTCTCGACCACATCCCCATAACCGAGGATGACGGCGTTGGGCCCGCTAAGGTGCTCTTCCACCAGGGCGAAGTCGGTGCCTTCAATGGCCCGACGAACCAGCGAGTTCTTGATGACACGAAACTCCACGCCCTCCTCGCTAGCAGCCAAGCCCTTGCGGAACTGCACAGTGGTGTTTGCGTCAAGGCCTCGGTAGTCAGCAAAGATGGCCAGACGGGTGCGGCTCAGCTTTTCGCTGAATTCCGAGACAAATGCTTCTTTTGCAGCGCGATCCATGGTCGGTCCTCCCTGCTAATTCAGCCCGCGAACGAGGCTGTTGGTGTCAAGACGAACCCCCGGAGTCATGGTCCCGGACAGGGTTGCGCTACGAAGATAGGTGCCCTTGGCTGAAGCCGGCTTAAGACGAAGAACTTGCTCCATCAGGGTGCGCAGATTCTCAGCCAGCTTGTCACTGTCAAAAGAGATCCGGCCGATAGGTGCATGAAGGATGCCCGCTTTCTCAACGCGGAAGTCAATCTTGCCGCCCTTGAGCGCCTCAACCGCCTTCGCCACCTCAAAGGTAACGGTTCCGGTGCGAGGGTTCGGCATCATCCCGCGCGGACCGAGGATCCGACCGATCTTGCCTACTGCGCCCATCATGTCAGGGGTCGCGCAGACCTTATCGAACTCAAGCCAGCCGCCCTTGATCTTCTCGACCAGGTCGTCTCCACCAACATAGTCGGCGCCAGCCTCGCGAGCCTCGGCAACCTTATCGCCCTTAGCCAGGACCAAAACCCGCAAGGTCTTGCCGGTGCCATGGGGCAACACCACCGCGCCACGAACCATCTGATCGGCATGCTTGGGCTCGACCCCAAGGCGGAGCGCAATGTCCACAGACTGGTCAAACTTGACCGTATGGCACTTCTTGAGGAGCTCAATAGCTTCGTCGAGTTGATAGAACCGGCCGGCTTCGACCAGGCTCCTCACCTCTTTCTGCTTACGAGCGTTCTTGTGCTTGCTCATCTTCTATCTCCCGTGGTTCAAACGAGCGCTGCGCGCCCTCCCACGTCGGAGTGAAAAACGGCCCCCAGGCACCATGCCCTGAGACCAACAGTCCGGACTAGCCGGGAACTACATTGACCCCCATCGAACGGGCAGTACCCCGAATGCTGTTCATCGCAGCCTCAATGTCGGTGGTGTTGAGATCGGGCATCTTGATCTCGGCAATCTTGCGAATCTGCGACTCACGGAGCTTGCCCACCTTATTCCTGTTGGGCTCACCGGAGCCCTTAGGGAGACGCGCCTCCTTGAGAATCAAAACCGCCGCGGGGGGCGTCTTGGTCTCAAAAGAAAACGAGCGATCGGCATATACGGTGATGACCACCGGAGTGATGAGCCCATTCTCGATGTTCGAGGTGGCGGCATTAAAGGCCTTGCAGAACTGCGGAATATTGACGCCCTGCTGCCCCAGCGCCGGACCCACCGGCGGCGAAGGATTGGCGCGGCCCGCAGGAATCTGCAGCTTGATGTATCCAGCGATTTTCTTTGCCATGACTGACTCTCCAAAGCCCTGCGGGCCTTAGTCCTTCTTTACCTGGATGTAATCGAGCTCGACCGGAGTAGAGCGACCAAAGATGCTCACCAGCACCCGCAGCTTGCCCTTGTCCGGACGGACCTCGTCCACCACACCGTTGAAATTTGCAAACGGACCGTCTACGACCCGAATGTTCTCTCCCTTGTCGAAGTGGATCTTGGGCTTAGCCTCGACCGACTCCTTAGAGATGAGACCCAGAATGCGCGCCACCTCACGAGGCGGAACCTGACTTGGCTTACGAGTGGTCCCGCCCACAAAGCCGGTGACCTTGGGAGTGTCCTTCACCACGTGCCAGGTCTCATTAGTGAGATTCATCTGCACCAGCATGTAGCCCGGATAAAAGCGTCTGCTTACATTGCGGGTCTTACCCGTCTTGGTTCGCTCAACAACCTGCTCCTCGGGCACCAAAATGGAAGCAAAGGACTCCTCGTGTTCAAGGGTCTTGATCCGCTCGGTAAGGGCCAGCTTGGCCTTATTCTCATAACCGGAATAGGTGTTCACCACGTACCAGCCCATGCCTTCTACTTCCAGCTGGACCTGGGGAGTTTCAGGCTCTTCCTCCTCAGCAGCCACACCCTCTGCGACTGCTTCGGCATCGGCTGGAGCCGCATCGGCCTCAACCTCGGGGGTCTGCTGAGCCTCAGTCTCCTCTGCGCTATCAAGCGCAGGTGGAGGGGACTGACTGGCAGGTGCTTCAAGCATCTCGTCGGACATATTGGATTCCGTTCCCATCGAAAGGGCCCCGCTCATGCGTCGAGGTCCAGGATGAGGGCGAAGAGCTTCTTCCAGACCTGATCAAAGGCCCACAGGATGAAGGCAAAAATGAAGGAAGTGATCACCACCACAATGGTGTGATCTCGGGTCTCCTGTCGAGTAGGCCAAACAACCTTTCTGGTCTCCTGAACCGTCTCGATGCAGAAGGCATAGACGACAGGGTGCTTCCAGCAAACCACAGCAGTAACCACCGAGATGATCCCGCCATAGAGGTGCGCTGCGGGAACCGAGCCACCCATCAGCCCCTGGTTGGGCAGACCGGCACTAACCAGGGCCCACTGGGCGAGATCACGGAGGACCAACCACAGCGCGAGCGTAGCAACCAGCCAAATGAAGCCAAGCAGTCGTCGATCGCTCATCTTTTGTTCCTCCTTTCTCTCTCCGAACCAGAGCAAGCAGCACTCATTGTGTAGCGCTTGACTGGAACCTTTTATCTGGCAGGGGCGGCAGGATTCGAACCCGCGGCCTGCGGATTTGGAATCCGCTGCTCTACCAACTGAGCTACACCCCTAGTGCAGAAAGCTAACGTCTCTCCTACTCGTGGATCTTGGC
>DJIF01000126.1:0-20092 GCA_002433485.1 Deltaproteobacteria bacterium UBA6601
GCCGCCGGGGACCGAGTCGTCGTCATCATGACCGTGACCGGTATCATCGTCGTCACCACCGGGGACCGAGTCGTCGTCATCGCCTGGAGCAGGGCACGAAGCAACAGACCAACACTCTGCGTCAGCACAGTCGATCTGACCATCGCTGTCATCGTCAAGACCATTGTCACAATCTTCAGGAGTGCACGAGGCTGCAGTGACACACTCAGGATCCTGACAGTCGACACTTCCATCACTGTCATCGTCAATCAGGTTGTCACAGACTTCCGTAATACAGACAGAAGCCCCCACGCACTCAGAGTCAAGACAGTCAACAAAGCCGTCGACGTCATTGTCCAGACCATCGCTACAGAGCTCAGCCACACAGGCCGGGAAGAGTGCGCAGTTACTGTCAGCACAGTCGACCGCCGAATCACCATCGTCGTCGACACCATTGTCGCATTGCTCTGAGGCTGCACTGCATGCTGGTGCAAATGCGCACTCAGAGTCGGCACAGTCGAGCTGGCCATCACCGTCATCGTCAAGGCCATTGCCGCAGTCCTCAGCCACACAGTACTGAAGTCCACTGCACTCAGGATCGACACAGTCGATGAGGCCATCACCGTCATCGTCCAAGCCATTGGTGCACAGCTCAGCGATGCACAACGGCAGTGAGGCACAGTCTGGATCCACGCAGTCGATCAACAGATCGCCATCATCGTCGAGACTATTGCTGCACTGCTCAGAACTACAGAGCGCCTCCCCAGCGCAATCAGCATCGGCACAGTCGATGCTTCCGTCCCCATCGTCATCAATGCCATTGGCGCATTGCTCTGGATTGCACAGGGCCAAAGCGCTGCACTCCAAATCGGCGCAATCCACCAGACCATCACCATCGTCGTCGACGCCATCGCTACAGCTCTCACCGCTGCTCGTGCAGGCAGCATCACCCAGACAGGATGGGTCCAGGCAATCCGTCAGGCCATCGAGGTCATCATCCAGACCATTGGCGCATTGCTCCAGAGCACAGACCGGTTCTGCAATGCAGTCGCTATCCGCACAGTCAATGGCGCCATCGCCGTCGTCATCCAGGCCACCGCTGCAAAGCTCTACTGAACAGGATGAGAGTAGGGCGATACACTGAGGGTCAGCGCAGTCCACCAGCCCATCGCCATTATCATCGATGCCATTGCTGCAAGCCTCCACAGTGCAAGAGGGAACGGTCGCAATGCAGTAGCTGTCCGCACAGTCGACGTAGCCATCAAGATCGTTATCAACGCCGTCGAAACAGAGCTCAATGATGCAGTCTGGACTCTGCGCGCAGTCCGGATCCAGGGGATCATTGCCGGCATTGTCAGCACAGTCGATATAGCCATCCCCATCATCATCGATGCCATTAGCGCAATCCTCAGCAATACAGCTGGACGCCTGACTGCATTGAGGATCAAGGCAATCGATGGCACCGTCCCCATCGTCATCGAGCCCATTGCCGCAGTCTTCAGCGATGCACGGCGGACCACTGGCGCAGTCCGGGTCGTTGCAGTCCGTGGCTCCGTCGATGTCATTGTCTAGGCCATCGGCACAGAGCTCCGGCTGACAGCTCTGCTCTGCGGCACACTCAGGATCCGCACAGTCCAGCAATCCATCGCCGTCATCATCAAAGCCATTGCTGCACGCCTCGCTGATGCACACCGCGCTGGTTGAGCAATCTGCATCGGCACAGTCGATCTGCCCATCACCATCGTTGTCGATGCTGTCATCGCAAAGCTCGACCAAGCAGGAGGACTCAAGCGCACACTCGGAGTCCACACAGTCGATAGCACCATCACCATCATCATCGAGCCCATTACCGCAGTCCTCAGCGATACAACTGGGCGTCCCCTGACAGTCATAGTCAACACAGTCAATGAGGCCATCACCATCGTTGTCCAGACCGTCGCTGCAGAGCTCAACCTGGCAAGAGACAACCTGGCTACAGACCGGATCGAGACAATCCAGCAGGCCATTACCGTCATCATCAATGCCATTACCGCAGTCTTCGCTGAGGGTGCACACAAGGGAACCCGCGCAAGCACTATCCAAACAATCAACTGCACCGTCTCCGTCGTCATCAAGTCCGTTGACGCAGTTCTCAATGAGGTTGCAGACCGATGCGCTCAGGCACTCCGGATCAGCACAGTCAATGGCTCCATCACCGTCGTCATCAAGCCCACCGGTACACAGCTCTGGGATGCAGGAGGCAACAGTGAGGCACTCGGAGTCGGCACAGTCCACGGCCAGATCACCATCATCATCGAGACCATTGCCACAGATCTCAGCAAGGCAGGACGGCAGGCTCGCGCAGGCCGGATCCGCACAGTCAATCAGGTTGTTGTTGTCATCATCCAGACCATTGGCGCAATCCTCGGCAACACAGGCAGGGTCGCTCGCGCAATCAGGATCAAAGCAGTTGAGGAGGCCATCTCCGTCATCGTCGTAGAGGTTGTCGCATACCTCGACGTTGCAGAAGACGCTGGTCTCACAGTCGGGATCTGCGCAGTCCAACAGCCCGTCTTCATCATTATCGAGGCCGTCACTGCAGTCCTCAGCAGCAAGGCAGTCCGAATCCTGTGCGCACTCCGGATCCTCGCAGTCAATCAGCTGATCGGCATCGTCATCGAGATCGTTGGCACAGTCTTCCTCGGCGCAGACCACCAGCCCAACACAATTGGCATCGGCACAGTCGATGTCGCCATCTTCATCATCATCGATGCCATTGGCACAATCCTCGGTCTGGGGGCCGACTGCCTGACCCTCACCACGCAGACTGAGCACAACCCGACCATCCTCCAGCAGCGCCTCGCCCGGCAACTGCAGGCTGGCATTGGTTGCCAGAACCAGCTCGCCGGCAACAACGCCAACCACTGTCGGCGAGAACCTGATGGTGAGTTCCTGATCAGCCTCGGGGGCGAGAGTGATCGGGCCAGCCTGAGAGCCAACAAAATTTGCCGAGAAGCTGAGTTCGTCAATAACCAACTCAAGGGTGCCGCGCGAGCTGATAATGAGCTGGCGCTCAACTTCCTCGCCGATCTCTACGGCGCCAAACTCCATCTCGGCGGGAGCAAGCTCAATGGCGACAAAGTCCTCAGGCGGAGGGCTGCTGTCATCGTCGTCACCACCAACAAAGTTGCTGAAGCCACCGCCTGCGCCACCATTAGAGTCAGTGCAAGACAGCCCCGTGAATGCCAGCATCAATGCAAGACTGAACTGCCACCAAACTCGCACGCAAAGCACTCCCAATGCGGTCCCAGGAATCGCTCCGAAGCAAGCTGTTCCGCGCACGCACGGAAATCCTAAATGGAGCAACTACAGGGTAGCAGGAGGCTAAAGGAGCTTGCGGAGAAAGATTCTGCCCGATCAGGGCTCGCCACCGCCGCGAGCAAGCTCCACGTCCACCTCAACCTCAGCTCGATAGCGCAGCAGTGCGAAAGCACCAAGCAGAACCGCAAACCACAAAGTACACAGCCGCACTACGAAGGAAGCGGCTGTCGCCAGGTCCCTACGCTCAGCGAGACCCGGGTTGAACTGACAGGCCAGTTCAATAAGGCCAATATCGGTAGGACCAATTCCTCCAGGACTCAATACACCGACCACCGTTGAAAATGAGTAGGCGAATACCGCCACCGACAGCTCGAGACCCGGAGAATCGGGAAAGGCATCAAAGGCCCAAAAATAACCCAGACACTCGGCAAACCAGGCCACCGTCGCCAGCAACAGGCCCAGGCACAGGGGACGGAGGCCCAGCAGCGCACGACTGGAGTCGAGCAGTTCGGACAACTTGGGCGCCAGACGAGCGCCCATCGGCAGCACCGCAAGTAAGCGCAGCAGCAGTCTGCTGAGACTACGACTGTGCAGCACTACTACAGCAAGTAGAACCAGAGCCCCGACAACCAGCAGCAGAGTTCGGCCTGTACTACCGCCATAACTCGCGACGCCGAAGGAGGCGAGGAGCAGCAATGACAATAAATCAGTGATCCGCTCGACCAGCACCACCGGTGCTGAGGTCGCCATCGGGATTCCGGCACTCTTCTTCAGCAGATAGGACTTTAGAAACTCACCGACCTTGCCGGGTGTGATGGTCATCGCGAGACCAGCAAGAAAGATCGCTGCCGAGCTGCGCCAGGGAACTGAGATCGACAAGGTACGGAGATAGAATTCCCAGCGCAGGTAGCGGAGCCCGTAATTGACCATGCTCAACAGCAGCAGCAGCGGAAGCCAGCCCCACTGGAAGCTCAACAAGGCGGCAGCCGCTTCCTCCCAGCCGGTCCAGATGGCGTAGCTCAAGTACACCAGAACACCAAGACTGAGACCGATCAGAAGACCACGCCGGAAGCCAGCAAGAATAGTAGTGGACATATGCGCCGGCAGGGTACCTCAGGGAGCAGGGATCGGGGCCCGCGGAACAGTCTGAGTCAATCCATCCTTGGCAGAACGACCGGGAGTGCCCCAACCAATTTCACAGCAGTCTCGCTAACCTTCGCCTGATAGGCCAACACTTCGACACCTGCACTCCTGGCCCTGCGAAGCTCCTGGCCGTATTCCGGATCGATGGCGTCTGCCGGGGCCACTGATCTGACATCACTGCGCTGAACTACAAAGACCAACACGCCCCTTTGGCCTAACTTCACCTGAGCGCTCAATTCGCGCAGGTGTTTTCGCCCACGAGCAGTCACCGCATCGGGAAAGAGCGCTCTACAGCCCTCGGCGAGGGTCACATTCTTAACCTCAACCCAAGCGTCTGGTTGCCGCCCGGAGCCGCTCAATAAAAGATCAATCCTTGAGCCCTCCATCCCATAACGAACCTCACGCCGAAGCTCTTGGTAGCCCGCCAACTCAGTGATGGTGCCGTCTCGCACAGCTTCTTCCACTAAGGCGTTGGGCAGTGCAGTGTTAATCCCAACGAGTACGCCTTGGGGCCCAACCTCAACCAACTCCCAGGTCCACTTGAGTTTGCGATTGGGACGATCTGCTGGCGAAAGCCAGACCCGACTCCCTGGATCCTGGCAGCCGCGCATCGACCCGGAGTTGTTGGTATGAGCCACAACCTCTCGTCCATCATCAAGGAGTACATGAACGATAAAGCGCTTCTCGCGCCGCACCAGAACGCCGGTTACCAGAGGTTCAGAAAAATTCACTCCAGCAGCCTGCCACAGTCAGCTGGAAGAGGGACCTCAGAAGGGTCGCTGAGCCGCGACCTGAGTGACGCAGTAATTGTTAACGGTAACGTTTAGATGCACGGCGCGTAGACACAGGGGACAACGCTCTGTACAGGCAGCTGTTCCCTGAGAGGTATCCACAAAGAGAGTGACGTGGAGGCCACAGGTAGGACAACGCAACAGGACCGGCGAAACCTCACCAAGATTGGGCCAATCCAGCACCTCTGCAGAGCCGTCGCCCCAGATGCTCCAGTCCATCACCTCGGCCCTCTCATTCACGGCGCAGAACTCCCGGGCAAAAGAACAGCAAAAGAGCTTGTTTATCAAGCACTTGAGTGATCTATTTCGATCTAAATCATATCGAAACACCTGGCCTGGTACCAAGCAAATTCCGGGCACCTGATTGCCCGGCTGAGCAGTGCCTCGGGAATCTTTTGTCAAGGCGAATTTCAATAGTCCTTGCACCTCGAATCCCACCTTGTCAGGGCTGCTACAAGGGTCTAAACGAAAAGAGCTCAATGAAAGGCGCGACGGTGAACGAGAACCACCAGCAGGTCCCAACAGAGAACCTCGATTCCACCCGTCTCAAGGAGCTGCTCCGAGATGTCTTCGGGCATCGCGACTACCGGCCCGGCCAGGAACCGGTCATTGGCCACGTAGCCGCTGGACGCGACGCACTGGTCGTGATGCCCACCGGCGCCGGCAAGTCACTGTGCTTTCAACTGCCAGCGCTGTATCGAAAAGGCACAGCTGTGGTGGTCTCACCACTCATTGCGCTGATGAAGGATCAAGTGGACGCGCTGACCACACTTGGAGTTTCAGCGACCCTCATCAACTCAAGCATCAGCGCCGAAGAACGCGCGCGGCGACTCGCGCAGGTCCTCAGCGGCGAAGTGCGGATCCTGTATGTAGCTCCTGAGCGCTTTCGAGGGGGCGGTTTTGCGCGACGACTCGCAGCGGCCGAAATCAGCCTGTTTGTTATCGATGAAGCCCATTGCTTAAGCCAATGGGGCCATGACTTTCGCCCCGACTACCTCAGGTTGGGGAGAGTCCGCGCGGAACTGGGCAATCCACCGACCGTCGCGGCGACTGCAACAGCTACCCCCAAAGTCCGCGAAGACATCCTGGACAGCCTCGGCCTCGATGATCCCGGAATCTTCGTTACTGGCTTTGACCGCCCTAACCTCCACCTGTCGGTGCTACCGGCACGCTCAAAGAACCACAAGATCGACGTACTACAAGCTGAACTCAAGCAGGTAGGGAGACCAGCGCTGGTCTACTGCGCAACAAGGCGGTCAGTAACATCGGTAGTCGATGCGCTTCGCCAGGCTGGTGAGCTCTGTACCGGCTACCACGCCGGGCTCGACAATGAAGAGCGGAGCCGCATCCAGGACCGCTTTATGGCCGGAGGCTTCCCAGTCGTCGCGGCCACTAACGCCTTCGGTATGGGCATCGACAAGGAAGACCTGCGGGCTGTCATCCACTTCGACATACCCCGCACCATTGAGGCCTACTATCAGGAGATCGGCCGCGCCGGTCGCGACGGCAAGGACTCCAAAATAAGGCTCCTCTACAAACGAGGAGACCGAGCCATTCAGGAGTTCTTTATCGACAACAGCCACCCTCCGGAGGCCGCAGTTCGAGGCACCTTTGAAGCCCTTCGTGAGGCCAACTGCAACCCGGTGTTCCGCAGTCATCAGGCCATCGCTGATCACGCCGGCAAGGGAATCACCGATAGAATGGTTGGCGCCTCCATGATCGTGCTGGAGCGAGAAGGCTGGCTGCGTCGACTGCCGGTCCGTGAGGGCCTGACTGAAGTGAGCTTCCTCCGCGATCCAGACGACGATCGCGCGGCGCCAACCCGGGCCGGTCTACCGCGGGAGTTATGGAGCCGCCTGAGCGAGCTACGGGAACAAGGCGGCCACCCAGTAGAAAACTACAGCTTCTCAGTTCCTCCACCACGAGACACCGATGAATTCTGGAGCTCAGTAGGCGCAAGTCGAGATAAAGAGGAACCTCAGCAAAGCCCCAGGCAACTCTCTATCCAGGCCAGTCTGCCTCGTCATATTCCGCTTCACCTGCCCAGCCTCGCGAGCCAGCTCGACGTGGACCGACCCCGACTCAGTGGAGCCATGCGTCGCCTCGAAGAGCTCGGCCTGATCACCTGGACTCAAGCAGACCGCTGCAGCGGGGCCCGACTGCTTCGCGAAGAGCAGGAATTCAGCCTGGACTTTGAGCCCCTTCGTCAACGCCGCCAGCGCGAATACGACAAGCTGGACGCAATGGTGGCCTTCGCCGAACAAGAGCATTGCAGACGGCGCACAATCCTTGACTACTTCGGTGAGCAACCTGATTGGGAGAACTGCGCTGGCTGCGACGTCTGCGAACGCGGACCCACCAGTACCGAGAAACCACGTCGCCTCGAGCCTAACGAAGAGCTCATGGTGCGCAAAGCCCTGTCCTGTGTGGCCCGCATGGGCAACGGCCATAGTGCATCGCTGGTTGGCAGGGTCCTGGCTGGATCCGAAGCGAAGAATGTCACCCAAAGGGGCTTTCACCGGCTCTCTACTTTCGGATTACTCGCAGAGCTGACCCAAGACGACACCAGCTCCCTGCTCCGCGCGCTGGTCCGTGCTGGCTGCCTGGTAGAAACCGAAGTCACCCGCACCATCCGCGGCTATGAGCGCCGCTATCGGGTCCTTAACCTGGCAGCCCTGGGCAAGGCCGTCATGAAACAGGAAGAAAGTGACTTCACCATGGTCTTTCCGCTGCTCGGGGCCGCCCGCCGCAGAGCGCTGCCAGACACGGGCAAGTCTAGGGTTATGCACCCATCAAGGGGGCTCTCTATGAGTGAGAGGGGGCTCTTTGAGAAGCTCCGTGAGGTCCGGGCGGCCTTGGCCGAGAGCGAGCGGCGGCCCCCCTATACACTTGGCAGCAACGAGCTGCTCCGCGCCATCGCTCAGCAGCGACCCTCGAATCGCACGGATATGCTGGGCCTCAAGGGCATGGGAGAACGCATGTTCGAGCGAACCGGGCGTCATTATCTGGCGGTTGTTGCCGCCTTCGAGCCCGGAGCGACCGATCAGGTACCGGCCGTCCAGGAGAAGCCGGGAGGACCGGCAATGCCCAGTTCCGATCGCAGATAACCAAGAAAGGGATTGGTCAAGAGTTCATGCTCGAGGGTAGTAACCGGGCCATGCCCGGAGTGCACCCGTAAGTGGCCTGGGAGCTGCATCAGGCGCCGTAGGCTGTCCACCATCAATGATGGATCACTCATGGGAAAATCAGTGCGGCCGATGCTACCGGCAAACAGAGTGTCCCCGACGAAGATATCCGTCTCGTCATACCAGCAGCCCATTCCTGGGGTGTGGCCGGGCGTAGCAAGGAAGCGCAGCGTGGTCTCGCCCAGTTCAACTCTGCCGCCATCCTTGATGTAATTGTCCACTCTACCCAGCTCACAATCTATGTGGGGCATACCAAAGGCGGTCGCCTGAAAGGGCAGCGTATTGAACAGGGGCAGCTCGTTTGCATCCATCCAGGTCGGCACATCCCAGTGCTCCTGAAGACTGGCAAGGGCCCCAGCATGATCCAGGTGGCCGTGGGTGAGCAGAATCATCTGAATGTCAGGAGACGTTGCGAGCCCCTTGATGCGACCAACCAACTCATCGCTCTCACCAGTATCGATGACTGCCGCAGCGCCGGTCGCCCGATCCGTGATCAGATAGGTGTTCACTCCAAACATGCCGACGGTAAAGCAAGTGATATCGAGAGCCACAGCAGCTCCTTCTCAGGGAAGTCCGACGAGCTTCACATCCCGCCCGACCAGCCGATTGACCACAACACCAGCACAAGCCAGTCCAAAGGCTCCTGTCACAAAGCCAAGGGAGCCCTCAACCTGGACCCGCTCTTCGCAGCTGTGGGGACGATCCTCCTTAGGTGGGCAGACGCACTGAAAACCACCACTGGCCTGATCGTAATAGAGGGCGGTTGGAGCATGTGGGCGCTCCACCGAGAACACTGCCGGTAGCCCAACCGGGGCGCTCATTTCCCAACCGTATTGGCGCCGGAGAATGGCGCGAATATCCCGGGCAAAAGGGTCGTTATAGGTGTCCTTAATATCGGCCACCCGAATCTGGGTCGGGTCCATCTTGGCCGCGGCCCCCATGGACGTCACCACAGCCAGATCTCGACGCCGGCAGGTATCCAGCAGATGACACTTGGCTGTGATGTTGTCGATGGCATCGACCACAAAGTCCGGTCGAAAATCCTCGGGCAACAGCTCGGAGCTGGTCTCAGCGCCATAGAACAGCTCTCGACACAGGACCTCTATGCGCGGGTTGATGAGCCGGCAGCGCTCTGCCATGACCTCACACTTGCTGCGGCCATAGCTGTCCTTGAGGGTGTGTAGCTGTCGATTGGAGTTGGTGACACAGATCTCATCAAAGTCGATCAGAGTCAGCTTACCGACCCCGCTACGGGCAAGGGCCTCAACCGCAAACGAACCAACCCCACCAACGCCAAACACCACCACATGGCTGCGCTGCAGACGAGCCATGCCTCGATCACCCAACAGACGGGCGCTCCGATCAAAGCGCCGCTGATGCCGAGGTAGGGTCTCTGCCGGATCCAGATCTTCGGGCAGCGGAGACGGAGTCCTACCCTTACGGCGACTCTCGCCAGAGCTAGGAACTGCTTCAGCTGGAACTTGCTGGCGTGCTGAACCGATAGTAGTCATAGCGGGGATTGTCTCGATCCCCGGCCGTTTGTCGAGGGCCTTTTCACCGCGTAGCAGAAACGAGCCCATCACCGAGGGCGAAAAGCCGGCCGGCATTCTGGGCGGTGGTACGGCCCAGCTCCTCGACAGAACAGCTCCGACAGGCGGCCACCGCGCGGCACAGTTCGGGCAACTGCTGCCACCCACTATCGTCGGTCTCAAGAAGCAGTGACTCGGAAGGGATCGCACGAATCAGCTCCGAACGACCAATCGCTCCCGGAGACAAGGACAACATAAAGCCCGCCCGAAGCCAGCCGTCAATCATCTCGATGGGACCGCGAAAGTCATGGACCATGCCCACCAGACCCGGGTCAACCGCAGCCAGCTCTTCAAGACAGGCTCCATGACTACGAACCACATGAAGAATGACCGGGAGTTCTGCCTTGGAAGCCAGCTCCAGCTGAGACCTGAAGGCAAGGCGCTGAAGCTCCCTTGGGGCGCCACGACGCCCTTTATCCAGGCCTGTTTCCCCTACTGCGACCGCCCGGCCTGAAGCGAGTCTTCGCTCCAGGGCCGCAAGCTCCGCAGGTAGTTCACCTGGCCCGGGCAGGTACCAGGGATGCAGACCAAAGGCGAGCGCCAACCTAGAGTCCCGCTCAGCAAGGACTTGAGAAGCCTGATCGCGAGCCTGATCAACCCCAGGAAGGAGCCAACCCGCCACACCCATGGTTGCCTCAGTGGGGGGAAGGTCGGTGAGATGGGCGTGGGCGTCAAACACCCTTAGAGCCTACTCCAATCAAGGACTCAGCCCACCTCGAGACTGATAGGCTGCAGCAGCATGTGTCGCCCTCTGACCATCACAGTGCTACTGCTGTGCCTGCTGGGTGGCTGCCGCGACGATCTCGAACTCTCTGAACCGGAGCAGCAAAGCGCCTTGCAACGCTCGCTGCAGTTCGCGACCAGCCAGCCCCACTATCTGCGACCGGTGAACTCCGGCGGCATTCCTGCCGGACTGCCCGATCTGAAAGCCTCGACCTGCGGGGCCTGCCACCAGGAGATCTATCAGGAGTGGCGCATCTCAACCCACGCGCGCGCTTATCTCGACGACCCACAGTTCATCGCCGAACTCAACAAACCCCGCGAAGGCGACTCTGATGTCCGCTGGATGTGCCACAACTGCCACACTCCATTACGAGAACAGCAACAACAGCTGGTGACCGGTCTGCACGCCGGAAAACTCGACAGAGCCGTCTACGAAGTTAATCCCAGCTTCGACCATGAGCTACAAAAAGAAGCGGTTACATGCGCTGCCTGTCACGTCCGCGATGGAGTGGTCCTGGGGCCCTTCGGTAACAGCGATGCCCCCCATGCAACCCGCAAGTCCGAGGAACTCCTTAGCCCAGCGCTGTGCACCGCCTGTCACCAGGCTCAGGCCCACTTTGAAGATCTGGCCCTGGCCTGCGCCTTCGACACCGGAGCGGAGTTTGAGAAAAGCCCCTACGCTGCGGAAGGCTTCACCTGCCAGCAGTGTCACATGCCCAAGCAGCAGCGACCATTGGTCGGTGGCGGTAACCCGCGGCCAACCCGAAGACACTGGTTTGGAGGTTCCATGATCGCCAAGCAGCCAGTCTTTGAAGAGGAGATTGCGGCGATCCGACCCCACTATCCCGAGGGCCTGACCCTATTCTGGAAGGATCTTCCCAAAGAGTTGATAGCAGGTAGTGCTAACAAGCTTCGGTTGGTCGCTTACAACGAGCATGCCGGGCACTCTCTACCCACCGGAGATCCGGAAAGATTCATCCTGATCAACGCCTCGATCAAGAACGCCAAGGGCGAGGTTCTCAGCCAAGTCAGCGAGCGGATCGGTGCCCGGTGGCAATGGTCCCCACAGCCCCGTAAGCTCAGCGACAACCGACTGGCACCCCGTGAACGACGCATCTATCAGCTGAGCTTCACTGCTCCGCAGAAAGGTGCGCTCAGGCTCGAACTTGAGGCAAGCAAGTGGCGGATCAACGATGCCAACCTGGACTACCATCAGTTGCGAGGAAAGACCGTTCCCGGACGAGTCTTCTTCCGCTCAAGTCAGCAACTCAAGCTCCGCTAAGTCAGTCCACCAGGTACTGCCAATAAAGCTTCACGAAGCCACTCTCGCCCTCATCATCGTAGTAGTCGACTACCTGCAGCCGAACACAGCGACCAAACCGATCCTGAACGGCAAAGACCGCAAAGTTAGGAATGGCCTGATGGCTGCTGAGCCGATATCTAAACCAGCCGGTGAGGAGGACATTGTGAACCACCGAACGGCGCGGTCCAGCAAGATCAGGATCCACCTCTTCATCGGCTTCCCAAGCTTCACTATGGAGAGAAGCGCAGCTCACCTGAGCCGCATCATCACCGATGGATGGCGGACTCTCCTCACTGCCCTGGACCAGTTCCAAGGTTCCCTGGCTCTCGCTGCCCCAATCACTATTCGCGCCACTTGATGTTGCGAGCACAAATTGACTCAAAGCGAGATCCCAGCCACTCACCTGATCAGGAGAGTCCAACAGCAAAGGAGAGCCATCAGCGTTGGTCAGCTGAATCCCGTTATGGAAGTCAAAAAAGGCCCACTCATCGGCCTCTTGAGCCTCAACAACCGAAACCGTCGCATCGAGCGGGTCAACCCACGGAATATCCACCTTGCAGCCAGCTAAGAGCACCATTCCTAGCGCCCATATCGCGAACAGGCTGCGAGAACCTTCGAGCCATTTTGACGACAAGCTGATCACAAAACTCTCCTTTGCATAAAACCCAAAAACCCAGTTACATCTTAGAGGATTTGGGAGCGCTCTGAGATAGACATACAGAGCCTTATCCACGACCAAAATCGGGGCGAACCTTGGCCGCAAAAGCCGCCAGTGCCGCACGATGCTCAGCCGAACACCAGAGTTCAGCGAAGCGCTCTGACTCCAGGGCCTGACCAGCGGCGAGATCGAGCCCATCAGCATCCTGAAGATAACGCTTTATCACTCGAATCGAGCGCCCCGAGGCCTTGCGAAAATCCTCAACAAGAGCCAGTGCCTCGTCCCGCCCGCAACCAACAGGAACGACCTTATTAGCAAGTCCCATCCGCACAGCGTCATGGGCCTCCACCCGCGGACATGCGGCAAAGAGTTCCATGGCCCGGGCATATCCAACCAACTGCAAAAGCCGCGCCCCACCACCCCAGCCCGACATGAGCCCCACCCGGGCCTGTTTGAACTGAAAGAATGCATGCTCTTCCATGACCCGTAGATCGCAGGCAAGCGCCAGTTCGGCTCCACCACCCAGGGCGTAGCCACTCAGCACACCTATTACCGGCACCGGCAGAGCGGAGAGGCGATGCAGAATAGCCTGCATCCGACGGCTCATCTCCACGCCCTGTTCCGGAGTATCAAGACCCCTGGTCCACAATAAATCTCCGCCGGAGCAGAAAGACTCAGACCCTGCTGAGCAGAACAGCACAGCAACCAGATCATCCCGTGCTTCGAGTGCCGAAATGTACTCGCCAAGCAGGCTCATCACCTCGCCATTGACGGCGTTCTTCACCTGCGGTCGATTCAACCGCAGACTGACCACACCCCGCTCCTCAACCCATTCAACCACCTCAGACATCTCGCCCACTCCGCCAAGGAATCCTCTTGCTTTCGGGTCCCTACCAGCGCCCTATCACCCAGAACCGGGATCTATCCGACAACATGATTGCGGAAACTGCAGCATGATTGCGCTAGCACCGCCCTTCTCATTGGCGGCACTGCTGACCAGCGCCGGTTCATCAATGGGATCACTGAGGCGAGCCTGAATCCCCAGCATCGACGCCTCTTCCTGGGACGCGAGGTCACTGCCTGCTGCAACGGGTAAGCGCTCGAAAGCACAACTCAACACATCGCTCAGCTGCTGCTCGCCCAGGTCATGCTGGTCGCGTATCGCCTGTAGCAGCAGTTCATAAGCATCGACAGCCGCATCATCAACCTCAGCCTCCCGCAGGTGCTGCTCGAAAACGTGAGATATGAATTGCTCATCAGCAAGGGTCGCCCGCGCTCCTTGCTTCTCCAGGACAGTCGCCACCCACTCAAGAGGGTCGGCCTCTAGCAAGGCTACGAGATCCACTTCAGCAGTGCCCGGGCCGGTAGGGCCAAGCAACTTTGAGGGTTCTTCAAGGCCTCCCAGAATTAAACGCATGACCCTTGGTAACCAAAGCTCGCCACCGATTCAAGTCCGGGATGGCCAACTTGGCGCGCGCTTCTCCATAAAGGACAGCAAGCCCTCCCGCGCATCATCGGTGCTCAGACACTCCATGAGCTTGCCACCAAGAAAGGGCAGCGCCTCAGCAAAGTCCATATCAGACTGGGCATAAAAGGCTTCCAGACCCAACTTCATAGCTTGCGGGGACTGAGCAGCCAGCTTGCGGGCCAGCTCCATCGTGGCTTCATCCAGCTCTTCAGCGGGCACAGACCGGTTGATCAAGCCCATTTCCATAGCCTCCTGCGCCGAGATCCGCTCGCCCAGCAAGATCAGTTCCAAGCCACGGCGACGAGGCACTATCCGAAAGATGTTGGCCATAATCATCATGGGAAACAAACCGCGACGGATCTCAGGAGTGCCAAAGGTGGCACTGTCTTCGGCCAGGGCAAACTGGCAAGCGGCAACCAAGCCAAGTCCGCCAGCCAAAGCATAGCGGCGAACCTTAGCGATCACCGGCTTACCCAACTGAGTGAAAGCGAGGTTAAGTTCGGGAAACCCGCCCCGCCAGGGAACCTTGCTCTCTTCACCAGCGCCACCGCTCATCTGGCCGAGATCAGCGCCAGAACAGAACACCCCTTGCGCTCCGGTAAGAATGATGGCGCCAACCTGGGAATCTTCGGCAGCAGTCTCAAGCGCAACGATCAGCTCGTTAACCAGCGTCGCCGACAGCGCATTCTTGCGATGGGGGCGGTTGAGGGTGATGGTGCAGACGTGACCGTCAAGCTCATAGATAAGCTCACCAAAGGGGGGCAAATCGGACATTTTTTTCAGGCCTCCACAGGCTCATAGCGTGAATGGTTAAGAGCCGGGTAACAGTCAGCAAAAAGCATGCGACCCGTCTGCAAGGTTGGCGTTGAGCTTCCATAGAAAGCAGCAGCTCAGCAGGCCCCACCGTATACCCCTTAATGTGCTGCAAGTGGGTCAACTGATCCGCCACTGTAGTGATCGGCGGCGCGCGATAGCGCCCTATCGCGGCGATGATTGGACCTGAAACAACCCAACATGGCCCCGGATCAGCTGGTAATCAAACGACCCACGTAGGCGGCGATCTCCTGACTACGAACCAACTCAGTGTGTCCATGGCCGGCAAAGCCTTGATTCACAAAGCGGCAACCATCGGCAAAAGGCAGGGAGCCAAACCAGGGGGGACACAGCACATCACTGGAGCTGACAATAGCGGTGATCGGAAGCTCTGCTGGCCAGGGCAGCGCATTCAAGTCCCGGACCGCACGCGCCCAGGGCAACATCTGTCGCGGAGCCCGGCTGATCAGCCCGAGACCGAGCAACAGCCCCGCTAAAGCGACTGGAGTTCCCCGGTGCGGCGAGCCGAGGGTCACGACCCCCGCCACCTTGTCCGCGGCACCACCACGCTGCACAGCGTCTCTAGCAATAATTCCACCCATGGAGTGACCCACCAGCCATGGGCGCTGATTCGATGGCAAGGAATGGAGCAGCTCAGCGAGCTGTTGACCGGAATGCCGCACCTCGCGGGTTTGCAGATAACCCAACATTCCCCCCAGTCGGGGCACACAGCAGTCCAGCTCAAACTCTTCGGTCAAGGCTCTCGCTAGAACATCCAGGGTTAGGGGGCCGGTCGCGAAACCCTGCACCAACAGCACATCGACGTTGGAGCCAGGCTGCCAACGCCGGCTGGGGACAAAGTTCACCGCCGGACCCAGATTTCGATGCACCACACGCAGCCGGCTCAGACCGCGGGCAGGGACCGCGGCGGTGGAACTACGACCTAATCGTTCTGAGCGAGCGACAAGCCTCGACATAAATCGCGCGCGCAGACCCAATGCTCACTCCGGCAGGGCACATCTAAATATTGCCCCTGTGCACGATAGCAGCCGCCTCCACTTCAACAGGCTTCAGTCTCACTACACCATCGCAAGTCAGACCAGGTATGGCAGCGCAGCCAAAGAACTCAAAGCACCGCTTCAAAGCCGGTAAGAAGGAGTACTTCACCCGATCGAGCCCAAGCAGCGCGGACAGCTTTCGCCCCCTTAGATGGGGGGCAATAGGCGCGCTCGGCTGCCCTGGCACTGCAACGAAGCGCGAGGTAGTGTCCCTGACCCGGCCATGAAGCCCTCTGTACTCGCACTGCTGCTCGTTAACCTGCTGAGCCCCGGTGGGGTGCTCGCTGCGGAGGCCCATGCGCCACCAGCGCTGACCCAGCGCACATGGGGCCAAAGCGAACCAACAGACCAGGACGACAACAACGAAGCCGAAGAACCTGGCGAAGGCGACAACCAGGACGAACCTGAGTCCGATCAGGAGCAGGGCAGCAAATCGGAGGACAGCCCGAAGCAGCCGGATGAGCAAGGTTCAGAAGGCCAGCCAAGCCCAGTTAAGCAGCCAACTGAAGACGAGCTGTACAAGCTGTCACCGATTCCGCCTCTGAGCGTTTACGAAGAGCTGGTGGTCACGGCTACCGGCGAGGAACGAGTTCTCTCAGACAGCCCGATCCCAGTGCTGCTGCTACGAGAACAGGACCTGCGTGAGCACGGCGCCAACAATCTGGGGGAAGCCCTGCGTAGAGCCCCGGGACTTGCCCTAGATGTTCACAACTACGGAGACCAGTTTGGTGGCTCAGGGCTGTCACTCTCCGGAGCCGAGGCCCGCCACACCCTGGTTCTCATCGACGGCCGGCCTGTAGCCGGAGACTCCAACGGAGTCGTCGACATCAGCCAGATCCCTGCTGAACTGGTCGAGCGAGTAGAGATCGTTGAGGGCCCTATGTCGGCACTCTACGGTTCGGACGCCATCGGCGGGGTGCTCAACATCATCACCCGCAGTGCCAATGCAGGCAGCGCCATCGGCGGAAGCTCAAGGTACGGCAGCCACCATCAACAAAGCCATGCTCTCAGCGCCTCCCACGGAAACGACTTGATAGGTGCAAGCCTGAATCTCAACTACCAGTACTTTGACGGTTTGGAAGATCAGAACTGGCTCAACTGGCCCGGCGGCGACAGCGGGCCCTACAGCCGCTACCTGATGCCACCTGCTCACCAGCTTGGGGTGCAAGGTAATTTTGCACTGCACGCTGGGCGCTTTCGACTGAAGCTCTCCTCCCTACTCAATCACCATCGCCGCCAGGGAGAGTCAGCTGAACTGTATCCCGAACCGGTCGGAACCTTGCAGTACTCAGACCCCAGACAGCAGACCCGCTGGGTCAGCAACGCTCACTTCGCCCTCCAGCTCAGCAAAACCCGCTTTGTCGATCTGGACCTGGGCGGCACTCTATTCCAGAGCTCAAGCGCGCACCGCCAGCAGCAGGGGCCCGACTTTCGGCAACGACAGGGTCGCGATGGACTGTTCCAATTACGACTACGGGCGGCCCTGGACATAGAGAGCAGCCTCCTGCTGCAAGGAGGGTTGGAGCTGTATCGACAAGATCTGGAAGTCACCAGTGAGCGTTACTCAGGAGAAGACCAAGCTCCTGAGACCATCATTGAGCTACCGGACAAAGCTGTTCACCGCGTGGAGCCCTACCTCCACCTGGACTGGTTCGCGCGGCCATGGCTCGAAGTGCTGGCCGGCTTCCGAACGACCATTCACGAGACCTTCGGGGTGCAACCCATTCCAAGCATCAGTCTCAACTTTAAGCCTTGGCGCTTTACCCGCCTTCGGATCTCTGCCGGACGCGGCTATCGAGCTCCTGATCTAAAGGAACTTTTCTACGAGTTTGACCACAGCCACCTCGGCTACCTGGTGCTGGGTAACGACGAACTCCAGGCAGAGAGCTCCTGGGGGGCCAATCTTTCGCTGGAGCAGCGACGGCTGGGCGGAGTTCTGACGCTGCGAATCGGGGGCTTCGTAAACTACTTCACTGAACTCATTGAGCTGCGCCTCAACCCCGCTGCCAGCCAGGCTGGATTGGTGGTCTATCGCTACGACAACCTGGGTCGAGCGCTTACCGCCGGAGCGCAACTGTTCATGTTGCTGGATCTGCCCTACCTCGAAGCCAGCGGCAGCTGGCGCTACCTGTTCAGCCGGGATCTGGAGCGCGGCGGGCACCTGGTCAGCCGTCCCGAACACAGCGGTTCACTGTCGCTGATGGGCAAGATTCCCCAGGCGCGCCTGCGCCTGGGCGCGCAGCTGTCCGGCAAGAGCAGCTACCTCAGCGAAGTCCCCAATCTGGAGGGCACCGGCTTAGTGAGCGAACTGGAGACCGTCGACAGCCCGCCCATCGTGATGCTTGGCCTCCTGATCAGCTGGAGGCCGATTGCAGCCCTGGAGATCCACGCCAACTTAAGCAATCTCCTGGATCAGAGGCGTGATCCCGGCGACTTCGATCGGCTTGAATCTCCGCTCGGCAGGACCTTTACCGTGGGAGTCCGGCTACGCTTTGACAAAGCCCAGGGTAGAAACAGGCCACCACCGAAGGAAAACAACGATGCTGAAACGCCTGGAGCAGAGCCACTCTTGCACTAAGCAGAGCCATCGGCTCAACCTAGACATACGCGTCGCAGCAGTGGCAGCAGCCCTGATCTTTACTGGTCTACCCGCCTGCGACTCGGAGCCAGCCGACGACGACGACGAGGTACTCCAAACCACCCTACTTGAGGTCGACCTCAGTGATGGAGAAGCCTGGCTGAGCCTCCGGGAAGCTCGAGTTCTGGAACCAAATGAAGTGGACGACACCAACTGGGACCTGCACATAGACGGCTGGAACCTGTTTCTCAACGGCGGCGCAAGCGGCAACGGAAGCGGCGCTGGAATCCCATTTCGTGACCTGGACCCTGATTTGCAGTTCGACCAGGTAAACCGAGAGCAGGACATCCTCTACTTCCTGTTTCAAGACGACTATGGCTCCGTATTGAGCAACTGGTGGGCCTACGGCCTGCGCGGTGGTCATACGGTTTATTCACGCTTTCACCGCTACTGGCTGCACGACCAGGGGCGTTGGTGGAAGCTACAGGTCCTTAGCTACTACCAGCTGGTTTCCGGTGCGCCAGAGGCTGCGCAGATTAGCTTTCGCTGGCAGGAATCAAACCCTAGTGGCCCCGGCGAGCTGCGTGAACTGGTCGTCGACGCAAGCGCTGGAGGCGTCTCTGCAGCCCCCGACGATCCACTCAATGAATTTCGCTACGTCGACCTTGAACGCGGAGAGGTAACCCGGCTCAGCGATGATGCGGCTGCAACCTCCATGGACTGGCACATTGGCTTTCGTCGCTTCTACATTCGCCTCAATGGCGGTACTAGCGGTCCTCGGGGAATCGCCAGCTACGACCACGACGCTGCCGGCGAAGAGACCCCTGAGGCCCTCCTTGCCATGAGTCCCGAGAACAGCCTTGAGGGCTTTGAACAGCTGAACTGGGCAGACCGCCCCGATGAGAGCCTGCTCAGCCAAGATCAGGTAACACCAGTGCTGACAGGTTGGTATTCAGGCAACCCCGGCGCCGGAGCAAGCGCCCTGCCAACCCCCTTTCTAGCCGCAACGGCAACTGACAGCCACCGCGCCAAATTGCGGGTCATCGACCTTGAAGATGGCAACCAACAGAGCCCCCTATCACTTTCCCTTGAATACGCTTTGCTGCCCTGAACTGCAGGGCTCGCATGGTGAAGGTTTGAGGGCTTGGGCGTTCTTAAGTCCGGCTCCCTGAACCCTCCCTACATAGGATGCGGTCAGCGGGGCAATCAGGCAGAGTAATGACACTGCCTGTAGCCATGGCACAAGGACTCACAGGAGAGTAACCCGATGCGCTTGACCCATTCAGCAGCCCCCGTCGTCCCAACACCGCAGCAGCTGCTGCTCATGATTGCCTTGTTCGGCTTCATCGGCTGCGACTCGGGAGAGCAGGCCGTAGAAGGCGATGATGCCGGGGAATGCAGCGATGGCCTCGACAACGATCAAAATGGCGATGTGGACTGCGCAGATGCCGGCTGCCTCAACGCAACGGCTTGCAGTGGCGATGACGACGACAGCGCGCTCGGC